>JAFKKM010000029.1 GCA_017305555.1 Hyphomicrobiales bacterium | reverse complement strand
GGCGTTCGGCCCCGCGCCCTACCCCGCGCGCACAACCTGCGTGGTGCAGGCGCTGCCAGATCCGAAAATGCTGATCGAGATCGAGGGCGTAGCTTCGTTCGCATAACGCCGATCGCGCACCGCGCGTCAGCCGGCGTTGTCGCGCGCGGCCTTGTCCTCGGGCGACAATGTGTAGAAGCCGGACCAGTTGCGGATCAGGACAAGATGATCGCGCACCGCCGTAACGCCGGGCGTGGTTTCCGCCGCGACGATGGCCGCTTGCCGCGCCCGCTCGTCCATGATGATGCCATGCAGATGGGCGACACCGTCGCGCACCGTGACCTGCAATCCGGCGGGCCGCCAGTCCGCCTCCATCAGTTTGACCATCAGCCGCGCCCGGATGTCCTCGTCGCTGGCGGTGGGGCCGGTGACATCCCGCGCCAAGGTCGAGATCGCCCGCAGCAGATTGGCGCGGGTGACGATGCCGACCAGCCGCCCCTCCCGCATCACCGGCAATCGCTTGACGTGATGCGCTTCCATGGCCGCGACGAGATCCTGCAACGAGGTCTCCTCGCTCACCGTCACCGGATCGCGCGTCATCACGTCCGCGACCTTGCGCCCGTGCGCCTGCACGTAGTCCGCCGCTTCACGGCCGCTGCCGAGAATGAATTGCAGCCAGCTCGGCCGCTTGCGCTCGGTGCCGATCTCCGCGCGACGTAGAAAATCCCCCTCGGTGACGATGCCGACCAATTTGCCGTTGTCGACTACCGGGAGGCCGCTGATGCGGTTATCGAGCATTGTCCTGGCGGCATCGGCCACGGACGTTTCGGGCGATACGGTGATGACGTTTTGCGTCATGATCTGGCGGGTCTGCATGGATCGCTCCTTCGCATCGATACGACATCGGGCTTCACGGAGAGGTCTTCAATTCTGGCATTCGCAAACGAGGCTACCGGAACCCGACCTGCATGTTAGAACCGAACCATCAGCCTTCTTTGAGCCGCCTCAAACAATGCGGCACTGGGTCGCGGAATATCTGCTCATCGTCCTCCGCGGCCTGAGATCCATAACGGCGGACCGCATCGCGGCAACGTCCATCACGAGGAAACGTCCATGGCCCTGCTCCAGAATCACATCGCCGTCGTCACCGGCGCGGGCGCCGGCATCGGCCGCGCCATCGCGCTCGGCTATGCCCGCGAAGGCGCGCGCATCGTGGCGCTGGATATCGACGCTTCGGCAGCGGAAGAGACGGCGAAGCAGATCAAGACCGCGGGCGGCAAGGCCGATGGCTTCGCGCTCGACGTGAGCAACCGCGCCGACTGCAACGCTATTGCCAAACACATCGCCGACGAGATTGGCCGCGTTTCGATCCTGGTCAACAATGCCGGCATCACCCGCCGCAGCGGCATCGGCGGCGACGCCGAGACTGTCGCGCGCGAATGGGACGACATCATCGGCGTTAATCTCAACGGCGTCTTCAATGTGACGCACGCGTTCCTCGCGCCGCTGCGCGCCAGCAAGGGGCGCATCGTCAACCTCGGCTCGATCCAGTCGTTCGTGCATGTGCGGACGCCGAGTTCGCCGGCCTATACGGCGTCGAAGCACGGCGTGCTCGGCTTCACCCGCGCACTCGCCGCCGAACTCGGCAAGGACGGCGTGCGCGTCAACGCCATCGGGCCGGGGCTGATCGAAACCGCGATCAACGCCAATGCCCGCGCCAATCATCCCGAGATGATCAAGACCTTCATCGATCACACGCCGCTCGGCCGCGCCGGCCAGCCGGAAGACATCGTCGGCCCGGCGATCTTCCTCGCCTCGGATCTGTCGGCCTATGTCACCGGATCGATCGTGATGGCGGACGGCGGCTACCGGACGGTCTGACGCCGGCGCGACCCACCCAGTGCGACGTTACTCGCCGCCTTCGGGCGGCGTGGTGCGGCCGTAATATTGCACGCCGAGTTCGATCGGGGCGCGGCCCATGGCGCGGCGATGCGCGTTGGTGTCGCGCAAGGAATAGACGCAGCCGCAATATTCCTGCTGGTAAAACTCTTCGCGCTTGCTGATCTCGATCATCCGCGCCGCGCCGCCACCCTTGCGCCAGTTGTAGTCCCAATAGCTCAGGCCATCGTAGCGGCCGGCAGCGCGTTTGCCGCAATCGTTGATCTGCGCCATGTTTTTCCAGCGCGAGATGCCGAGCGACGACGTCATCACCGGGAAGCCATGCTCATGCGCATAAAGCGCGGTGCGCTCGAAACGCATGTCGAAGCACATGGTGCAGCGGGCGCCGCGCTCCGGCTCCCACTCCATGCCCTTGGCGCGGGCAAACCAGTTGTCCTTGTCATAATCGGCATCGACGAACGGCACGTTGTGCTTCTCGGCGAAGCGCACGTTCTCGTCCTTGCGAAGGAGGTATTCCTTCTCCGGATGGATATTCGGATTGTAGAAGAAGATGGTGTAATCGACGCCGGAGGCCAGCATCGCCTCCATCACCTCGCCGGAGCACGGCGCGCAACACGAATGCAGCAGCACTTTCTTCTCGCCGCCGGGCGGCGTCAGGATGGGGCGGATCACATCGTCCATCGGGCAGGCTTTCGAAAATACATTGAATTGGGGCGAACGAGCGCCATTTCGCCGGGACGATAGTGAGGGCCCCCGCACTGTCAAGCCATTAAGGCACCAGCCAGGACACGGGAACACCCATCGCCGGCCGCGGCCGTGCTACGATCGGCGCCGATTACGCCATTCGCACATTCCTGTGAATGGCGGGCCGCGCGCGAAACGAAAGGGAGCGAGCACTCGTCCTTGTCTACGAACGCCCCCAACGGCGTGCCGCCACGGAGACCTTTTTCGATGATCCTTTTCCTGCTCGCCTATCTCGGCGGCGTCCTCACCATCGTCAGCCCCTGCATCCTGCCCGTCCTGCCGTTCGTGTTCGCCCGAGCGGACCGCCCGTTCCTGAAGAACGGCCTGCCGATGCTGATCGGCATGGCGCTGACCTTCGCGCTGGTGGCGACATTGGCCTCAGTCGCCGGCGGCTGGGCGGTGGCCGCCAACCAGTATGCGCGCTTCGCCGCCATCGCGCTGCTCGCGGTGTTCGGCGTCGCGCTGCTGTTCCCCTCGCTGGCCGAACGTCTGACTGCGCCGCTGGTGACGCTTGGCGCGAAGCTCTCCAATTCCGCCTCCGACCCGAGCGGCAGCGCGCAGAGCCATGTCGGCTCGTCGCTGCTGCTCGGCGTCGCCACCGGCCTGTTGTGGGCGCCATGCGCCGGGCCGATCCTCGGGCTGATCCTCACCGGCGCGGCGCTGCAAGGCGCGAGCGTCGGCACCTCGCTGCTGCTCGCCGCCTATGCCGCGGGCGCGGCGACGTCACTGGCACTGGCGCTGCTGGTCGGCGGCAAATTGTTCGCAGCGATGAAGCGCTCGCTCGGCGTCGGTGAGTGGGTCCGGCGCGGGCTCGGCGCGCTGGTGCTGGTGGCGGTCGGCGCGATTGCGCTGGGGCTCGACACCGGCCTCCTCACGCAAGTCTCGCTCGCAGGCACCAACCGCATCGAACAGGGACTGCTCGACAAATTCCGCGCGGCGTCCGGCCCGGCGATGACCAAGACCGACACTGCCGTCAACACGGCAATGACGAGCGACAAGTCAAAGACCGCGAGCGCCGAACCCGACGCGATGGCCGACATGCTGCCGGTGGAGGGCACAATGCCCTCGCTCGACGGCGCGGTGGAATGGCTGAACTCGCCGCCGCTGACGCGCGAGGCGCTCAAGGGCAAGGTCGTGCTGGTCGATTTCTGGACCTATTCCTGCATCAACTGCCTGCGCGCGCTGCCTTACGTCCGCGCATGGGCCGACAAGTACAAGGACCAGGGTCTCGTGGTGATCGGCGTGCACGCGCCGGAATTCGCCTTCGAGAAGATCATCGGTAACGTCAAGAAGGCAGTAACCGATCTCAAGGTCGATTATCCGGTGGCGATCGACAACAACTACAAGATCTGGCGCGCGTTCAATAACAACTACTGGCCCGCGCATTACTTCATCGATGCCGAAGGCCGTATCCGCCACCATCATTTCGGCGAAGGCGACTACGACGAATCCGAGCGCATCATTCAACTGCTGTTGTCGCAGGCCGGCCACAAGCTGAAAACCGCCGACCTCGTCAACGTCAGCGCGACGGGCGCCGAGGCCGCCCCGGACATGAATCAAGTCAAGTCGCCGGAGACTTATCTCGGCTACGCGCGCGCCGAGAATTTCGTCTCGCCCGGCGGCGCGGTGCGCGACATGCGCCACACCTATCAGGCCAGCGTCGACGAATTGAATGCCTGGGGCCTGACCGGCGACTGGACCATCGCCAACGAGCGCGCCTCGCTGGATGCGCCCGGCGGCGGTATCGTCTATCGCTTCCACGCCCGCGACCTGCATCTGGTGCTGGGGCCCGGCAGCGACGGCAAGCCGGTGCGCTTCCGCGTCACCATCGACGGCAAACCGCCCGGCGCCGATCACGGTATGGATACCGATGCCGACGGCAACGGGACCGTCACCGGCGAGCGGCTGTATCAACTCATCCGCCAGAAAGGCGACATCGCTGACCACACCTTCGCGATCGAATTCCTCGATCCCGGCGTGCGCGCTTATGCGTTTACGTTTGGCTGACAGGCGAAAGCGTCGGCATCATTCCGAACGCCCGATCGCACATTCGTTTTGCGAATTCGCAACATGATAGGAGTCGTCCCCGCCTTCGCGGGGACGACGATTTTTGTAATATCAGTTCATCCAATTGAGGCTGGCAATCGCGGAGAGATTAGCTCCGCTCCAGCAATTCGATGGAAATGCCGTGCGGGCCGCGGATGAAGCAGACGCGCAGGCCGGGGCGCACCTGGCGCACGTCCTCGCTGAACTGCACGCCTTTCGCTTTCAGATCGGCCACCAGCGCATCAAGCCCCTGCACCGCCAGCCCGAAGTGATCGAGCCCTTGATATGGCGTCACCGGCGCCGGATTGATGCCGTCTCCGGCGCTCACCGGCGTCAGGAAGATGCTGTTTCCGCCAAGCCGCACATCGATACGCGCCGGCGACGGCACGATCTCCGCGCCCAGCATGTCGGCGAACCACCGCGCGGTTGCCTCGGGGTCCGGCGTGCGAATGTGGACGTGATCCCATGTCAGTTGCGGCTTTGCATTGGCCATCTTGTCGCTCTCCCTATGCTGCTTCGTGAGTCATGATCCCTTTACGCGCAGGAACACGAACTCGGTGTCATCATAGGCACGGCGTTCAAGTTCCTCAAAGCCATCCGGCGCGGCGAAGGCCGCCGCCCTGGATTCCTCAACCACCAGCAACGCATCGGGCACCAGCCAGCCGCCGTCGCGCAACGACGCGAGTGCCTTGTCGGCAAGCCCCCTGCCGTAAGGCGGATCGAGGAACACCAGCGCGAACGGCTCGACCGGATAGGCCGGGCCGAGATTGGTCGCATCGCGGCGATAGACCTTGGTGACGCCACCAAGCCCCAGCGCCTCGACGTTATTGCGCAACAGCGCGCGCGATTCCGCACCGTTGTCAACGAACAGCGTGAACTTCGCGCCGCGCGAGGAGGCCTCGATGCCGAGCGCGCCGGTGCCGGCAAACAGATCGAGCACGCGCGCTCCTTCGATGGGGTTGTCGTAGGCGTGCATCAAGATATTGAACACCGACTCGCGCAGCCGATCCGCCGTCGGCCGAATGTCGCGCGACGCCGGCGCGACAATGTTACGGCCCCGCAGCCGTCCCCCAACAACGCGCATCAGATCATGCTCCAACCAGGATCAAAGACGCGCACCAACCTCGCATCGCAGGCAGCGCGCTCCCCTCCCCCTTCAGCGGGGAGGGGTCGGGGGTGGGGGTGGCCGCGAGCACGGCATTGCGTTGCTCACCCCCCTCCCTGATCCTCCCCCGCAAGGGGGGAGGGAAATGAAAGGCTCTGCTCCGCTCGACACACCGCATCACTCATCCCGCGGCGTGAAATCGCGCTTGCCGTGGTAGCCGCGCTTCGGGCGCTGCTGGTGGCCGCGCGCGATGGCTTCATTGTGAGCGCGCGCTTCATCGCTGCCGGTGCGTTGCACCTTGACGGTGCGGCCCTTGCGGTCTTCGATCTTGGAGGTCTTGGGGCGCAGCTTGTTGGCCTTCTTCGAGCGCAGCGGCGTGCCGTCGCGGCCGAGCTTGGGGCCGGCGTCCTCTTCCACCGTGCGCGCGAATTCCGCGCCGGCCTTCTGCGCCACCTTGTCGCCGAGTTGCTCGCGCAGCACGCGGGTCTTGACCTCGTCGACCTGGCCTTCCTCGATCTCGCCCAACTGGAACGGCCCGTAGGAAATGCGGATCAGCCGGTTCACTTCGAGCCCGAGCGCGCCGAGGATGTTGCGCACCTCGCGGTTCTTGCCTTCACGAATGGCGATGGTGATCCAGACGTTACTGCCCTGGTCATGCTCTAGCGTCGCCTCGACCGATCCGTACTTCACGCCGTCGACCTCGAGGCCGTCGCGCAACGCGTCGAGCTGGGCCTGCGTGACCTCGCCATGGGCGCGCGCGCGATAACGCCGCAGCCAGCCGGTGTCGGGCAATTCCAGCACGCGTGCGAGGCCGCCGTCGTTGGTCAGCAGCAGCAAGCCCTCGGTGTTGAAGTCGAGACGGCCGACGCTGATGAGGCGCGGCAGGCCGTCCGGCAGATGCTCGAACACCGTCGGCCGGCCTTCCGGATCGGAATGCGTCGTCATCAGCCCGCGCGGCTTGTGATAGAGGAACAGCCGCGTGCGCTCGCGCTCCGGCAACGGCTTGCCGTCCACCGTCACCACGTCGTTCTCGGTGACGTCGAGCGCCGGCGAGTTGATGACGCGGCCGTTGACGGTGACGCGGCCCTGCGTCACCCACTCCTCGGCATCGCGGCGCGAGGCGAGGCCCCGGCGCGACATCAGCTTGGCGATACGCTCGCCGGCCTTCTTCGGCGCGGGCTCAGGGCGCGAGATGCGCTTGTTGGGATCGAGCTTGCGCTCGCGATAAGCGCCGCGCCCGCCGAACGCCGGACGCTTGGCGAACACCTTGCTGTCGTCCTCGTTGTCGCGGCGCGGACGGTCGCTGAAGCGCTCGCTGCGTCCCTCGCTGCGCGGATGTTCCTGCCACCCATTGTCGCGATCCTCGCGCAGGCGGCGGAACGTCGGACGATCCCCGCGATCTTCCCTCCCCTCTCGCGGCCGGTCGAATTTCGGGCGGTCGCCACGCGGCCGATCGAACTTGGGCTTGTCGAACGAGCGCGCGCCACGGCCCGCACCCTCGTCGCGCGAACGCGAGAAACGCGGGCGCTCCTCACCGCCGCGATCATCACGCGAGCGATCGAAGCGCGGCTTGTCGAATTTGCGCGCGTCGTCACGCCCGCGGCTGTCGCGGCGCTCGCGATTTTCCCACGGCTTCTCGTTGCTGCGATCCCGCCCCTCGCCGAACTCCTTGCGCGGGCCGCGCGAGAACTTCGGGCGGTCGTCGTCGCGCCGGAATCCGCCGTCGCGCGGCCGGTCGAATTTGCGTTCGCCGTCACGTGAACCAAAATCCTTGCGCGGGCCATCCTTGCGGAATCCTTCGCCGCGCGGCGTGTAGGGACGCTTCTCGCCAGAGGTCTTGTCACCAAACTTCTTGTCACCGAACCGACCCGCAGGGCGCGCGTCACCACGCTCGCCACGCGGCGTATACGGGCGCTTCTCGCCACCGCGATCGTCGCGCGGCCGAAAATCCTTGCGCGGCCCACGCTCCGGTCGGTCGCCGCTACGCGCCGGGCGCTCGTCGCGATTGAAACGTGCCGGGCGCGCATCGTCGCGCTCACGACGTGGCCCGTCACCATAGCTGCGGCGCGGCGCATCGCCATCGCGCTTGCCGGCATAGGGCTTCTTGCTGAACGGCTTGTCGCCAAAAGATTTTCCGCCAAAAGACTTGCCGCCTTCGGACTTGCCCGCGTAAGCGCGCCGCTCGCCCTCGGGCTTGCCGCCCGCCGCCCGCTTGGCGAATTTCTTCTCCGGCCCGCGCTTGGCGCCGGAGCGGCCCTTGTCGGCGGAGCGCCCCTTGCCGCCGGTCTGCCGGTCACGCCGGCCGCGCGGCGAGGCGTTGTTTTTGTCGTTATCGCGGGGCATGAATGCTCTCGTCTGGTGTGCGTCGAAATCGCGGGTGAAGCGATGGGGGCAGGTTCAAGCGCCCCCGTTTCGAGGCGCTTTCTCAAGCAAAAACCGGCATCCACAAGCTGAAGGCGCCCTCATAACAGAGTTCTTTGCGAGAAACGAGGCGAGAAACGCGGCATGAGCGCGGCAACTTTCATGGATTTGGCGCTGGAACAGGCCGAAAACGCCGGAAAAGCCGGCGAAGTGCCGATCGGCTGCGTTATCGTCCGCGAGGGGGCCGTGATCGCCCGCGCCGGCAACCGGACGCTAACCGACCGCGACCCCACCGCTCATGCCGAGGTTCTGGCGCTCCGAGAGGCTGCCCGAGCACTGGGCAGCGAACGGCTGACCGGCTGCGACCTCTATGTGACGCTCGAGCCCTGCACCATGTGCGCGGCGGCAATTTCCTTCGCCCGCATCCGGCGGCTGTATTTCGGCGCGCTGGATCCCAAGGGCGGCGCGGTCGACTCCGGCGTCCGCTTCTTCGCCTCCCCCACCTGCCACCACGCGCCGGAGGTCTATCCCGCCGTCGGTGAAACCCGCGCGGCGACGCTGTTGCGGGACTTTTTCAAGGCGCGGCGCTAACAACACCGTCGTCCCCGCGCAGGCGGGGACCCATAACCCCTGACCTCGATGATGATCGTAGGCAAGGGCCGCAGGTACTTTTCGTATCACAACTGTTGGGGAGTCTGGGTCCCCGCCTGCGCGGGGACGACAACGAGGCGCGAAAACTAACCCGCGAAAAATCCCAGCAGCGCCTTGGCGGTCGCGTCGGGATTTTCCTCGGGCATGAAGTGGCCGCTGGCGATCGGCGCGCCGGTCACGTTGCTCGCCCATGTCTTCCAGGTGTCGAGCGGCGTGGCGGCGCTCGCCGCAACGCCGGCGTTACCCCACAGCGCCAGCATCGGCACGGTGATCTTGGTGCCGGCCTCGTGGTCCGCCTTGTCCTGCTCGAAATCGGCATAGGCGCCGGCGCGATAGTCCTCGCACATCGCGTGCACACGCGAGGGATCGCGTCCCGCGGTGAGATAATGCGCGAGCGCGCGCGGATCGAAGGCGTCGAGCGTGTTGGTCGCGGTCCAGCTTGCCAGCGTGTGACGGAAGTAAGCATCGCTATCGCCGAGGATCAGTTTTTCCGGCAGCGGGTTCGGCTGCGCCAGAAACGCCCAGTGATAGATCTTCAACGCATAGGCACGATTCATCCGCGCCCAGTATTCATAGGTCGGCAGGATATCGAGCACCGCGAGTTGCGACAGCCGGCCCGGATGATCGAGCGCCAGACGGTACGACACCCGCGCGCCGCGATCGTGCCCGGCCAGCGCGAAGTGCACGTGGCCGAGTTGCTCCATCGCATCCACCAAGGTCTTCGCCATCCCGCGTTTGGTGTAGGGCGTGTGATCGGCGTTGCTTTCGGGCATGTCGGACCAGCCGTAGCCCGGCAGATCGGCGATGATGACGGTGAAGCGCTCGGCAAGTTGCGGCGCCACCTTGTGCCACATCACATGGGTCTGCGGAAAACCGTGCAGCAGCAACAGCGGCGGCCCCTTGCCGCCGACGCGCGCGAAGATGCGCCCGCCGCTGGTCGAGATCCATTCGGATTTGTAACCGGGAAACAGGTCGGCGAGATCGGGCATCGTGTATCCTCTTTGGTCGTCCCCGCGCAGGCGGGGACCCAGAATCCCTGCGCTTCGTTGTAATCAAAGAAACAACAACGAACGATCTTTTCCAACCATCGACGACACGGCGTATGGGTCCCCGCCTTCGCGGGGACGACGCGGAACTAGGTTGTTTGTTCCCGCTCCACCGCGCGCCAGCCGATGTCGCGGCGGCAAAAGCCTTCCGGCCACTTGATCAGATCGACGGCCTGATAGGCGCGCGCCTGTGCTTCCTTCACCGTCTTGCCCGAGGCGCAGATATTCAGCACGCGGCCGCCATTGGCGACGATGTGGCCGTCGACACGCTTGGTGCCGGCGTGGAAAATCTCGACGCCCTCGACCTTCGCGGCGGCGTCCAGCCCCTCGATGCGCGAGCCTTTGCCGTAGTCGCCCGGATAGCCCTTGGTCGCCATGATGACGGTAAGCGTGGGCTCGGGATACCAGCGCAGATCGAAATGCTTCAACTCGCCGTCGACCGAGGCGAGCAGCGCCGGCACGATATCCGACATCATGCGGATCATCAGCACCTGACATTCCGGATCGCCGAAGCGCGCGTTGTATTCGACCAGCTTCGGGCCATCCTTCGTAATCATCACGCCGGCATAGAGCACGCCCTTGTAGGGCGTCCCCATCGCCTTGAGCGCGCGCAAGGTCGGCGTTACCATCTCGTCCATCACGCGCTTGTTCATGGCGTCGGTCATCACCGGCGCCGGCGAATAGGCGCCCATGCCGCCGGTGTTGGGTCCGACGTCGCCGTCGAAAGCGCGCTTGTGGTCCTGCGCGGTCGCGAGCGGCAGCGCGGTGTCGCCGTCGCACAGCGCGAAGAAGGAGGCTTCCTCGCCCTCCATGAATTCCTCGATCACCACTTCGGCGCCGGCCTCGCCAAAACCGCCGCCGAACATCATGTCGATGGCTTCGAGGGCCTCGTCGATCGTGGTCGCCACCACGACGCCCTTGCCGGCCGCAAGGCCGTCAGCCTTCACCACGATCGGCGCGCCCTGCTTTCGCACGTAATCCTTCGCGGCCACAGCGTCGGTAAAATGCGCATAAGCGGCGGTCGGAATGTTGTTGTCGCGGCAAAGCTCCTTGGTGAAGCTCTTGGAGCTTTCCAGCTTCCCCGCCGCCTGCGTCGGCCCGAACGTCTTGAAGCCGGCGCTCGTGAGATCGTCGACAATGCCCGCCGCGATCAGCGCATCGGGCCCGACCACCACCAGATCGATTGTGTTCTCGCGGCAGAACGCGATCACCGCCGCATGATCGGTGACGTCGAGCGCGACGCATTCGGCGTCCTGCGCGATGCCGGCATTGCCCGGCGCGCACCACAGCTTCGTCAGCAGGGGCGACGCCGCGATCTTCCAGCACAACGCATGTTCGCGGCCGCCGGAACCAAGCACGAGAATATTCATGGGATACTGTAATCTCAGGGTTTTTCAGTGGTTTCCAAGCGGTCCGGAGCGGATTCATGTGATGAAACGCCTCAGGCCGTCATTGCCGGGCTTGACCCGGCAATCCATCCTCCTTTTCTAGAAGATGGATGCCCGGATCAAGTCCGGGCATGACCGCCGGTGGGCTATCCCGAAGCAACGTGCTTCGGCATGGTACACCAAGGCCGCAACCGAATGGATGTCGATGCCCGCCGATTCCGCACAGCTTTTGCCCAACGCGCCCGAATACACCGTTTCCGAACTGTCCTCGGACCTCAAGCGGACGGTGGAGGACGCCTTCGGCCATGTCCGGGTGCGTGGCGAGATTTCCGGCTTTCGCGGGGTCCACGCCTCCGGCCATTGCTATTTCGCCCTGAAGGACGACAAGGCCAAGATCGAGGCGGTGATCTGGCGCGGCAGTTTTGGCCGGATGCGGTTCAAGCCGCAGGAGGGACTGGAGGTCGTCGCCACCGGCAAGCTGACCACCTATCCCGGCTCCTCGAAATACCAGATCGTGATCGACGCGCTGGAGCCCGCCGGCGTCGGCGCGCTGATGGCCTTGATGGAGGAGCGCAAGAAGAAACTCGCCGCCGAGGGCCTGTTCGACGAGGCGCGCAAGCAGCTTCTGCCGTATCTGCCCGAGGTGATCGGCGTCGTCACCTCACCCACTGGCGCGGTGATCCGCGACATCCTGCATCGCCTCGCCGACCGTTTCCCGCGCCATGTCGTGGTGTGGCCGGTGCGGGTGCAGGGCGAAGGCTCGGCGGAACAGATCGCCGCCGCGATCAACGGCTTCAACGCGCTGGAGGACGGCGGCAAAATTCCGAAGCCGGATTTGCTGATCGTCGCGCGCGGTGGCGGCTCGCTGGAGGACCTGTGGTCGTTCAACGAGGAGATCGTGGTGCGCGCGGCGGCGGAGAGCATGATCCCGCTGATCTCGGCCGTCGGCCACGAGACCGACGTGACGCTGATCGACTACGTCTCCGACAAGCGCGCGCCGACGCCGACCGCCGCCGCCGAAATGGCGGTGCCGGTGCGCGCCGAACTGTTCGCGGAAATCGCCAATTACGGACGCCGCGCGATCCTGTGCTGGCAGCGCGAGCAGGAGCATCGCCGCGGCGCGCTGCGCGGCCTCGCCCGCGCGCTGCCTTCCGCCGCCGACGTGCTGGCGATCCCGCGACAGCGCCTCGATGCAGCAACCGCCGCGCTGCCACGCGCGCTCACCGCGAATACGCAACTGCATCACCGGCGCTTCACCCGCGCGGCCGGAGGACTGACACTGAACGTGTTGCGCGCGCAGGTGGCGCAGGCCCGGCAGCAGGTAACAACCGGCGGCATTCGCCTCGCCCATTGCGCCCGCGCCGTGACGCAGCAACGCCGCGACCGCTTCCAGGGACTGGCGCTGCGGCTGAGAGCGGCGCGCTTCGCCAGCGCGCAGGCGCACCGCGCCGCGCTCATCCGCGACCGCGAGCGGACGCAACGCCTCGCAGAACGCGCGCGCCGCGCGCTCTCGACCTTGCTGCAACGCCAGCAAGCCCGCGCCGATCACGCCGGAAAATTGCTGTCGACGCTCTCATACAAGAGCGTGCTGGCGCGCGGCTTCGCGCTGGTGCGGGATGAGGCCGGTCACGCCTTGCGCAACGCGGCGGCCATCCCGCCCGGAATGCGCCTCGATCTCGAATTCGCCGACGGGCGCGTCGCGGCGATTGCCGATGGCGATCCGGCAACAGTCCCGCCCCGCCGCGAACCACCGAAGGCGACTGCGAAGCCAGCCGCGAAGCGCCCCGCCAAGCCGTCGGATCAGGGCGATTTGTTTTAAGAGCCGTGGTCCCGGCCGTCATTGCGAGGAGCGCAAGCGACGAAGCAATCCAGTCCTTGCTTCGTGGCTTTCTGGATTGCTTTGCTTCGCTCCGCTCGCCATGACGTTTCTCCGTCATGGCCGGAATAAATCCGGCCATGACGGGACACAGGGACCTCTCCCGATCTGACAAAGGCGCACTTGAAACCGGGCGCGGCAACCAGTTCCCTGCAAACGCCGCAAAGCCATCCCTATCTATCCGGTATGTCGCCGCCGCCGTTCTGTGCTAAACGATAGCCACATCTGCTGAGTTGCGCGGCCCTTGAAACGACCGCGAGGAGACTGACCGTGCTGAACAAATTCGGACCGTCGAGCCATGGCGAAGCCAGGCTGGAATATCTCGACGGCGATTTCCGCATCATCTCGCCGGGCGCTTACGTAATCTGCGCCGTGAGCGGCGTTCACATCCCGATCGACGAGTTGAAATACTGGAGCGTCGACCGCCAGGAGGCTTACGCAACGCCTGAAGCCGTGTTGAAGCGGCATTTTCCCGAAGCGTTGAAGGCGTAGACTGCCCACGCCATTGCGTTCGCAATTTGGCTGGTCATGGCCGGATTTATTCCGGCCATCCACGTTCTTACTTAACGTCAGCAAGAAAGACGTGGATGCCCGGGACAAGCCCGGGCATGACGATATTCTCCGTCATTGCAAGCGAAGCAATTCAGAAGGCCACGACGTCAGGACTGGATTGCTTCGTCGCCAACGCCCCTGGCAATGACGGAGCGGTGAAGCTGTCATGCGCCACGCAACTTTTTCGCGATCAGTTCGCGAAGCTGTACTTCATCGTCGAACCGCAGCATCACCGGCAACGGAGTGATGCCGTCCTTCAGCGATGCCAGGTCGCCACTCAGCCGCGCAGAATCCTTTTCCGTTGTCACCAGCGCAAGGCCGTCCCGCGTCGCCTCGGCGCGGAGCGCCCATAACTCATCCTTCGTGAAGCGATGATGATCGGGAAAGCGCCGCTCCGCCGCCACGGCGATGCCATGCGCGCGCAACGTGTCGAAGAAGCGGCCAGGATCGCCGATGCCGGCGAAGGCCAGCACGCGCTGTCCACGCAGCGCTGCCACGGTCTGATCGTCCGGCGTCACGCGCGCATGAAACACCGGCACGCCACGCGCAGCCAGCGCATGTTCGACATCCGCAGCGGCATCACCCTCGCCGATCACCAGCAACGCATCGGTGCGCGCGAGTTGCGGCGCGAGGGGCGCGCGCAGCGGGCCAGCAGGAAACACCTGCGTGTTGCCAAGTCCGCGCGCGGCATTGACGACGATCAGCGACATGTCCTTGCGCAGCGCCGGATTCTGAAAGCCGTCGTCCATCACGATGACGCTGGCGCCCTCGCCGCGCGCCAGTTGCGCACCGGCGACACGGTCGCGCGCGATTACCACCGGCGCATGTGCCGCCATCATCAACGGCTCGTCGCCAACCTCCGCCGCCATATGCCGCGCGGCATCGACCCGCAGCGGCCCGGGCAACGAGCCGCCGTAACCACGGCTGAGCACGAACGGCGTCTCGCCCATGTCGCGCAGCAGTTTCACAAGCGCCAGCACCGTCGGCGTCTTGCCCGCGCCGCCGGTGTGATAGTTGCCGACGCAGATCACCGGCACGCCGGCGTCCGCGCCCGGTTGCGCCATCCGCCGCGCGGCGATGGCTCCGTAGAGCGCCGCGAGCGGCGTGAGAAGTCGCGAGGTCAGCGATGATGGCCGGTGCCAGAAGGCAGGCTCATGCATCGGCGGCGCCCCGGTCGAACCGCAGTTGCAACAGATAGGGCCGCAGCGAATCCAGCGTGCGGTCGAGCGCGCCGCCGAGGTCGGCAACCACCTGCTCGGCGGCGGCGATCGATACCTGCCGCTCGCGCATATCCTTGAGCAGCCGACCGATCTCCTGCACCAGTTCCTTTTCGCCGGCCGCCACCCGCGCGCCGCCGGCGCGGTCGAACGCGTCATAGACTTCGGTGAAGTTGAAGACGTGCGGCCCATGCACGATGGCCGTGCCGAGCTTCGCCGGCTCGATGGGGTTCTGCCCGCCATGCGGCACCAGCGAGCCGCCCATGAACACGATAGGCGCGAGCCGATAGAACAGCCCGAGTTCGCCCATGGTGTCGGCGACATAAACGCCGGTGCGCGCGCCGGGCAATTCCTCATGCGAACGCAACGCGACTTCGAGCCCGGCTTCGGCGACCTGCCGCGCCACCGCCTCGCCACGCTGGGGATGACGCGGCACGATCACCGTCAAAAGGCCAGGGAATTGGCCAGCCAGTTTCTTGTGCGCGGCGAGGATGATTTCTTCCTCGCCGGGATGAGTAGACGCCGCCACCACCACTTGCCGGCCGCGCGTCAACGCCATCAGCCGCTCCAGCCGCACGTTGTCGGCGGGCGGGGCTTCGACGTCCCATTTCAGATTGCCGGTGACGGCGACGCTTTCCGCGCCGAGCGCGGCGAAGCGTTCGGCATCGACCTGCGACTGCGCGAGGCAGATATCGAAACGGCCGAGCAGCGCGGCGATCGTCTGTGCCGCACGCTGCCAGCGCGGAAACGAGCGTGGCGACATGCGTCCGTTGATCAGCACCATCGGCAAGCGCCGCGCCGAGCAGGCCAGAATCATATTCGGCCACAGATCGGATTCGACGAACAGCGCCAGCGACGGCTGCCAGTGATCGAGGAAGCGCGCGACGAATTTCGGCGCGTCATATGGCATATACTGATGTACCACGTCGGCCGGGAAACGCTTGGCGACGATGGCCGCCGAAGTCACGGTGCCGGACGTTACCAACACATGGAAGCCGCGCGTGCGCAGCCGCTCGATCAAGGCTGCCGCCGCCAGCACCTCGCCGACGCTGGCGCCATGAATCCACACCAGCGGCCCACCCGGACGCGGCTTGCCGGCGATGCCGCGCCGCTCCGTGACGCGCGCCGGATCTTCCTTGCCCTGCTTGATGCGGCGCTTGGCGAGAAGCCGGGTGATCGGCGGGGCCGCCGAGGACATCGCGCGATAGGCGCGCAGCAGCGGCGGCAACGGGTCAGGCATCGCCGCCCTCGCGGCCGACCGCGACATAGGCGCGCCGGGTGGCGTCGTTCAAGGTCGCTTCCAGTTGCGCCCGCAACGCTTCCATCGTGCTCGCATCCGCATCCGGCGGAACCGTGATCACCTCGCCGCCGACCAGTGCGCCACGGCCGAACGGCAGATTGATGGTGGTGCGGTCCCAATTGTTCAAACGCACGTAACGACTGGTGGCCATCGCGAACGGCATGATCGGCCGCCCCGACTCGCGCGCCAGCATGATAATCCCCATCCCGGCGACGCGCGACCGCTTCGGCACGTCGGCGGTGAGCGCCATGTTGTAGTTTTCCTCCAGCGCCCGAACCATTTCGCGGAAGGCGCCGACGCCACCCTTGCGATGAAAGGCCGAGCCGTGATCGCCGGAGCCGCGCACCGCGCCGATCTTCAGCCGCGCGGCGGTGATGGCATTGATCTCACCGTCGCGATGGCGCGACACCAGCACCTTGCCGCGATGGCCGTCCTTGCGGATGAAAGGGGTCATGAAATGCTGGCCGTGCCAGAAGGCCAGGATCACCGGCATCTGCGGCTCGACGATGTCATAGACATCGACCGGATCGAAACTGAAGCGGTTGGTCAGCCAGACCAGGCGCAGGTATTCGGCCGCGGCGACGCCGGCGGCGCGCTGGAACCCGGGCGAGCGCAAGGCATTGCGAAAGAAACGTTTCAATTGGCCGGCTTCGTGTCTGCGTTCTGGCCCGGATCGAGCAGCCGATGCAGATGGACGATGAAGTAACGCATATGCGCGTTGTCCACCGTCTGCTGCGCCTTGGCTTTCCACGCCGTCAATGCCGTCGCGTAGTTGGGATACACGCCGACGATATCGACCTTGTCGAGATCCTTGAAGGTCACGTTATCGAGGTCCGTCAGTTCTCCACCGATCACCAGATGGAGCAACTGCCGCGCGGGCTCCGTCATCGACGTCCTGTCCTCATCGCCGTAGGGTTAGTCGGCCTTGCCGAATGGCTATGACTAGAATGGCTGCGAATACATGGTGTTACTTACGACCACGGAAGCGGGTGATCGCGAAAATGCATGATCACGGAGGCATGACGTTCACGCCCCGCTGCAACCAGCACACCATGTCTTACATCCGGGCGGTTATAGCCGATCGGCTCGCCCGAAAGCATCGTCATTCTACCACCCGCTTCATGGACGATCAAATCCGCCGCCGCAAGGTCCCAGTCGCGGCTTTGTCCACCGGCGAAGGCGATATCCAACGAGCCATCGCCGATCCGGCACAACCGCAGCGCCAATGAGCCGATTCGCGGATGAATCGCCACGCCATCGCGCGGCAAGCCAAGCCGTTCGATGATCGGTTTGGGACCCGCCATCCTGCTAAAGTCGAATGCCGTTCCCGACGCCGCATGGATCGGTGCCTCGTGCAAGGTCGCACCAAAGCCGCGCGCGGCGAAAAAGAATTCATCGGTGACCGGCGCGAACACCGCCGCCAGCACCGGCGCGTCGCCCTCGACCAGCGCCACGCTGACGCACCAGTCCTCGCGGCCGGCGAGATAGCTGCGGGTGCCGTCGATCGGATCGACGATCCACACTTTTTTCTGCGCGAGACGCGCCTTGTCGTCGGCGCTCTCTTCCGACAACCAACCGTAGTCCGGCGTCGCCTGCCGCAACCGCTGCTCGATCAGGTTGTTGACGGCGATGTCGGCTTCCGACACCGGCGACGACGCGCCCTTGGTCCAGGTCTTCAGATCGGTCTGAAATTTCGACAGCGCCAGCATCCCCGCCTCGCGCACCGTCGCCGCCAGCAGCGCGCCATCGCGCCCGGCGTGATCGATGGCGAGCGCGGGATCAGCGTCCGGCAATCGTCAGCCCTTCGATGCGCAAGGTCGGCGCGTTGACGCCGTAGCGGAATTCAAGATCGTTGGCCGGCCGCAGCGATTTAAAGATGTCGAACAGATGCCCGGCGATGGTCATCTCACTCACCGCATAGGTCGGCTTGCCGTTCTCGATCCAGAAGCCCGACGCGCCGCGGCTGTAATCGCCGGTGACGCCGTTGACACCGGAGCCGATCAGGTCGGTGACGTAGAAGCCCTGCTTGATGTCGGCCATCAGTTCGTCCGGCGTCATCTCGCCTGCTTCCATATGCAGGTTGTAGGCACCCGGCATCGGCGACGACGACACGCCGCGATGCGCATGACCCGTGGTGATCATGCCGAGTTCGCGCGCGGTGGCGGAATCCAACAGCCACGAGGTCAAGACGCCATCGTCGATGATCGCGAGTTGTTTGGTTGCCACGCCCTCGGCGTCGAAAGTTTGCGAACGCAGGCCGCGCACGCGGCGCGGATCATCGATGATGCGAATGCCGTTCGCGAACAATTGTTGGCCGAGCTTGTCCTTGAGGAAACTGGTCTTGCGCGCGATCGACGCGCCGTTTGCCGCGCCCACCAGATGCCCGACCAGCGAGCCCGCGACGCGCGGATCGAAGATCACTGGCGCCTTGCAGGTTTCCGACTTGCGCGGATTGGCGCGCGCTACAGCGCGGTCACCGGCGCTGCGGCCGATGCTTTCGGGCGACGCCAGATCAGAGCCGTGCAGCGCCGAACTGAAATCGTAATCGCGCTCCATTCCGGTGCCCGTGCCGGAAATCGCGGTCATCGAGATGCCCTGGCTCGAACGTAAGTAAGCGCCGTGAAAACCGGTCGACGTCACCAGCACCATGCCGCCGATGCCGCAGGAGGCCGATGCGCCGCCGGACTTGGTGATACCCTTCACCGCAATGCCCGCCGCTTCCGCTTCCAGCGCGCGGCGTTCGAGTTCAGCGGTGGACGGCATCGATGGATCGAGCAGATCGAGATCGGGAAATTCGCGCGCCAGCAACGCAGGATCGGCAAGGCCGACATAGTCGTCGTCGGGCGCAACCCGCGCCATCGCCACCGCGCGCTCGGCGAGTTTCGCGATGCCGTCGCCGCCGACGTCGTTGGTGGAGACCACCGCCTGCCGCTTGCCGACCAGCACGCGCAAGCCGACGTCGTCGCCTTCGGAGCGCTCGGATTCCTCGACGCGGCCGTCGCGCACCTCGACGCCTTGCGAAACGCCGCGCACCGCGACCGCGTCCGCCGCATCCGCGCCGGCACGCCGCGCCGCCTCGACGAGGCGTTGTGCAAGATCGCCAAGCGCCGATTGATCCAGCAGTCCGGCATCGGTGGAACGCGTTTTTTCTGCGGTCGAATTGTTTGGTGAAGCAATCACGAACAAAATCCCAAAGAAGCGAACGAAAGGTCCATCAACCGCAGATGTGCCTGATTTACGCGGACTTCAAGCACATGGCGGCGCTTTTCGCGGCAAAACGTCGGGGCCTTGTCGAGAACTTGGCAACGACTCGTCAATCATCCCCGCCAAGGACTTGTCAATCATGCCCGCGAAAGCAGGGCAAGTGACTTTCGATTAACCAGCCTTTTTAAGCGAATCCGGACGCGGCTCTGGCACAGTCTCACGCATCGATCGGGAACATAATCCCGGCGGGGAGATAAGACCTTGAGACGTCAAACAGCGACAGGCGGGTTCACACCCGCAGGGTCGGGCCGCATCGCGCGGCTCGACCCCCACTCACTCCCGGTCAGCTTCGAGGCGCACGATACGCGCGCCGACGGCAATGTCCGGCACATCGAAATGCATCGCGAACACATCGTGCTGCGCCGCGCCGTTCACGGTATGAACATGGCGATCAACGTGCGGGTGCGCGATTTCCTCGGCGTCGCGATCCGCGACCGCGGCGAGACGCAGATGCTGGTGCTGATGCATCGCGATCCGTCGTTGTCGGTCCCGCTGTGCGAGATCGACGATCCGGACGCGATCAACGACACCTGGCAGGTGTGGAGCGATCTCTTCGCGCTGCCGCAGCTCATCGAGTTTAAGCGCCAGCCGGCGCAGCGCCGGCGCCGGCGCAACGCAGTCGCCAAACGCCGCCCGCGTTTCCTCGCCCGCCGCCGCGCCGGACAAATGTCGAGCGAGCCCATGATCCATCGCGGCGAGTTCGAGATCATCGCGCGGGATTAGTTGCTGCCCGCACCCCAAGCATAGAGTCGTCCCTGCGCAGGCAGGGATCCATAACCCCTGTGTTCAAAATTTGCGGAAAGACCATCAAACAAGATCGCTTAGATCGTTCCAATCGAGGTTGTCTTCCTCGATCAGCCTGATCTTCCAGTCCCGCTTCCATCGCTTGAGTTGTTTCTCGCGCGCGATAGCTTCATCGGGGCGTTCGTAGTTCTCGACATAGACGAGACGATGTACGCCGTATTGCGTGACAAACCCCGATCCGTCACCTCGTCTGTGTTGTTCCAAACGCGTGCGCAGAGAATTGGTCACGCCGATATAGAGCGTACCATGGCGTTGGCTTGCTAAAATGTAAACCGAGTACATTCGCGGGCTGCGGAGTTGTTTCTACCCTTGTATCACAACCGCAAGGCCAGGGGTTATGGGTCCCTGCCTTCGCAGGGACGACTAATGAGAAGCGGAGTACCGCCCCAAGCACAGTGTCGTCCCTGCGAAGGCAGGGACCCATAACCAATGACTCCGAACTTGGATGCGGGGGAATTGACCCTGCCGATATAAAGCGTGCCGCAGCGCTGGCTTGCGAGAACATAAACCGAGTACATTCGGCAGGCTGCGGAGTTGTTTCGACCCTTGTACCACAGCCGCCAGGTCAGGAGTCATGAGTCCCTGCCTTCGCAGGGGCAACCAATTAAGCCGCCCGCAGCACGGCGTCGATCACCAGCATCGCGAACAGCAACAGTCCGGCGTCGCGGTTGGATTTGAAGATGCGCAGGCACAGCGCGGAATCCGAAATATCGAGCCGCCGCACCTGCCACGCCAGATGCGCGGCGAAGGCCGCGAGACCGAGCGCCGCCGGCCAGCCCGCGCCGGCCAGCCACAACGCGATGCCGATCAGCACCACCGCCGCCGAATAAAAAATCGTCAGCGCAAGTTTGGTCTTGTCGCCGAACAACAACGCCGTCGACTTGATACCGACCAGCACGTCGTCCTCGGTGTCCTGATGCGCATAGATGGTGTCGTAGGCGATCACCCAGCAGATCGAGCCGGCGTAGAGCACCAGCGCCGCCGCATCCAGCCGTCCGAGCGTCACCGCGAAGCCCATCAGCGCGCCCCACGAAAACGCAAGGCCGAGCGTGATCTGCGGCCAGTAAGTGATGCGCTTCATGAACGGATAGACCGCGACGATCACGAGCGACGCGATGCCGGTGAAAATCGCGAAGCGATTGAACTGCAACAGCACGCCGAGACCGACCAGCGCCTGCAACACCAGGAACAGCAGCGCCTGCGTCACGCTCACCTGCCCGGCCGGAATCGGCCGTGAGCGGGTGCGCTCCACCTTGGTATCGAGATTGCGATCGGTGATGTCGTTCCAGGTGCAGCCTGCGCCGCGCATCACGAAGGCGCCGATGAAAAACAGCAGCACGGTGAGCGGCAGGCCGCTGACGTCGCGGGCGACGCCGGCGGCCAGCGCCGCCGACCACCAGCACGGCATCAGCAACAGCCACGATCCGATCGGGCGGTCATAGCGCGCGAGCCGCAGATAGGGACGCGTCCACACCGGCGCGCGGTTGTCGACCCAGTTGCCGACGGAATCGGCGACGCGCACGGTCGCCCCGCTCATGGCCGCACCGCGATGGCGCGGGCCGATCTCATCGCGTCAGCACGTTGCCGCTGAGCGTATCGAAGGTGCTGCCGCCCCTCTTGCTGCCGTTGGTGGACGTAGGCATCGACGCGGAGGAGCCGAGGACATCGGCCAGGCTCGGGCCGGCGGGACCGCGCGGCTGCGTGGCCTGCTGGTGCGCCACGTTGCAGACCTGCTTCATCATCTTCTCGGTGTTCTTGTGCCCGTTCTTGAGCTGGTCGGTCACCTGCGGCGGGATTCCGCACTTCTGGTGGTTCGCCTGAACGTATTTGATCATCTTCACTTCGGCCTGCGAGAAATTGCCGATCAGTTTGCAGGCCTCGGCGGCCGGCGCATGACGATCGCTGGCCTTCTTGATCAGGTTGCCGCGCCGCTCCGCTTCCTTGCGCAGCGGCATGAACTCTTTCATGCAGTCTTCCGCGCCCGGCGGCGGACCACCCTGCGGCGCACCGAACCCGCCACCCGCGACCGGCGGAGCGCCGTTCGACGGAAATGGGCTCGGATTTCCGAACGACGCGCGGGGTGCTCCGTTGACCGGCGGAAACGGCGAGTTGGCGGCCGCGCCGTTCACCGGCGGGAACGCGGGATCGTTCTTGATCACACCACCGCCGTTGTTGACCGGCGGAAACGGCGACGGCTTCTCAGCTGGCGTCATGCCCGCCGGCAGCGGCGCAGGGAACGCGCCTTGCGCGTAAACCGGACCAGCCACTCCAAGCAGGGCGGCGACTGTCAACGGCGCAATCAGGCTGCGGATGCTCACGGATTCCCCTCCGGCAAAACTCGGCGGACGATCAAGGTTCTCGAAATACAAAGCGATTTGCGGTTTAGAACCTTTTACGATTCCCGCTGCGGGTTAACAACCCGTCGAATAGGGCAAGAGCACGGCGCAAGGCTGCGACAATCTGGCATTCCGGCGACGATACGCTAAAACGCTCCGATCATTGGATTTTCGACCATGCCGCTCGCCGATTTCCGCAGTCCCCGTCTGTTTGTCGATGCGCCGCTGTCCGCAGGCGCTCAGGTCGCGCTGGAACGCGGACAAGCCAACTATCTTGGCAACGTGCTGCGGCTCGGCGCCGGCAGCACCATTCTCGTCTTCAACGGCCGCGACGGCGAATGGCGCGCCGCAATCGGCGGCGGCAAGCGGCCGGATCGCCTCGAGATCGGCGCGCAAACCCGGCCGCAAGACAGCCTGCCGGATCTCGCCTACGTGTTCGCGCCGCTGAAACACGCGCGCCTTGACTACATGGCGCAGAAGGCGGTCGAAATGGGCGCGGCCACGCTGCAACCGGTGTTGACGCAGCACACGCAGGTGAGCCGCATCAATGGCGAGCGAATGCGCGCCAATGTGATCGAGGCCGCCGAACAATGCGGCATCCTCAGCATCGCGGCGGTGGAACAGCCGCTGCCGCTGGAGCGCTATCTCACCGGACGCGATCAACAACGCCTGCTGGTGTTCTGCGACGAGGCGGCCGACGTCGCCTCGCCCGTTGCCGCGCTTGGCAACGGCACACGCAGCGGCGGCATCGATATCCTGATCGGCCCCGAGGGCGGGTTTTCCGAGGCCGAACGCGCCATGCTGTTGAAACAGCCCAAGGTGCTGCGGCTATCGCTCGGGCCGCGCATCCTGCGCGCCGACACCGCCGCCGTCGCCGCGCTAACGCTGGTTCAGGCGACGTTGGGCGACTGGCACAACGTCGCCGAACGTTAAGCCTCGTCGCTATTCGAGGTCGAAACCGGCGGCGCGCCGTGCTATTGGCAGCCGCAATGAATGTGCCCGGCGGCGCGGCGACCTCGCCTTGCCACTAGAATAAATGTAATTTCAATATGTTAGGCGTGTCGCGCGACACCTTTGGGGACGGCGCGTGGATGCCTCGACGATATCCTGGACGAGTCCGATGACTGACACGCGAGCCCCAGAGGCGACCGGAACCGCCGCCTGGGCGGCGGCCCTGCTGTCGTCATTCGCGCAGGCCGGCTATATCCGCGCCGAGCCGCCGATCCTGCAACCAGCCGAGCCGTTCCTCGACCTCTCCGGCGAAGGCATCCGCCGCAGCCTGTACCTGACCAGCGATCCGGGCGGCGAGGAACTGTGCCTGCGCCCCGATCTCACCATTCCGGTGGCGCGCGACTATCTCGCCTCGGCGCGTAGCGGCCAACCCGCCGGGTTCTGCTATCTCGGCCCGGTGTTCCGCTATCGCGGCGGCAAGCCGAGCGAGTTCCTTCAGGCCGGCGTCGAGTCTTTCGGACGGCAGGACCGCGCCGCCGCCGATGCCGAGATGCTGGCGCTCGGCTGTGAAGCCACCGCCGCCTTCGGCGTCACCGATGTCGACATCAAGACCGGCGACGTCGCGCTGTTCATCGCGCTGATCGATGCGCTGAAGCTCTACCCTGTCTGGCGCCGCCGCCTGATCAAGGATTTCAACCGCAAGATCAGCCTCGCGAAGGATATCGAGCAACTGACGCTCGCGGCCAGCCCGACGCATAACGAATACGAGGGCGTGCTGGCGGCACTGGCCGGTTCCGACCGCAAGGCCGCGCTGGCGCTGGTCACCGACCTGATGACGATCGCAGGTACCACCAATGTCGGCGGCCGCACCGTCGCGGAAATCGCCGACCGCTTCCTCGAACAATCGACGCTGAAGGGCGGCGCATTGCCACGCGACGCGCTGCAAATCATCAACCGCTTTCTGACCATCGCCGGCACACCCGACGAGGCGCTGAGCCAGTTGCGCGCGCTCCAAGCCGACGCCAGGCTCGATATCGATACCGCCATCGACCAGTTCGAAAGCCGCACGCAATTCATGAAAGCACGCGGCATCGACCTCGACACCGTTCGTTTCGCCACCGCCTTCGGTCGCGGCGTCGATTACTACACCGGCTTCGAATTCGAACTGCACCGCAAGGGCAACGGCGACGAGCCGCTGGTCGCCGGCGGACGCTACGACGGACTGCTCACCCAGCTCGGCGCCGCCGCGCCTATCCCCGCTGTCGGCTTCTCGATCTGGGTCGAAGCGCTGACACAACTCCGCCACCAGATTGCCGCAAGAATCCCTGGGGCCGTTTCATGACCACGCCGTTCGTTCTCGCGGTCCCCTCCAAGGGCCGTTTGCAGGAAAATGCCGAGGCGTTTTTTAGCCGCGCCGGCCTCACCTTGTCGAAGCCCGGCGGCGCACGCGACTATCGCGGCACCATCGCCGGATTGGACAACGTCGAGATCGCTTATCTCTCCGCAAGCGAGATCGCATCGCAATTAGCGCGCGGCAGCGTGCATCTCGGCATCACCGGCGAAGACCTGATCCGCGAGAGCATTCTCGATGCGGACCGCCGCGTGGCGCTGATCAATCCGCTCGGCTTCGGTTACGCCAACGTCGTCGTCGCGGTGCCGCAGGCGTGGATCGACGTCCGCACCATGGCCGACCTCGACGACGTCACCACGGAATTTCGCGCGCAGCACAACCGGCGTATGCGCGTCGCCACCAAGTACATCAACCTGACGCGGACGTTTTTCGCAGCACAAGGCATCATCGACTATCGCATCGTCGAAAGCGCCGGCGCGACCGAAGGCGCGCCCGCGACCGGCACCGCCGAGATGATCGTCGATATCACCACCACCGGCGCGACGCTCGCGGCCAACGGGCTCAAGGTGCTGGACGACGGCGTCATGCTGCGCAGCCAGGCCAACCTCGTGGCCTCGCGCAACGCCGACTGGTCCGCCGAGGCGCGCGAGACCGCGCGCGTCATCCTCGACCACATCGCCGCCCGCGCGCGCGCCAGCAAATACAAGGAAGTCCGCACCCGCTTCAAAGGCTGCAACGCCGAGCTTCTCTCAGAAGCACACAACCGCTTCGGCGTGGTGTCGCCGTTCGGTGGACCGACCTCGTCCGGCATGGTGACGCTGCACTGCCCTCCGGCGCAGATCTATGCGCTCGGCAGCTTCCTGCGCGACCACGGCGCCGACACCGTTTCGGTGGCGTCGCTCGACTACGTGCTGGATCGCGAGAACCCGCTGTTCGCCAAACTGGCGGCCTTCCTTCCGCCCGCGTAATTTCACCGATAGGACTCATTGCCGAATTTATTCCTCGGCCTCATATTATTGATCGGGGCAGGAAAACGGTGGCGGACACTCGATCGATGGCGGACGACAGGCACATCACAGGCGCACCCATTGCGGCTGCCGGCGGCAACGCCCATCGGCTTTCGATCGTCGTGCCGCTTTACAATGAATCCGCTGGTCTTGCCTTGTTGCACGAACGGCTAAGCCGTCTCGCGGAAAAGCTGCGCCAGCACTATGCGCTCACCTGCGAAGTGATTTATGTCGACGACGGCAGCAAGGACACAACGCTGTCGATCGCGCGCGATCTTCCTGCCGACACCATCGACGTGCAGGTGGTGTCGCTGTCGCGCAACTTCGGCAAGGAAGCCGCCTTGATGGCGGGTCTCGATCATGCCGGAGACGGCGCCATCCTGTTCATGGACGGCGACGGCCAGCACTCCCCTGACCTCGTCGAGAAACTGGTCAGCCACTGGATCGATGACGGCTACGACGTCGTCTACACCGCGAAGGCGAACCGCAACAACGAATCCGCGTTGCGCCGCGTTGCCGTGCACGGCTTCTACGCGCTGGTGAATTGGGGAGCGCGGCAGAAAATCCCGGAAGACGCCGGAGATTTCCGCCTGCTGTCACCGCGCGCCGCGAGCGCGTTGCGCCGCCTGCCCGAGCGCAATCGATTCTTCAAAGGGCTCGCGAGCTGGATCGGCTTTCGGCAAATTCGCGTCGACTACGAACCCGCGCCACGCGCGCACGGCGTCACCAGTTTCAGCGCGGCACGACTGCTTGGATTGTCGATCGAAGGTCTGACCTCGTTCTCGGTCGCGCCATTGCGCTTCGCCAGCCTGCTGGGATTGCTGCTGGCGTTCGGCGCCTTCCTGTTCGGGCTGTCGATCCTGTGGGAAACATGGGTCAATGGCGAGAGCGTCCCTGGCTATCCGTCGCTGATCGTCGGTCTGATGACCATCGGCGGCGTGCAACTGATCATGATCGGCATCGTCGGCGAATACATCGGCAAAATTCTCTCCGAACTGAAAGCGCGGCCGATCTATTTCGTCGCCGAACACGACATCAAGCGAACATCGCATCGCATCGACACTGCAACCGTCGAGCGGGCCACGTCTGAATGAGCGCCTCTCCGCCGCGCCGCATCTGGTTGTGCGCCGACGACTACGGCATCAGCCCCGGCGTCAATCGCGGCATTCGTGACCTGATCGAACGCAACCGTCTCAACGCAACGTCGGTAATGGTGGTGGGGCCAGCCGCCGCGCGCGATGAGATCGCGGCCTTGCAAGCCATTGCCACAGCCAACGAACATTGCGCGATCGGGCTGCACGCGGTGCTGACTGCGCCGTTTCATCCGCTGACCATGCATTTCAAGCCGCTTGCAAGTGGCCAGTTCCTGCCGCTGTCGAAACTGCTGCGGGTCAGCCTGTTACGACGACTCGATTGCGAAATCATCCGCACCGAACTGAGCGCCCAGATCGCCAAGTTCATCGAGTTGTTCGGACGCGCGCCCGACTATCTCGACGGTCATCAGCACGTGCAACTGTTTCCGCAGGTCTGCGACGCCTTCCTCGACGCAGCGAAAAGCGGCGCACCCGGCGCATGGGTCCGCCAGTGCGGCCGCACGCAACCGTTCCGGCACGGCCTCGGCGCACCCAAAGCACTGTTGCTTGACGGATTGAGCCGGCAGTTCCGCCGCAAGGCGACGCACGCCGGGCTCTCTTTCAATCCCGGGTTCGCCGGCGCTTATGACTTTTCTGAAGGCGGCGATTTCGGCGCGCTGATGCGTCAATTTCTCGACGGCCTTCCCGATGGCGGGCTGGTCATGTGCCATCCCGGATTTGTCGATGACACGCTGCGCGAACTCGACCCCCTGACCGATCAGCGCGAACGGGAATATGCGTACCTCGCCGGTGACGATTTCCCCGCTTTGCTGGCGGCTAAGCAGACCGAACTGCGCTGACATTGCCGAAATGTAATCCGCGGCTCGATGAACGAATTATTTTCGGCCGCTACTTATTGCGACACAAAGCGCGCCTACATCTTCTCCCGGTTTCGCATTGGAGAATGCCATGACACCGCAAGAACGCCAGATGATCGACGACCTATTCGACCGGCTGGCCCGCGTCGAAACCGCCGCGCGCGATCCGGAAGCCGAGACCCTGATTGCCCAAGCCTGGCAGCGCGCGCCCAACGCATCCTATGCGCTGGTGCAAACCGTGCTGGTCCAGGACGAGGCGTTGAAGCAGGCGCATGAACGCATCGAGGCGCTCGAGGCGCGCGCCACGCCTGAACAAAAGCCGGCCGGCGGCTTCCTCGATTCCATGCGCGATAATTTGTTCGGACAAGGTCAGGGCCGCGGCTCGGTCCCTAACGTTCCCCCGCCCGGTAACGCTCCGCCCAACCGTCCGGCGTGGAATACCGGACAAGTGCTCGGCCAGGGCGGACCCGATCCTTATCCGCCGCAACAGCAGCAACCGCAGGCAGCGGGCGGCGGTGGCGGATCGTTCCTTGGGACGGCCGCGGCCGCGGCCGCAGGCGTCGTCGGCGGGTCGCTATTGTTGAACAGTTTCCGCTCGATGATCGGCGGCGGCCAGCACGGCTTCGGCGATGCATCGGCGCTCGGCAATCGGAGCGGCGGCAGCCCGTGGAGTTCGGATCAATCCGGCGGTAGCCTCGCCCGCGACGCCGGCGTGAACGACCTCGGCGCCGGGGGACGGGGAAGCGACAGCAGCCGGCGGGATCAATTCGATCAAGCCCAGGCGGATGCCGATCAGGATCAGGATCAGGATCAGGATCAAGACCAGGACGACGAGGACGATTTCGCCGACAACGACGACGGTTATGACGGCGACGACGGCGATACCGATTTCGCGTAATCGCTCTCACCCATCAAACGACAACGGCCGCTCCAATGAGCGGCCGTTCTGCGTTCAGGTATATAAATTCAGATAACGACCACGCGCGCGCCGACATGGACGCGTTCGTATAGGTCGATGACGTCCTGATTGCGCATACGGATGCAGCCGGACGACACGTTGGTACCGATCGTCCATGGCTCGTTCGAGCCGTGGATGCGATAGAGCGACGAGCCGAGATACATCGCGCGCGCACCGAGCGGATTTTCAGGTCCACCTTCCATGAAGCGCGGCAGATCGGGGCGGCGCTTGAGCATCTCCGCCGGCGGCGTCCATGACGGCCATTCCTTCTTCGCAGTGATCGACTTCACGCCCGACCAGGCAAAGCCGGGGCGACCGACGCCGATGCCGTAACGCAACGCCGTGCCACCGGGCTGCACGAAGTAGAGAAACTTGTTGGGCGTATCGACGACGATGGTGCCGGGACGTTCCTTACCGTGATACTCGACGAGTTGCTTTTCGTACTTGGGATCGAAACCGGGACGCGCGGCTTCCATCGGATCGCCACGACGATACATGGTCTGTTGCGGCGCCGATTCCGGCATCATCTGCTCCGGTGACGGCGGGTAGACGGGCCGACGGTTATAGGACGGCTGTGCGGAATAGCCGCGCGGCTGTGCCCGCTCGTCGCCAAACAGGAATTCAATGAACCCGCCGCCCATGTTCGAACGCTGCGCATAGGCAACCTGGGTCGGCGCGGGCTGGCCGACCTGGACAACGGCCGCGGAGGCGACCGGATACGATCTCTCGAACGCTGCGGCAGGACAGAGTCCCGTCCCCAAACCAACCGCACCAACGCACATCACCAGGGAAAAATTCTTCAGCATCGACGTACTCTGCACTGTTTCGTCGTGAATGGCCGCGACGCGGCGGCATGGAACCAATAGAGTTCAAAACCGCGTCGGTTTGGTAAACGGCACCGGGTTTCCGATTCACCACATGCCACGAAAGCGCGCGTTCCTGCGGACAGCGTTTATTTTCCGTCAACGCCAGCGCGCGATGGTTAATCGTTGGTTGGCGCGGAATCATTGCAGTAAAGTTCCCGCTGTGAACCTCGCGTTAAAGGCCGATGCTCTACAACGCTCCGTAGTAATGTGTGGGGATGGGGCCGATGGTTCAGCGCAAGCGCTTTCGCATTGAGGATATCGTCGGTGGTGCGCCGGCACCGGACGAACAGGCGAGCAACGATGCGATTCCGACGCATCGTCAGATCATGGCGGAGTTGCGCGCGATCCGCGACCAGATGGCGACGCCGAACCGGATCGATGTCGCGCACGACGAGGATGCCTCACAGCAGGTCGTCGAAGCGCAGCGCCTGCTCCAGACCTATCGCGCGCAGATCGAACAGTGCGAGAAGCTGAAGGTCGAACTCGACCTGATCTACGACGCCATCAATCGCACCAAGCAGGAGATCGCCGTGCTGCACGGCAAGAGCTTCAGCGGCGCGGAGATGGCGAAGGTGACCGGCGAACTCGGCGCCGTCGTCGGCGGCACCGAGGAAGCCACGCAGCAAATTCTCGAAGCTGCCGAAGCCATCGACCAGTCGGCCTCTGCGCTTGCCGGCGGCACCTCGACCGATCAGCAGCATCGGCTCAGCGAGGAGATCCAGGATCGGGTCGTCGCGATCTTCGAGGCTTGCAATTTCCAGGACCTGACCGGACAGCGCATCAGCAAGGTGATGAACACGATGAAATTCATCGAGCATCACATCAACGTCATGATGGACATCTGGGGTGGCGTCGACGCCATCAAGGCACACGCGCCGGCAATCATCGACGATCGTGTCGGCGACGCGCGCCTGCTCAACGGCCCGAAGAGCGACGGCGAGACCGATCACGCCTCGCAGGACGATATCGACGCGATGTTCGGCTGATAGCTTGAACAGGTAGACAGGCTCCGGCCTGTCACCGCGACGGTGCGGACGGCAGCCGAAGCGCCAACAGGCAACCGAATGCCACCACCGCACCGACGGCCCCGAACTCCAGCACCGTTCGATCGGACAGACGTTGCGCGACCGCCGCGACCGCGAACGGCGCGGAGGCTTGCAGCAACAGCGCGGGCCGCGCGATGCGTCCGATAACCCGACCGTATCCGGCGGGGCCGAACATCGCCAGCGGAACGGCGCCACGCGCGATCGTCATCACGCCGTTGGCCGCGCCGAACAGGATGCAAAACAATCCGGCCACGACAACCGAGATTCCTGCCAGCGCCAGCGACGTGAAGGCAATCACCATGCAGATCACCGCGATCCGTGCCACCCACAGCGGACTGGTTTTGCTGGCAAAGGTGAAATCACCCAGCCGCGCCATTACCTGCGCCGGGCCGAACAGCGCACCGATGATCACCACCGTTGCAGGATCGATTCCCCCACGCTCCAGCATCGCCAGCAGGTTCGAGGTCACGCCGGAAAGCAGAAAGGCGTGGCAGGCAAAAGCCGCCGCCAGCAAAATAAACGGCCAACCGCGCGGCGGCAGAAACGCCTCCTTCGCCGGTGTGGCGTTTGTCTGCGCGGGCAATGGAGCATTCGGCGCGGCGCGCGGCAACGCAAACGCATGGAGCGGCGCGATCACCAATCCCAGCACGATTGCAAACACGATATAGGTGCCGCGCCACCCGAAATGCGCGAGCAGCACATGCGTGGCGGGCCAGCCCACCGTGGACGCGAAGCCACCCGCGAACGTCACGAAGGTGATCTGACGCCGGGCCGTCGCGCCAAAGATTCGTGTCAATGTCGTGAACGCCGGATCGTAGAGCGTCGACGACATCGCAGCCCCGATCAGCAGCCAGCACAGCAGATAGACCTGCCATTGATCGGCGAACGCCAGCCCGATCATGCCCGCCATTCCGGTCAGCGCGCCGAGCGACATCACGCGGTTGCCGCCGTAGCGATCGATCAGCCCGCAGGACGTCGGCGACAGCAGCCCCGACGTCGCCAGCGCAACCGACAGTCCGCTCATGCAGAAGGCCAGCGACCAGCCGCGCTCGGCCGCGATCAACGGCATCATCAGCACGGGCGGATAGATCAATATCCCCCAGCCGAGAATCTGGGTGAACGATAAGACAGTGACGGCGCGGCCCGGCCCAGCAATGAGATCGCGAGGCCAAGCCATTAATCAAGCCATCACATCAGGTCTTCAGAGCAGGACATTCCGCCCGCCAGATCAGGCGTGCGGCGCGCAGCGGACGTAGACCATGTTTCCGTAGCGGGTGCCGGCATCCTTGTCGATGAACCGGGTAACCAGCACGCGGCCGTCGAACGAGATGATCTCGCGGTCCTGCGGACCACCGGCCGGTCCTTCCGGTCCGATGTAGTTCTTGCCGCTCTGGCTGCCCTTCAACCGCAGTTCCTGCGGCGTCGCCTCGTCAGCGAGATGCATAATGACGCCGCCATGGGTTCCCTGGCCGATCACGTAAGGGTTCTTGCACTGGCCTTTGGCGGCCGCCTCGGTCCGCGCCCGATCGTTCGGGTTTTGATAGGAGGCGAGCCCCCAGCGCCCGACCAGTTCGCTCGACCGGATCGTCGAGGGAATTTCCGGCGGCGCGGCCGGCTCCGGGACTGCGGCCGGCTGCGAGGTTCCAAACGTCTCGCACCCCGCGAGGAAGACCGCAAAAAGCGACACCAGACCGGCATTGACCAGCTTGCGTCCGTGACGAAACTTCGTATCGACCATTATATCCCCCGAGCGAGATTGCCTTCTCGCCGAATGTCCCGGACAACCCCGCCCGTCTGCCGGAGCAACGTTATAACCACCGGCGACGTCATGGTTATCGCCGGGTTTCTTCACCATGCGCGATTCGTCTCACCAAGGCCTTAAGCCCTTGCTTGACAGGACCGGCGGCAGCCCATATTTCGACCCTTGATTGGCACTCTCGGCTTCCGATTGCCAAAACGCGGGATGCCGATCCGGTAACAATCGCAACCCGGCACCGCACCCACGCATTTACAGGCGATTCAGACCGTAACCGAACCTTAAAGGAACGTCATGGCTAAAACCAAATTTCGTCCACTGCATGACCGTGTCGTGGTGAAGCGTATCGACGCCGAAGAAAAAACCAAGGGCGGCATCATCATCCCGGACAGCGCCAAGGAAAAGCCCTCCGAGGGTCAGGTGGTGGCGGTTGGCCCCGGCGGTCGCGACGAAGCCGGCAAGCTGATCCCGATCGACATCAAGGTCGGCGACCGCGTGCTGTTCGGCAAGTGGTCCGGCACCGAGATCAAGCTCGATGGCGAGGACCTGCTGATCATGAAGGAATCCGACATCATGGGCGTGGTGGGCTAAGCGACCCCTCCCCGAATCCCGTACGCCGTCATGGCCGGGCTTGTCCCGGCCATCCACGTCTTGCTTGAACCAATGCAGAAGACGTGGATGCCCAGCACAAGGCCGAGCATGACGAAAATAAAGTAATCAGATCATCAGGAGTCATCTATGTCCGCCAAAGACGTCAAGTTTTCCGGAGACGCGCGCGATCGCATGCTGCGCGGCGTCGACATCCTCGCCAATGCCGTGAAGGTGACGCTGGGTCCGAAGGGCCGCAACGTCGTCATCGACAAGTCGTTCGGCGCACCGCGCATCACCAAGGACGGCGTCACCGTCGCCAAGGAAATCGAGCTTGAAGACAAGTTCGAGAACATGGGCGCGCAGATGGTGCGCGAAGTCGCCTCCAAGACCAACGATCTGGCTGGCGACGGCACCACCACCGCGACGGTACTGGCCCAGGCGATCGTTCGCGAAGGCGCCAAGTCGGTTGCCGCCGGCATGAACCCGATGGACCTCAAGCGCGGCATCGACATCGCGGTCGCCGCCGTGATCAAGGACATCGAGAAGCGCGCCAAGCCGGTCGCCTCCTCCGCCGAAGTCGCGCAGGTCGGCACCATCTCCGCTAACGGCGACGCCAACATCGGCAAGATGATCGCCCAGGCGATGCAGAAGGTCGGCAACGAAGGCGTCATCACCGTCGAGGAAAACAAGTCGCTCGAAACCGAAGTCGATATCGTCGAGGGCATGAAGTTCGATCGCGGCTACCTGTCGCCGTACTTCGTCACCAACGCCGAGAAGATGACCGCCGAACTCGAGGACGTCTACGTTCTCCTGCACGAGAAGAAGCTGTCGGGCCTCCAGGCCATGCTGCCGGTGCTCGAAGCCGTCGTGCAGTCGGGCAAGCCGCTGCTCATCGTCGCTGAAGACGTTGAAGGCGAAGCGCTGGCGACGCTGGTGGTCAACCGCCTGCGCGGTGGCCTCAAGGTCGCGGCCGTCAAGGCACCGGGCTTCGGCGATCGCCGCAAGGCCATGCTGGAAGACCTTGCCATCCTCACCGGCGGTCAGCTCATCTCCGACGAACTCGGCATGAAGCTCGAGAACGTCAACGTGAAGATGCTCGGCCGCGCCAAGAAGGTGGTGATCGACAAGGAAAACACCACCATCGTCAACGGCGCCGGCAAGAAGGCCGACATCGAAGCCCGCGTCGGCCAGATCAAGGCGCAGATCGAGGAAACCACCTCGGACTACGACCGTGAGAAGTTGCAGGAGCGTCTGGCCAAGCTCGCCGGCGGCGTCGCGGTGATCCGCGTCGGCGGCGCGACCGAGGTCGAGGTCAAGGAAAAGAAGGATCGCGTCGAAGACGCGCTCAACGCGACCCGCGCGGCCGTTCAGGAAGGCATCGTTCCGGGCGGTGGCACCGCACTGCTGCGCGCCAAGAAGGCTGTCGGCCGTATTTCCAACAGCAATGCCGACGTACAGGCCGGCATCAACATCGTGCTGAAGGCGCTCGAGGCTCCGATGCGTCAGATCGCCGAAAACGCCGGCGTCGAAGGCTCGATCGTGGTCGGCAAGGTGCTCGAGAACAAGTCGGAGACCTTCGGCTTCGACGCGCAGAACGAGGACTATGTCGATCTGGTCGCCAAGGGCATCGTCGATCCGGCCAAGGTGGTGCGCACCGCGCTTCAGGATGCGGCCTCCGTGGCCGGCCTCCTGGTGACGACCGAAGCGATGGTCGCCGAACTGCCGAAGGAAGCGGCTCCGGCCATGCCCGCCGGCGGTGGCATGGGCGGAATGGGTGGCATGGGCGGAATGGGCTTCTGATCCGCCACTCCCTACATCTCGACAAAATGCGAAGGCCGCCCTCGGGCGGCCTTTTGCTTGCGATGTCATATCTTACCGACCGCGAACGCGGTTGCTCTCGTGCGGCAGATCAACGCGACAAACTCCATTTCGGATTCCGACGCTCATGCACTAAACTCCGCCGCGTTCATTCCAAGAAAGAGCTTCTCATGCGCGCATTCTCCGTCTGTCTGATCGGCCTGATGGCAGCGGCTGCCGGATCGGCGATGGCCCAAAACAAGACCAACGCGAAGCTCCCGTCCTCGACCAACGAGACACGCTATTTCACCTCCATCGACGGCCTGATGGACGGCAATGCCGACGTCATCCTCAAGGAGAGCTATCAGGGCAAGACCGTCACCTCCGCCGTCCTCGACGTGTGCTACCCCGCCGCCAAGGGTTCAGATCGCAAGGACCGCTTCGTCGCCAATCTTGCCGTCAATGGCCAGACCATGACCGGCACCACCCAAAGCATCGGCGACAAACTGCCGGTGTCGGTGAATCTGACGCGGAAACAGACAGGCGACACTTACGAATTCAAAGGGCAAATCCGCGTCGGCCAGACCACCACCAATGTTGTGTCCTCCGACAATGCCGATCTCAGCGAACAGGAATTCCGCGAAAACCAGACCAATGACGACGGCATCGTTCCCGCGCCGAAGGATTTCACGCAAGTTTCTCCGGAAGCCATCGCCGTCAAGGTCAAGCTCGAGAACGCTGCCGACCTGCTGAAGTACCTCAAGGGCCAGAATGTCGGCATTGCCGTCAACAGTCTGGCAGTGTCGTGCGAGTCGCTCCGCAGCGGTCAGATAACGCTCAACCTCAGCGTCGATCCGCAACGCGCCGCCGACCTGCTCGCGAACGTCAAGACTCAGCAGGGCATCAGCGGAGCCGGCTGGACCAGCGGGCTTTTCGATATGGAGCGTACCCTCCGCTTCGCTGCGACTGATTGGCAAGACGGCACCAAACCCAATCGCGACAAGCTCGCCACGGCAATCGGAGCCGTCGCGGCAAAGGTCCTTTCCGCCAAAATTGCATCCTCGACGTGGAGCGACGAGACGGGCAAGCTGACCCTGCTGCTCAAGCGGCCGAGCGACATGTTTCCGGCATTGGCCCTTACCGAAACCATCGAACTGAACGCGATGGTCGCGCCCGATCGTCCTGGCGCCTCCGATCACTTGATGCTCTGGATCAGCGGACCGTCGATCACCACAGCCGATGAATCATCGCCGCCGAAACTGAATCTGATTGATACCAGCAGCGACGATGACGAGGGCGACCAGAGCGACGAATACGGAATCGTCGATGCGCTCACGAAGGAATTCAAGGCACAACGTTGGGACCTCGAAAATACGGCATGGAAATAGTCCGTTCGGACGTATTCCGCTGTCGCTGTCCTATCCCCACCGCTTATCGACACAATCGGCATCGATGACGGCGGCGAACCACCTCACCGCCAGCGCCGGCCACATGGATATTCAATGACGCACTATGACGCCGTGGTCGTTGGCGCCGGCCTCGGAGGCTTGACCACGGCCGCCATTCTGGCGCGAGCCGGCCGCAAGGTGCTGGTAATCGAGCGGGGTAACTCGGTCGGCGGCGCCGCATCGAGCTACAAGGTCGGTGATCTGTTCGTCGAGGGATCGCTGCACGAGACCAGCAACCCGCGCTGGCCAACCGACCCGAAACACGATGTCCTCGATCGCGCTGGCGTGCGCGATGCGGTCGAGTGGATTCCGTCCAACGAATTCTACGAAGTGCGCGGCGGTCCACTCGTGCAACCGTTCGCACTGCCCGATAATCTCGTCGATGCCTACAACGCGCTTGCCTCGCGTTTTCCACCTCACCGCGCGGCGATCCGGCAGTTACTCGACGAGATGCGCGCCATCGCCTCCGCTGCCGACGATACTTCGTCGGCAAATGCTGGACCATCGCTTGCGCAAAAATGCGACGCGCTGTTCGGTGGTGACGAAGCGATCAAATGCACGCTCGCCGCCAACCTTTGCTATTACCATGACGATCCGGCGTCGTTGCCGTGGCACGCCTTTGCGCGGGCACAGGGACGATATCTTCTGAACGGCGCCTGCTTCGTGCGCGGCGGGTCTCAGCGCCTGTCAAGCGCGCTGGCGCGCGCGATCCGGGCTGCTGGCGGCGCCGTGCTGCTCCGCCGAGTAGCCACACACGTCTCGTTCGACAACAATGACCGTCCTATCAGCGTCACGCATACCTCGCGCGATGGCGACGATCCGCAAACCGCAGGATGCGATCGCGTTGCCGTCAACGCTGCGCCCACCGCAGCCACCGCTATGCTGCCTGGTTCTATCGCGATGCGCTGGTCCGAAGCCTATACGCGACGCCAATCTTCGATCTCGCTGTTCACGCTGACCTTGGGGCTCGCAGAATCCCCACGCCGCCACGGCATCACCAGCTACTCGACGCAACTGCTGCCGGATTGGATGACACGTCTCACTGATTATGCCGCGGCGACGCGGCTGATGGCGAACGAACCCGACGGCCGTATGCCGCCGCTGGCGATCGCCAACTACGACGCGATCGACTCCGGAATTCCAGCCCCGCCTTACACGCTCTCGATCATCGGGCCGGATCATATCGACAACTGGCGGGAGCCAAGCGCCGAACGCTACCATGCCAAGCGCGCGAACTGGCAAGCCGCATTGCTACGCCATCTCGATATGCACTTTCCCGGTCTTTCTAGGGCGGTGGTTGCGACATCGTTCAACACCGCCCACTCGGTGCAAAGCTATCTCGGCGCGCCGCAGGGCGCCGTCTACGGCTTCGCGCCGAACACCGGACCAGGCTCGCCCCGCACACCCCTGCAAGACGTTTATCTCGCATCGGCCTATGCCGGCTCCGGCGGCTACAGCGGCGTAATCGAGGCCGCCGGCGCGTGTGCGGATATCATCCTGCGTGACAGCGGGCTGGACGTTGTAAACAATGCCGCCCGAGCATGAGCGATTGAGGCTCGGTCGCTCGCACCGATCGCGCTTAGTTGGTATTCAAATGAAAGCGCAAGGTGGTGCGGCCTGTGAAGGTGACGTAGTCGCCCTTCCGCGCCCAGGTTGTTGCATCAGTTAATTCCGCAAGCAAGGCATCGTCCATCTGCACCTGCGCCGGTGAACACGTTCGATTGTCCATTGCCCCCGGAACAAAGATCACGGTGTTGCCCGCGACGGAGAACTGCCCCGCGCCACCCTTGCACCACAGCTCCAGCCTGACCTCACCGCGATCGCCGATCTCGAGATTGGGAATTCGCTTGGAGCCCGGTTGCGGCGGCGCATCCAATGTTATCTCCAACCCGAACGGAAACTCTTCCGCCGCCAGCGCGGGCGTCAGACCACAACTGACCGCCAATAAGATCATTCCCGCCAGCGTCGTTTTGAAATTGACAACAATCATACTGCCTCTCGTCAGATTCACCGCGATAGAGATACTGGCGAAGCTCGCGGGTCAAGTACGGCCAAGATCAAGGCTATGATGAGGAACCTGCCAAAGCATAAAAAATCCCCGCAGCAAAAGCCGCGGGGATTTTTGTTTTGTACGCGGCCGTTTATTTCACGACCATCGCCGTGAACGGATAGACGTAGGCTTGCAGCATCACGAACAGGCCAACCAGGCAGGCCAGCGCAATCGAGTGCTTGAACACGAAGCGCAGGATGCTGCCTTCATGCCCGTACCAATTGGTCGCCGTCGAGGCCACGACGATGGACTGCGCGTCGATCATCTTGCCCATGACACCGCCGGATGAGTTGGCGGCGCTCATCAAAATCGGCGACAGGCCGAGCTGTTCCGACGTGATCCTTTGCAGATTGCCGAACAACACGTTCGAAGCCGTGTCCGAACCGGTCAACGCCACACCCAACCAGCCCAGCAACGTTCCGAAGAACGGGTAGAGCACCCCTGTGGCCGCAAAAGCCAGACCGAGCGTCGCGTCGATACCGGACAGCCGGGTCAGCGTGCCGATCGCCAGCATCGCCGAGATGGTGATCAGCGACACCGCACAGATGCGGATGGTCTTGCCATAGACCGCGATGATCCGGCCCGGCGAGAAGCCCATCACCAATCCGGAAATGATCGCGGCGATCAGCATGCCGGTGCCTGTGAACGACAGGTACTGGAACGAGAACACGGCGGCTTCCGGTGTCGGTTTGGCGACGATCGGCGCAACCTTGTTGATCATGTGATGCAGTTCCGGAACCGCGTAGTTCCAGGTGAAGATCGGATTGACCGCCGCCTTGAACCAGCCGGTGCCCCAGATCAGCAGCACTGCGCAGACGATGATCCACGGCAGCACTGACGACCAGACCTCGGCTTGAGACAGCTTGGGCAGCGTCGTGCTCTTGTCCGGCTTGGCCAGATCGGCGGAGATGTCGTGACCGCGCAGCGCCGGCGAGGTCCACAACGTCTTCGGCTGCCAGACCCGCAGGAACAGGATCAAGGCCCCCATCGAAATCAACGAAGCGCCGATATCGACGATCCATGGGTTGATGTAGTTGGAAATCAGAAACTGCGGGACCGCGAATGAAACGCCGGTGACGAGAATGGCGGGCCAGACTTCCTTCATCCCCCTCCATCCGGCGAACGCCCAGATCACCCAGAACGGAACGATCAGCGAAAAGATCGGCAATTGCCGTCCCACCATCGCGCCGAGCAGATAGGGGTCGAGACCGGTCACGGAGGCCAAGCCCTGGATCGGCGTACCCAGCGCGCCGTATGCGACCGGTGCGGTGTTGGCGATCAGCGACAGGCCGGACGCGGCAAGCGGCGAGAAACCCAATCCGATCAGGATCGCGCCGGTGATCGCCACCGGTGTGCCGAAACCCGACGCGCCTTCGAAAAACGCGCCGAACGAAAATGCAATTAGCAGAATCTGGATTCGTCGATCCGTGGTCACGCTGCCGATGGCACGCTGCAACGTCTCAAACCGTCCCGACGCCAACGTCAATTGGTACATGAAGATAACGTTGAGAACGATCCAGCCGATCGGGAAGAAACCAACGACCACGCCCAGCAGCGAGGCGCGGATCGACATATTGGCCGGCATCGTGAAGACAAAGATCGCGATCAGGTTGGCGACGATCAGCGCCGTGATCGCCGCGATATGCGCTTTGACTTTGCCGCTGGCGATCAACACCAGCAGGGTGATCACCGGTATAGCCGCGGCGATCGTCGATAATGCAGCATTGCCGAATGGATTATAGACCTGGTTCCACATTGTCGTTGCCCCACCCTTTATTAGTTAGACAGAACCTGCCTTGAGTGCCGCTTCAGCCCGGGTCATCATTATGCCCCGCCTAACGGCTTGTTGATTTCGGAGGAGATTGCGTAGCGGATGCCGTCCGGATAACGCTGCCTCCCCACATAGAGGGACCGGGAAATCGGTCGCTAGGTACCTATGCTAGAAGCAAATCCGCACCCGCGACAAGGCAACGCAGCGGCGTAATGTCCCGGAATTCTTCGATCGGATTCCGTTTCCAAACGCTTTCAGCAGCAAAATCAATATCTTCCCTGGAGTGAAATAGCTGTGCAGAATCTGGGCAAGACCCTCGCCATCGTCTGGCGCCTCGCCGCGCCGTACTTTCGCTCCGAGGACAAATGGCCGGGTCGAATCCTCTTGGCGAGCGTCATTGCGATCGAACTGGCGCTGGTCAGCCTCGATGTTCTGTTCAACCAATGGTACGCGCGCTTCTACAACGCGCTGCAAGAGCGCAACTGGGACACCTTCGTTTCGGAACTAACCTACTTCGCGGTCATCGCGGCCATCTTCATCGTGCTGGCGGTGTACCAGCTCTATCTCAATCAATGGCTCCAGATTCGCTGGCGCGCGTGGATGACCCGCCGCTATCTCGGCGAATGGCTGAACGATGCCAATCACTATCGGATGCAGTTGCTGGGCGATGCCGCCGATAACCCGGATCAGCGCCTCACCGACGATATCAAGATGTTCGTCGAGCAAACTCTCAATATCAGCATCGGTCTGCTGTCCTCCATCGTGACCTTGTTTTCGTTCTTCGTGATCCTGTGGGGATTGTCCGCGGCCGCACCGCTCCACCTGTTCGGTCAGGCGTACAACATTCCCGGCTATCTGGTGTGGGGTGCGTTGGTCTATGCGGTCATCGGCACCGTCCTGACGCATCTGATCGGCCGCCCCCTGATCCGGCTCGATTTCATGCAGCAGCGCTACGAGGCGGACTTCCGCTTCAATCTGGTGCGCGCCCGTGAAAACGCCGAGCAGATTGCGCTGCTACACGGCGAGAGCGCCGAGCGTAACCAGCTTCTGAGACGCTTCACATTGGTGGTCGACAACTGGATCGCCATCATGATCCGCACCAAGAAGGTCACCGCGCTGACGGCGAGCTACTCCCAAGCGGCAAAAGTTTTTCCGTTTATCCTGGTGGCCCCCGCCTACTTCGCCGACAAGATTCAACTCGGCGGCATGATGCAGACGGCGAGTGCATTTGGCAGCGTACAGGGGGCGCTATCGTTCTTCGTCACCGCCTACCGCTCGCTGGCGGAATGGCGTGCCGTCGTCAGCCGTCTCGACGGCTTCGAGGCCTCCATCGCGCACGCGACCGCCTTGCCCCACGAACCCGGACGGATCGTTCATGCATCGGCCGGCGATGCAGCGATTGCACTCGACGACCTGCTGCTGCAATTGCCGAACGGCAAACCGATGGTCACCGCCGAAGCGCTCCGCTTGCGGTCGGGCGAAACCACCCTGATCAAGGGACCATCGGGCTCGGGGAAATCGACGCTGTTCCGCGCCATCGGCGGCATCTGGCCATTCGGCACCGGCACGATCCGGATTCCCGCAACGGCCCGGCTGATGTTCCTGCCGCAGCGGCCCTACTTCCCGGTCGGCTCGCTGAAAGCCGCCATCGCCTATCCCGCCGAGTCGGACACATTCGATGGCGACGCCGTCCGCGCCGCAATTCAGATCGTCGGGCTGCCCGCGCTGGCGGATCATCTCGACGAAGAAGCGCATTGGAACACGCGGCTTTCGCTCGGCGAACAACAGCGGCTCGGTCTTGCGCGGGCTTTGCTGGCGAAGCCGGACTACTTGTTCCTCGACGAGGCTACCGCCTCGCTCGACGAAGCCGCCGAGGCGAAACTTTACAGCATGCTCGCCGAGAAGCTTCCGTCCACCACCATCGTTTCGATCGGGCATCGCGGTACCCTCGACACACTTCATGCGCGCGAGATCACCCTCACCCCGAGCGGGACGACGGCGGCCGCTTATACGATCGAGGGCGGTAGGAGCCGTGCATAGCTCGCGGACCGATTTCAAAAGAAAGGGCGGCAAACATGCCACCCCTCGCTCCACGATCAGTTCGCGCTCGGCTATTTCAGATTGCTCATCGCCGTCAGGTCGGCCGAGAGCTTGACGATGCCGGCGGCACCGCACCACTTCGAGCCGGCAGCCGTCGCGGTGAAGTCGCTGGTAAAGAGATTGCAATTGGCCTTCGACAGATTGGTGTCGGAGTAGCGGAAGTCGAGCGTGAACACCTTGTAGGTGAAGCCGATGCCGACGTTCCAGGTATCGTAGTCGGCGAACTTGACGTTGCCGTAGAAGGCATCCGACGTGCCGAGCCACTGACGACCGAACTCACCTGACAGGTACATGCCGACGCCGCTGCTGCCGAACCAGTCGGTCGGAGCCGTCACCTTGGCGGTGATCGACGCATAGGTGCCGTCCGCGCCCGAGTTGAGGAAGTTCGGCGAATAGAATGCGTTGGCGCCGACTGAGAAGGTGTCGCTGACGGTATAGGTCACCTTGCCGTAGAATTCGTAGAACGAGACGTCCTTCTTCATGAAGTTGCCGTTGGGCAGGAAGGCAGCCCCCGCCGGACACAACCCCGCAGCAACGCCGCCGGCATTGCCGTCGATACACTGTCCGCCGGGATAGAGATATCCCCAGACGCCGAAGTCGAAAGCGAAAGCCCCAAAGGTCGGGCGGATACCAGCATAGACGTCCACTTCGGCGGCCGCGCGGTTGGTGAAGGAAATGCTGTTGCCGGCCGCGCCAACATAGAGCTGCAAGTCCTTGGTGACGTTGAAGCGGGGCTCGAAATAAGCGCTGACCGACGCTTCCCGATTGGACTGGCTGACGCCACGGAACAAGTAGTTGTTGGTAATGCCCGCTCCGAAGGCGACATCCCACGGATCGAAGGCGGCCACCGGCGGCGGCGCCTTGGTGTAGGCTTTCGCCGGCAGATCGGCGGCGGAGGCTACGGTCGTTCCGGCCACCAGTAGCGCGGATGCGGCGAGAATAATCGTCTTCATGGCAATCCCCATCGAACTTGGTTGAGCCAGCTTCATCAGTGACCGACCTTGATGCCCGGTGACAAACCGCTGGCTTGCGTTCGCTTGCGGGATTCAATCTGCGTGGGGAAAGAAAGAACGGGAAGCAACAATGCAGGGCAATTGCTGCCTCATTAGGCGACTGGGCGCTCCAAAGCGACGTGTCGCGCCAACTGTTGCAAGCGGACAACATTCGAGGTTAGCGGCTTCGTCATCATACCCGACCTTATGCCGGGCATCCACGCTGTGAAAGCGATGCCAATTCAAAGACGTGACTGCTCGGGGCCATAGGCGAGCAAAGCGACGCCGTTCTCCGCACGGCTATGGGCGAGCGAAGCGACGCCGTTCTCCAAACGGCTGTGCCCGGCCGCAACTCGGCTCACCGCAAAACGTCGCAACCTCCAACCAGATTGGAAGCCGACCGTCGATCGGATTGATCGCGCTTCAGGCAAAAGCAAGCTCTCGCTGTTGCTGGAGCGGATCGCACAAAAATCAACGCCGCTTCCGGTGACTTCGGAAGCGGCGTGGTGGCCTCGTGTCAGGTCGTCCCGGACGAGCTGCCGCTATCGGACGGCTCCGGATTACTCCACAGCGGCAACGGTGCCGGCTCCGGCGACGGGCTCGGCGCGGCGGGCGGCATCATGGTGCGGGCCGGGCTCGATTTCTTGGCACTGCGCCTGACGGTTTTCTTTGCCGCTTTCTTGGTTGCTTTCTTCGGAGCCGCACGTTTCGCCGCGGCCTTCTTTGCCGGTTTGCGGCCGGCGGCCTTGGCCTTCTTTTTCTTCGGAGCCTTTTTCTTTGAAGCCTTTTTAACGGCCTTCTTGGCCGAGGCCTTCTTCGCCGCCTTCTTCACAGACTTGGCGGCTTTCTTCCTGGAACCCTTGGTCTTCGACTTGAGCGCTTTCTTGGCTTTAGCCATCGTCGTCCTCCTGTTGCCGACTTAGACACATCAAGCAGTCCGCGTTCTCCGCGGCTTTACACCGTTCCTTGCAATTCTGGCTTGGGACCTCCCGTCGCCCAATCGAGCAGCTCAACCGTATGCACCACCGGAACGTCAGTCCCGCTGGCAATCTGAACCATGCATCCGATGTTGCCTGCTGCGATCATATCCGGCCCAGTCGTCGCAATGTTTGCAACTTTCCGATCACGCAGCTTGCTCGCAATCTCAGGCTGGAGAATGTTGTACGTCCCCGCCGAACCACAACAGAGGTGGCTCTCGGGGATATCTTTCACCACGAATCCATTCTTGGAAAGCAAATCTTTCGGAAGCTGTGTGATTTTCTGTCCATGCTGCAATGAACACGCCGAATGATAAGCGACGACCAGATCGCTGCGATGCTCAGGCGGTGACAAGCCGAGCGTCGCGACGTACTCGGTGATGTCCTTCGCCAGCTTCGAAACACGAGCGGCTTGCGCCGCGTATTGGCGATCTTCCCGCAGTAAATAGCCATAATCCTTGATGACGGTGCCGCAGCCCGACGTAGTCATCAGGATCGCATCAAGTCCCCCGCCATCGATCTCCTTGCTCCAGGCCGTGACGTTGGCCCGCGCATTGGCAAGCGCCGCGTCGTCCTGTCCGAGGTGGTGGGTCAACGCGCCGCAGCAGACTTCATCCGCCACCAGCACGACTTCAATGCCGTGACGGGTCAGCAAACGAATCGCAGCCTGATTGATTCGCGGTGCCAGCACCTGCTGGGCACAGCCCTGCAACAGCGCGACGCGGCCACGACGCGGGCCGACCGCGGCGAACACCGTACCGGCGGCAGGCCCTGCCGGCGGCAGACTTTGCGGCGCCAACGTCAGCATCGCCCGCAACCGGCTCACAAGCGTCGGAGCAGCAGCCCCGACCGATGGCGTCGGCAACAGCGCCAGCAACGGGCGGCCGAGCCGCGCCAGGATCATGCTGGCCCGGAACAGTTTCGGATTGGGCAGCACCCACGCCAGCACGCGGCGCAGCCACTGCTCGGTCAAAGGACGCTCGTATTCCTTCTCGATCTTGACCCGCGCCTGATCGACCAGATGCATGTAGTTCACGCCGGAGGGACAGGTGGTCATGCAGGCGAGGCACGACAGGCAGCGATCGACGTGCTTGACCACGTCGGCTGTCGGCGGCTCGTTCTTCTCCAGCATCTGCTTGATCAGATAGATGCGGCCGCGCGGACTATCGAGTTCGTCACCGAGCAAGACGTAGGTCGGACAAGTCGCGGTGCAGAAGCCGCAATGAACGCAGGCCCGCAGGATCTTGTCGGCTTCGGCGATATCGGGATCGGCCAGTTGGGCCAGCGTAAATTCGGTTCTCATGGCGTCGTCCCGCGCGTCATCCGCCCACGGTTGAGGATATTCTTCGGATCGAAGCTGTGCTTGACCCGCTGGGTCAGCGCGGCGACGCCGCTTTGCGGCGGATGAAACACATCGATCATACCGCGTAACGTTTCCGGTGCGCGCACCAGCGTGGCATGGCCGCCGGCGGCTTCGGCGCGGCCACGCACCAGCGCAGCATGCGCATCAGAATCCGCCGGCAACGCCGCCCAGATCAAACCGCCACCCCAGTCGTAGAGCACATCGCCACCGGTATCGCCGGCCAGCCCCTGCCCCAGTTTGCCGCCCGACGCCGGCGGACAAACGATCCGCCACACCGGCCGTTCGCCAAAAGCCCCGTCGGCGGCAAACGGCGTGACATCGCGCACGAGTGGCCAGAGACCGACCGACACGTCGTCATCGACCACGTCGGCCGCGCCATAAGTTGCCAACGCCGCCGTCAACGACCCCGCACGATGCTTCACCGATGCCGCAATACCCTCAAGCCGCAACAACGTCAGCGCCTTGCCGCCAGCGATCTCCATCAGCCGCGAGTCCGTATCACGCAGTACCGTAGCCGGCAGATGCGCCGCGCCCGAGACGTCATAGGGCGAGCCCAGCGCCGCCGTCATCGCCCGTACCGCCGCGACGTCATCAAGACCGCGCAGCACCAAAGTGCGCTGGCTCTCGGGACGCGGCATGACCTTCAGCGTCACCTCAGTCATTACCGCCAGCGTGCCCCACGATCCGCACAGCAGCTTGCAGAGATCGTAGCCGGTGACGTTCTTCACCACCTTGCCGCCGGTCTTGAAGGTCTCGCCAAAACCGGACACCGCATGGGCGCCGAGCAGATGATCGCGTGCGCCGCCGTCCTTCACCCGGCGCGGACCTGCGAAGCCCGTCGCGAGCATTCCGCCGACGGTGCCGGCATCGTGGCCGGTTCCGAGCAGCTTGGCTGGATTCATCGGCTCGAACGCGAAGTGCTGGTTCTTGGAATCGATCAGCGACAGCACATCGGCCAGCGGCGCGCCGGCGCCGACCGTCAACAGCAATTCATTCGGCTCGTAGGAAACGATCGCATCGAGCGCCGATATATCGAGCACAGCATTGGTGGCCAGCGCGTGACCGATGCCGCGCTTGCTGCCGTGGCCGAGAATCTCGAGGGGCTGCTCGTTGGCGAGTGCGGCCTGCACCACCTGCTCGACATCGGCCGCGTCACGTACTTTGAGAATATCCACCAATCGCCTGCCTTGGGTCTTTGATTTGACGCGTTTCCCTCACGCGAACCGGATGCCACTTCGCTCGAAAACGCCCTAAAACCGGGGAAGTTCGGGGAACGCCAGCTTGCCGGCATGGACGTGGACGCGGCCAAGCTCGGCGCAGCGATGCAAGGTCGGAAACACCTTGCCGGGGTTCAACAGCCCCTGCGAATCGAACGCGCACTTCAGACGCTGCTGCTGGGCGAGATCGATGTCGCTGAACATCTCCGGCATCAGATCGCGCTTCTCTACACCGACGCCGTGCTCACCGGTGAGAACGCCACCGAGTTCGACGCAGGTCCGCAGGATATCCGCCCCGAACGCTTCGGCGCGATCCATCTCACCCGGCAGGTTCGCATCGAACAAAATCAGCGGATGCAGATTGCCGTCACCGGCGTGGAAGACGTTGGCGCAACGCAACTGATACTTCTCGGAGAGTTCACGAATGCGGGTGAGCGCCTCAGCCAGCCGCCCGCGCGGGATGGTGCCGTCCATGCAGATATAGTCCGGCGAAATGCGCCCGACAGCCGGAAACGCCGCCTTGCGCCCGGCCCAGAACAACAACCGCTCCTCTTCCGAGTTCGATATCTGGCAGGTGGTCTGGCCGCACTCACGGGCGATAGCATCGACCCGCAGGATCAGTTCGTCGACCTCGACCTTGGGGCCGTCGAGTTCGACGATCAGCAACGCCTCGACGTCAAGCGGATAGCCGGCATTGACGAAGGCCTCGGCGGCGGCGGTCGCCGGCTTGTCCATCATCTCCATGCCGGCGGGAACGATCCCTGCGGCAATGATGCGCGCGACACACTCCCCCGCCGACTCCACGCTGGGAAAACCCGCCATCACCGCGCGCGCTGTCTCCGGCTTTTGCAGAATGCGCACGGTGATTTCGGTGACGACGCCGAGCAGCCCTTCGGAGCCGGTGATGACGCCCATCAGATCGTAGCCGCTGCACTCCGGCGCCTTGCCGCCGATCCGCAGGATCTCGCCGGTGATAAGGACGATCTCACAGCCCAGCACATTGTTGGTCGTCATGCCGTATTTCAGGCAATGCACGCCGCCGGAATTTTCCGCGATGTTGCCACCGATCGAGCAGGCGATCTGCGACGACGGGTCGGGCGCGTAATAGAAGCCGGCATGTGCCACTGCCTGACTGATGGCGAGATTGGTCACGCCCGGCTCGGTGACGACGACCCGGTTATCGAAGTCGATCTCGCGGATGCGCTTGAATTTGCCCATGCCGAGCAGCACAGCATCGGCCAACGGCAGCGATCCTCCCGACAGCGACGTGCCCGACCCGCGCGGCACCACCCGGATGCCGTTGTCATGGCAATACTTGAGAACTTGCGCCACCTGCTCCGTGGTATTGGGCAACACCACCACCATCGGCGGCTGGCGATAGGAGTTGAGCGCATCGGATTCGTAGGGGATCATCTCGGCGGCGCTGGAGATCACGCCCTCGCCCGGCACGATGCGCCGCAGCGCGGCAATGATCTCATCCCGGCGGCCCAGCACGCCTGCGTCCGGCACCGGCATCTTGATCGACATCAACGCACTCCGAATGGCGGGACGATTGCGCTTCAGCGCACCTGTGCAAGGCCTACGACTATAGCCCGCTTGTCTGGAACAACTCTAATGTGGCATCACATTTACGCGCCTCCCGCGAGAAAGATCAACTTCTTTGCGCGGCGCGTTGGACGCGGTTCAACACGTCACCCACAACTCGGGACAATTTCCATGAAACTCCTCACCGTTACGGCCATCGCTTTCTCGTTCGCCATCTCTGCGGCTCACGCTCAGGATGTCGCCGCCGGCAAGACCTCCTTCAACAAGTGCATGGCCTGCCATTCCATCGGCGAAAACGCCAAGAACAAGGTCGGCCCCGAACTGAACGGTTTGGATGGCCGCAAATCGGGATCGGTGGAGGGTTACAGCTATTCGGATGCCAATAAGAATTCGGGCATCACCTGGAACGAGAAGGAATTCAAGGAATACATCAAGGCGCCGAAGGCGAAGATTCCAGGCACCAAGATGGCTTTTGCCGGCATCACCAAGCAGTCCGAAATCGACAATCTCTGGGCCTTCATCGCGCAGTTCGACAAAGACGGCAAAATCAAGAAGTAATTGGGTGAACGCCTAGGCGCCAATTGCCATCTTGGATGGCAACACCGATTGAACCACCAGGCCGCGCGCCCGCGCGTCCATCACGCCGACGGCGCGCAAGGCCAGCAATGTCGTGGTCTGCACCGCATCGCGGAGCTTGATCGGATCGTCGAGGTTGGCCGGCGCCAGCGGGCCAACCAACGACTCGTGCAAGGCACCCAGCAAAGCCGTTGCCGCCAGCGCGGTGTCCTGCGCCGGCAGATGCCCGGCGCGCACAGCCGCCGCAATCCGCAATTCGATCTCGCCCGCGATATCGCGCCGGCACGCCAGCCGCGATTCGCTGACATCGACATCGACCGGCTCCGCGAGAATCCCCCACGCCAGCTTGCGATGCGAAACGATATGCACCGCGATGGTGGTGACAGCAGCGGCCAATGCCGATGACGGCCCAGGCGCAGCATCTGCGGCGCGCCGGATCGCAGCCAGTTCGTCCCGCGACACGTCAACGATCAGTTCGGAAATCAGCTCGGCCTTCGACGGGAAATAACGATACACCGTTCCGGCCGCGACATTGGCCCGGGCCGCCACCGGGGCGATCTGCACCGCGCTCATTCCGCCTTCGATAGCGGCGTCACGAGCCGCGACCAGGATAGCGCTTCGCCGCGCCGCCAGACGTTTCACCACCTGCTGGGTGCGCCGATAAACCATGGATTTGCTTGTCCCGCTGTTCCATCCCTAGAAGAAGTGAACACCTATTCAGAGCCAATGACAAGCCTTTGATTGTAAAACAGATCATCATCACTCAACGGTAGCGGCGCCGGGCTCCAATCCGGCGATTTCAACCGCCGAAACCGGCGGCACGGGCGGCCGCCGCCACCGCCATGCCCACGATCACCGCAATAAAATCGTTGCGCGCCACGATGGTCGCCACGATCGCGGCAAGGATGGCGAACATCACCACCGGCCCGCCATTCACCGCCACCGGCAGGGCGGCCGCGACTATGATCGACCCCGGCAACGCATCCATCATCCGGCGCACGCGCGGCGTCACCGGCACGTAAGACATCAGCCAGAAGCCACCGAGTCGTACCGCTACCGTCACCGCGGTCATGACCGCGAAGGCGAGCATCACATCGCTGCGCAGGACATCAGCCATGTGACGGCTCGCGCGTTGTGTCATCGGGCTGTATCAGCCCAGCGCTAACGGCCCCGGAGATCGCGCCGATGATGATGAACCACCAGCCCGGCACCAGCCAATGCACGACAAGCGCCACGATGCCGGCAACGCCCCATGGGATCGCGCGGCGCAAGCCCTTCCATGCCGGCACCAGCATCGCCGCATAGAAGGCCGGCATCGCCAAATCGACACCGTACTTCTTGGGATCGGCCAGTTGCTCGGCCAGCACATAGCCGGGGATCGCCGCGACCAGCCAAACAAAATAGAGAACGAGACCACCGCCGACGAAGAACCACGCATTAGCGCCGCCATGGTCGCGATAGCGTGTTGCCGCCAGCCATCCGCCATCGGTCACCAGCAGCATCGAGGGATAGGACTGCCGGCGCGGCAACGTCCCGAACCACGACCGCAGCGAAGCGCTCATCAATCCGAAACGGATATTCACGGTGAGCGTGAGCAGCGCCAGCGTCGCGATCGACGACGTCGTGAGATGATCGGGCCAGGCCTGCACCGCGACGAACTGCGACAGCCCGCCATAGACGAACGCCATCATCACTTCGACTTCGGCCAGCGAGAACTGCTTCTGCGCGCACAGCGCACCGAACGCCATGCCGAACGCCAGCGTGCCCGGCAGCATCGGGCCGATGGCGACGATGCCCGGCCAGATCGCGTCCTTGGCCCAATAGGCCGGAGCCTTGGTCAATTTCGATGTCATGACGAAACCCGCATACGCGAATGCCTGAGGGCAAGTCGCGATCAGGTCAAGCTGCGCAAGGTCATGGAGGTTATGCGCGGCGCTCGCTTCCGAGTATCCGATGACGGCCCGCACGAGCCCACTGTCGGCAAAAACTGATCGCCCAATAAAAAACGCGGCGTCACCGCCGCGTTTCATTGATTGGGTCTCGCGTAAGCTTATGCCTGCGGCTGCGGCTCCAGTCCGGTGTCGGGGTCCGGGCGCGGGCGTTGCTTGCCGGCCGGCGGCACCGCGGACGTCCGCGGCCCGGACGGCTCAAGCACCGACTCGCGATTGGGCTTCTTGCCGTTCAGCAGATCGGTGATCTCGTCACCTGTCAGCGTTTCGTATTCGAGCAGCCCCTTGGCAAGCGCTTCAAGATCGTCTCGTTTTTCGGTCAGGATGCGAGTCGCATCCTTGTAGCCGGTCTCGACCAATCGGCGAACTTCGTTGTCGATCTTCTGCGCGGTCGCCTCGGAAACGTTCTGCTGGCGGTTGACCTGCATTCCGAGGAACACCTCGTCATTGTTCTCGCCATAGGACACGGTGCCGAGCTCTTCCGACAAGCCCCAGCGCGTCACCATCATGCGCGCCAGACGCGTCGCCTGATCGATGTCGGACGCAGCACCGGAGGTAACCTTCTCGCGGCCGAAGATCATCTCTTCTGCAACGCGGCCGCCCATCATGATAGCGAGGCGCGAGGTCATCTGCTCCAGCGACATCGACAGCTTGTCGCGCTCCGGCAGTTGCATGACCATGCCCAGCGCACGGCCGCGCGGAATGATCGTCGCCTTGTGGATCGGATCGGTGGCGACGACATTGAGGCCGACGATGGCGTGGCCGCCCTCGTGATAGGCCGTCAGCAATTTCTCTTCCTCGGTCATGACGAGCGACTTGCGCTCGGCGCCCATCATCACCTTGTCCTTGGCCTCCTCGAATTCGGCCTGCGTCACCATCCGCTTGTTGCGGCGGGCGGCAGTCAGCGCAGCCTCGTTGACGAGGTTCATCAGGTCGGCGCCTGAGAAGCCGGGCGTCCCACGGGCGATGGTCTTCAGATTGATATCCGGCGCCAGCGGCACCTTGCGAACGTGAACCTTGAGGATCTGCTCGCGGCCGACGACGTCCGGATTCGGCACCACGACCTGACGGTCGAAACGGCCCGGACGCAGCAACGCCGGATCAAGCACGTCGGGACGGTTGGTCGCGGCAATGAGGATCACGCCCTCGTTGGCCTCGAAGCCGTCCATCTCGACCAGCAACTGATTCAATGTCTGTTCGCGCTCGTCGTTACCGCCGCCGAGGCCCGCGCCACGATGACGGCCGACCGCGTCGATTTCGTCGATGAAGATGATGCACGGCGCGTTCTTCTTGGCCTGCTCGAACATGTCGCGGACGCGGCTCGCGCCGACGCCGACGAACATTTCGACGAAGTCCGAACCGGAAATGGTGAAGAACGGTACGTTGGCTTCGCCGGCGACCGCACGCGCGATCAGCGTCTTACCCGTACCGGGAGGTCCGACCAGCAACACGCCGCGCGGAATCCGCCCGCCGAGCCGCTGGAATTTTCCGGGGTCGCGCAGGAACTCGACGATCTCCTGCAAATCCTGCTTGGCCTCGTCGACGCCGGCGACATCCTCGAACGTCACGCGCCCATGAGCCTCCGTGAGCATCTTCGCCCGCGACTTGCCGAAACCCATCGCCTTGCCGGCGCCGCCCTGCATCTGTCGGGACAGGAACACCCACACGCCGATCAGTGCAATGAACGGCAGCCACGACACCAGCAGCGAGACGAACCACGGCACGTTGTCACCCGGCGGCTTGGCGGTGATCTGAACCTTGGCGTCATAGAGCTTCTTCACCAAGCCCGGATCGCTCGGCGCATAGGTCTGGAAGCTCGCGCCGTTGGTGAAAGTGCCGTGGATTTCCGGCCCCTGGATCACCACGTCGCGGACGTGATTCTGGTCGACTTCGGTGAGGAGTTGCGAGAACGAGATGTCCTGCGACGAGGTGCGCTGGCCCGGGTTCTGAAACAGCGTGAACAAGGCCAACAGCAGCAAGACAATGATGACCCAGAGGGCGAAATTGCGCAGATTGGCGTTCATCGAGGTTCCTTCGTGGCCGCGCGCCGCGCGACCTCCTGCCTTGGACGGATGTTCTTTAATTTAAGTGTCGCTCTAGCCCCTGCCAAGGGAACTGGTCAGGACTATTTAGCGCATCTGGATGCCGTTGAATGCATCTTAGCGCCATTCCGGTTCAAATAATGGCAATTCTGGTTATTGTCTAACGGCAGCCCGACGTTTTCGTCCGTTCCGCTTTGGGCCGGCGTTTCGGCGTGGCGGTGCCGGTTCGATCAGAATACGGCCCTTGGCAACGGTGATCACGGCGCCGGCGAGGGTTTGCCGGAACCGCCCAGTGGCACCATTGGCGGGAATCGATCCGATGGCTTCGATGGCTCCTGCCAAGGCCTCGACCTTACCCAGTTCAGGGGCCCCTTCGGTGGCCGCGCGGCCAATCGCCCGCAGCAGGATGCGAACCCGGATTTCCTCCGACAACCCGACAAATGCATCGAAGTCGAACCCAGGCGGCCGCGCACCGCCGTCATGGATCGCCAGAAACCGCTCGGCGCCATCCGCCATCAATTCAAGCGCGGCATTGGCGCGGCCCAGCCGAGCCGCCAGACGGGCCAGGTTGTGCGCATCGCATCCTTCCGCCGCCAGCAGCGGCATCAAGGCCCGAAGCCGCGGGCGGGTATATTTGGCATCGGTGTTGGTCGGATCGAGGGCATAAGGAATCCCAGCCTTGTCCAGTGTCGCCAGCAACCGCGCCTTCGGGATATCCAGCAACGGACGCACGATGATCGCGCCCTCGCGCGGCGACTGCCGCGCCATCGCACCCAACCCCGCGATGCCGCTGCCGCGTGCCATCCGCATCAGCAGCGTTTCGGCTTGATCGTCACGGGTATGGGCCGTCCATACGTGGGCCGCACCGCACTGGCGCGCCGCCTTCAGTAAAAACGCATAACGCGCCTCGCGCGCCGCCGCCGGCACGCCGGTCTTCGGCTTGGCGCCAAGCCATCGCAATGTGCGGTGTTCGACCCCAAGCGTGCGCGCCAATCGCTTGACCTCGGTCGCCTCTCGCCCGGCTTCAGGACGCAATCGATGATCGACGGTCACCGCGACAAGGCGCGGACCATGCTTCAACGCGCGGCGCCAACGGGCCGCAAGCCAAAGCAACGCGACCGAATCCGGACCGCCCGACACGGCAAGAACCAGCGACGGCGCCTGCTTCCACGCCGCGAACAGCGACCTGGCTTCAATTGCTGAAATGGGCGATTGATCGTCCGACATGATCGCTACCGCAAGACGAGGCGAACCGATGATGCGGCCACGCCCCCGCGCCTGCTCCTGGCCAACTCAAATCGCGATCGCCCGAACGCGCTCTCGACGAGTGCTGCTCGCCGAGCTTAGCACTTCACCCGTTTCTGTTCGCGATCGACCGCTTGCTTGATACCGCGCGAGGCCTGCGGATATTTCCGCGCCACCTCGCCCAACGCGGCGCAGGCTGCTTCCTTTTCCTTCAGCGCCGCCAGCGATTGACCAAGCCGCAGCAAGGCGTCCGGCGCCTTTGCTGACGTGTCATATTTCGACGTCACGGCGAGAAAAGATTCGGCTGCCTCGCGATATTTCTGACGCTGAAACAGGCTCTCGCCGACCCAATATTGCGCATCCGATACCTGTTTGTCGTTCGGATAACGGCGGGTGAAGTTGCGCATGGTTTCTTCCGCCAGAGCATAGTCCTTGCGCTGCATATAACCGATGCCGAGATCGAACTCATCGCGCGGCGACGCCGACGGCGGCAAGGTGGTCAATCCACCCCCACCGGCGTTACCGGATTGCGATGGGCTCCCGACATTGGAGAGATTGAGTGGCTCGCCGGCATCGCGGCCACCGGGTGCAGCGGCCGGGGCGCCTTGTCCTGAAGACGGCCCCAACGGACGCGTGGAGCCAAGCGCTTGCGGCGCACCCGGCGCATTGGGATTGCGGCTCGGATCAAATGCATCGCCACGGCCCGGTCCGCGGGCGATCGGCACCTGTTCCTGCTGGACCGGAGGTTGGCCGGCAACCGACGGCGGGTTGGAATCTTGGCCATACGACGGCTGACGCTGGGGCGGCTGGCCATAGCCGGACCCGGCCGGAGTTGCCTGCTGAGCGGGCGGTGAACCGGCTGGCTGGCCGCCGGCGGAACCGCCTTGCAATTGCTGGAGTTGCTGCTCGAGCATACGGTTGCGGTGCTGCAATTCCTCGTTCTGGCCGGTGAGCCGCCGCAACTGGCTCTCCAACTGCTCGACCCTCATCGCCGGATCGCCACTGTCATCATCGTAGCTTTGCGCGAAAACCGATGACGAGGACATCGCAAGCGCTACGGCCACGACCGTGACGCGCGCGAATTCAGGAAACGCGAGCTTTGCAGTTCTGACTGACATCTTGGCCTGACAAATGAATGGCGTCGTTCCGGAACTCGAGCTTGAGGATCGGAGTACGCCAAAAATGTGACTACGCAAACTCGGTTCGACTCACCTGGCAAGTTCGCAACCGCGACCCGCGAAATGATAGCGCGCAGCAACGTATCTGGCAAAATCAGATCTTCGTTTTCCGCCGGGACGATATCCCCAATAAAACAAAACCGGCGCCCGAAGGCGCCGGCTGAAACAATCCTGAGAATGTGCAGATCAGGAGCTGGCGTTCAACACGGTGACCGCGCGGCGATTCTGCGACCAGCACGAGATATCGTTGCAAACCGCGACCGGCCGCTCCTTGCCGTAGGAGATGGTACGCATCCGCTGGGCCGGAATACCACGCGAGATGAAGAACGACCGCACGGCCTGGGCGCGGCGCGCACCGAGCGCGATATTGTATTCGCGGGTACCGCGCTCGTCAGCATGGCCTTCGATGGTGAAACTGTAACGATTGTAGGTTTGCAGCCACTGCACTTGCTTTTCCAGCGTCGCAACGGCCTGCGGGGTCAGATCGGTCTGATCGCTCTCGAAGAAGACGCGGTCGCCGACATTCACGACGAAGTCCTGCTGGCTGCCCGGCGTTGCCGCCCCGGCCATTCCGGCTCCGTCAGCGCCGAGCCCGTTCTTGTTGGCGCAGGCGCCCATCGATAGCGCCACCGCCAGCACGGCTGCCAGCTTCAATCCCTGGAGGAATCGCTTTTGATAGGTCATTCCGGAGCCTCCACGCTCACGATTTGTCTGATGACCCGGTCTACAGGGGGTTGGTTAAGCGAACGTTCCATCAACCTTGATGAGACGTTGCCGGAACCAATCAAATGCTGTCAGCCACCAACAACCGGACGGCATGGTTAATGGCGAGCAAATATGGCACGAAAGTGAATAAGGCGACCGCTGGACGTAGTGCAATCCGGTCGTAAGGACGACCGGGATTCGCACGGACCGATGAATCCCCTCCGGACTCCGACTTTCGTCGAAAACCTACGACCTCGGGACGATCGAGGCGCGCTCGAACGGCCGTTCGGGCAAACGAACGACGGAAGGATTCCTTCCATGGCGCCGCTCGAACAACATGCGCCGCTCGAAATAACTTGAACGCAAGTGAGGGAAACGCGCGAAGACCCTGTCGCGTTGGTCGGGGAAATCGATGGCCATCAGGCTGATCGGCTTGATCAAGCCCGGATAGTCACGCGGCGGGGCAAGGGTATGCAGGAAAATCCGCCGATAGAACGCCTGATGTTCCGCCCGCACCGACGCTAACCCGATATCGGCATTGAAGTATTGGCAGGCAACGTAAGCCAGCCGCAGCGTCATATACGGCAGTTCGGGAAACTTGCTGGCGCGCGCGGGCTCCGCGACGAAGCGTGTCGGATCCACCATCACCTTGCCCTTGGCAAGCTCAGGCTTCAGCAGTTCCGGAAACACCTCGACTGACGGCGTCACCGGGTGCTCCGGCGAGGCGATCGAAATACGCAGCGAACTTACCAGTTCCCCGTCAAGGCGGACGCCGAAAATCCAACTGTTCGGCAGGTCGTCAAAGTGGTCGCTGATCTTGTGATCACGGTTCGGAAGGATAGCGCCTTCCTGGAGATAAGCGCGATAACGCAGCCGATAAATCTCGTCTTTCTCGGCGTCGGTCTCCGCCAAGTGATAATCGACTCGATCAAGAAGCTCGATGCCACGTTCGAACGGGCGGCTCCGGGTCTGTTCAGCCTGACTCATTGCGAGTTTCCTGCGCAGTCCTGAGCAACGCGCGGTGCATTTACAAAAGTTAATGCTTTCTTAAGCAAAGTGCAAAGCTATCAAAGTAGTAAGGTTAATGCTTTAGGCACAAGAACGGCCGTTGTACGGACTGCTCACTTAGTTGCGGAGCGGAACTTCAGGGATTCGATTCCAATCGTTCGCAGTCCACGCTTCGGCAGACATCGCTACAAATGCTGAAATCAAGAACAGCTAACCGGTCGATCGCGATGGCAACGCGACCAGGTTGTTTTCGGCTGGCCGACGCCCGTGCGACGCACTCAGCAACTGACGGATCGCAGTCGCCGGCACCGGCCGACTGAACAGGTACCCCTGCGCCTCAGTCACCGTGCCGTCCGCACTGATCAGTTCGAGCTGCTCGTTCGTCTCGATACCCTCGACCACCACGGACATGCCGAGATCGGCGCTGAGCCGCGCGACCCCCCGAAGCAACGTCAACGGACGATCGGTATCGATCCCTTCGAGGAACGAGCGATCGATCTTGACCTTGTGAAGCGGGAAATTGTGCAGATAGCTCAAGCTCGAATAGCCGGTCCCGAAGTCGTCGAGCGAAATCCGCACGCCTTCATTGTTCAATTGCGTCAGCGCGTGACGGGTCCATTGCGTGTTCCGCAACAGCGACGATTCCGTGATTTCGACCTCGAGACGCTTCGCAGGCAGCCCCGACACTTCGAGAGCGTAGCGAACCTCGCTGAGCACATCGCGTTGATGGAATTGTTGCGACGAGAAATTGACCGCGACGCTGACGCCGTCCGGCCACTTCATGCACTCCATGCAGGCCTTGCGCAAAATCCAGCGACCGAGATCGACGATCAGGCCCATATCTTCGGCAACCGGGATGATGTCGACCGGAGACACCGTCCCCCGCTCAGGATGATTCCAGCGCAGCAGCGCTTCGCAGGTCGATATCCGCCCTGTCTTCAAATTGACCAGCGGCTGATAGTACAGTTCGAACTCCTCGTCGGCGAGTGCCCGCCGCAAATCGAGTTCGAGAATCCGGCGTGCTTCCACCGTCTCCGCCATTTCCTCGCGGAAGAAGCAGAAGGTGCCACGGCCGTCAGCTTTGGCGCGATAGAGCGCCATATCGGCGTTCTTGAGCAATACGTCGGCACTGATCGACGGCGACGTCACAGCGATACCAACGCTGGCGCCGATCTCCACCAGATGCAGGTCGATCTCGTAACGCTCGCTCAGGCGCTCGACAATACGACGCGCGAGGCTCGCCGCGTCTTCGTTCGAGGCGATATTCCGCTGGAACACGACGAATTCGTCACCGCCGAAACGCGCGACATAATCGTCCGTGCGCATCATCTCACGCAGCCGATCCGCAACCATGCACAACAAACGGTCGCCGCAGGGATGACCCAGCGTATCGTTGACCTGCTTGAACTGATCGAGGTCGATGAACAAGAGCGCCGAGGTCGTATCCTGCGCGTGCGCCAACAGGCGTTCGATCTCGTCGCGGAAATTGACGCGGTTGGGCAAACCAGTCAGTTCGTCGAAGCGTGCCAGATGGGTGATCTTAGCTTCGGCCATCCGCCGTTCGGTGATGTCCTCCACCAGTACGACGCTGCCGCCGCCTGCCATCGGCTGGAATGTCCACGACAGCGCCCGCATTCCGGCGTGCGGCTCCACCGTGATGATTTCTCCGGCCTGCGAATTCTCAATCTCCGACAGGATCAGCTTTGCGCTGTCTTCCGCGAGAATTTCCGAACGCCGGCACTCCGCGACGATCTCGCGTGCATGAACGCCGCGCAGCACGACTTCACCGGGTAACCCCATCATCTCGCTGAAGCGATGGTTCATCACCGCGAGCCGGCCGTCGACATTAAACATACAAAGCCCGTGCGGCATGTTGTTCAAGGCGGTGTCGAACTGGCTGACCAGCGCCGCCTCGCGCTCTCGCGCAATCCAGGCATTGACGTAAATGCGTTGCAGGCTCGACGTCAGGCGGCGGATCGCCGCGAAGAACACGAAACTGAGCAGCGCCAGCGCATAATAATAGATGCCGCCGAACGCGATCAGGGCGACGAAAACCGGCCCGCATCCCAGAAGCACCTGAAGATGGAAAATGCTCGGCCGCCCGAATGTCCGACCCACTCCGCCCGAGGTGTAGGCCACCACGGTCGTCACGCATAACATATGCGCGGCTGCGTCGCCGGTCCGCATCAGCACCGTCACGCCCCAGATGCCGAGCGCGAGACCATAGGCGATCGCGCCGAACCGGTATCGCTTCTCCCAGATAACCGCTTCGCTGACGGTCAGGCCGGCATTGCGCCGCTTGTAGCGATACATCTGGTAGGCGCGCGCAATCCCGACCGCGATGAACAGCGGCACGCAAAGCCAGCACCAGATATCGCCTGTGACGAAAGCAACGACGGCAGCCGCGATGGCGGGACCGAACGCGCCAAAGATCATCGGCGCGGGATTCATGAACAGCGAATCCACGAGCGCCGCATAAATCGTTGGCGACAACCGTTCGTCCTGGTGCCGTCTTTTTGTTTCGAACAACTGCATCGTCTGCGCGCGGACCCTGTTTAGGCCCCACAGTCATACCTTGCGCAGATGAAGCCTTCCTGAGCGAACATCGTTACCAAGATATTGCGATGTCCCACCAAATGCCGCGATACGACCGCCATTGCAGTCAACTAAGGACAATCGGTTGTTCTTTCGCACGCCGCAGTTGAGCGCGTTAACGCATCGTTTACGATAACAGCGGCGACCATGCGGGATCGGAAGCGTAACCCGGCGTCGGCACCTTCAGTTCGTTCCGGCCGGAAATATCCACGGTGAAGAGCGACGGACCGCCTCCGCCGCCCGGATCGCGGAAGAACATCACGACGCGACCGTTGGGCGCGAATGTCGGACCTTCATTGTGGAAACCGGAGGTCAGAATACGCTCGCCCGATCCGTCGGGCTTCATGATCCCGATCGAGAACTGACCGCCGCCTTGCTTGGTGAAGGCAATATAATCGCCGCGCGGCGACCATACCGGCGTCGAGTAGCTCCCCTCCCCGAACGAGATGCGCTGCGCGCCGCCGCCACCGGCCGGCATGATATAAATCTGCGGTTTGCCGCCGCGGTCAGACTCGAAGCAGATCCGTGCGCCATCCGGCGAATAGGACGGCGAGGTGTCGATCGCCGGCGTATCGGTCAGACGCGTCGTCGACTTCGAGCGCAAATCCATCACGAACAGGTTCGAGTTGCCGCCCTGCTGCAAGCTCATGATGATGCGCTGGCCGTCCGGCGAGAACCGCGGCGAGAACGACATGCCGGGGAAGTTGCCGACGATCTCCCGCTGTCCGGTTTCGATATTGAACAGGTAGACGCGCGGATCGCCCTGCCCGAACTCCATGTAAGTGATCTCTTGTGTCGAGGGCGAGAACCGGGGCGTCAGCACCAGATCGGAGCCGCGCGTCAGATAGCGCACGTTGGCACCGTCCTGATCCATCAACGCCAATCGCTTGACGCGATGCTGCGCCTTGCCGCTCTCGTCGACGAACACCACGCGGCTGTCGAAATAACCCTTCTCGCCAGTGAGACGTTCATAGATCTGGTCGGAAATGATGTGGGCGATGCGTCGCCAGTATTCCGGCGAGGTGAAATATTGCTGGCCAGTCAGTTGCTGGCCCGAGGCGACATCCCACAACCGGAACTCGGCCTTGAGGCGACCGTCACCCTGCCGCGTCATGCGACCGGTGACCAGCGCCTGCGCGTTGATGCTCTTCCAGTTCGCAAATTGCGGCGCAGAATCGATGTTGGTAATCTTCTCGATGAAAGCTGCTTGATCGATCGGCGCAAACAAGCCGCTGCGCTTGAGGTTATTGGTGATGACCTGCGCCACGCCGTTGCTGACCTCGCCGTCCGATGGCGTGCCTGGCACGAAATTCGGAATCGCAATCGGAAGCGGCGCGACGTTACCCTCCGTCACCTGCAAGCGGGTTTGTGCCCGCGCCAGCGACGGCAGCAAAAGGCCAGCGGCAACACCGGCGCCGCCGATCAGCGCGTGCCGACGTGTCAACGACATTGCAGACGGAAAAGATGACATCAGGGGCATCGCTCGCTCATTTCATAGAGTATCGGCAAAACATCAACCGTTGAACATCTGGCGCGGATCGAATGTGACAATCATATCCTTCCACTGCTCGTAAGTCCCGGGCCGCAGCATATCGTAGGGCTGCGCCTGCAACACCGCGCGCATCGCGGCGTCCGCGGCCGCCCGATAGCGCGGCGACGAGCCGCGGGACACGACTTCCGGCGGCGCCGCCAGCCGCTTGTCGGGCGTCAGGCGAATCCGGATATCGACGATCAGTTCTTCCGGGTGCTCGCTGCCAGCCTGCACATTCCACAACTTGGTCAGGCGCGCGCGCAACGCATCCAGTTCGGATTGCGACAGCGTGGCGGCGGTGCCATGTGCGGCACCGAGCGACGCGGTCGAATTGAGTTGCTCGCCGGTGGCGGCGTGACGCGTCGGATCGCGTTTGTCGAGCAGCGCCGCGATCTTCGATGAATCGAAGGTGCGCTCGCGCTTCGGCTCCGGCGGTTTCGGCGGCGCGGCCTTGGCCTGCGGTTTAGGCTTCGGCTTCTTGGCCTCGTCCTTCTTCAGCGCTTCGGCGATCGGATCGACCTTCGGCGGGTCCGGCTTCTTCTCGATCGGCTTCGGCTCGTCCTTCGGTTCGTGTTTAGCGACCGGCTTCGGAGGATCTGGTTTTTTCTCGACCGGCTTTTCCACCGGCTTCGGCGGTGGCTCGGGCGCGGCCTCGGTCTTCACCTCGGGCTTTTCAGTGACCTTGCCGGCGGTGTCATCGACCGGCTTCGCCTCAGCCACTTTCTCGACCAGCGGCTTCGGCTTTTCCTTTTCACCGGTCTTACTGCCGGCAGTGATCTTCGACAATTGATCGGCGGAGATGATATCGACCGGCATCGACTCGGGCGGCGGCGCTTCCAGCGAGCGGGCTGAAAACGATACGAGACCCCACCCGATCACGAGCACGTGCAGGGCAACCGACGCGACGAGGGTCTTGTCGACTTTCACCTCAGCTTCCTTGCTCCACCTCGGTCACCAGCGCGACGCGACGGAATCCGGCGGACGACAGTCGGCCCATCACCTTCATGACAGTGCCATAGTCGACCTTCTTGTCGCCGCGCACGAAAATACGTTCGTCCAGGCCGGCACGCGCTTCGGTGATCGCCTTCAACTTTGGCACCAGTTCGTCGATGGCGATTTCCGTGTCGTTGAGAAACACCTGGCCCTTGAGGTTGACCGACAGCGTCAGGGGGTTTTTGTCCTGATCGAGGCTCTTGGCCTGGGTCTGCGGCAAATCAAGCGGCACGCCGACCGTCAGCAGCGGCGCCGACACCATGAAGATGATGAGCAACACCAGCATGACGTCGACCATCGGCGTGACGTTGATGTCCGACATCGGCGCCGCGCGCCGTCGCCGGCCGCGTCTGCCGCCGCCCGATGCTCCCGCGATGTTCATGCCCATGATGCGGTGCTCACACTTGGCCCCTCACGCTCACGCGCGCTCGTCGATTTGGCGCGACAGGATCGCCGAGAATTCGTCGGCGAATCCCTCCAGGCGCTGCGCCTGCCGGTTCACCTCTGCCGTGAATTTGTTGTAAAAAATGGTCGCCGGGATGGCGGCGATAAGGCCGATGGCGGTCGCGAACAGCGCTTCCGCGATGCCCGGGGCCACGACGGCCAGCGACGTGTTCTTGGACGCGGCGATCGACTGGAAGCTCGACATGATGCCCCAGACGGTGCCGAACAGACCGACGAAAGGCGACGCCGAACCGACCGTCGCCAGCACCAGCAGTCGTCGCTCAAGCCGCTCGATCTCACGGGCGATCGAAACGTTCATCACTTTCTCGATCCGCATCTGAAGACCGGCGAAGGAACGTGCCTGGCTTTCAAACGAACGCTTCCACTCGCGCATTGCGGCAACGAAACAGGCTGCCATCGATTGCGTCGGTTTGGCCGCCAGCGAGCGATACAGTTCCTCGATCGACTCGCCCGACCAGAACGCCTGCTCGAAACGGTCCATTGCGCGCCGGGTGCGGCCGTAAAGCAGCACCTTGTCGATCGCGATGGCCCAGACCCAGACCGAACAGGCCAAGAGGCCGAGCATCACCGTCTTCACCACCCAATGGGCTTGAAAGAACAGCGTAATCAATGAGACGTCGGAGGAGGCCAGCGGCAAGGCTGACTGCGCCACATCGGCCGGGTTCATAAGCGGTATCCTCTCAACGCAAGTGTCCCAATCATTCCCGGGAGCGACGCGTCTCGCCGTCCGCGATCACGCGCCATACCGCGTCGTCTGCCAACGCCGGTTCTGCCAATTCGCATGGGGGGCCCGTCCAAAGCCGGGTCCTGCATCCCCTGCCAACGTGTCAAAACGAGGGCTGACGGCGGTTTTTCCCGGGTCCAACCAAGCGCCTGCCATGGTTAACGGGAGGTTATCAAAGCCGTTTTCCGATCAACCTCACGGAAAATTTCCCTCAAATAGCAAAGCCGCCCATCCGGGACGCGGATGAGCGGCGATGTAACGATCGTTTACAACGAGAAGGCGTTATGCCTGCGGCTGACCATCAGAGGGCGACGCCGGGCGCGGGCGGTGCTGCGCCATGAACTGGTCGAACTCTTCCTTGTCGCGGGCGTGGCGCAGACGCTCGAGGAAATCCTTGAATTCCTTCTGCTCTTCCTCGAGACGGCGCAGCGTCTCGACGCGATATTCGTCGAAGGCACGGTTGCCGCTCGACGGCGGACCGAAGCCGAAGCCGCGGCGATCCATGCGGTCGCGCATCCGCTCCATCTTGTACTGCATCCGCTCCATCTTGTTCGACCAGCGGTCGTTATGGCTCCAGCATCCCATTTTCCGGCTCCCGAGTGTGAAGAAGAGAAGTGCGAGGCCAATCGGCCACCAGAAGATAAAACCGAGCACCGTCAAGGCGATCCAGCCCGGATGCCAAGGCGACTCGAACAAGCCTGGACGCCGGTACTGGCCCTCCGTCGGGCCGTTCCAGCGATGAACGTCAGCGGTGGGGGTCATTTATCATCTCCCTAGGTGGCGGCTGCGTGAATGTAAATAACATTTACATACGTAACCCGTTCCGAATTTTTGTCAAGCGAGGACCGCGGCGATCACGAGAATATTTGTCGCAGGCAGGTCCGGGCCAAGGGTCGTCAGGCGTCATCACACCGCTCGCTATTGGAATTGATCTCCAGGACCGCGACCTTCAAGACCTGCGCTTATAAGACCTGCGCTTAGTGGTGCCATGCGCTCGGCAACCATGCGGACGCGGCGGCAAGTCAAAGCGATCAGGGAAAGCGCACGAGACGCAAATGTTCCCGACCCGTCGATTGCGGATCGAACAATTTTCAAAGTCTCGAGGACATCTGCGCCGATGACTTTCGTCGGCGGCAGCACCGCAACGAATTACTTCTCCGGCTTACCCCACGGTCCCGGCGGCGGTCCTGGAGGGCCGGGCGGTGTACGCCCCGCCGCTGTTGCATCGGCTGGCGGCCGCTGATCGGTCGGGAAACCAAGGCCACGCAGATAGATCAACACACCGGCTTCAAGCAGATCGTCCGGAGACATCGGCAGCTTGCGCCGCGCGGAATCGCCACGCGAGAACAGCGATGCGACGCCGTGCGACAACGACCAGATGTGCAGCGCCATCATCATCGCCGGCGGTCGCGCGACGCCGGGCGGCGCCAATGCGGCGAGCCGTTCGGCGGCGGCGCGAATGATGTTGAAGGCGCGTTCGCTCGCCACCATCAGCGTCGGGTTCACGTCAATCGGAACGCCGGATTCGAACATCGCCGAATAGAATGCCGGCTCGCTGCGCGCGAAATCGAGATAGGCCCGCCCTACCCGCTCGAACGCGGTGACGGTGTCGGGGCGCCCGTCGTCCCACGCCTTGGTCAGGACTGCTTCGAACAGCTCGAACCCGCGCTGCGCGATGCTGGACAGCAGTTCGTCGCGGTCGCGGAAGTGGCGATAGGGCGCCGCCGGGCTGACGCCGGCCGAGCGCGCGGCATCGGCGAAGGTGAACCCGGCCGGTCCCTTCTCCGCGATCAGGCCCAGCGCCGCTTGCAGCAGCGCCTCCTTGAGATTGCCGTGGTGATAGCCGCGCTCAGCGCCGCGGCGGTCCTTTCGCCAGCTCATGTTAAGGGCTTTTACATGAGGCGGGCGAAAAGACCACACATTTCGGCGTTTACGAAACCCTGAAATCGTTGGGAAATTCGGTCCGGGACTCTTGCGGCGATCCCGTGGCGATATCGGGGCAGGCGGAATCGCCGCCACAGCCGCCGGACCGACCGCTCGGCGGCTTTCAGTCGCGCCGCACCGCCGCCTGCAGATCCGGCAACCTGGCGGCCGCCGCCTGCACCTCGGGATCGAAATCCGCCATTTCCTGAACCTGACGGATCTCGATAACCTCGTCCTCGGAGGCCGGGCACCGCTTGGCCCAGGCGATCGCCTCGTCGCGCGAGGCGACGTTGATCATCCAGTAACCGCCGAGCACTTCCTTGGCTTCCGCGAACGGCCCGTCGGTAACCAACGGCTTGCCACCCTCGAACGACACCCGCGCGCCCATCGACGGCGGATGCAGCCCATCGAGTGCCAGCAGCACGCCGGCCTCCTGCAGCGCCTCGTTATAAGCCATCATCGATTTCACGCGCTCCGGATCGAGTTTCACGTCGGGCGGCGCGGTCTCATAGCCTTTCGGGATCATCAGCATCATGAAACGCATGGGGTGTTCCTTTGAGGTTGGATTGAATGATGACGTCGCGTTGAAGTCGCTTTTAGCGGATGTGCTCTGCGATCATCGTCGTCCCCGCGAAGGCGGGGACCCATAACCCCTGACGGCTATGATCAAGCTGTTGTCGATCAACGATCACGAGCACCACCTGTTTCATCAGCGACACGGCGTATGGGTCCCCGCCTTCGCGGGGACGACACAGTGAGGGTGCGGCATGGCACCTGCTTGAAGTCTACTGCCCGAAGCCTACCCCCTTGCGGCCACTTCAGCGCGCAAACGCTCTTCCTGTTCGCGCAGTTCCGGCGTGAAGGCTTCACCGAAATCCTCGGCTTCGAACACCTGACGCAATTCGAGTTCGTCGCCGGGCGCGAACGGCGCGCGCTTCATCCAGGCGATGGCCTCGTCGCGCGAGGCGGTCTCGATCATCCAGAAGCCGCAGACCAGATCGCCGTTGGCCGGGAACGGTCCATCGACCGCGGTGACGCCATCATCGGAAAAACGAATCCGCGCGCCCTTCGCGGTCGGATGCAGCCCCTCACCGGAGAGCATCACGCCAGCCTTCACCATCTCCTCGTTGAAGCGGCCCATCTCGGCGAGTTGTGCCTCGCTCGGCATCTTGCCGGCTTCTGTTCCCTTGGTCGCCTTCACCATCACCATGAAACGCATCGCTTTTCTCCGTTGATCGGCCCGGCTCACGCCGGCTCTGCAATGAAGACGAACGGACGGCGTCACTGCCGACATCGCCTGGCGCGTTTTTTCGACGGCGCTCAGCCCTCCGTCGGCGGCGTGTGCCAGGCCTGCGGCACGAAGACGCCGTCGCGATAGGACGCGCCGAAGTAGACGTCGATGGCGCGGACCTGTTCCCCGGCGAAGCTGAAGAACTCGGTGTTGCGGAACATGAGGCCGTCCACCGTGGAGCAGCGATAGGTCACATAGGCCGCGTCGTCCTCCTCGAAAATCCGCTCGATGATGTTTTCGCGGATCTGCACGCCGGCAGGCCAGCACAGTTCGAAATATCGCGCCTTGTCGATGCTGTCGTCGTAGGGCGTGGTGAAGCGGAAATCCTCCGTCATCATCGCGGCAAGACCATCACGGTCGCGCCGATGATAGCAGTCGAACAAGCGGCGGACGAGCGCGGCGCGCCGGCCTTCCACGATCAGCCCTCCTGCGGGAACATATCGAAGTAAGGCTCCGCCTCTTTCAGCACCCGCGCATAGGACGGCCGCGCCTTCAGCCGTTCCAGATAGGCGGCGAGATGCGGGTGGCTGTCGGCATAGGGCAGCACTTTCGCCGCGTAGAACAGCGCCGGCGCGGCCGCGCAATCCGCCATCGAGAAATCATCACCTGTTGCCCATCGCCGCGACGCCATGTCGCGCTCGGCGATATCGTAGGCGGCACGCATCCGGGTCTTGGCATCCTCGACGCCATGCGGGTCCTTGGCATCGGCCGGCCGCAGCCGGTTGCCGACCACTTTCTGCATGTGATTGTGGATGTGCAGATCGTAGAAGCGATCGGCAAAGCGAACCCCGCGCGCCGCATCGCCATCCTCGGGAATGAGCCGCGTCGCGCCCGGATAATGGCGGTCGAGATAGTCGATGATGATGCTCGACTCCGGCACCACCTCGCCGCGCGCATCATCCTGCAACACCGGAAACTTGCCGACGCCCCACAGCTTCAGCAACATCGCGCGTTCGTCGGGATCGCCGAGATTGACCGACACCGCGGTGAACGGCGTCGCGTTTTCGTACAAAGCGATCATTGCCTTGTGACAGTAGGACGACAGCGGATGCATATAGAGCGTCAGCGACATCACGTTCTCCATGGATTAGCATTGCAGTGTGACGCAGCACGCCATCGCATCGCGATCAGGCTTGCGGCACGTAACGATTGACGACGATGCCGGTGCCATAGGCCCTGGCCTCGATCAGGCGCAGCTTCTGCGTCGCGCCCGGCTTGAACAGCGGCGTGCCACCGCCGAGCAGCACCGGGCAGATGCCGATACGGTATTCATCGATGAGCCCCGCCGCGCCGAGCTGCGCGACGAGATCGGCGCTGCCGAAGATGAAAATGTCCTTGTCGGTCTCGCGTTTCAGCCGTTCCGTGGTCGCGGCGGCATCGTCGCCGAACATTTGCACGTTGCGCCAGCCCGATTGCGTGACGGAGCGCGAGAACACGAACTTCGGCAGCGTGTTCATGAAATCTGCCACCTCTGCGGACTCGCCGCCCGCGTTCGGCCAGTAGGACGCCATCAGGTCGTGAGTGCGGCGACCGAACATCAGCGCGCCGGCGACCCGCAATTGCGCGATCGACAGTTGCTCAAGCTCGTCGCCCCAGACATCGGAATGAAATGAGAGATCATGGCCCGGCCCTTCCATGTAGCCGTCCAGCGTCATCAGGTTCCACACGATCAGGCGCGCCATGCCACGCTCTCCATACCACTTGCATTTTGCAACCGGTTGCAGGCTATTCAGACCGGTGCGAAAATGCAAGCGGTTTGATGAGAGGCATCGAGATGACGATTTGTCTGGCTTGCTCCCCTCCCCCGACGTCGCGAAGCGACGTGGCGAGGAGGAGGGTATGAACGAACGCTCCGACTGCCCGATCAATCTCACGCTGGAAGTGATCGGCGACAAGTGGACCTTGCTGATCATTCGCGACATCATCTTCGGCGATCGTCGGCACTTCCGCGAGCTGCTGACGAAATCGAACGAAGGCATCTCGTCGAACATTCTCGCCGACCGGTTGAAGACCTTGATGAGCGAAGACATCCTCACCCGCGAGGACGACCCGACACACAAACAGAAAGGCATCTACAGCCTGACGGAGAAAGGCATCGCACTGTTGCCGATCCTCGCCGAGATGGGCGCGTGGGGCTACAAGTATCTGCCTGTCAGTGAAGAACTCGGTGTGCGTGCGCAGGTGCTGCGCGACGGTGGCCCGAAAATGCGCACGGACTTCATGGACGAATTGCGCGCACGCCATCTCGGCACGAAGCCACGCAGGACGCGCGGCGCTTCGGTGAGCGAACGCTTACAAAGCGCTTATGAAGACGCGATGGCACGCAAGACAAAAAATTCTCGCGCGGCGAAACGCGCGTGAATTTTCTCGCATTTCGATTCCGAAATGAAATTGACAGTCTCTTCTTGCACTTGCTGCAATGCAGATAGCGTTTGTCGATTCCATCTGCGCGATGCGGGTTCCATCGCAACAAATTCTCGCCGCATTGATTGATCACGCTTCTGTCATTGCTTTGGCCGTGGGGACACAAGCGCGGCGAAAGCAAGTCGAAGGGGCGTTCTGCGTAAAAATCAATTCAAGTTTGGCTCGCGCATTCGTGCTGCGATGAGTCATGCCCGAACCACTTTGGCTCGCCTCACGCGAGCCCAAACCAATTGGGGAGGACATCATGAACGATGCCACGAAGCGCGCGAGCGGCGGCACTCTCGCGCACATGCTCTCTCACGTGATGGCCGTCACCGCGCTGCTGGTGATCGCGGTGTGCGTGTTCTATGTGAGATAGCGCAATGCAATGACGCGCCAGCGTGGATCGTCCCAACTCCGTCAAGCCGCCGCCTCTTGCTCCTGACAAATATCCTTGCTGTCGGCCTCCGACAGCGGCTCGTCGAGCAATCCGCAATGATGCGGTGACGACGCACCCGGCCGCGCATTGCGCCGGAAGTGACGGCAGCTATGGCACACGCCGAACGCACGGCCCTCATTGCGCGCGATGGTCGCTGCGAGAATCGCCTGAAGCGTCGTCACGAGTTTCGCCGGATCGTCATCCGTACCGAGCGCGATATCCTGCGCGAGATGCAATAGCGGATCCTGCTTCAGCACCGCCTCGCCGCGCCGGGTCAACGCCAGTTCGACCGAACGGCCATCGCGAGCACTGGCGCGGCGCGCCGCCAGCCCCTTCTGCTCCAGCGCGATCAACGTCTGCGAAATAGTGCCGCGCGTCGAGCCCACGTAATCGGCCAGCGCCGCCGGCGTCCGCGAAAAGCGATTGGCGCGCGCCAGATAGCGCAACGCCTCCCACTGTGCCGGATTCAACCCCTCGACGGTGACGCCGCTGCGCGCCAGTCGCTCCAGCCGGCCGACCAGATAGGCGGCTTCCAGCGCCTTGGAAATCTTCATAGTAGCGACTCGCTATCTTTTAGTTGACGTCCGCTTCGATCTCGGGAATCTATAGTAGCGACTCGATATTATCAAGCGAAAGCCAACAGGAGCCATCGTCATGCGTCATCCCCTCGCCTTTGGATTCACCCTGCTACAGGGCGCGATCCTCGTATCCGCCGCAGCCCTCGCCCACGATATCCATGCCAAGCCGGACGCCAAGGTGCCGCCGGCCTTCGACATCACCAGCGCCACCGCTTCGACCGACGGCCGCCTCGCCACCTTCGCGATGGAGGTGACCGGCGAGGCCGGTTCGGTGAAGCCGCAGAAGGTCGGCAAACTCGCGGGGTCGAAGGTCGACGCCTATGTGTGGCCGACCAAGCTCGATCCGTCGGCGGTCGGCTTCGCCAAAGGCTCCGGCATTCTGGCGCTCGCCATCACCGCGCATCCGGACTTCGACGACACCCCGCTGTTCGACGAGAACGGCGACGGCGACCCCACCAACGACGGCGCCAACTGGCATTCGCATTGGGTGGTGCTGGGGAACGACAAGGCCTGCGCCGGTGGCCTCAAGGTCAACGACATCTCGCCGGGACAGGACGTGCTGCCGGCGACCGCGCCCGGCCTGCCGCTGGCGCTCGACAGCCCCGGCATGAGCCCGATCCTGAAAGGAAAGACCGTGCGCATCACCGTGCCGGTGAAAGGCGCTGAGAATGTCAACTTCGACGCGGTCGCCGCCCATCTGCAAGTGCATGAAAAGGGAGAGAAGCCGCTGCTCTGCGTCACCGGCACCTACAAGGTGGCGTCCGGCAACCTGACGTTGCCCGGCGTCATCATGAAGGAAACGAAGAAGTAGGCACAACCACGCAAAAGAATGGCCGGGCAAGCCCGGCCATTCTCATCTCGTTACGACGTCGCAGGCGCGCTTACTTCACCTGAACGTATTTGCCGTCCTTCACCGTCAGCAGGATGCGCGAGCGGTCGTCGAGACCGAAGCGATCCTTTTCGGTGAAGTTGTAGACGCCCTGGCTCGCGGCAATGTCATGCTCGGTCAGCAACGCCTTGCGGATGGCGTCGCGGAATTCCGGCGTGCCGGGCTTGGCCGACTTCAACGCCACCGGCACCACGCGCTCCAGCACCTTGAAGGCGTCGAACGAATGGCCGGCGAACTGGCTGCGGCTGTTGGCGCCATGCTTGGCTTCATAGGCCTTGTTGAGTTCGAGGCCCGGCTTCTTGGTCAGCGCGCTGTCCGGCTGGCCTTCCGGGTCCATCACCGGGCCCGACGCCATCAGCACACCCTCGGCGGCTTTGCCGGCGATGCGGATGAAGTCCATGCTGGCGGCGCCATGGGTCTGATAGATCAGGCCCTTGTAACCGCGATCGCGCAGCGTCGACTGCGGCAATGCGGCCGCGGTGCCCGACGCGCCGATCAGGATTGCGTCGGGATTGGCGGCGATCAGTTTCAGCGCCTGACCGGTGACCGAGGTATCCGGACGCGCGAAGCGTTCTTCATCCGCGATCTTGATGCCCATCGGCACCGCCTGGTTCTTGAGATCGTTGAACCACAGGTCGCCGTAGGAATCCGAATAGCCGATATAGCCGACGGTCTTCACGTTGTGCTTCTTCATGTGGTCGTAGAGCACCTTGCCCATGATCGGGATCGGCTGCGGCATCGACACCGACCACTTGGCGCGCTCCGGCGTGATCGGGAACGGCGCCAGACCGAAATGCGGCACGGCGGCCTCGTTGGCGACGGTCGACATCGCAATGCTGGGCGGCGTGGTCGACGAGCCCATGATGACGTCGGCCTTGGATTCGGTCACGAAGCGGCGCGCGTTGTTGGTCGCGGCGGTCGGGTCACCGCCGTCGTCGAGCACGATGACCTTGAGCGGCACGCCGCCGATTTCCTTCGGCACGAATTCCAGCGCGTTGCGCTCCGGAATACCGAGCGCGGCCGCCGGCCCCGTGGTGGTGACGGAAATGCCGATGACGATTTCGTTGCTTTGAGCCTGCGCCGGCGCGATCAGGCCCGGCAACGCCATCGCCGCAGCAGCGGCCATGGACAGCGTGAGTTTCTTCATTCGTTCCTCCCTGAAGATGCTTTGGAATTGAGTTTAGTAGAGCGTTTTTTCAGTTCAGCCCCTTCTTTAGGCGGTGCCGTTGTCGAAGTCATCCCTACGCGAGCCGCGCGACGATATCGCGCGGCTTAGCGTTAACTGCGGGATTTTGCGGAAGCGCCGATCACTTCGGCGCCATGCGTAGCGAGGCGTCGAGTCGCACCACCTCACCGTTGAGATACGGGTTGTCGATCATGTGCAGCGCCAGCGAGGCATATTCGTCGGGCGAGCCGAGCCGGTGCGGGAACGGAATCGCGACCGCGAGGCTGTCCTGCGCTTCCTGCGGCAATGAGCCGAGCAGCGGCGTCAGGAACAGGCCGGGCGCGATGGTCAGCACGCGGATGCCGAACTGCGCCAGTTCGCGCGCGATCGGCAAGGTCATGCCGACGATGCCGCCCTTCGACGCCGAATACGCCGCCTGCCCGATCTGGCCGTCATAGGCCGCGACCGACGCGGTGTTGATGACGACGCCACGCTCGCCGCCATCCAGTGGTGCAAGCTTCGACATCTCCGAAGTCGCGAGCCTCAGCATGTTGAACGAGCCGATCAGGTTGATGCGGATGACGCGGTCGAAATCCGCCAGCCCATGCGGCCCCTCGCGGCCGACGACGCGCTTGGCGACGCCGATGCCGGCGCAATTCACCAAGACGCGCGCCGGACCATGCGCCTTGGCGGCGGCAACGATGGCCGCTTCGCCCGACGCGGCATCGGCCACATCACAATGCACCGCGATGCCGCCGATTTCCTTGGCGAGGTCTTCCGCGAGCTTGGTGTTGAGGTCGGCGACCGCGACTTTGGCGCCCTGCGCCGCCAGCTTGCGCGCGGTGGCTGCGCCCAATCCCGATGCGCCGCCGGTGACGATGGCGGCCTGACCTTGCAACTTCATGACGTCCTCCTGTGAACCGATGATGTGAGTGGCGCGCGCCTAGCTAACGGAAATAACGTGGCTGGACGCCGGCGATGCGTAGAGGCTTTCGATCCACGCGGCGCGATGCTCGAGCACCGCGCGCTGGTTGATCGAGCCCTTGTCGGTGACCTCGCCGCGATCGATCGACAAC
>JAFKKM010000028.1 GCA_017305555.1 Hyphomicrobiales bacterium | reverse complement strand
GCCCGGTGCAGATCAGCGCATCCGGCCGCGCCGCACCGCCAACGCGCCAATCGCGGTGGTGTTGGTACGCACGATGGCGCGTGCGCCATCCAGCGTCACGCCGTTGCGCTCCTGCAAGGAATGATAGAGCGCGACGTAATCGCGATAGCGCGGATCGTCCTCCGGATTGATGATCTCGATATCGCCGGCGCGCAGCGGCAATCCCAATCGCTCGAAGCGCTGCTCGATCACCGTCGGCCGTCCGATCAGGATCGGACGTGCGATCGATTCGACAATCAGCACGTGCGCGGCGCGCAGCACCCGCTCGTCCTCGCCATCGGCGAAAGCAACGCGAATGTTCTTGCCGAGCGTCTGCTCGATCATCGGCTTCATCACCAGACCCGAGCGGAACACGAAGCGCTTGAGACTGTCCTGATACGCTGTCATGTCGGCGATCGGCCGGCGCGCCACACCGCTGTTCATCGCGGCCTGCGCCACCGCCGGTGCGATGCGCAAGATCAGGCGCTGATCGAACGGGGACGGAATCAGGTAGTCGCGCCCGAACGTCGCCGGCGCGCCGCTCGCGGTGACGTCCATCGCCGGTTCATGCGCCAGTTGCGCGATGGCATAGGCAGCAGCGCGCTTCATGTCCTCGTTGATCACGGTCGCACCGGAATCCAGCGCGCCACGGAAGATGAAGGGGAAGCACAGGACGTTGTTGACCTGGTTCGGATAGTCGGAACGCCCGGTGCAGATCAGCGCATCCGGCCGCGCCGCGATGGCGATCTCCGGCATGATTTCCGGCACCGGATTGGACAGCGCGAGGATGACGGGATCGGCCGCCATGTCGCGGATCATTTCCGGCTTCAACGCGCCCGCCTGCGACAGGCCGACGTAGATATCCGCGCCGGCCATCACGTCCGCGAGTTCGGTCGCATCCGTCTCCTGCGCGAACGCGCCGCGCCAGCGATCGACCGAATTGCCGCGCTTGGTCGTGACGAGACCCTTGCTGTCGGCAATGAAGATGTTCTCGCGCTTGGCGCCGACCGCGATCAGCATGTCCATGCAGGCGATGGCCGCGGCTCCCGCACCCGAAGTGCAAATCTTGACGCTGCCGATGTCCTTGCCCACGAGTTGCATCGCGTTGAGCACGGCGGCTGCAACGATGATGGCGGTGCCGTGCTGGTCGTCGTGGAAGACCGGAATCTTCATGCGCTCGCGCAGCGTTTCCTCGACCAGAAAACAATCCGGCGCCTTGATATCTTCCAGATTGATACCGCCGAAGCTCGGCTCCAACGGCGCGATGATTTCGATCAGCTTGGCCGGATCGTTTTCCGCGATCTCGATGTCGATGCCGTCGATGCCAGCGAATTTCTTGAACAGGACCGCCTTGCCTTCCATCACCGGCTTGGCCGCAGCCGCGCCGATGTTGCCGAGCCCAAGCACCGCAGTACCGTTGGAGATGACAGCGACGAGATTGCCCTTCGCGGTGTAGCGATAGGCTTGCTCCGGATCGGCGGCGATTTCCTCGCAAGGCGCGGCGACGCCCGGCGAATAAGCCAACGATAGATCACGCGTGTTGGACAGCGGCTTGGTCGCCGTCAACTCGATCTTGCCCGGTTTGGGAAACTCGTGAAAGCGCAGTGCCGACGCGCGCAGATTGGCTTGGTCTTCTTCCGACACGATCATCCCCCCGATGTGTCAGCCCCACGCCGCGCGCAGCCCGAACACAACTTCAATGCCGATAACTGCTTGCCGCCGTTCGGCGGCATATCCAAACGGGGTCACCAACAAAAAGCCAATTCTGCGTCAGGTCAAGTCAATCGTATCGCGCGCCTGCGCAACAAATTATGCACCGACCGCGGCGCGTGTCCGCTTTTCATCCCATCGTGAAATTAAGGGGTCACAATCGACCATGGTAGCGTCACGCCACCGCGAAACACCACCACCTCGCTGTCGTCGACGCCGACCGCCGCCATCACGCGGCTTTCGCGGCGCTCGAGCGTGATGGTGCCGCTGTTCGGCGCCATACCGTAGAAGCGCGCACCGTTGAGCGAGGCAAATGTCTCAAAACGATCCAGCGCGTTCTCCTCATCGAACACCTGCACATAAGTCTGCAACGCTGTGGCGCCGCCGAAGATGCCGGCCGAGCAGCATTCGGCTTCCTTGCGCGTGCGCAGATGCGGCGCGGTGTCGGTGCCGATGAAGAAGCAGCTTTCGCCCGAGGTCGCGGCCTTGCGCAGCGCCAGCCGATGGTGCTCGCGCTTCGCCACCGGCAGGCAATACAGATGCGGCTGCAATCCACCCTGAAAAATCGAAGTGCGGTTGATGACGAGGTGATGCGGCGTGATGGTCGCTGCCGCGCGCGCGGCATGAGCGCGGACGATATCCAGTGTTTCCGCCGTGGTGGCGTGCTCGATCACCACCTTGAGGCCGGGATGGCGCGCCAGCAGCGGCAGCAGGCTGTGCTCCATGAACGCCGCCTCTCGGTCGAAGATATCGATCGCGGGATCGGTGGATTCGCCGTGGATCAGCACCGGCATCCCGATCTTTTCCATGCGTTCCAGCACCGGCGCCAGTGCCGGAATATTGGTGACGCCGTGATGCGCGTTGGTGGTGGCGCCGGCGGGATAGAGTTTCGCGGCAACCCACACACCCTCGGCATGGCCGCGTTCGATCTCGTCCGGCGAGGTCATGTCGGTGAGATAGCAGGTCATCAGCGGCTGGAAGTCGGAGCCTTCGGGGCGCGCCGCGAGAATGCGGTCACGATAGGCGCTCGCGGCTTCCACCGTCGTCACCGGCGGCACCAGGTTCGGCATGATGATGCCGCGCGCGAATTGCGCGGCGGTGAACGGCAGCACGGCGTTGAGCATCGTTCCGTCGCGCAGATGCACGTGCCAGTCGTCCGGCCGGCGGATGGTGACGGAGGCAACCGGCGCGGCATTGGCCGCCGCCTTGTCGAACATCGCGTCGAGACTCATGCCGTCCCCTTGCCGAGGGCGCGCAACCGCGCGTTGGAAACGCCAGCCTGTGTCATGCGAACGATGGTCCCCGAATGCTGCAAATCATTGGCGGCATTATAGGCCGAACGACAACGCGCTTGAAACCCGGTTCGCACGGGTGCCGACAGGCGGGAACGAGATGGCTTCTCCTGTCCGTCATTGCGAGCGAAGCGAAGCAATCCAGTCCTTGCTTCGTGGCCTCTGGATTGCTTCGTCGCTGCGCTCCTCGCAATGACGGATCAACCTAACGCCGTGCGCGTGCCAAACGCTCTGCGAGAAATTCGATCAGTGCCTCGACCCGCGCCGGACGGGGGCCGCCGGGCGGCATCACCAGATGCACCGCGCCTTCGGTCTGTTTCCAGTCTTTCAGAATAACCTCGACCTGTCCCGCCGCGATGGCATCGCCGACGATGAAGTCCGGCAGATCGGCGATGCCGAGGCCGGCGATCAAGGCGGGCAGCACCGCCTCGCCGTTGTTGACGCGCAACTGCCCGGACGGCCGCACCGTGGCCTCCTCGCCGGCGGCATTGGTGAAGTGCCAGACATTCGGCGTCGACAGGTAGGCGTAGGCGAAGCACCGATGTTGCGCCAGATGCATCGGATGGGTCGGGCGGCCGTACTTTTCGAGATAGCTCGGGGCCGCCACGGTATGGCGCGGCATCGCGCACAGCCGCCGCGCCACCAGCGAGGAATCCGGCAGGCTGGCGATCCGCACACCGATATCGAAGCCCTCACCGATCAGATCGACCATGGCGTCGCTCAGGTGCATGTCCACCGCCACATCCGGATACTGCGCCAGGAAGTCCGGCAGCAGCGGCGCCAGCACCTTGACGCCGAATGTCATCGGCACCGCCAGCCGCACCAGCCCGCGCGGCGCGGCGGATTGCGCCAGCGCCTCGCTCTCCGCCGCCTCGCCGTCCGCCAGCAGTTGCGCGGCGCGCACCGCCAGCGTCCGCCCGGCGTCGGTCAGTGCCAGCCGACGCGAAGTGCGGTTGAACAGCCGCGCGCCGAGCCGCTCCTCCAGACGCCCCACGGCCTTGGAGACGGTCGCCTTGGACAATGCCAGTTCAGTCGCCGCCGCCGCGAAGGAGCGCAGTTCCACCACCTTGGCGAAGATCGCCAGCGCCTCGAAATCCGGGAGTTTCGCCATCGTAAATTCGGAAACAATGAGTTTCGATAGTTTCTATTTATACACCAATTGGGCGAGCGTATCTAGTCCCCAACAGAGTTCGAACCCCCGTTCGAAAGGAGTTATCCGATGATTGAACTTCGCCCCTTCGACAGCCTCGGCGGCGCCAACCATGGCTGGCTCAATGCCAAGCATCATTTTGCCTTCGCCAGCTACTACGACCCCAAGCGCATGAACCACGGCAGCCTGCGGGTCTGGAACGACGACGAGATCGCGCCCAATTCCGGCTTCCCGCCGCACCCGCACGCCAACATGGAGATCATCACCTATGTCCGTGAAGGCGCCATCACCCATCAGGACTCGCTCGGCAACAAGGGCCGCACCGAGGCCGGCGACGTGCAGGTGATGAGCGCCGGCTCCGGCATCCGCCACGCCGAATACAACCTCGAGCCGGTGACGACGCGGATCTTCCAGATCTGGATCGAGCCGACGCAGAAGGGCGGCCAACCCTGCTGGGGCGCCAAGCCGTTTCCGAAGGGCGACCGCTCCGGCAAGTTCGTCACCCTCGCCAGCGGCATCAAGGGCGACGCCGACGCGCTGCCGATCCGCGCCGATGCGCGGGTGGTGGCGGCCACGGTGAAGGCCGGCGGAAGCGTCAGCTATGCGCTAGGCGCGGGCCGCAATGGCTATCTGGTGCCGGCCACCGGTGCGATTGAGGTCAACGGCGTCCGCGCCAATGCCCGCGACGGCGTTGCGATCAGCGACGAGAGCAACGTGACGATCACCGCGCTCGCGGACTCGGAACTGGTCCTCGTCGACGCGGCGTAACCCAACCACTCATCGTCATGCGCGGGCTTGACCCGCGCATCCATCTCTCTTCGGAAAATTCTCAAAATGGATGGATTGCCGGGTCAAGCCCGGCAATGACACCAGCAAGATCGCTCCAACGTATTTTCCAGCCAGCCAAACGGAGATCACTCATGGCAAAAGTTCTCGTCCTTTATTATTCCGCCTATGGCCACATCGAAGCGATGGCCAACGCCGTCGCCGAAGGCGCGCGCGAAGCCGGCGCCACCGTGGACATCAAGCGCGTGCCGGAACTGGTGCCGCCCGAGGTCGCCAAGGCTGCCCATTACAAGCTCGATCAGGCCGCGCCGATCGCCAACATCAACGATCTTGCCAACTACGACGCCATCATTGTCGGCACCGGCACCCGCTTCGGCCGCATGTCGTCGCAGATGGCGAACTTCCTCGATCAGGCCGGTGGGTTGTGGGCCAAGGGCGCGCTGCACGGAAAGGTCGGCGGCGCGTTCTCCTCGAGCGCGACCCAGCATGGCGGCCAGGAGACGACGCTGTTCTCCATCATCACCAACCTGCTGCACTTCGGCATGACCATCGTCGGATTGAACTACGGCTTCGCCGGACAGATGGGCGTCAAGGAAGTCACCGGCGGCGCGCCCTACGGCGCAACCACCATTACCGACGGCGACGGCAGCCGCCTGCCCAGCGCCAACGAACTCGCCGGCGCCCGCTATCAGGGCCGGGTGATCGCGGAAACCGCAACCAAGCTACACGGTTAGTAAATACCACGTAGTCATGCGATTGGCGCATGACTACGTCGCCGGACCCGGCATTGCGAGGGTCCGCGCCGCAATTATCTCGGGCGGACACCAAATGGAGTCCGCCATGAGCGAGCTATATTACCTTTACTACACAACCCCGAGTCCGCTGCCGCGCTTCGTCATCAACTGGATTCGCAGCAACTTCGGCGGCCGTACCTCCGGCCGATGATCGTTGCGTGGTCGCTTCGCGGCCCGCTACGCGTGATCGTGTAGTAGCACCTTGAAAAGCCCGCCTCACCGGCGGGCTTTTTCTTGTGATTCCGGCTTTCATCAAGCCGTCGCGGAACGCGACTTACGATGCCTTTTGCAACGCGCTGATATCGTTCACCGGCTTGTTGAGATGCACATGGCTATCGATGTGATCGACCCAGCTTAACGGCACCAGATGATGCTTCCCGTCCGGCGAGCCGGTCTTGGTCAGCTTGATCTTGTCACTTCCTTCCATGTGATCGACCTGCCCGATTTTCTTGCCGACGGAATCGAGCACGTCCATGTGTTCCTTGATCTTCGCAACATCCATCATTTCGCTGCTCCTGCATTTTCGTCGCAGCCCCTGACACTCACAACACCCGCCGCCGCGACCGGTTGCATCCGATCGCAATTCGTCGGCGTTTCATCTGCGTGCGGAACTGTCGTCCATTGCGGCGCGTTGATAAGCGGCACGAACAACGGCGACAGGTTCGCCACGGAGATCATCGCATGGACAAGGATCGGATCGCGGGCGCGGCAAAAGACATCGCCGGCAAGGCGGAAGGCGCGTTCGGCAAAGTGACCGGCGACGCCGAGACGGAAATCTCGGGACGCGCACGCGAGGCCGCGGGCACCGCGCAGAACGCGTTCGGTCAGGCCAAGGACGCCGTGCGCGATCTCGGCGAAGCGGCGAGCAACTACGCTCAGGACGCTCTCGATGCCGGTCACGACTATTATCGCGATGGCAGCCGTGCGGTGACCGCAAAAATCAAGGAGCAGCCGATAACCGCGCTGCTCGCCGCCGGCGCCATCGGCTTCACGCTCGGCGTGCTGCTGACCCGTCAACCGCGCCAGCGCAATTGGCGCGATTACTATCGCTAGCGCTCGATGCAGTCATGGCGATCCCGCGAAAGCCACATCGCGGGATCACATGATCGTTGCTGGAACGCGCGCGTCGCTTCCGCGACAATACCAGCTATGAAGCATCTCATCCGCAATTGCGCGCTCGCTCTCGCGCTGATCCTCTCGTTGCCTGCATCCGCGTGGGCGCAAGATGCAGCCCATCCCGCTCCATCCGCGCAGCATCGCGACGCATCCCATCAGGATACGCCCCGCGCCAAAAGCGAACGTGGCGGTAGCGTGCTGGATCTGCTGCCGGCGGACGCGGTCTCCGATCACACGCTTAACATCGATGGACGCAAGCTCGCATATACCGCGACGGCAGGTACGCTGAACCTTTACGACCAGAGCGGCCAGCGCTCCGCAGCGGTGTTCTACACCAGCTATGCCGCCAAAGATCAGAACGACAAGCAAGGTTCGGATCGCCCGATCACCTTCGTCTTCAACGGCGGTCCAGGTGCCGCGTCCGCTTTCCTCAATCTCGGCCTGGTGGGGCCGCGCCGGCTCGACTTCGGGCCGACGGAGCGCGACGGCGCCCACGCCACGCTCGTCGACAATCCGCAGACTTGGCTCGCCTTCACCGATCTTGTGCTGATCGATCCCATCGGCACCGGTTGGAGCCGCACCGCGAAGGCCGACGACGCCAAGAATTTCTACGGCGTGCGGCATGACGCGCAAGCGATCGCCAAGACGATCGCGCTCTATTTGTCGCATCGGGGGCGCACCGGTTCGCCGACATATCTCCTCGGCGAAAGCTATGGCGGATTCCGCGCCGCCAAGGTCGCGTCCGCCCTGAGCGACGAACAAGGCATCGTCGTCTCCGGCATCGTGATGCTGTCGCCGTTGCTCGACGGCGCGCTGACCTTCGGCGGCAATCATCTCGCGCTTGGGGCTGCGCTGCAACTACCCTCGCTCGCCGCCGCCGAACGCGAACGCCGCAACGCCTTCTCGCTGAAAGACCAGCAAGCCGCCGAGCGCTTCGCCCTGACTGACTATCTCACCACGCTGGCGGGGCCGGCACCGAGCGGACCGGACGCGGATGCGTTCTATCAACGCGTCGCCGACATCACCGGCCTGCCGCTCGATGTGATCCGGAAGCGGCGCGGCTTCATTCGCGATGCGTACGTCAAGCATTTGCGCGGCAGCGATCATGCACTGGTCAGCCGCTACGATATTACGCTGGCCGCGCCCGATCCGGCTCCCGACTCCGACAGCGCCCACAGCGACGATCCGGTGCTGGATGGATTCATCCGCGCCTATGGCGGCGCGTTCGCCAGCTATGCGCGCAACGAACTCGGCTTCAAGACCGAGATGACTTACGTGCTGCTCGCGGACGGCGTGAACGGCCGCTGGGACTGGGGCTCGGGCGGCCGCGCCATGGCCAGCGTGACCGACGAGCTGCGGCAGTTGCTGGCGATCAACCCGACGTTCCGAATGATGATCGCGAATGGTTACAGCGACCTCGTCACGCCCTACGCCGCCAGCAAATACGTCGTCGATCATCTGCCGGACACGCTGACCGATCGCGTCAGCTTCAAGGTCTATCGCGGCGGTCACATGCTCTACACTCATGCCCCCTCGCGCGCGGCGTTTACCGCCGACGCGAAAGCGTTTTACGTGCAGGGTGCGGGGAAGAAGTGAGCGACGACGCGCGGAAATAGGCCGTCATTGCGAGCGAAGCGAAGCAATCCAGTTCTTGCTGGATTATACTGCATTCGTCTGGTTCGTCATGCCCGGGCTTGTCCCGGGCATCCACATCCTAAAGGCATTTCCGGTTCAAAGACGTGGATGGCCGGGACAAGCCCGGCCATGACCGTGATTTAGTGATGTCATTTCCGCGCAAGACGGCGGATCGCCTCGCGCAGCGGCCGCGCGCCATCGTCGTAATCGCGCCACGCCTTCATTGTCTTCAGCAGCTTCGGCACGCTACGCAACGTAAAGCGTTTCGGATCGAGCCCGGCGCGCACCTGCGTCCAGGTCAGCGGCATCGAGACCATCGCGAAGGGTCGCGCGCGCGGCGACAGCGGCGCCACCGCCGTCGCCATCCGGTCGTTGCGCAAATAATCAAGAAAGATTTTCCCGTTGCGCTGCGCCTTCGCCATCGTGATCAGATAGCGCTCCGGTTCGTCGTCGGCAAGACGGCGGCAGACTTCCTTGGCGAACGCCTTCGCATCTCTCCATGTGAGCTTGTCGGATGTCTTCACCACCAACGGCGTCACCACATGCAGTCCCTTGCCGCCAGTGGTCTTGCAGAACGACACCAGCCCCAACGCATCCAGCCGCTCCCGCATGGTCTGCGCCGCTTCGATCACCGCATCAAAATCGACATCCGGCGCGGGGTCGAGATCGAACACCAATCGTCCCGGCGTCGCGGGATCGTTCGGCGCATTGTTCCAGGCGTGCAATTCGATGCCGCCCATCTGTGCGACCGCGGCGAGGCCCTCGATGCGATCGATCTGGAGATAAGGTTGGCGGTCGCCGGAGACCTTCACCGTCTCGAGCAGATTCGATGAGCCTTTCATGGCGTGACGTTGAAAGAATGTTTCGCCTTCGATGCCGTCGGGCGCGCGGACGATCGAGCACGGCCGCCCCTTGATGTGCGGCATCAGCCAGTCGCCGACCGCCTCGAAGTAGCCCGCGAGGTCGAGCTTGGTGATCGGCGCGCCCGCGCCGTCGTCGGGCCATAGCGCTTTGTCGGGATGACTGATCGGCACGCCCATCACCACCGCGCGCTCCGACGTGCGCGCGGTGGTGGCGCGACGAACCGCGTTACTTTTGGTCCGCGATACCTTCGGCGCAGGTATCGCCACCTGCGTCTCTTTCGCCGATGCAGGCTTTTCAGCCACCACCTCCTCGGCCGGCTTGTCCTGACGCAAGCCCTTGAACGCCGCCTGCCGGATGTTACCCGCACCGGTCCAGCCGGCGAATTCGATCTCGGCCACCAATTCGGGACGCAGCCAATGCACGTCGGCCTTTTTCGCCGGCGCGTTTTTGCCGCCGAATGGACTCTTGTTCGCGACGTTGGCTTTCAATTTCGGCATCAGTCGTTTGACCACGTCCTGTCCGAACCCGGTGCCGACATTGCCGACGTAAATCAGATGATCGCCGCGATGAACGCCGGCCATCAGCGAGCGGAATTTGCCGCCGTTGCTCTGCCAGCCGCCCAGCACCACCTCATGCCCGGCGCGGCATTTCGACTTGATCCAGTCCATGGTGCGTTCCGAGCGATACGGTGCATCAAGCCGCTTGGAGATAATGCCTTCCAGCGACATCCGGCACGCAGAACGCAGCACGGCATCACCACCGGTTTCGAAATGCTCGACATAGCGAATATCGCCGCGTGCGGTTTTGTTGATGCCACCCTCCAGCAATTCGGCCAGCGCCGCCTTGCGTTCCGTCAACGGCTGAGCGCGCCAGTCGTGACCTGCGGCGAACAGGAGATCGAACGCGAAGAAGATCAGATCGTCGGTCTCACCGTCGCTCAACGCCGCTTGCAGACCGGCGAAATCCGGCGCGCCCTTGTCATCGAGCGCGACGACCTCGCCGTCGACGATGCAATCCGGCAGCTTTGTCGCGGTCGCGGCGATGGCCGGAAACTTCGCGGTCCAGTCGAGACCCTTGCGGGTGCGCAGCGAGACATCGCCGTTCGCAACGCGCAATTGAATGCGGTAGCCGTCGAACTTGATCTCGTGGCCCCAGCCCGTGCCGGACGGAGGCCGCTCGCGCGCAGTGCAGAGTTGCGGGCCGATGAACTCAGGCATGACTTCGGCCTTCATCGTCTTGGCTTTCGCGGGTGATCGCTTCGCGCAGGTGCGAGCTTTTGCGGCGATGCCTTTGTTGGAATCCCATTCCGCGCTGGCCGGCGCGCGGGCGCGTTTTGCTGTCATGAATGGTCTCGGTCCTTTGCCCTTGCCGGTCGCGATCTCGTTCATGCTGCGGCCGGAGGCAACCGAGGCCTCCTGCTCAAGAATATCGTTGGCCTTGCCTTCGCGCGTGGCGGCGTCGCGATGCTTGATTAGCAGCCAGTTGGTGCGTTTGCCGCCGGTTCGATCGTGGCGCATCCGCACCAGCACCCATTCGCCGTGCAGCTTGTCGCCGTCCAGCGTGAATTTCAGGTCGCCTTTTTTCAAGCCGCGCTCGGGATCGTCGCTGGTCCAGTAACCGCGATCCCAGATCATCACGGTGCCGCCGCCATACTGGTCTTTCGGAATGGTGCCTTCGAAATCGCCGTAGTCGAGCGGGTGATCCTCCACCTCCACGGCGAGGCGCTTGTCGGCTGGATCGAGCGAAGGGCCGCGCGTCACCGCCCATGACTTGAACACGCCGTCGAGTTCGAGCCGCAGATCGTAATGCAAGCGCGTCGCGGCGTGCTTCTGGATCACGAAGCGCCGCCGCTTGCTCGCCTTCACTGAGGCCGTACCGGCAGGCTCCGCCGTCACCTCGAAATCCCGTTTCGCCCGATATTTGGCGAGTTGCTTCTTGGCGGGCTTCTTCTTGGTGGTGGTCTTCTTCTTGGTGAGCTTCCTGGCCATGCGCAGCTCCGCGTTCGGAACGAAAAGTTCCCATCGCCGTTAAAGTTCCAGCTCCACGAAAGGGATCGCCATGCCGCCGCGTGCGTATTGGAAGGGCTTGCTGAAACTGTCGCTGGTGTCCTGTCCCGTCGTGCTCTACCCGGCCACGACGGCATCGGAACGAACGCACTTCCACCAGATCAACAAGGAGACCGGCCATCGGTTGCGCCAGCAGATGGTCGATGCCGAGACCGGCGACGTGGTCGAGAAGGACCAGAAGGGCCGCGGCTACGAATTATCGAAAGGCAAGTACGTCGAAATCGATCAAGAGGACCTTGATGCGGTGCAGATCGAGAGCAGCCACACCATCGAGATCGATACCTTCGTGCCGCGCGAGGAGATCGACGAGCGCTATTTCGAAAAGCCCTATTTCATCGCGCCCGACGGCAAGACCGGCATCGACGCTTTCGCCGTGATCCGCGACGCCATGAAGCGGCAGGACAAGGCGGCGCTCGCCCGCATCGTGCTGACCAACCGCGAACACGTCATCGCGCTGCGGCCGCTCGACAAGGGGCTGCTCGGCACCACGTTGCGCTATCCTTACGAACTGCGCGACGCCGACGATTACTTCGACGACATCCCCTCGCCGCGCATTTCCAAGGACATGGTGGACCTCGCCGCGCACATCCTCGACACCAAGTCGGCGAAGTTCGATCCAAGCAAGTTCAAGGACAAGTACGAGACGGCGCTGAAGGCGCTGGTAAAGCGCAAGGCATCCGGCAAGGTCATCAAGGCGCCGGAGCCGGAGGCCAGGCCAGACAACGTCATCGACCTGATGGGCGCGCTGCGCGCCAGCCTCGGACGGAAGCCGGCAGCCACACGCCGAAGCGCATCGAGCGCGCGACGTAAAACCGCCAAGACCCCGGCGCGGCGCAGGCGGGCGTCGTGAGTGTCTAACTCGAAAAGCGACTTATGGAATCAAGGCTCAATTCCGTCATTGCGAGGAGCGCAGCGACGAAGCAATCCAGCCCCAAATAAGAAAGACTGGATTGCTTCGCTACGCTCGCAATGACGGAAGTTGTAAGCCCCAGACATGACTTGGGCCGCACATCATGATGTGCGGCCCAAATGATTCTGATGGACGGTGGCAAGCAACGGACCGGGTTTCGGCGGAGCCGCCGAAACCCGGATCGTTCTTACACCGCGTCCTTGGCGGCCTTGACCGGGCGCGCGCGCACGATCTTGCGGGCCGGCTTGGCCTTGAAGGTCATGGCTTCGCCGGTGAAGGGGTTGGTGCCCTTGCGTGCCTTGGTGGCCGGCTTCTTGATGACGACGAACTTCGCGAACCCCGGAACCAGGAAGAGACCGTTCTTCTTGAGTTCCTTGTGGCCGACCTCAACGAGCGTGTCCATCACGCCCTTGACGTCCCGCTTCGACAATTCGGTCTGCGTCGCGATCTTCTCGATCAACTGCGCTTTCGACATCTGGGTGGGCATTGTATCTCCTCTGATTCGCCCTCGTTATCACGCGAACCATATTGGAATGGCCCTGCAAAAAGCGGGATATCCTGCGCCTTTGCACAGCTTTGTTTGCCGGAATCGCTATTTTTAAGGGGTAAACGGCCTTTTCGCGGTGCCGGGTGCCGGCAAACCGCTTGGATAAAGCCGTTTGCGGCGCCTCGCCCCCTCCCCGATTCTCCGCTCCGGGGAAGGGTCAGGCCTCCTTGACCGACTCCATCACCACGTTGGTGGAGGTGCTGGCGACGAACGGCAGGCTGGAAATCTTCTCGCCGAGCACGAGACGATAACGCCGGATATCCGGCGTGCGGATCTTCAACAGGTAGTCGAAGCGCCCCGCGATCATGTGGCACTCCTCGACCTCGCGGATCTTCAGCACCGCCTCGTTGAAGCTCCGCAACGCCGCGTCGCGCGTGTCGGTCAGCTTCACTTCGGCGAAGGCGACATGGTCGAGCCCGAGCTTCGCCGGATTCAGCACCGCGCGGAAACCCACGATGTAGCCTTCCGCCATCAGCCGTTGCAGCCGCGCCTTGCAGGGCGTTTTCGACAGCCCGACACGCTCCGACAGGTCGGTGACGGAGATGCGGCCGTCCGCGGCCACCGTTTCGAGGATTTTGCGGTCGAATTGGTCGATTTCACCAAAATTATCTGCCATATAGGCCACAAATCCTGAAATTGATCGATATTTAAGACTATTCTAATGCCCATCATCCCGAGCAAAGTCAAATCGATTCTTTGGCCTCTGCTATCTTCAGCCGTCTCTCCCCATCTCTTCTTCCTGCCTCCCGCCTTGAGGGATCGCCGATGACATCGCCGCCGATGCCGCAGACCGCCACGCTGCCGTTCTCTTTCTTTGCCCCGCCGATTGCCCCTCAAACGCCGCTCCGCGCGGCCATCACCGCCGCCTGCCGCCGGCCGAAGACCGAATGCCTGCCGCCGCTGGCGGAAGCCGCCACGCTCGGCGAGGCGGCGCGGGCCCGGATCGCGGCAACCGCCCGCCGCCTGATCGAAGCCTTGCGCAGCAAGGACACCGGCTCCGGCGTCGAGGGGCTGGTGCAGGAATATTCGCTCTCGAGCCAGGAGGGCGTGGCGCTGATGTGCCTCGCCGAAGCGCTGCTGCGCATTCCCGACACCGAGACCCGCGATGCGCTGATCCGCGACAAGATTGCCGCGGGCGACTGGGCATCGCATTTGGGCAACCGCCGCTCGCTGTTCGTCAACGCCGCGACCTGGGGCCTCGTGGTCACCGGCAAGCTGACCGCGACGGTGAACGACGGCAGCCTCGGTGCCGCGTTGACGCGGCTGATCGCGCGCTGCGGCGAGCCGGTGATCCGGCGCGGCGTCGACACCGCGATGCGGATGATGGGCGAGCAGTTCGTCAAGGGCGAGACCATCGACGAAGCGCTGCGGCGCGCCCGCCCGCAGGAAGCGCGCGGCTTCCGTTACTCCTACGACATGCTGGGCGAAGCCGCGATGACCGCGGCCGATGCCGCGCGTTACTATCGCGATTACGAAGCCGCCATCCATGCCATCGGCACGGCGTCCGCCGGGCGCGGCATCTATGCGGGGCCGGGAATCTCGATCAAGCTGTCGGCGCTGCATCCGCGCTATAGCCGCGCGCAGGCCGGGCGCGTGATGCGCGAGTTGCTGCCGAAGGTGACGGCGCTGTGCGAACTCGCCAGGCGCTACGACATCGGCGTCAACATCGACGCCGAGGAGGCCGACCGCCTTGAATTGTCGCTCGATCTGCTGGAAGCGCTTTGCAACGATCCTTCGCTTGCGGGCTGGAACGGCATCGGCTTCGTGGTGCAGGCCTATGGCAAGCGCTGCCCGTTCGTCATCGATTTTCTCATCGACCTTGCGCGCCGCTCCAAGCGCCGCATCGCCGTGCGGCTGGTCAAGGGCGCCTATTGGGACGCCGAGATCAAGCGCGCGCAGGTCGACGGCCTCGCGGACTTTCCGGTCTTCACGCGGAAGGTCCACACCGACGTCTCCTACATCGCCTGCGCGCGACAACTGCTCGACGCGCGCGACGCGGTCTTTCCGCAATTCGCCACCCACAACGCGCAGACGCTCGCGACCATCTTCGAGATGGCCGGGCCGGACTTCCATCCCGGCGACTACGAATTCCAGTGCCTGCACGGCATGGGCGAACCGCTCTACGACGAAGTCGTCGGCGCCGACAAGCTCGACCGGCCCTGCCGCATCTACGCGCCGGTAGGAACGCACGAAACGCTGCTGGCCTATCTGGTGCGTCGCCTTTTGGAGAACGGCGCAAATTCGTCCTTCGTGCATCGCATCGCCGATCCGTCGGTATCGGTCGAGGACTTGATTACTGATCCAGCGGATGCGGTTCGCTCCATGCCGGCGATGGGCAGCCCGCACCCGCGCATCGCTCTGCCCGCCGCGCTCTACGGAGACGCACGCAAAAATTCCGCCGGCCTCGATCTGTCCGACGAGACCACGCTTGCGCATCTCTCCCATAGCCTGATGGACAGCGCGCGCATTGATTGGCGCGCGGCGCCGATGCCGGCCGACGGATCAACCGGCAAAGGCCCATCACGACGAGTGCGCAATCCCGCCGACCATCGCGACATCGTCGGCAGCGTGATCGAAGCCACGGAGGCCGAGGCGCGCACGGCGGCGATGCTGGCGGCGGACAACGCGTCGACATGGGCCGCCGTTGCCCCCGCTGATCGCGCAGCCCCGATGGAGCGCGCCGCCGACCTGATGCAGGCGCGGATGGAAACGCTGATGGGCATCGTCATGCGCGAGGCCGGAAAGTCGGCGGCCAACGCCATCGCCGAAGTCCGCGAGGCCATCGATTTCCTGCGCTACTACGCACGGCAGGCGCGCGACACGCTCGGCGCGGCGCAAACGCCGCTCGGCCCCATCGTCTGCATCAGTCCGTGGAATTTCCCGCTGGCGATCTTCACCGGGCAGATTTGCGCCGCGCTGGTTGCGGGCAATCCGGTGCTCGCAAAGCCCGCCGAGGAAACGCCACTGATCGCTGCTGCCGCCGCCGATATCCTGCATGAAGCCGGCGTGCCGCGCACGGCGCTGCAATTTCTGCCGGGCGACGGCCGGATCGGCGCGACGCTGGTGGCGGCACCGCAAACCTGTGGCGTGATGTTCACTGGCTCCACCGAAGTGGCCCGCTCGATCCAGCAGCAACTCGCGCAGCGTCTCTCTGCAAGCAGAAAACCGATCCCGCTGATCGCGGAAACCGGCGGCCAGAACGCCATGATTGTCGATTCCTCCGCGCTCGCCGAACAGGTTGTCGGCGACGTGCTGCTGTCCGCGTTCGACAGCGCCGGGCAGCGTTGCTCGGCGCTGCGCGTGCTCTGCCTGCAAGAGGATATCGCCGATCGCGTGCTGGCGATGCTCAAGGGCGCGATGGCCGAACTCAACGTCGGCAACACCGAGCGGCTGAATATCGACATCGGCCCGGTGATCACGGCGGAAGCGAAAGACACCATCGAGCGGCACGTCGCGAAAATGCACGCGCTTGGCCGCACAGTCGAACGACTGGCTTTGCCGGCCGAGACGACGGCGGGAACGTTCGTCGCGCCGACCATCATCGAACTGCAATCGATGGCCGATCTCGATCGCGAGGTGTTCGGCCCGGTGCTGCATGTCCTCCGCTATCGCCGCCGCGATCTCGACCGGCTGATCGACGCGATCAACGCGACCGGCTACGGCCTGACTTTCGGACTACACACGCGGCTCGACGAAACCATCGCACATGTCACGAAGCGCATCAAAGCGGGCAACATCTACGTCAACCGCAACGTCATCGGCGCGGTGGTCGGCGTGCAGCCGTTCGGCGGGCGCGGGCTGTCCGGCACCGGCCCGAAAGCCGGCGGGCCGCTCTATCTCGGCCGGCTGGTCACGCGCGCACCGGCGATGCGGCATGGCACAGCGGCCAATCCGGTGCTGATTGAGTATATCGCATGGCTCGACGCGAACGGCCTCGCCACCGAGGCAAATATCGCGCGCGAACTTGGTCGCCGCGCGATATTCGGCTTCACCACCGAGTTGAAAGGCCCGGTGGGTGAACGCAATCTCTACGCGCTGCATCCGCGCGGCAAATTGCTGCTGATGCCGCAGACGGCTGCGGGCCTCTATCATCAACTCGCCGCGACGCTGGCTACCGGGAATACCGCGACCATCGCGGCGGCTTCCGATCTCGAACCGCTGCTGCGGACTGTTCCGGCACAGATCACCACGCGCATTGCGTGGCGCACGGAGTGGGAGACCGATGCCCCGTTCGCGGGCGCTTTGATCGAAGGCGATGCCGAGCGTGTCGCAACCATCAACACGCGGATCGCGCGGTTGCCGGGACCACTGGTGCCGGTTCAAGCGGCCTCATCAAGGGATGTCGCGACCGACCCCGACGCATATTGTCTTGATCGGTTGCTGGAAGAAGTCTCGACCTCGATCAACACCACCGCCGCCGGCGGCAACGCCAGCCTGATGGCGTTGAGTTGATGAGCCTCACCCCGGAGTTTCGCGAACCCTGGCGTCGTCCCCGCGCAGGCAGGGACCCAGACTCCCTGAATCGATTGTGGTCGCAGAACGGGAGACAGCCAAAACGACTGGCACCTTCCGCCTCACAGCGACTGCGGCGTATGGGTCCCCGCCTGCGCGGGGACGACGGTTTGCCTTGGAAGCGAGATGAATTCAAAAACGTGGATGGCCGGGACAAGCCCGGCCATGACAAGCTGTGCATGACAACGACGTTGATTCAACCTCAATTCGTCGCCGCGCCCCTACGCTCCCATCGCCAGCACCGCGTTGAGCGTGGCGCTCGGGCGCATCACAGCGGCGCATTTCTTTGCGTCGGGCAGATAGTAGCCACCGATGTCGGCCGGTGAGCCCTGCACCGCGCCGAGTTCGGCGACGATCTTTTCCTCGTCGCGCGCGAGCGCCTCGGCCAGCGGCTTGAACTTCGCCGCCAGTTCGGCGTCTTCGGTCTGCGCGGCAAGTGCCTCGGCCCAGTACATCGCGAGATAAAACTGGCTACCGCGATTGTCCAACTCGCCGGTGCGCGGCGACGGCGATTTCCGGTTGTCGAGCAGCTTGCCGGTGGCGGCATCCAGTGTCTTCGCCAGCAGCTTGGCTTTCGCATTGTTGGTCTTGAGGCCGAGGTCTTCCAGCGAGACGGCGAGCGCAAGGAATTCGCCGAGCGAATCCCAGCGCAGGTGGTTCTCTTCCACCAGTTGCTGCACATGCTTGGGCGCCGAGCCGCCGGCACCGGTCTCATACATGCCGCCGCCAGCCATCAGCGGCACGATCGACAGCATTTTTGCGGAAGTGCCCAGCTCCATGATCGGGAACAGGTCAGTGAGATAATCACGCAGGATGTTGCCGGTGGCGCTGATGGTATCGAGACCGCGCACCACGCGCTCCAGCGTGTAACGCATCGCGCGCACCTGGCTCATGATCTGGATATCGAGGCCGCTGGTGTCGTGCTCATGCAGGTACATCTTGACCTTGGTAACGAGCTGCGCCTCGTGCGGCCGATACGGATCGAGCCAGAACAGTACCGGCATTCCCGAATGCCGCGCGCGGGTGACGGCGAGCTTGACCCAGTCGCGGATCGCGGCGTCCTTCACCTGACACATGCGCCAGAGATCGCCCTTCTCGACATCCTGGCTCAGCAGCACTTCGCCGGTGGCAAGATCGGTGATGTTGGCAACGCCGTCCTCGGGGATCTCGAACGTCTTGTCATGCGAGCCGTATTCCTCGGCCTGCTGCGCCATCAGGCCGACGTTCGGCACCGTGCCCATGGTCTTCGGGTCGAACGCGCCGTGCCATTTACAGAAGTTGATCATCTCCTGATAGATGCGGGCGAAGGTGCTTTCCGGCATCACCGCCTTGACGTCCTTCAGGCGGCCGTCCGCGCCCCACATCTTGCCGCCGTTGCGGATCATCGCTGGCATCGAGGCATCGACGATGATGTCGTTGGGCGAATGGAAATTGGTGATGCCCTTTGCCGAGTCCACCATCGCCAATTCGGGACGATGCTCGTGGCAGGCGTGCAGGTCGCGCCGGATCTCGTCCTGCATACTTTGCGGCAGGGTGGCGATCTTAGTGTAGAGATCGACCATGCCGTTGTTGACGTTGATGCCAAGCTCGTCGAACAGCGCGCCGTGCTTCTCGAATGCGTCGCGGTAGAATATCTTGACGCAGTGGCCGAACACGATGGGGTGCGAGACCTTCATCATGGTAGCCTTGACGTGCAGCGAGAACATCACGCCGGTCTTGTAGGCGTCCTCGATCTCGCCTTCGTAAAAGTCGAGCAACGCCTTCTTGCTCATGAACATCGAGTCGATGACTTCGCGATCCTGCAACGCCACCTTGGGCTTGAGCGCGATGGTCTTGCCGCTCTTGGTGATGAGTTCCATCTTGACGTCGCGCGCCTTGTCGAGCGTCATCGACTTCTCACCGTGATAGAAATCGCCGTGATGCATGTGCGAGACGTGCGAGCGCGAGGCCTGGCTCCAGTCCGCCATGCTGTGCGGATTCTTGCGGGCGTAATTCTTCACCGCCAGCGGCGCGCGGCGGTCGGAATTACCCTCGCGCAGCACCGGGTTCACCGCGCTGCCGATGCATTTGGCGTAGCGGGCGCGGATCGCCTTTTCCTCATCCGATTTCGGGTTCTCGGGATAATCCGGAATCTTGTAGCCCTTGCCCTGCAATTCCTTGATCGCCGCCATCAGTTGCGCCACCGAGGCGCTGATGTTGGGCAGCTTGATGATGTTGGTATCGGGCAGCAGCGTCAGCCGGCCGAGTTCGGCCAGATTATCGGGCACGCGCTGTGCGTCGGTGAGGAATTCCGGAAACTCGCCAAGGATGCGGGCCGCCACCGAGATGTCACTGGTGGTGACGTCGATGCCCGCCGGCGCGGTGAAGGCGCGCACGATCGGGAGAAACGCAGCCGTCGCCAGCGCCGGGGCTTCGTCGGTCAACGTGTAGATGATGGTGGGAGATGTCGTGCTCATGCGCGGGCTTTCTTGGCGTGCGAGGGGCCGGATGCGGGAAAATGCATCGGTCCAAGACTTATGCGGGGAATTGGACTTATGCGGAGAATTTGTGACGGGGCAATGGAGGCGATCAGTGGGCGGGCCTTTCCGGCGATTGAATGGGTTCAATTGAGCGCGTTTTCGAGCGAAGTGGATACCGGTTCGCGTAAAGAAAGCGCGTCAAACTAAACCCCAAAGCCACGTTCCGAGTCTTTCAGAACGCGGTTCTGGCCACGGAATCTGACACCAAACGGCGGGCTTGGGCAACAGCGTTTCACACGTCCAAACGCGGGGCGGCGGGATAGAGGACTGTCCGGCCGGGCTGGATGACGGCGTCCGGCGTCAGCCGGGCCGGGTCCAGCCGTCCGCCGTCCATGATGTGCAGGACGGTCTCGCCGTTGGCGATCAGATAGTCCGTCACGATGCGGCGATGGCACCGCCACCACACCGCTTCCGAGCACATGATTACGGAACGCCGCCGGCGTCCCTCATCGAGGAGATGCATGAGGCCCGCATGGAACGGCGCGGACAGCGCGTAGTCGGCGTAATTGTGAAAACTCTCATTGGTCCAGAAGCCGTTGACCTCGGCAGGCAGGCTTCGCGTCTTGCCGCGAAGGCCGCCGAGCGCGGCGATATACTCGTAGGAAATATCGAAGGCCGCCAGCGAAACCGGCAGCGCATCCTTGTTGAACTGCGGATTGGTTCGCGATCGCGGAATGGTGCGGATATCTGCGACAAGCTGGATTTCGGCACCTGTCAGCAAGGCGACGAACGCCTCAAGCGTCCGGTTGGAATGGCCGATGGTGAAGAAAGGAAGCGTCAACGCCCGCACTCATTTGGGCAGGCGTTCAAGAGCACCACCCTTGTGGGCCGCAATGTGATCGGTCTTGTCGCTCTTGATTTCATACTGGGGATCGTCGTCCGAGGCGCGGTGCGTGTGTCCCTTGTAATCGAAATCCCGCGTATGCACCGCGATGATTGTTCCAGACACCCGGCCAGCTTCCGAATTCCAGGTGACGTGATCGCCGATCTTGAACCGCTTGGTCATGGCATCACTCCTGTCGTTCACAGGTGCAGAGCGCGCGCCGCTGTAGATCGCAACCGCACCCAGTCGTTATTTTTTCGGCGGAGCGAGAACGACAGCCGCCTCCGTCGTCAACAGCCGGAAGGTGAAGGTCTCCAGAAAGTACAGTTCCACCGCGGTCGCCGAATGGCTCGCGTAGCCGATCGAGACGTCCTGGCCGATATCGAGTTCGAAGTCGCCGCCGCGCGTCGTCAGCACGAAACCGCCGGTAATGGCCGGCGCCCAGATGATGCCGCCTTCGACGATGCCCTCAATGTGGTGATAGACCGGATAGCCTTCGTCGCTGCCGCCGCTGATCGCGGTATAGGCATCCGCGCCAAGCGCCAGCGCATAGGGGCCTTCGCAACCGGCAAGCCGCAACTGGCTGACCGCCTGCGCGACCGCAGCCGGATAGCCGCGCACATTCGACGGCAGCACCACGCCGGGGTTGCTGGCGCCGGCGCGAATGCCTTCGATGCCGGCGGCGGCGTAGCCGTCGAACACCGCGCGATCCTCCGCGAAAGCGATCTTGCGCGCGGCCTCCTTCAGCGGCGACCAGTCGGAATCGGCCGCGCCTCGCGCCACGTCGTCGATCGCCTGCCGCGTCAGTTCGAACGGGACGCGCAGTTCGACGATCGCCTTCGCCTCGCGCTGGGCGGCGAGGATGCCGTCGCCGGGAGACTGGATCTGATGCAGGTGTCCGGTGCCGACCACCGCGAGACCGAGGCCCTTCGGCTCCGGAACGTCTACCACCCGCCGCGCCGCGAGATGACGCTTGAGCGTGCGGGACGCCTCCTCCTCGATCTGAGCCCAGGCCGCATCCGAGATCGGCGCCAGTTCGCGATGGAGATTATTCATGTCCTGCCTCTTTCTTCAGGGAACCTATACCGAGCGATCCGTCGCCCGAGGATGCACGCGGCCGCGCCTGTTGCGGCTCAATGTCATCCGTAACCGATGGCGGCGCAACGTCCGCGGCGACGTCATCCAGGAAACTGACGGTGGGCACGAAAAACAGACCACCGGTGACAGCGCGGCTGAAATCCAGCAGCCGGTCGTAATTACCGGGCGGCTTGCCGACGAACATATTTTCCAGCATCTGCTCGATCCGATCCGGAGAGCGCGCATAACCGATGAAGTAAGTGCCGAACTCGCCCTTCCCGATTTCGCCGAACGGCATGTTGTCGCGCACAATCTGAAGCTCCTGCCCGTTCTCCTCGATCGAGGTCAGAACGTTGTGGGCATAGGGCTTCTTCTCGGAATCGAGCTGCTCGATGTCGGACAGCTTGTGCCGGCCGATGATGTTCTCCTGCTGCTCGACGGGCAGCGCATTCCAGCCCTTCACGTCATGCAGATACTTCTGCACGATGACGTAGCTGCCGCCAGCGAAGGCGCTATCTTCATCGCCGATGATGGCAGCATCGACGGCGGCCTGATCCACCGGATTTTCCGTGCCGTCGACAAAGCCGAACAGGTCGCGATCGTCGAAATAACCGAAGCCATGGACCTCGTCCGCCACCGTAACCGCGCCGTCGAGCCGCGCCATGATCTGCGTCGCCAGTTCGAAACACAGATCCATGCGGGCGGCGCGGATATGCAGCAGGATGTCGCCCGGCGTCGAGACCGCGTGATGAACGCCATGGATTTCACGAAAGGGATGCAGCCCTTTCGGTCTCGGTTCGCCGAACAGCCGGTCCCATGCACCAGAGCCGAACGCCATCACGCATGACAGCCGTCCAGCGAGGTCACGGAAACCCACCCCGCGCAGCAGCGCGGAAAGATCGCCGCATACGGCGCGTACCGTGGTCTCGCTGTCCTTCCCGGAGTTGAGCGTCAGGACCAGAAAAATCGCCGCCCGTGTCAACTGGGCAACGACCGGCTGCGACACCGGAGATGGCAGGCTGGCGTTCATCGTGAGATATCCGTTCGATAGTGACCGATTGAAACACGATCCGGTTGGCGTCGGAAGCCCCACAAGACTCACCCGCGGCGCCATCGTCAAGGTCGTGCCGCGCCAAACCCCGTCCCGCTCGCCTCTGCAAGGCAGTGCCCGTCATAAGATTGTGATCCGTCCGGCCAATAAACCACAGACATTGCGGCACAAGCATTTGTCACCGGCCTCCGGGGCCACTAAACAGGACGAACCATCTGGCGTTTTTCGAGTCACGGCGGAACACATGACAGGGCAGGCGTCGAGAGTTGGCGCGGCATCGCGGCCGCGGCGTTCGGCCATCCTGCTCGCGATTCCGTTCTGCGCCTGGCTTGTCCCGGCCCCCGGCCATGCCGAAACCATCGCCGATGCGCTGGTGAAAGCTTACCAGACCAATCCGCAACTCAATGCCGAGCGCGCCCGCCAGCGCGCCACCGACGAGAATGTGCCGCAGGCGCTGGCCGGCTATCGGCCGCAGATCATCGCCAGCCTGAGCGGCGGGATGCAAGCCGTCCGCAACCTGCTTCCGGACAACTCGATCCAGACCGCGACACAGAAACCGTGGACCATCGGCGTGACGGTGACGCAGACGCTGTTCAACGGCTTCAAGACCGCCAACAGCGTGCGCGTCGCCGAGCTTCAGGTGAAATCCGGCCGCGAGGCGTTGCGCAACGTCGGGCAAGGCGTGCTGCTCGACGCCGTGACCGCCTATACCAATGTGCTCGCCAACCAGTCGCTGGTGGATGCGCAGCGCGCCAATGTCGCCTCACTGCGGGAAACACTGAATGTGGCGCAGCGGCGGCTCAACGCCGGCGACGTGACGCCGACCGACACCGCGCAGGCGGAAGCGCGGCTCAATCGCGGACTGGCGGACCAGAACGCGGCCGAAGTCGCACTCGCTGTCAGCCAGGCCACCTATACGCAGGTCATCGGCCAGGCGCCGGGCCGGCTCAGCCCGGCCGAGCCGGTGGTGCGGCTGGTGCCGCGCAGCCGCGATGAGGCCACCGCGCTGGCCTTCCGCGCCAACCCGGCGGTGCTGGCGGCGGGCTTCGACGCCGACATGGCCGAGAAGACGATCAACGTCGCGGAAAGCAGCCTCTATCCGACCGTCACCGTGCAGGGCGGCGCCAGCCGCTCGCGGCAGACCGATACCACGCTCGGCACCAACGGCACCGATGAGGCCTATGTGCTCGGCCAGATCACCGCGCCGATCTACGACGGCGGCACCGCCGCCTCGCAGACCCGACAAGCCAAGGAACTCGCCTCGCAAAGCCGCTTGGTGCTGGAGCAGGTCCGCAATCAGGCGCGCACCGCCGCCATCGCCGCCTGGGTCTCCTACGAAGGTGCGCGGACCGCGGTCGGTGCGGCGGAATCCGAAGTGCGCGCGGCTACCGTCGCACTCGATGGCGTCCGCAAGGAGGCGCAGGGCGGCCAGCGCACCACCGTGGACGTGCTCAACGCGCAACAGGATCTGGTGGCGGCCAAGGCGCGATTGATCGGCGCGCAGCGCGATCGCGTGATCGCCTCCTACACGCTGCTTGGCGCGGTCGGCAGTCTCGACGTCAAAACGCTCGGCCTGCATACGCCGGACTATCTGCCGGAGGTCCATTACCACCAGGTGCGTGATGCCTGGCACGGCCTGCGCACGCCTTCGGGCAAATAGGGGTTTTCAGGCTTGTCCATCGTCATGCGCGGACTTGATCCGCGCATCCATCTTTTTCAAAAAAATGATGGATTGCCGGGTCAAGCCCGGCAATGACGTTTCCGTCAACATAGGCCACTATAGAAAAGTCGCGCTTTATCGCCCGCGCGAGAAGCGCGAGATCAGCACCGGCAACGTGACCAGGATCACCAGCGGCGCGATCAACATGCCCGCGACCACCACCACCGCCAAAGGCTTTTGCACCTGAGAGCCGATGCCGGACGACAACGCCGCAGGCAGCAACCCGATACCGGCAACCGCGCAGGTCATCAGCACCGGACGGAATTGCAATTCGCCGGTGCGGATCACGGCCTTCATGCGGTCGAGCCCGTCGTCGATCAGTTGATTGTACTGCGACAGCATGATGATGCCGTCCATCACCGCAATGCCGAACAGCGCGATGAAACCGATCGCCGCCGACACGCTGAACGGAATGCCGAATACCACCAACCCGACCACGCCGCCGAAGATCGCCATCGGAATCACGCTCATCGCCAGCAGCGTGTCGGTCAGCGAGCCGAAGTTGAACCACAGCAGCATCGCGATCAGCGCGAGACTGATCGGCACCACGATGGACAACCGGCGAATGGCATCCTGCAAGTTGCCGAACTCGCCGACCCATTCGAGCCGCGAGCCGGCCGGCAACTGCACCTGCTCGGCCACCTTGTCCTGCGCTTCCTTGATGGCACTGCCGAGATCGCGGCCGCGCACCGAGAACTTGATCGGTAAGTAACGTTCCTGCTGCTCGCGATAGATGTAGGCCGCTCCGGACACCAGCTTGATGGTTGCCACCTCGCTGAGCGGGATTTGGGTGATGGTACCGTTCGGCCCTTGCGCCCCGATCCGCAGGTTCTGGATCGCCTCGGCGCTTTTGCGGTACTCTGGCGCCAACCTGATAATGATTGGGAAGTGTCGGTCCGAGCCGGGCTCATAGAGATCGCCGGCGCTATCGCCGCCGATGGCGACACGGATGGTGGAATTGATGTCGCCGGGCGACAGGCCATAACGCGCGGCGCGTGCGCGATCGACATCGATCTGGATGGTCGGTTGGCCGAGCGAGGTGAACACCGACAGATCGACGATGCCCGGCACGGTGGCGAGCACCGACTTGATCTTGTCCGCTGTCTCGGTCAGCGCGGCGAGATCGTTGCCGAACAGCTTGACCGAATTCTCGCCCTTCACGCCGGACACTGCTTCGGCGACGTTGTCCTGCAAATATTGCGAGAAGTTGAATTCAACGCCGGGGAATTTCGCTTGCAGTTGCGCCAGCAATTCGGCGGTAAGCGCATCCTTGTCCTTGACGCCGGGCCAGTCTTTCACCGGCTTGAGCGGCGCGAAGAACTCGGCATTGAACAGGCCGGCGGCGTCGGTGCCGTCGTCAGGGCGGCCTTGCTGCGACACCACGGACTCGACTTCCGGCCGCGCCCGGATCAGGCGCCGCATCTCGTTGACGTAGCCGTTGCCTTCTTTCAGTGAGATGGTCGACGGCAGCGTCGCGCGAATCCAGAGGTTGCCTTCCTCAAGCTTGGGCAGGAACTCCAGTCCGAGGAAATGGCCGACGATGAAGGTCAGCACGACCAGACAAGCGGCACCGGTCAGCACCAGCTTGTAGCTCTCCACCGCCCAGCGCAGCACCGGCATATAGAGGCCGTGCAGCCAGCGCACCAGCCGCGTCTCGGTCTCCTCGAGATGCGACGGCAGGATGATGGCGCTCAGGGCCGGCGTCACCGTGAAAGTTGCGAGCAGGCCACCGGCCAACGCGTAGGCATAGGTGCGCGCCATCGGCCCGAAGATGTTGCCCTCGACGCCGCTCAAGGTGAACAACGGCAGGAACGCGGCGATGATGATCGCCGCCGCGAAGAAGATCGAGCGCGCCACGTCGGTCGACGCGCTGAGGATGGCGTGGTCCTTCATCTCCGTCACCGTGCCCGGCGGCGCACGGCTCTGCTCCTCCTCGGAAAGCACCGCCGTCCGCGACAGTCGGCGGAAGATCGCCTCCACCATGATGACGGTGCCATCGACAATCAGGCCGAAATCGATGGCGCCGACCGAGAGCAGATTGGCGGATTCACCGCGCAGCACCATGATGATGACGGCGAAGAACAGTGCGAACGGAATCGTCGCGCCGACGATCAGGGCGCTGCGCAGGTCGCCGAGGAACATCCATTGCAGCAGCACGATCAGAAGGATGCCGACGATCATGTTATGCAGTACCGTGTGCGTTGTGACGTCGATCAGGTCCTTGCGGTCGTAGATCCGCTCGATGCGCACGCCGGGCGGCAGGACGCCGGAGGCGTTGATGGATTTCACCACCGCCTCGACCCGCGCCAAGGTCGGCGTGCTCTGCTCGCCGCGCCGCATCAGCACGATGCCCTGCACGATATCGTCGACGTCGTTCATGCCGGCGATGCCAAGTCGGGGCTTTTCGCCGACGCCGACGGTGGCAATATCGCGCACCAGCACCGGATTACCGCCGCTTTGCGCAATCATGGTGGTGGCGAGATCATCGATCGAGCGGATCAGGCCGACGCCGCGCACCACCGCGGACTGCGAGCCGATATCGACGGTGTTGCCGCCGACATTGATATTCGCGTTGCCGATGGCCTGAAGCACCTGCGGCAGGGTCAGCCCGTAGGCCACCAGCTTGTTGAAATCGACCTGCACTTCATAGGTCTTGGTCTTGCCGCCCCAGCCGGTGACGTCGATGACGCCGGGCACTGCGCGGAAGCGGCGCTGCAACACCCAGTCCTGCAACGTCTTGAGATCGAGCACGCTGTAGTTCGGCGGCCCCACCAGGCGATAGCGATAGATTTCACCGACCGCGCTCAAGGGGGATATCTGCGGCTGCACATTATTCGGCAGCGGCGACAGTTGCGACAGCCGATTGAGCACCTGCTGCAAGGCTTCGTCATAAGTATAGTCGAACGAGAATTGCAGCTTGACGTCGGACAGGCCGTAGAGCGACACGGTGCGGATGGTACGCAGGTTCTTGATACCCGCAACCTGAGTCTCGATCGGGATGGTGATGTAACGCTCGATCTCTTCCGACGAGAGGCCGGGGCTTTGCGTCACGATATCGACCATCGGCGGAGTCGGATCGGGATAGGCCTCGATGTTGAGATTGGCGAAGGCGATAAGCCCACCAATCAGCACGACAGCGAATAGTCCCACCATCAGTATCCGGCGGTGGACGGCAAAAGCGGTGAGGCGTTGCATGGATGGCCGATACCTTCAGGGCCGGGACGTCAGCTTCCCGAGGCTGCCCGGTCGATGAAAAGATTGCCCTTGGTGACGATGCGCTCGCCGGCGTGGAGATCGCCCAGCACTTCCACCAAATCGCCGTTGGTCAGGCCAGTCTTGATCTTGCGCAATTCGATCGACTTGTCGTCATGCACCACCCAGACCCGGACCTCGTCGCCCTCGTAGATCAACGCCCGCTTCGGCACACCGACCGCAGCGTGATTGGCGGCGGCGAAAATTGTGACATTGGCAAACATCTCCGGCTTCAGGAGGCCATCGGCGTTATTCACCGTAGCGCGCACCATCAGCCGTCGGGTCGTAGGATCGATGGCGGCGGAGACGTAATCGATGCGTGCGCGCAAATCGCGATCCGGCAGCGCCAGCACCTTGAAGGCAATCTCTTGCCCGGCGGTCACCATCGCGGCATCGCTTTCGCGAACGAAGGCGGTGAGCCAGACCGTGGAGAGATCGCCGATTACGAACACCGGATCGCTGGCGCCGGCGTTGATGTACTGGCCGGGACCGATCTTGCGCTGGACCACGGTGCCCGCGATCGGCGCAACGATGGTGGTTTCGGGATCGATCCGGCCCTTCTGCTGGAAGTCCGCAATGGCTTGCTCGCTGAGACCGAGGATGCGTAGTCGGTTACGCACGGCCTCCAGCGCGGTCTGCGCCGCGCGCTGGTCATTCTCGGCCGACACCAGCGTCGCCTGCGCCTGCTGGAAATCCTTCAGTGGAATGGCCTTGCCGTCGAACAGGTCGCGGGCGCGGGTGTTCTGAATCTTCGCCAGTTCGAGCTGCGATTTCGCCTTGTTGAGGCCCGCAGCCGCGGCAATAAAATCGTTCTGGGCCTGCACGGTATCGGCGGCTTCGATGACGAACAGCGGCTGGCCTTGCGCGACATGATCGCCGGGCCGCGCCAGCAGCTTGATCACCCGGCCGGCATAGGGCGAAAATACCGGCGTGGCGCGATCCTCATCGACCGCGATCTTGCCCTCGGTGATACGTTCGGTCCGAAACGTATAGTCGGATACCGGCGCTACCGTGAGGGCAGCCCACTCGGCCTGACTTGGAATATAGCGCGGCCCGCTGCGGCGCGACTGGCTGGACATCTCCAAACCGCCGCGCGGCTCCGCACCGCTGCGCAGGATGACGGCAGCAACACCGCCCGCCACAACCACCGCGACGATGCCCCACAGGGCTCGTCTATGCTGGCCAAGTCTTTGAAAAGACTTTGCGAAACCTGACATCATCAGATCACGTCATGTTAGCGGCGATGGATGCAGACGCCGCCGGGTTGATTCTCTTCGTCTTCGCGCAAGACTGACCGGCGGTGCCGTAAGGACGGGCCAGGGCCGCAGGCCGAAGCCTCGCTCCCGAATCCGTCAGAAGCGAAGAAGCTCTAGGCAGGTTCGCGCATTCCCACAAATGAAAAAACGCGGACGAGCCGCGTTTTAACTTAACATTTTCGGCACAAACGCGACCGATACGTGAAAGCGAAACAATTTCGATCCGATCACCCGGACCAAAAATTCAGCAGGATCGTTTGCGGCTGCCGCCACAACGATCCCGCCAATTGCATGAGCGTTACGCGACGGCGCGCGCCTCGAACTGCGCCGGGCGCTTGTGGTCCTCGAACTCGACCTCGGCCTGCTGCCGGGCCGTCTTCAGGATCTCGACCGCCTTGACGATGTTCTGCTCCGAGTGATTGGCCATCACCTGCATCCGGATGCGCGCCGCCCCCTTCGGCACCGCCGGGAATTCGACGAGGTTGGCGACCAGGCCGAGTTCGGGCAGACGCCGGCTGACGAGACGCGCAAGCCCTTCGCTGCCCATCTTGACGCAAACGATCGCGGACGGATCACCGTAATAGTCGAGGCCGGCGCCGCGCAGATGGTGACGCAGGCTGACGATGTTGGCCATCAGCGCGTCGCGTTGCGCCCGCCCCTCGTAGGATTCGACGATCTCGAACGCCTTCAGCACGGTCGCGGCCTGAACCGGCGACAGCGCGTTCGAGAATGTGGCCGGCGCGCTGTAGAAGCGCAGATACTCTTTCACCGCCCGGCTCTTGCAGGCGACGAAACCGCCGTTCGACGCGAACGTCTTCGAGAAGCTGCCCATCACGATGTCGATCTTGCCCAGCATGTTTTGCATACCGATATGGCCGCGTCCGTCTTCGCCTAGACAGCCAAGATCATGGGCGACGTCGACAACCAGCGTGGCGTTGAACTCGTGGCACAGTTGCTGAAGTCCGACGAGGTCGGGCGTGTCGGAGTCCATCGAGAACAGGCCTTCGGTAACGACGAGAATGCCGTTCTCTTTATCCTTGGCACGGATCTTGGTCAGGATGTTGCGGCAGTAATCGTTATCGAGATGGCGGAACTGATAGATGTTGTTGGTCGCGGCGCTCGCGCCTTCCTGAAGACAGGAATGCGACAGCATATCCATCACGACATGATCGGCGGAACGAACCAGTCCCTTGATGACGCCGAAGCCCGCCGCCCAGCCGGTCGGATACAGCACCACCTCTTCCATCCGCAGGAATTCGGCGATCTTGCGCTCAAGCTTCACCGAATAGGATGTGTTACCGACCAATGCCGGCGAGCCGGCGCTGTGCACGCCGCAACGCTCGATCACTTCCTTGGCGGTCGCCTTGATGCCGGAATGCGCCGACAGGCTGAGATAGTCCTGCGACGCGAAATTCACGCCGCGCATCTTGTTGCCGCTATCATCCTGCGCGGAGCACACGGTGCTCGGCCCATCTTCCGTCGCGCGCGAGAACGGCCACAGGCCGTTTTGCCGACGCAGGTTCTGCCATTTGAAAAAGCCTTCGGTGCGGCCGAGAAGATCGATGCCGCCGGGGACACGAAAATCCCTCATGCTGCCGGTCAATGCTGCGGGCGGAATATAAGCGTTGGTGATGTCTGACATCGTAACCCCTGTTCTAGGTTCTTTTTTGAAAAGAATTTTTTGAACCGGGAGCGACGATGCCGGAGAGAAATTAATCCGAAGTAGGTTTTCGGTTCCACGCGTTCCGTGCGACCAGAGGTTTTCAAACTACGGTGACCCAATCGTTACGTGTTATTACGTGGGGGCTGATACCAAGGCGGGACGGCAGGCCACATCGACGGGGCGCACTCCACTGGCGGCCATCCGATCCCTACCCGGGCGAACCCTGTCGTGCCGCGCGCAGCCAGGGTTGCCCTATCAGGAAAAGCCCGCTCCGTCATTATCCAGCCGTTAACCTTAACAATTGCATAGTTCCCCGCAGGAAAGTGTCGTCCGACGATTCGTCGGGCCATACCGGAGCAGTGGGCGCAATGCTGAGCATCCTTCAATTTCGTCTCTCACGAACCAGTCTTTCGCGGGCATCGGCAGCGACTGCGGCCGCATTGTTCTTCGGCCTCGGCGCCGCAAGCGCCGCGGACCTCTCGATTCCCTATAAGGCTCCGCCGTTCATGCCGGCTCCCGCCATTTCGTGGACCGGATTCTATCTCGGCGGCGCGGTCGGATATGCCTGGGGCAACGACCACCTGCTCGAATACCTCACCGCGGGTGGCGCCTTCACCGGCTTCGAGCAGCGCTACGGCACGAGCGGCGCCTTGGGCGGCGTCTTTGGCGGCGCCAACTATCAGTTCGGCCATATGGTCGTCGGCGTGGAAGGCGGCATCGAAGCCGCCAACTTGCGGGGCGGCTGGAGCGATCCGCTGGTGGGCGGCGCGGGCAACACCGTGCTCAACTGGCAAGGATCGGTCCGCGGACGCCTCGGCTATGCGGCGGACAGCGTCCTGTTCTACGGGACCGGCGGCGTCGCCTTCGGCAACCTCAGCCACACCTATACCAACCAACTGACCGGCATCGCAGAGACCACGTCGTCAATGCGGACCGGCTGGACCGTCGGTGCCGGCGTCGAGTACGCCGTGACCGAGAACATGCTGCTCCGCGCCGAGTATCGCTACACCGATTACGGCATGTCCCGTTACGACTCGGTCACGTCGTTTCCGGGATTGAGCGGCACACAGAACCCGCGCTTTAACGCGGTACGCGTCGGCGCAGCCGTCAAATTCTAAAAGCTACAACGCGCCAGGTCCCGGTTCTTGTTTCAGACAGAACCGGGAAACCACTTCCGCAAACACCAAAGCCGGATAAGCGAGCGCGTCAACGTCCGATCAGACGACCGCCACTTGCGCGGCCGCACTCAGGCAGCCGCGAATTTTCCCGAGCAGACGTTGCAAATCGACCGGCTTGGTGTCGAAGTCGGAACAGCCAACCTCGACGCTACGGTCGCGATCGCTGGCAAGCGCATGAGCCGTCAGCGCAATGATCGGGATCGCGGTCGTGGCGGGATCGGCCTTGATCAGCGTGGTCGCCTCCCAGCCATCCATCTCGCCGAGCGCGACATCCATCAGGATCAGATCGGGCATCTCGCTCGTGGCCATGGCGACGCCTTCCGCGCCGTCGCAAGCGCAAACCACGACAAAGCCCTGACGCTGAAGGCGCCGCGTAAGCATGTCACGGTTCATTTCGTTGTCTTCAACGAGAAGGATCTTAGCCATTTGCGGTAACCGGCGTTCGCGCGGGAGGAAGATTCGCCGCATCAGCCTGCGGAGCCAACGGACCCGAGGCGACGACATCGAGCCTCAAAGCCGGCACAGGCATCCGGACGGTAAAGCAGCTGCCCTTGCCGAGCTCGCTTTCGACGAAAATCTCACCGCCCATTAGCGTGCAAAGTTTCTGGCTCAACGCGAGCCCCAAGCCCGTCCCGCCGTACTTGCTGGTGCTGGTGTCATCGGCGACGCTGAAGTTTTCGAACAACTGATCGATGCGGCTGGATTCGACGCCGATCCCGGTGTCGATCACATCGATGACAAGCGTGTCATTTGCGGTGCCGTGCTCGATCCGCGCGGCAAGATCGATGCGGCCGTTCTCGGTGAACTTGACGGCGTTGTCCAACAACTGCCTGACCATACCCTGGAGCTTCATTGGATCGCAGCGCCGGGTCCCGATGTCCGCAGCGATGGTGAGGACAATCTCGTTGCCATTGGCCGCAGCGGCGGGGTTGGCTGCGTGAACCAATTCATCCAGCAGCTCGGCCACATTGGCCTCCCTGAGATCAAGCTCCATCTTGCCGGCCTCGATCTTGGACAGGTCCAGCACTTCGTTGACGAGCTTAAGGAGATGCTGGCCGGCGCTGTGAATCTTGGTCAGGTCCACGACGCTGCCGTCGTCGCCCTCGTCTTCCGCTTCCTCCAGCAGGATCTGGCTGTAGCCGATCACAGCGTTCAGGGGCGTGCGCAATTCGTGGCTCATCCTGGCGAGGAATTCCGCCTTCGCCGCGCCCGCCCGCTCGGCTTCCGCCGTCGCGGTGCGAAGTTCGGCGGCGATCGTCATGTGCTCGCGCATCTTGCTTTCGAGTTCGGCCTGGGACGCCTGAACGTTGGCGTAGTAGATCGCCATCATCGCCACATAGAGCGATGCGGCGATCGTCGAGACAATGCCGAGGCCCTGAAGCGCGGCCAGCGGTAGATCGTTCCTCGTCGGGAAGCCGTGCGTATAGAAGGCACTGAATACCGCGACATTGACCGCGAACATCCCGATCGCGATCAGCCGCAGCCGTGCCGAGGAGCCGAGATAAAAGAAAGCCAACAGCGGGATCGTGAGAATCCATGGGACGGTCGGCGAGGCAACGCCGCCGTAGAAGTAACAGCTCCACAGAATGCAGAAGATCAGATTCTGAATCGAAATCAGCGCCAACGGGTTATATGGCACCCCGGCACGCAAAGCGAACGGAAAGACCCAGAAGGCGCCGATCGAGAGGGCAAGAATGGCGACCGCGAAATCGGGGTGCGGATCGAGCACATAGAGTGCAATCGGAACGACGCTGCCGATAAAGGGGCCAAGGATGTGGCTGATCAGGAAAACATGAGCGCGGTTGCGCGCATCGCGATCGGCGTTGATTTTCGCTGGAATGAAGTAATTTACCAGGCGATCCAGCGCGGCGACCATCCGAGCCATTTTATTATTATTCGCGTCATTATTTGTCATGAAAATCGCGTCGCTTTCTGCGAGAGGCTCAATAAGCCCGCATTCCAATATTGTCCGACCCGTTATTGTCCGACCCGTGGACCCGTGCCGCCGTCCACAACCATCCGACGGGCAACTATGCACAAACCATTAGGTATCATCCCTCATTTAAGGGCATCTTAATCCGCGAAACCTGCTACTTAAACCAATCCTTAAAAGCGCGCACCCTAGCTTGCCCGCGACAGAAGTCATTTCAAGGCATCATAGAATGCGTGCGAAAAATACTTTATTTAGCATAATTGATTGGTTCATTCCGGAGACCACCAGAGCCGAGCGATCGGAGCTGTACCTGGCGCGCAACTTCGTCTTCACGCACCTTTTCGGGCCGGTGCTATCTCAGTCGATCAGCCTCTTCCTGTTTCTGAGCGACCCCCACCCTGGGTTCGCCTGCTGGACGATCATCGCCTGCATCTGGCTGTTTATCGCGCTTCCCTTCGTCTACAGGTATACCGCCAACTTGCAGCTATCGGCGCTATTGTCGGTCGAGCTGCTCGCGTTTACATCGCTGTTCGGCGCCTACTACTACGGCGGCGTCAGTTCGCCGTTCCTGCCGTGGTTGATCGTCAGCCTGCTGCTCGGCTTCTTCTACCTTTCCGAACGTCAGCTGCTCGTCGTCAGCCTGTTCGGATTGAACATCGCCGGCTTCAGCGCGGCCTATATAATGTGGGGCTTTCCCGAGCTGGTGCCGCAGAAACAGCTCGCGGTGGTCGGCTGGATATCGATCCTGTCCGCCACGATCTATATGTCATGGATGGCGATTTACTACGCCAACATGATCACGATGAATTCCGACCTCGAACGCGAGATCGAGCTTCATCGCGAAACCGCCACGCGCCTGCGCGAAACAAAGAACATCGCCGACGAGGCCAATCGCGCCAAGTCGATCTTCCTCGCCAAAATGAGCCATGAATTGCGCACGCCGCTCAACGCGGTGATCGGCTTCAGCGAAATCCTGCTGGAAGATATCGAGTTCGAAGGCAAGAACGAAGCCAAGCGGATCGATCTGGAGAGAATCAATTCGGCGGGCAAACACCTGCTGTCGCTAGTCACCGACGTCCTCGACCTCTCGCGCATCGAATCCAACGCCATCGACCTGAACATCACGCAGTTCAGTCTGAACGACATGATCCACGACGTCATCGCCAATATCCAGCCGATGGTCGTCGCGAAGAACAACAAGCTGATCGTCAGGTGTCCCAACGATCTCGGCCTGGTTTCGACCGATCAAACCAAACTCCGCCAGGCCGCGCTGAATTTGATGAGTAACGCGGCCAAATTTACCGAAGGCGGCTCCATCACCCTGTCCGCGCAACTGCGGCGCAGCCAGGCCGGCGACTGGATCGAAATCCAGGTTCGCGATACCGGAATCGGAATCGCACCCGAGCAGCTCGGCTGCCTGTTTCAGAATTTCGGCCAGGCCACGCTCAGCACCTCAAGCAAGTATGGCGGGACCGGGCTTGGCCTGGCCCTCAGCCAAAAGCTCTGCGCCCTGATGGGCGGAGGCATCTCGGTCACCAGCGAGGTGGGCCACGGCTCGTGCTTTACGATCCGGGTTCTCGCGCGAATGACCGAACAGACATCAACGTATGACGACCTGATCGACATGCCAGCCCTTCCCGCCTACGCGGCCGCAATCTGAAAAAACGGAATCATTCGATGTCCAGCGCCTCCACTCCCCGCGTCGCGATGCTACGGCCGGAAGCCGCCGAATCCGCCGCGGGCGATAGTGCGCCCGTCGCGCGCCACCGCCTGCTGATCGTCGACGACATCAGCGACAACCGCACTATTCTCGCCCGCCGTTTTCAGCGGCGCGGCTTCGATACGGTCGAGGCCGACAACGGCTTGGCCGCCATCGAGATGATCGCGCAGCAGGATTTCGACCTGGTGCTGCTCGACATCATGATGCCGGGTATCGATGGCATCGAAACGCTGAAGCGCATCCGCGCAAAAAAGTCGGCGGCCGCACTTCCCGTCATCATGGTGACGGCGAAGTCCGAGAGCAACAACGTCGTCGACGCGCTCGAACTTGGCGCCAATGATTACGTCACCAAGCCGGTCGATTTTGCCGTGGCTTTGGCGCGCGTGAATACGCAGATCAGCCGGCGCCACGCCGAGATGAAGCTCGTGACCGCCAACGAGGCATTGGCACAGGTGAACGAGGATCTGGAGCGGCGCGTCGAGGAACGCACCAGCCGCCTGATCGACGCCAACAAGCGCCTGAAGATCGAGATCGCAGATCGGGAGGAGTCGCAGGCGCGGTCGCAGTATCTCGCCTATCACGATTCGCTGACCGGGCTTGGCAATCGCCTGCTGTTCAAGGAACAGCTTGAGGAAGCACTCAAAGATCGCTCCACCACCAGCGATCCCATCGCTGTGCTGTTTGTCGATCTCGACGGCTTCAAGACCATCAACGATGCTCTCGGCCACTCGATCGGAGATTTGCTTCTCAAGGCGATCGCCAACCGCATCCGTGACGCACTGCCCGCCACCGACCGGGTTGCCCGCCTTGGCGGCGATGAGTTCGCCATCCTGCAAATGTCGACCCCGCAGCCGGCGTCCGCCGTGGCATTGGCGAACGAGATTATCCAGACCGCAAGCCAACCCTACCGCATCGAGGGACATGACCTCACCGTCGGCGCCAGCGTCGGTATCGCGATCGGCGCTACCCAGGACATTACCGCCGAGAGCCTGCTCAAGAGCGCCGACCTCGCGATGTATAGTGCAAAGGCTGCCGGCCGTGGCACATTCCGCATGTTCGATCCGGAAATGGATTCGATCGTACAGGCGAGACGCCTGCTCGAGCGCGATATGCGCCACGCGCTCGTTCACGATCATTTCAGCCTGCACTATCAGCCGCTGGTCAATCTTCAGACCAAGAAGGTCACGGCATTCGAAGCCCTGATGCGATGGAAGCATCCGGAGCACGGTTTTGTGCCGCCGTCGGCATTCATCCCGATCGCCGAAGAAACCGGTCTCATCGTTCAGATCGGCGAATGGGCGCTTCGCCAGGCTTGCTGCGACGCCATGAGGTGGCCGCCGGATATTTCGGTGTCGGTCAACCTTTCGCCGCTGCAATTCCTCAAGGGCAACCTGACCGCAACGGTGATGAACGCTCTCGCAACATCAGGCCTCGATGCCTCGCGCCTTGAGCTTGAAATTACCGAGTCGGTCCTGCTCGACAAAACCGAACGCAATATCGAAATCCTCAATCAGTTGCGCGATCTGGGCGCGCGCATTTCGATGGATGATTTCGGCACCGGTTATTCCAGCATCGGATATCTGCGCAACTTTCGGTTCGACAAGATCAAGATCGACCAATCCTTCGTCCGTGACGTGCTGGTCGACGAGGGAAGCCTCGCCATCGTTCGCGCCATCGCGGGCCTCGGCGCCAGCTTCGGCATGACCACCACGGCGGAGGGCGTTGAAACTGAAGCGCAGATGCGGCGCTTGAACCTCGAGGGATGCGTCGAGGCGCAAGGCTATCTCTATAGCGAGCCGATCCCGGTCGACGAAGTCGCATTGTTTCTGGATCAACTCTCCTGAAAGAATCGAGGTCATTCACCGTTTCCACGAAACGGTGAATGACCTCGGTAACCCTGCCCGATGAGCCCGCCGGTCGGCCTTCTATCGAAAACAACCGGACCCCATGCCTAGAACGAGCCGGGAGGCAGCCGGTACACGTCCGGCGTCTTGGCATCCGCAATGTAAAACAACAGAAGCGCCGTCGGGGTCAGCACCCGCTGATTATCGTGCCCCTGCGCCAAGGTGCCTTGCAGGATCAGCATTGCGGTTCGATCCTTCGCGTCGCTACCGCGAAACATCAGGATGCCGCCGTTGATCGGCATATTCGTCGCAACGGTATCAGGCCGGAACCCCTCCGCCACGAAATGCGACCGCAGCACGCTGGAATTCGAGAACAGCTGCTCCGGCGTCATCTTGTCGTCGATGGCCTTCGACCATGACAGCGACACCTGAATGAGCTTCTTGGATTGATAACCGATGACATAAGACGCTTCCGCGGTCCCGCCGCCGGGCAGCAGATCCGGCACTTTCACCACCAGCACCTTAGTGCGTTCGCCGGGGTTGGGCTGTTCTCGAATGGCATCGCCCTTCAGCCCGAAATCCTTGGTGATTGCCGCCTTCACCTCTGCTTCGTTCATTCCGAACTTGGCAGATCGAAAGCCCTCGACCTGCGCCACTTGCGTCGAAACGATATTCGACGCGCCGGCCGGAGCGGCAGGCGCTTCCTTCTTCTGGCTCAGCGCAGGCCCCTGCGCGGCAAGGAAAAGCGCAAGCATGGCGCCAGCCGAAACAGACACGCGATGAAACAACGAGATCATACCTTACTCCCCTGGAATATGCGCACGCATGGCGCAGCTCATTTGACGTCCAGCAGGGCCAACGGCCTGAAGCTGATGCGTCCATAAAATTCGACACGAGACTGATTCGGCACGACGCTTCGCCATGGCACGCTCACATTTGCTTCCAGCGTGACGGAAGCAAGCGGCGTCCACGATAGGCCGACGCCGGACGAGTCCAGCTGCGTTCGCGCCGGTGATGTCGAATACACCGCGCCGCTGTCGACGAAGACATAAGCATCGAGCCCCTTGACCCAATCCGACATGTCGCGATGAAGCTCGGCGTTGAAGTAATAGCCGCTGTCGCCGGCGGCCGTATTCGTCGGATAGCCACGAACCGTGGTCGGGCCGCCGATGGAAAACAGTTGGTCTCCCGGAATCAGCTTTTCCCGAGTGTATTGATAGCTGGCGAGCGCAACCGCGTAGAACTTTCCCGGAAACCGAATCAAACCATTGAACGAACCGGTCGCGGTATCGAATCCGCGTTGTCCGCCGAGAATCCTGTCGTGCCAGTCGATGCTGTTATAGGCAGGAGAAAACGTCAGCGAATAGGAATCGCCTGACAGATTGATCGACAGGCCGCCGGTCGTCTTGCCATAACGATCATCCGTCACCGCGGCACGCGAGAATTCCGTTTCGGAATTGCCATGCGTGTAGGCTCCGATCGCCTGCACAAGCCACGTCTGGTCCGCGAAGATCGGCTGCGCGATGTTCAGGCTTGCCTGATTGGACCGCCCCGTCACATCCAGGTTTTCATAAGCGCCTTGAACGATCTTGATACGCCCCTGCGTATAGCTGACGCCGATGCGACCACCCCAGGGATTGAACGGCAGGTTGTAAGATACGTTGCCGTTCAGATTGCCCTGCGATTTCACGCCGTAGAACGTCAAGCGGTCGTCGATGCCGGCAAGCCCGTGCAGTTTGTAATAGATGCCGCCCTGATTGCGGCCGGTCGACTGCACACCCTGGTTGTCGAAGAAGAGCTGGAGCGTATTTCGCGCGGGTTCGGTCACCGCCAGCTGGAGATCAGTCAGGCCGAAATCAGTACCGGGCTGCAACAGCGCCCTGATCTGAACTTCATTCGTCCGATTGAATCTCGTGATGTCGTTCGTCAGTTGCGGGACATCGAGGACTTCGCCGGCAGGCGGGTGAACCTGTTGGAGGATATATGCCGGCTGGGTCTGCTTCGCGCCCTCGACTGTCGTTTTCTGAAGGCGTCCTTCCGTCAGCTTGATCCTGATGATGCCGTTCGTTGCAGTTTGCGGCGGAAGCGTTGCGATCGCGGTAACGATTCCCCGCTGGGTATAGATCTGGTTGATCTCAGCGACGATGCTTTGCAGGCCCGCAATATCGATTTGCTTTCCGACATATTTCGCCGCAATCGCCTGAAATTCATCCGGCGTGATGAACTTGGAGGTATCGAACTCGACCCGTCGCAGCAGGAAGCGCGGACCACCGCCCGGGATAACGATGGCAGGCGCCCGCGCCGGACCGATAACCGCCGGACCTTGCTGTTTCGGTGTCTGTTGTTGCTGCTCGATGCGCTGACGTTGACGCTGAATATCGCTATCGATGACGCCGGGATTCACCTGCGGAGGCGGCACTTGCGCCCGCACAGCAGGCGCGGACAGAATCGCCGCTCCGGCCGCGATACATGCCGCCAAGCGCTCGATCGCTCCGTAATCGCGGTATCTTCGCATCCGCAATCCTATTGGAGACCGAGCGCGAAACGAGCATCCCCGTGATGCCGTTTCGTTCCCGTGACACGCGCCTGCTGCCGCCGTTTCTTGGCCGGGCGCCTGCCGTCGAAGAGCCCCTTCAGATTGATCGCCGGACCGTGACCCAACACCTCGATGGGCAGGACCGGGTGATCCCGGAAGCCAAGCGCCTGCTGCCCCAGCAGATAGAATGTTGCCAGCCCCCCCTTCTTCTCGTCGGCGGGATCGAAGGCACCAGCATTCCGCATATCCTCAATGGCGTTGCGGACAAAGCTCGTCCCGCCGAAGTCACCGCCACCATAATTCGTGATAACGGACGAAACCGTCGTGCCGTACCGGACGACGTAAGTATTGCTGAGATTGGTATTGCCGATCTGCGACATCGCGAAAATGCCGTCGGGCTGGTAGAGCTGGAGATCGACGTTGCCGATCGGCACAGGGCTGCGGTTATTCATAAGTATCTGCCAAGCCGACGTGTTCAACATCATCTGACCCGGCACATAGCCGTCAACGATTGTCAATCGAGATGCGTTCGCCGTCAGAACCGAATCCACCGCTTTATATCGATCGATCACGACGTTCGGAGAATCGAGGCTCAGGTTCGCCGAGGTTGCTACGCCACCGTTGAAGCCGGTCAGCGTCACATGGAGCGGGACAGCCGGCACGGAGGGAAGCTGAGTGACAGCACCGCGAATGTTGCCGGCGACCAGCGTCAGCGAGCGGAAGACGTTTAACTGCGCCACTGAAATGTCATGCGGCGCGGTCAAGGACACGGACGCCCCCTGAAGGGTTTGAAGCGTGAGGTCCGTGCTGCCGGCCAGGCTGACATCGCCGCGCGTGACGATATCGCTTCCCTGCACCTGCCCGATCATGGCGCGCAAATCGATGTTAGCCGGATCAGATGCCGACCCAGTTGCTTCGAGGCGGCCGAAAGCGATGTCGTTATAGGCTTGCAGAGTTTGGTTGCCGCCGCTAACCGCCACTCCAAATCGGATCGACCCACCGGTCGATTCCGCGAGAATCGCCCGGCCTGCCTTGACCATATTCCAATCGATGAGGCCGCCGGCGCGAAGGCTGATATCGCCTGTCGTCGCTGTCAGGGTGTCGCCGATGTTGTTTGTGGCGGCTGTCAGCGTCGCCGAACCATGTGCCACAACGACGCCCCCCTGGATCGCGCCGTTGTCGGCAGTCACTGTCATGTCGCCGGGATCGCCGCCGGCGCCGTTGGCCTTCAATGCAGCGAAATTCACATCACTCGCCGCACGAATGGTCTGCGATCCGCCGGATATCGTCGTACCGAGGTCGACTGCGCCGCCGGTCGAACGCACCTCGGTCGTGGTGCCGCTGGTTATGGTGGCGAGATTCACCGGGCCGGTCGCGCGCACATCGATCTGCGTCCCGGCATTGAGCGCACTCCAACCGATGGGGCCCGCGCTGGCCAACGTCAGCGAGCCGACCGTCGCTGTCGCGCCGTTGCCCTTGTTGTTGGTCGCAGCCGTCAGCGCGGCCGAACCATGTGCCGCCACGACGCCGCCCTGAACCGCGCCGGTATCGGCGGTTACGCTGATATTACCGACGTCTCCGGCGATGCCGTTGGCAGTCAGCCCGGCGAACGCCACATCCGTCGCTGCCCAGATCGTCTGCGATCCGCCCGATGTCGTCGTGCCGAGGGTGACCGCGCCGCCGGTCGAGCGCACTTCGGTCGTGGTACCGCTGGTTGTGGTGGTAAGATTCACCCCGCCGGTCGCAGCGGCCTCAATCGACGTCCCGGCATTGAGGGTATTCCAATCGATCACACTGGCGCTCGCCAGTATCATCGACCCCGTCGCCGACGTCGCGTGAATGCCCTTATTGCTGGTGGCGGCCGTCAACGTCGCGGAACCATTCGCGGCGACCGTACCGCCTTGAATCGCGCCGCTGTCGGCGGTCACCGTCACAGCACCGGTATCACTGCTGATGCCATTGACTGTGAGTTGGCCGAAGGTCACGTCGTTCGCTGCACGGATCATCTGCGAACCACCCGAGGTCGTCGTGCCGAGGGTGACAGCGCCGCCGGTCGAGCTGATATTCGTCGTGGTACCGCTGGTTGTGGCGGTGAGATTCACTGCGCCTGTTGCAAGCACATCGATGCTCGTTCCGGCATTCAACGCGCCCCAATCGATCACGCCGGCGCTGGCCACCATCAGCGAACCCGTCGTCGCCGTCGCGCGGGTGCCCTTGTTGTCGGTTGCGGCCGCAAGCGTGACAGAGCCATTCGCAGCGACCGTCCTGCCCTGAATCGCGCCGTTATCGGCCGTCACGCTGATATTGCCGACATCACCGCTGACGCCATTGGCGGTGAGTTGACCGAAGATCACATCGTTCGCCGCACGGATTGTCTGTGAACCACCGCTTGTCGCGGTATCGAGCGCCACCGCGTTGCCGGTCGAGCGCACGTTCATCGTAGTACCACTGATCGCTCTGGCGAATTTCACCGCGCCGGTTGCACGCGCATCGATGCTCGTTCCGGCATTCAATATGCCCCAATCGATCAGGCTGCCCGCTATTGTGAGCGAGCCCGTCGTCGCTGTCGCGCTGGTGCCTTTGTTGCCGGCCGCCGCCGTGAGCGTGCCGGAACCGTTGGCGGCAACCGTATCGCCCTGGATCGCACCGCTGTCGGCGATCACCGTCACATCGCCGATATCGCCGCTGATGCCTTTGGCCGTGAGTTGGTCGAAGATCACATCGCTCGCCGCACGGATCGTCTGCGATCCGCCCGAGGTCGTCGTGCCGAGGTTTACAGCGGCGCCGGTCGAGCTGATATTCGTCGTGGTGCCACTGTTCGTCGTGGCGAGGTTCACCGCGCCAGTTGCGCCTGCCTCAATCGACGTCCCGGCAGTCAGAGTGTGCCAATCGATCGGGCCGCCGCTCGCCAAGGTCAGCGACCCCGTCGTTGCGGTCGCGCCGATACCCTTGCTGCTGGTCCCGGCCGTCAACGTCGCGGAGCCGTTGGCGGCAACCGTATCGCCATGGATCGCACCGGCATCGGCGGTTGCGCTGATATTACCAACGTCTCCGGTGATGCCGTTGGCCGCCAGTCTGGCGAATGTCACGTCCGTGGCCGCCCAGATCATCTGCGAACCACCGCTCGTCGCAGTACCGAGAGCGACCGCACCGCCCGTCGAACGTACTTCCGTCGTGGTGCCGCTAGTCGTCGTCGTAAGATTCACCCCACCGACCGCATGTACACCGATGCTCGTTCCGGCATTCAGCGCACCCCAGTCGATCAGACTGCCCGCCATTGTGAGCGAGCCCATTGTCGCCGCCGCACTCGCACCCTTGTTGTCGGTCGTGGCCGTGAGCGTCACAGAACCATTTGCAGCGACAGCACCGCCCTGAATCGCGCCGCTGTCGGCGGTCACTGTCACATCGCCGATATCACCGCTGATGCCATTGGCGGTGAGTTGACCGAAGAGAACATCGCTCGCCGCACGGATTGTCTGCGAGCCGCCCGAGGTCGCAGTACCGAGATTTATCGCGCCACCGGTCGAACGGAGGTCCGTCGTGGTGCCGCTGGTCATCGTCGTCAGATTCACCGCGCCAGTTGCAAGCGCATCGATACTCGTTCCGGCGTTCAGCGCACCCCAATCGATCGCGCCGATGCTGGCCAACATCAGTGACCCCGTCGTCGCCGTCGCGCCAGCGCCCTTGTTGTCGGTCGCGGCCGTGAGCGTCACAGAACCATTCGCAGCGACCGTGCCGCCCTGGATCGCTCCGGCATCAGCGGTCACCTCGATATTGCCGACATCGCCCACCACACCGTTAGCGGTCAGGCTCGCGAACGTCAGGTCGCTCGCCGCACGGATTGTCTGCGACCCGCCGCTCGTGGCGGTCCCAAGCGCCACCGCACCGCCGATCGAGCGAATGTTCGTCGTGGCGCCGCTGGTCGTTGTGGTGAGGTTTATTTCGCCGGCCGCGCTCACCTCAATCGACGTACCAGCACTTAGCACGCCCCAATCGATCAGACTGCTCGCCATTGTCAGCGAACCTGTCGTTGCGGTCGCGCTGATACCCTTGTTGCTGGTCGCGGCTGTCAGCGTGGCGAAGCCGTTGGCGAGAACCGTGCCGCCCTGAATCGCACCGGTGTCGGCGGTCACGCCGATATTGCCGGCATCACCGGCAATGCCGAGAGCGGTCAGGCTCGTGAACGTCACATCGCTCGCCGCCCGGATCGTCTGCGAGCCGCCCGAGGTCGCAATCCCGAGCGCCACAGCGCCACCTGCCGAACGCACATCGATGCGCGTACCGGCATTCACCGTATCGAGGGTCAACACGGCAGTCCCGATCAGCGAGAAGGCACCGAGGGTCGCCGTGCCGGAGGCGACATGGAGCGTTCCGAGCGACGACAGGAACACGTCACCGCGCATGGACTGGATCGACGCCATCGCCGTAGCCAGAATGAGCCTGTCCGTCTCCGAGCCGATATCGCCGCTCGCCGCGAGCCATACTGCGGCATTGGCGCCGGTCACCGATAGATTCGCGCGGCCATCCCCATTGCTGAGGACCGCACCAAGAGACGTGAGACCACCCGCAGTTACCGAGATGGCGTTACCGGCGCTCGCAAAGGCCAGCGATGAGGTCAACCGGCCGAGCGTCGCATCGCCGGTGGTCGCGATAACGATAGCGCCCGCCGCGTCGATATCGGTGAAGGCGCCCATCGACAATGCGGCCGCGGCCAGCGTGACGCCCGCTGTGGAACTGCTCGCCACGATCGGCGCCGTCGACGTGCCGGCCGAGAACATCACCGTGCCGTTGGCAAGCAACTGCAGCGACCCGCCGGCCGTCGTATTGGCTGCGATGGTGAGATCGCCGACGGTATCGAGCGTCAGCGCACCGCCGGCAACCAGCGTGCCGTAGTCACCCGCCCGCCCGATCGTCATGCTTGCATTCGGGCTAAACAACGTCATCGCGTCGGCGGCAAGACCGGTGATCGCGCCAGTGATCTTGACCTGCAAGGGCTGGTAGTTGCCCTGATTGAAGCTGACGCTGCCGCCCGCGCGCACATCGAGCGAGGTCGCGACGATATGGACGACGCTACGGTCGGTGAACTGGGATTCGGCATAAATACTGCCGGTCGCGCCAAGCTGAAGGGCACTATCGCTGCCGCTGCCGGCGTTGATATTTCCAACCACGAGATCACCGGCAGTCTGGCGGATATAGATGCCCTGCGTCGCCTTCACCTGATCGAGTTGGCTGTTGGCGCCGGTCAGGGCCAGCAACAGCGCATTCGGGTTCGAGGCCGGATCTTGATTGCTCGCCTGACCGATGCTGCCAGCATCCGCGATCAGCGTCAGGTTGGCGATATTGCCGGAGATCGCGACCTGATTGGGGATACCGCCAAGGATGCTCTGGCCCGCCTGCAGGCGCACGTCGCCGGACTGGATGGTCTGCACACCGGCCGCATAAGCCGCCGTCATCGGACCATAGGCGGAGATCGGAATGCCGCCCAGCAACAGGTTCGTCCTGCTGCCGAGATAAATCTGCGACTGCGCCAAGGCCGACACAGGGCCATACGGGTCGATGACCACGAGGCTCTGCTGAGCGATGGTGACGGTGTACTGCTTGATGGTGCCGTTGCTGCCCGCGACATCCCCCACCTGCACGGTCAACTGGCCCGGCCCGGCAGACGCCAGCAACGCTTTCTGTGCCGCGGTCAAGTTGGACGCATCGTCGCTGCGGAATGTAAATACCTCAGGCGTGGCCAGGCTACCGATCGTCCCGTGCGGCGCGTAGAGCATGACCTGCTGACCGCGGACATTAAGCTCCATCAAAGATACCGGCGTTGCCGGAACGTTGTTTTCCGGATTGGCGCCGGGGCTGACCGTGTAGGTGAGTTGATCCAGCGTCCATTGCGAGCCGGACGCCAGCTTCTGATACAGCGCGGACGTCTGCGGCAGAACGAAGCGGAATGTGGAATCATAGCTGTTGGTCGCCAGCACATCGTGCAGCGCCTGCGTCTGATCGACTTGATATAGCGCCGCCTGCTGCGTCGAAGCGCCGAACAGCGTCGCCAGCGATACCGGCGACGCATTCGCATCCGATCCGGGCAACGACGTCGGGAAATCCGCCACCGCCCTGATGCCAAGCAGATACTGCGCCTTCAGGAACCGCGTCGATGCCTCGAGCAGAACCTGATCGTCGGTGATGCTGGAAACGTTAGCGCCGGTCTTCGCGGCGAGCTGCGCCGCGATCACGCTGCGGCCGAGATCGCGGTTGGCGACTTCAGCCTTGAACTGTGCATCAGTAATCGCGGTGACAGCCACACCCAGCTTGGCAGCCATTTGCGCCTTGATCGCATCCGAACGCACCGCGATTTCCGCTTGAATCTGCTGATCGGTCACAGCAGTCACCGGCACGTTGAGCCGGGCAGCGATCTGGCTCGCGATGGTCGCCGGATCGAGCGTCGTCACTGCTGTCGTCGCGCTGTAGTTGGTGCCGTCGTAGAAGGCGAGATTTCGCAACTGCCAATAGTCGTTATAGGCGGCGTTGACGACTACCTGATACGCGGCGACCGAGCCCGGCGTGCCGCCGCCGCTGCCCAGCAGATTGAGCTGCGACCACACATTCTGGAGATAGGTAGTTTGCGCCGTCGTCAGCCCCTGCGTGGTCAGGCCGTTGAGAATGCTGCCGGTCGCCGCGCTCAGGAAAACCGGACCATTAGAGGTGACGAGACCGATGCGCAGATCGCCTGTTGCCTGCATGAGATAGGTGCCGGACGACGAAGCGCTGTTCAGGATACCGCCGTCATAAGTGCCGTCGGCGAGCCGCGTTGCCGAAGCCTGAATGACGATGGGATTGATATTGTTGAGCACCGCCTGCCCGTTGGAAACCGCGGACACCGCGCCGATCGCGCCGGTCGCATTGATGGTGATGGACTTTCCGACGATGGTCGGGCTGCTGGCGTTGTAGGACGAAGCCGCATTGATGTCGCCGGTCGCGGAAATCAGGATGTTGCCTTGCGATGGGTTGCCGGCCACGGCCGGATTGGCCTTCACCTGCGTCAGCGTGAGATTGCCGACCGCCGCCACCGCAATGTCATGATCGACCGACGACGCCGAGAAGGTGCCGCCATAGGTGGCGATCGGCAGCGGCTTATCGAGGCTACCAACGCCGCCTTCCCCGTTCAGCGTAACAGAAACGCCCGAGATGAACGGCGTCGCGCCAGCAACGATCGCCGAATTGGCGCCGGTGGCGGTGATGCTGGTGTTGCCCTGGAGATTGTTGATCGAGGCGTTGACGATCACGCTCGCGTTCGATGTCACTGCGATGTTGCTGGTGCCGCCGCCGGTGAAGCTGATGTCGATCGGGAAGTTCGCCTTGACGCTGTTGGTCATCGTCAAGGTCACGTGCTCGAACCGCTCGCGGAACCAGGTGCCGTGGAAGTCCGATCCGTAGAGTTTGTCTGCGGTCGTGTTGATCTGATACTCGGTGTAATCGCCGGTCGCCGATATGGATTCCTGGAAATTATAAGTCTGCGTGCCGTTGACGACTTGCGGCGCCGACCGGGCATAGGGGTAGATCGCCGAATTGGCGGATGAGATGTTGTCGAAGTGCCAGCCAAACACCGACATGTCGCTGGTCGACGCGCGCGACAGGCTCGCCGTATCAACCCATTGATAGAGTTGGTCCGCGGTCCGGTAGGTCAGGCCTGAATTCGCCGAATAGGTCGGCGTCAGCCCGATATAGCTGCCGACATTGACGCCTGACGCTTCGTACTTCGCCACTTGCTGGCCAGCGGGCGCGCCCGCGTTATAAACGTACCAGGTCGTCAGATCCCTTGCATGATCGACGAACTCGACGACGCTGGCGGCGCTGATGCCGGTGTTGATGATGTTTGTCACCAGCGCCGTGCCGGTGGTGTTATTGACCGTGACCGTGCCCGCACCACCGTGAACGATGATGTTGCCCATCGGACCGCCGCTGGTCGAGGTGCTGAGAATGCGGCCGTTGAGATAGACGTAGCCGCCGGTACCCTGCACCACCGGATCGAGCAATATCTGATCGGTCAGCGCGTTGTATTTCGCCATGACCTTGACATCGGTACCGTTCACCACCGTCACCGCATCCTTGAGATCGACATACCGTCCTGCGGCGGCCGCGCTTTGCGCCTGCGCGAGCTTGTCGGCGTGATCCTTGATGTCTTGAATGATGGCCTTGGCGGTGTCACCGATATCGACCGAATAGTTGCTGCTCTGGCCGACCTCGATCCTGCCGTTGATGTTGATCGCCGACGCTGAGAGGATCAATGCCTTGCCGGCATAGATCGTCGGGTTCGAGGCATTGGGTGCGGAATCGAGGTGAACGCCGTTGACGACCTGGTTCTGGATCTGGACGACCTGGAAGAAGTTGCCGCCGTTCGCGTAGTTGAACGGTCCGCTGTCACCGGAATAGGCCTGGTTCAGATACTGGTTGCGAACCCACGACGCGGCCGTGCCGCCGCTGCTCGGCGTCACGCCCTCGCCGACAGGCAGGAATATCCACGAATAAAGCGACGGGCTGTTGTTGTGCGCGCCGTCGTAAAACGCGGCGAGCATACGCGCGGTGAAGATCGTGCTGGCAGAGCCGCCAAAATCGGTAACGGTGGACGCAGTGCCAGAATATCCCTGCTGGTTCGTATAATAATAGTACGGGAACATACCCCCGTTGCCGCCGATGGCGAGCCTGCCATCCCCCTGCCCGTACATGCCGAGGTAGGTCGCCGCCGCATAGACCGCCGTGAGCACGTCGGTCGGACGATACTCCAGGTTCGGGCCCGACCATTGCGCCGCAACGTCGAAGTTCGTGTTGTAAACGCTGTTGGCGCCGAGATTGCCGCCGATCAGCCCCTCCGGAACGGTCATGACCACGGTGCCGGCACGGATATCGCGCGTGATCAGCACATTGCCGAGCTGGTTATTGACATTGAGAATGCCGTTCACGTTGGTGACGACGCCGCCGAAATAAATGTCAGGCGTCGTCAGCAGCAGATTGCCTTGCTGGTCGATCGGCTGGCGATTGGCATTGACTGCGTTGTAGCTCGCCATGAGCTGGATTGTCGGTGTCCACGACGACAGATCGCGGGTGATAGTCAGGCCCGAGCCTTGTTCACGACCGTCGCCGGTGAAATCGACCCGTCCGCCCGTGACGCCGCTCAAGGCCAGCGCCGAAGTGAACAGAAACTTGGTGCCCTGGTTATCGAAGCTGATGAGCGGTGCATTCCGCGCGGTCACGGCAGCCGTGCCGCTGACGTGGCTCGCCAGGATCGACACATTGCCTGCTGACGCGAGAATATCGCCGAAGGCATAAGCGGCACCTGCCTGGTCCGCCAGATAGGGCATCTGCTGGATCAGGGTGTCGATCATGCGCTGCTTGGTGCCGGCTGCGTCATCGTTCAACGCCGTGATCGGCTGTCCGGCGGCGATCGCGGCACTGACCTGCGACGCGGTCTGGCCGCTCATGTCCGCGATCTGGTTGTAGGCGTCCTGTTTCGGATTGAACACGCCGAGGAGTTTGTACTGGACGGCCTGGTGATTGTAGCTCATCACCGAGCTGAAATGATCGCTCTCCCCGATCTGCTCCAGCGTCAGGCCATAGGGCGAACCGCCTGACGATAGCGTCACCGTACCGCCATAGGAGATCGTGATGATCTCCTGATTGTGGATGCCAGCAACGATCGTGCCGTTGAGAATCGCATCGCCGCTGGTGATCGGCGTTCTGCCGTCGTTCTGGTAACTGGCGGTGCTGAAGGCCGAAAGATAGGGATTGTAGTTCGTGCCGGAACCGTTGGCGGCGGTCGCGCCCGGCGTCGAGCCGAGGAAGATATTGTTGGCGCCCAGCACGCGCGAACCGGTATCGAGCGTCAGCGTGGCATAGCTGTTGGCAACGGCCGTTCCCCGGTACTCCGCCGAAATCGGAATCGCAGTGTAGTTGTAAACCACCGTCGTCCCGTTCGACTTGATGCTGCTGGTGTAGCTGTTGTCACCGCTTTGGCCCGCATAGACATTGATCAGGCCCCATGCCTCAATCGTCGCCGCGCCGACGTTCACGTTCTGATGCGCGTTCTGCGTCGCGTTCGTTCGCGCTCCGACACCCGCGAGCAGACCATACAGGCTTGCACTGGCATTGCTGGACGCGGTCATACGCGCGGCGGTGCCGATGGCGATATTGCCGGCGCTGAACAGATGCACGCGATCGGCAATGTTGACCGTGACGTTGGCGGTAGCGTCCATGGTGGAGCGGGCACCGCCACCGGCGAACAGACCGCCGGCCACCAGCGAGACGCTGTCCGTTGTGTCGAGGAAGTTATACGCCTCGATGTTGATGAGCGCCGTCGATGTCGCCGGGTTATCGTTGAGGCTGAGGATGGTGTCGGCGCCGATATTGGTCGTCACGTTCTGCGTGACGGTGGTCTCGCTCACGGCGGCGCCCGCGGCCGCCGCACCGCCGGAGCCGGAACGTGCGCCGCCGCTGGTTTGGTTGACGCTATCGGAGGCAATCACATTCATATTGCCGCCAGCCGAATTGACGATGAGATGCGTGCCGACGGTCGCCGCGACGGTCGAATCCACCGTGTTGGAGGCGACGCCGCCGCTGGCGCCGATTGCGGACGCCTGGAATGCATCGCCATTGGCGGCATAGGTTGCAGTATGCTGTGCGTTGATGCCGAGACCGCCGAAGTACAGCGTGTTATCGGTGTCGCCACCATCCAGGACGGCGTCAGTGGTGCTGGTTGTGCTGGTGGTTGCCACCGCCGCCGCGCCGGCCGAGAGGCCGCCCGAACCCGCGGTCGCTTTCGCCGTGTTGCTGTCGCTGCCGGTTGCCGTGATCGACAACACGCCAAGATTCGACACGGCCGTCACCGCCCCGACATCGAGCCACGCGTGCGTTGTTGCCGTTGACGATGTCTGCGCCAGCGATGCGCCGGCTGCGTTGTATCCGCCGGCGACGCCGAGCGACTCCGCGTACTGATTGGTGTCGTTCTCAGCAGCGATCGTCACGTCCGCGGTCGGCAGATGCAGGTTTTTCCCGCCATAGGCCCTGACGCTGGATGTATTGTCCGCCTCGGCATCGGTCGCCTGTAGACCCATCAGCAAGCCACCACCGCTGCCGACTGCTTTCGCATACGTCGAATGGCCGTATATGGGCTCCCCTGACGTCGAGTGCCCGGTTATCGGCACCAGCGCCGACGCCGTGACGGTGAGGCTGCCGCCGTTGATGATCGTGTTGTCATCCACATAGGACGAGACACGGACCGAGGCTTTCGACGTCGCAACCGAGGAGCCGATGCCGACCGACCCCGCCGCAGTCCCGATCGACTCCGCGCCGACGTCCGGTGTCGCGGTCGCGTTGACGAGAACGCCGGTGCCGGTGGTGGTGATGGTCGAGCCGGCGCCGACATTGGCAACAACCGTTTCGGAATCGGTGGCGGTCGCGGTAGCACCCGCGCCGCTGATGATGCCGGCAGCACCGGCAAGCGAACTGGCGCGCAGGCTGCCGGCGGCGCTCGCCATGACCATCACGGCAAAGACATTGTCGACGGTGGTTGACGGAACGACATCGGCCGTAACCGAACTGCTCTTGTCAACAATGCCGAGCGAGAGGCCGATCGCGCCAATGCCGCCGCCGAAGCCATAGCCCGAGGCCACCGCCGTCGACGTATCGGACGCGAGAACTGAGACGGAGCCCGTCGCCGCGCCGACGGTGCCGCCGTCGATACGCGAGCCAAGCTCGGCCAGAACCGTGTTGTCGACGTGCGATTGACCGACCGCGGCGCCGAGCCCAACGTAGAAGCCGCCTGCGCCGGCGATGCCGTCGGCCTCTGCGGTATGACCGCTGCCATGATCGCCTGCCGCCGCGGAAATATAGACCACTGGCGCATTCAATTGCCCGCCGCTGGTCTTCGCCGTAACCTGCTGCTCGACCGTGGTGAGCGCGACGCCCGCACCTGCACCGCCCACGCCGACCCCTACCGCCACCGCACCCGCGATGTTGCGTACAGCGGTCTGTGCCGTCGCCACCACGCCGATCGCACCGGCATTGACCGTTGCGTTCAGAATCTGCGCCGAGATGCCATCAACACCACCGTCCACCTGCCCGATCACATCGGTGCCGGTCGCGGCGCCGGCATTGCCAAGCGTGCCGCTGTTGGAATCGCTGCTGGTCGCACCGGCGTTGAGCACGCTCATCTGGTCGGAATTGGCACGGTCACCAATGATGACGACGCCGACGGTGCCGGCAATGCCGACCTGTCCGGAGAGACCCGCCACCAGCGTGATCGGATTCACATCGCGCGTGCTGAGCGCCGAGACATTGACCTGACCCGGCGTGGTCACCGTGCCGCCAGCGATCTGCGACGCCGTGCTGCTCTTGAGTTGCACCAGATTGACCGCCGCACCAAAGCCGATCGAGCCGCCGCCGGCGAGCGCGCCGACCACCGGCGCAATGCTGTCGGTTTCCTGCGCAGCCACCGTCACAGTGCCGTCAGTTGGCGTGCTTGTGGTGATCGTGGTGATGGTATTGTCGAGTTCGGCGTTAACAGTATTGGCGACGAACGTACCGGAGAACTGCGCGGCGATCCCCGCCGTACCGCCGATCGCACCGACCACCACATAGCTGTTGGTGTCGGTCTCGTTGGTCGCGCGCACCGTGAGTGCGCCACCAAGATTGAGTGTCGTCGCGCCGCTCGACGCGTCACGGTCACCGACCCGCGCCGTCACTGTGTTGTTACTCATGGCCACCAGCACGGTGGCGCCGATCCCGGCCGACGAACCGATGGCACCAGCGCCGACCGCGGCGAAGAAGCCGTTCTTGCCGTCCGCCCGCACCGCGAGGCTGTCGGCATAGGTCGTGCCGTGATCGAGCCAGGCGGTGGTCTCGGACGTAAACAGGTTGGTCAGCGCCGACCCGGCAACGCCGGTGCCGCCGCCGGAGCCCGCGCCGCCGATCGCCTCGCCGGCCGTGGCCTGGAACGCATTGGCGTGAATAAAGACCGCGCCGGCGGCGGCACTGCTGGAGCCGATATCGGTCGACAGCACCTTGGCGTTGGTGGTGCGGTCCATCGTGTTGATGACGAGCGCGACCGTGCCCGACGTGCCTGAGCCGGAGTCGGACAGGCCGAGATCGAGATTGTTCACAAAAGACGCGCTCGAGGCCGTCACCCGCACCGCCGAGTCTTCACCCGCAGCAAGATGTGTATTGATGCTCGCGGTCTGGATCTGCGCTTCGGTCAGACCGCCCATCACGTTGGTGACGGCGTTGGCCGACAACGCGAGGCCATTGCTGCTCGCCGCCGCCACCACCGCCACCGTATTGGCGCTCTGCTGCGACGTGGATATCGCGGCGACGCCCTTGATCGTGGTCGTGTCATTGGCGAGCGACGGCGCGCTGCCCGGCGTCACCGCGTCGGTCGGATCCGGCGACGAATTCAATGCACCGCTGTCGATGGTCGCAGCATTGCCGCGCGCGTGTGCATCAACCGTGCTGTTAGAGACCTTGGCGCTCGTGGTCCCCCCGACGGTGTTGACCACCACCGAGGCCCCCATGCCCTTGCCGGAATTGAACGAGAGCGCGAGCGCACCGGCATAGGCACCGATCGTGTCGGCGTTCGCGGCCAGCACCAGCGCATTGTTGTTGGCGGTGACTGTCGACCCACGGCCGTCGCCGCCATCGGCAATCGCCGAATAAACCGTCGTCGATTCCATACTGAGCGCGAGTGAACCGGCACCGGCAAGACCGTTCGACGGCACGCTGGGCGGCGGCGCCGCCGCAGGAGGCGGCGTCGGCGGCGTAATGCCACCGCCACCGAAGCCGGTGAGCCCGCTCGGCGAACCCGGCCGCATACTCGCGACCAGCGAGGACAGGTTCGATTGCGGCGACGCCGACGGCGAATTGTTATTGCCGACCGAGACCGCGACGCCGATGGCAATCGAGGTGATGTCGGCGGTCGAGGAGCCGGAGACCACCACCGAGCCAGCGCCGAGATTGCCGGCAATCAGCGAACTGTTGTTGCTCAGCGTATTGTCGGCGGTGACGGTCGCGCCCGAGATCGCCGCCGATACATAAGTGCCGATCTGACTGACGGCCGCGGACAGGCCGACGGCATCCGCACCACCGATATTGGCAGCGATCGCGCCGGCCGCGCCGCGGATGGTGGCGTTATCCTGTGCCGTGACCGACACCGCAGCCGCATCCACCGTGGCGGTTGCCTGCGCCGGATCGCCGACGGTGATGCCGTGGCCGATCTGCGCGACCACCACATTATTAATGGCGTTGTAGGCAATCGAGCCATTGCCCGCGACCTTTCCGGTCGCGCCGCCGAAGCCGACCGCGACGCCGACGATTTCCGCTTCCTCGACAGCCGACAACTTCACCACACCGCCGGTCGACGTCAGCGAAGCACCATCGATCAGGGCCAGATGCCGGGTGCCGATGCGGTTGACGACAATCGACACGCCGATATTGGCCGCGCCGATTCCGACATTGCCGGCGACGGCGAGGATCGCGGCCCCCGTCGCGCTCGACGGTTGCAGCACGCCGCCGGAGAACTGGAGGCCGGAATTGCCGGTCGTCGACAGCCCTCCGTTCGAGGCGATCTGTGCATTGGCGATCAGCGTATCGAGCGCCACGAGCGAGCCGCCCGATGCGTTGACGATGACATCGCCGGCCACGGTGATGCCGCCGGTGACGGTGGCGCGGCTGCTGTCCGACGGAATCGAGGTAATCTCGGCGATGATGGTCGGGCTGATGTCGTTGACGACGACCGAGCCGGAGAAGCCGTTGGCACCGATCCCGCCGCCCGCGACCGCCGCGCCGGAGAGGATGCGGCTCGAATTGAGCGCCTCGATGGTGAGGCTGTTGGTCTGGTCGACCTTGGAGTTGGACAACACCGCCGAGACCGCCGCGCCGTTCGACGGATCGCCGATAAAGGCATAGGTCATCGACACGCCAACGCCGACGCTCTTGCTCGGATCCGGAACGCTGACAAAGCCGGCATAGAGCGAGCCGGCGCCAATGCCGATCTTGGTCTGCTGGTCGGCGAAGATGCCGATATCGCCCGATGAGTAACTGGCGTTGCTGGTGATCATCGAACTGTCGATGTTGGCCTGGACGCCGTCGGTGATCTGCGCGACCGACGCCGAGGCCGCGGCCTGAACGCTGCTATTCGCCGAACCGGCCGCAACCGCCACCGCAAGGCCGAGCGTCGTGCTCTCACCGCCGGCCAGCGCCTGAACCGTGGTCTGATTGGCCGAGATGGTCGACTGCCAGATCTTCGCGGTCGTCAGGTTGTTGCTGGTCGTGACCGCGACCGCGCCGGCGAGAGCAACGTTATAGTCGGTGCCCGGCGCACCCTTCGACAGCGCCGCCGCGCCGCTCGCCGTATCGACGATCGTATTGTTCAGCGCCTGCACGGTGACGTGATTGTTGCCGCCGGGCGCGTAGCCGACGCTGGCGCCGGCGATCCACGCGGCGGTGGCAACCGACGTCAGGTCGACCGACGCGCTGCCGGCACCAGCGACGACGTTGCCGCCGTTCACCGGCCCGGAAACGTCATCCGTCAAATTGTTGATCGCGACGGTGGTCTTGAGCAGGAGCGCGATGCCCGCGTCGACGAAGAACGACGCGGCCTTGGTCAGGTAGTCGGCATTGGGCGGCGCGGTCTTGATAAATTCCGGCGTTTCGGTCGGATCTGGAACGTTGTTAGCGGATTGCGCGGCCACCGACACCGTCGTCATGCGGCCGACCGTCAACGCCGTCACCGCAAGATCGAACGCGCTCAAACCGGCGGTCACGGTCCGCGTCATATTGGAATCGTTGGCGGTCGCGCCGGTCACCGCCAACTCCATGGAGTTGTCGCCGACAAAAGCTTTGGTGTTCAGCGAGGTGGAAACCAGTGCAGCGACCATGCCCACGCCGGTCGCGGCGGCGGAGCCGACGCCGCCGGCGACGTTGAACGACGAGATGTCCTGCTCGGCATTGACCGCGACAAACGAAGCTGAAATTTGCGCCAGATTGCTGATCGACGCCGATGTGGTGTTGTCGATTTCCAAAATCGAGGCCATGCCGTTGAGGCCGAGGCCGGAGCCTTTGCCCGAGGTCGGCGCCACCGCGTAGATGAGATCGCTGGTTTTCGCAGTGACCGCGAGCTTGCCGATCGACGTGACGGTCGCATCGGCACCGATGCCGGCAACCGTGTTGCTATGGAAGATATTGACGTTGGCCGAACCGCCGATCGCCGTGCCTTCGGTCGAGGTCGAATTGGTGCCGAACAGCTTCAGCCAGGAGAAATTGCCGCCGACATTGATGCTGGCATTCGTCGTGGTGGCGGCGACCTGAATGTCTTTGGTCCAGGCGTAGGGATCGGGCGCGCCGGCAAGTGACGCAGGCAACGCCGTCGACCAGCAGGTGCCGGACGCCGACACGCAGGAGCTCGATCCAGTCTGCGTCAGCGTTGCGCCGCTCGCGACCCAGGCCGTCGTATTGGTCGTCACGTCGAAGTAGTTGACCGCACCCGAGATACCCAGCGACGCGGAATCCGCGGTGGCGTTGGCGTAGCTCGTCAGGATGTTACTGACGACGCCGAAGCTGCCGCTGATATGCGAGGTGACCGCCGAGAACGAATCCCAGTCCAGCCAGGTGATGGTGATCGGCGTCGTCGCGTCTGCCTTGACGCCGATATGGCTGCCGCTGACCGATGCTCCGGAGCCGACGAACGCGTCCGACGACTGCGTGACCTGAACGACGTTCACCGCCATCGATGCAGCGGAGCCCGTGGTCGGGCGCGCTTCGGTGCCGACGACGTTGGAGGCGATCGACGACTCGGCGTTGCCGCGCAAGCCGGCGTCGGTCAGCGCGCTGATCACCGAGACGTTGCCGGAGCCAACGACGGCCGGCGCCGCCCCCGACGCGCGCATGTCTCCCTGCGTATCGGGTGCCAGCGCCGCAATCGACGCGGAGGATGACAGCGAGGCGAAATTCAACGCCAGCGTAATGCCGGCGCGCATCGTCGCCGTGGTGCCCTGTGCGGTCGTCGACGAATAGAGCCGCGAACTGTCGAACGGACCGCCCGGCGCGAACAGCGATCCGACCGACGTGCTCATGGAGCCGATGGCCGAAAGAACGTTGGTGACAATGAAATTGCTGCCGACCGTGCTGGAGGCGCTGACCGAATTCGACGTGGTGTTCGAACCGGAGTAAACGTTGACGGTCCCCGCCCCGGCCGCCGCCGGAACGCTGGCGCCGAGATTGGCGACGGCATGGTTGGTGACGTCGCTGATGGCGACCGCAACCGCGGCCCGCCCGACACCGGCGGAAACGCTGGTGGCCGACGTCGAATAGCTGTTGGTGTTCTGCGCGGCAACGGTGACGTTGCCGACCTTCTCGATGACGACACCCGGATCGAGCGTCGCCCGCGTGTTCACCGTGCCGGTCGAATAGGCGAACGTGCCGTCATAGGCGGTGGTCGACGTGAATACGACCGACTTGGCCGACAAGTCAGCCTGATTCGATGCCAGCACGCTGAGGTCGCCGCTCGAAATATGCGCGCCCGACTTCACCTGGGTGGCGATGTCGGCGTTGACGACGCCAACCACCACCGATGCGGCGACGGCGTTCTGCAATGCGGCGAGCGATGCTGTGACCGCCGGATCCTGCGCGGTGACGGAGCCGATCGACGACAGCATGACGGCGCCGGTTGCGGTAAGGTGGGCAGTGCCCTCCACCGTCACCTTGGCCGACGCTTCCGACTTGACGTAGCCGCCGCTGATGCCGGCGAGGATTCCGCCGAAAGCGCCGGCGACGAATTGCGACATGCCGAGCGTGGAATTCGAGAAAACGGTGCTGGCCTCGGAATTGGCGATCGCCGAGATGGTTCGGCCGGCCAATGTGCCCTCGATCGTGATCGCGGTCGCTGCGTTCGACGGCAACTGCGCCTGCAAATCCCGCGCCGTCGCGGTGAGAGCGATGGCGCCGCCGGTATAGGAGGTCGCGCCCGCGCCGGTCGCATTGTTGACGTCGGCAAAAATTTTGCCGGTACTGCCGATCGAGATCGTCGGCGCCGTCAGCGTCACCGATCCGGAGCTTCCAGTCGACAGCGCGCCCGACGCCGACAGCAGATCGTTGCGCAGCGCACCGGCATAAAGCCGCGTATCGATGGTGCCGTTGATGTTGATCGTGCCGGCATCGATGGCGACGCCGACTACGCCGCCGGTGCGCCTGCCGTCGATCACGCCGTCACTGGCGAGCGTGAAGGTGCCGTTGCAATTGCCGGACGACGAACCGGCGCAAAGCACCAGCGTGCCGTTGGAGCCCAGCGCGTCGACCCACCCCTTCACCTCGGCGTTGCTGTAACTCCCGGCGGCGCCGGTCGCGGTGCTGCTGATAGAGATATCCGGCGGGTCGATCAGGAAATAGCCGGCGCGGCCGTTGGGCGCGCCGACATTCACTTTCACACCGCTCGGAATGTTGACCCGGCCATAGCCGCTCAATTCGACCAGGCCGCCATTTCCCTGCGCCGAACTGGCGTTGAAGGTCGCGCCCGGATCGACACTCAGATTGCGCCCGGCGACGACACGCACCGTGCCGGCATCGGCCTTGACGCTTTTCGCCGACAGCACGCCGTAACCGGCGACCTTGATATCCTGCCCGGCATTGACCGCGATGGTGCCGCCGTGGCCGTCGCGGCTGCTGACCGAGATATTGGCCTTGTTGCCGATCGCCACATTGCGGTGGGCATCGACATGGACCGAGCCGCCCTTCGCGCGCAGACGGCCGTTGATCCTGGCGTCGTTACCCGCGACGATCTGGATCGAGCCGTTGCGGACGACGATCTTGCTACCGCTCCGCAAGCCCTTGCTGTTGACGGTCGACGCAAACGCCGCCGCATGATTGCGATTGGCGGCATCCCGCGCACCGACCGACACATTCTGGCCGGTGAGCCGCACCGCATCGACGGCGTTGACCCGGCCGCGAATGCGGATATTGCCTTCCGGCGACAGCGGCACGGTCCCCGCGAGGAGATTGTCGACCGCCCCCTGGTTGATCTGGCCGTTGCGGCCGATCACCCCATCGACGAATTCGCGGGTCGGCGTGCTGACATTCAACGAACCGACATTCACCACGCCGGACGAGCCCACCACGAAGCCGTTGGGAGAGGCAAAGTAGACGTTGCCGCCGATCTGGCCGTTCTTGTACGAATTGACGACGCCGTTGATAACCGCTGGGTCGTTGCCGTTGATCAGGTTAACGAGGTTACTGGTGCCCTGCGGTAAGATCAGATTTCCGGTGGCGCCCCGCCCAACCTGGAATCGCGAAAACGAGTTGAAGGCGTTCGGGCCGGATACGGTATTGGTGGTAACCGTGCTGACGGCTCCGTTGGTGGTCACGGCGGTGGCCGTCCGGCCATCCGGCACGATATTGGCGACCCCGGCAGGCACGCTTTGGGCGAAAGCCACGACCGGCGACAGGACCATCACCACGGTCATGGTCGCCGCGGAAACGCGGAGGGAGACGGCGTCGACAAACAGGCGGGCGGAGGGATCGCTTGCCCCGGACAGGCGTTCCGGCTTCGGACCGACGGCCAAGCGAAACCGGCCCGGGCTTTGCTTACCCAGGTCAGCCTTGTTCAAGTCACCCTTAGACCCCCGATCCGGGAGCTTCAATCTCACGACAGTCCCCGCTCGCCAATTACTACCGGAACGTTAATGGACGGCGAGCGTGTCAGACGCGGCATCCAAAGTCCTGACGCGATGGCGGTGACTTTCTGAAAGATTTCTGATATTCGGCCCGCCCGAAAGGCAATCAGATCGATAATTGGGGGCGAAGTGCTGCGGTTCGCGGGTTTTGAGCTCGATTTCGATCGGGCTGAACTGCGGAAGCTCGATGGCGAGGCCATCAAGCTTCGTCCCAAGACATTGGCCCTGTTACATCTGTTCGCGACGAACCCCGGCCGGGTTCTCAGTAAACAGGAATTGATGACCGCGATCTGGCCGAACATTCACGTCGGCGAAGACAGCCTGTTTCAGTGCATCCGGGAAATCCGGACCGCGCTTCACGACGAAAGTCGCCAACTGGTCAAGTCGGTCTCGGGGCGAGGCTATCTTTTCAGTACGGACGTGCGGGAGTCCTCTCCCGGCGACGCCGCTGCCACCCCCCTTCCGGCGGCAGCTCAGCAACCCACGGAGGATGACGGCGTCGCGGAGCCGACCTCAGCGCCGCGGAAGCAGCGCGCTGGACGATGGTGGTTGCTCGCGGCCGCGCTGATCGCTTGCGTCGCGGTCGCGTCGTATGCGCTATCGCTGCTGCGGCACCCGGCCCAACCCGGCACGTACTCCATAGCGATCGCCCCGCTGGAAGCCCGGTCGTCCGATCCGGTCACCACCACCATGGCCGCGAACATCGCCGACCACCTGACCGACGGGCTATCGACGATCGGCAACATTCGGGTCATCGCGCCACACGCCGTCACCACATCGCCACCCACCGACTTCATTCTCCGCGGCGATCTCCAGCGCGACACCGACAAATGGGTCATTCAGGCACGCCTCGTCGAGGGGGCGTCCGGACAGGTCCGCTGGTCCAGCAGCGCGAGCGTGCCGCTCTCCGTGGACCCGGCGATTCAGCAGTCCCGCTTGACGGCGGGTATCGGTTATCCGCTGGCGCTCTTCATCAATGCGCTGTCTCACTCCGTCCAGCGCTCCGCCGATTCCAAGATCGTGATCGATCAGGCCAACGCCTATAACAGCAAAACCACGCCAGAGCGGCTCAGCGCCGCGCGCAACATGCTGGAAAAAGCTCTCGCCAGTCACCCGAACGATGTCGATCTCCAGGCATCGCTCGCGGCGCATCTGATCCGCGAGGTGCAGATGGAATGGCTTACCCCGGAAGGGGCCGCCGCCGCCGAGTCTCGCGCCCGTAACCTTCTCGAGAGCGCCCTCGAACACGAACCCGACTACGTTCCGGTGATGCAAGCCTATTGCCGCTTGCTGATGACCACCAACCATTTCGTCGAGTCCCTCGTCGCGTGCCAGAAGACCCTGGTCCTGCAACCGTGGGACGGCGCGACCCTTTTCCATATGGGCATATCGCAACTGCAACTCGGCCGGATCGAAGACGCGCTCGCGTCGTTCAAGCAAGCCGACGCTTTCGATATGCCGGCGGTGTCGCGATGGACCTGGCTGCTCGGTGCTGGCGTCGCCCTCGTACATCTCGATCGCTATGAAGAAGCGTTGAGTTGGCTCAATCGCTCGCTCGCCATCACGCCCGGCACCGGCCGGACGTCGATGTTGATTGCGGCTGCCTATCAGGCTCTCGGCCAACCCGAGAAAGCCAGGGAAGCGATGAAAGAGGCCCTGAAGATTCGTCCGCGATCGAATGCGATCAACGTGCCGTTACGCACGAAGAACGAAAGCCCGCGCTATCTCGCCGGGAGCGACCGCATCATGAAGTTGCTGATCGCCGCAGGGTTGCCGGAAAAATAGGGCCGGCCCTTCGGCGAACGATCGCTTAATATTCGAGCGATGGCCTCAGCCGTTGGACGTCTTGTCCAGAACGATGATCGCATCGATCTCCACCAACGCGCCCTTCGGAAGCGCGGACGCCTCAAAAGTGGTGCGGGCCGGCGGCACACCCGGAAAGAACTCCGCATAGGCGGCATTCACCGCGGCGAAACTCGACAGATCCTTCAGCAGAACCGTCGTCCGCACCACATGCGACAGGTCCGCGCCGACGGATTTGGCGATGGCCTCGATGTTGCGCAGCGACTGCCTGCATTGGTCGACCGGATCGTTCGAAACGAATTCTCCCGTCGCGGGATCGATCGGAAGTTGACCGGAGACGAACACAAGACCGTTCGCGATGATCGCTTGCGAATAGGGGCCGACGGCGGCGGGAGCTTGGCTGGTGGACACGGGCTTCATAAAGAACTCGATTGTTATGGATTGATATCAGTCGGCCACGAGGCAGACGGCGCGAGCGCGTCATCATGCCGGCGGCAGGAATTCGCCTTGGTCGAGGAAGCGGTCGAGCATCCGGCGATAGGGATCGATGTCGATCCCGTTCTCACGAAGCCACTCCGGATTATAAAACGTCTCGGTGTAGCGATGACCACCGTCGCAGATCAGGGTGACGATCGAACCTTGCCGGCCGGCTATCATCATGTTGGCCGCGATCCAGCACAGGCCGAAGAAATTCGTGCCGGTCGAACCGCCGATTTGCCGGAACAAACGCTCAGACAGAACATGCGCGGCGGCGATCGAAGCAGCATCCGGCACGCGAACCATATGGTCGATCACACCGGGCACGAAAGACGGCTCGACGCGCGGCCGGCCGATGCCTTCGATGCGCGATCCGGACGCGGTGACCTGGAGATCGCCGGTGCGCCAGGCATCGTAAAACGCGGAGTTCTCGACATCGACGACGCAAAGCCGCGTCGCAAGATTTTTGTAGCGAATGTAGCGGCCGAGCGTCGCGGAGGTGCCGCCGGTGCCGGCGCTCATCACCAGCCATTCGGGAATGGGAAACTCCTCCCCTTCCATCTGATGAAAGATGCTCTCGGCAATGTTGTTGTTGCCGCGCCAGTCGGTCGCACGCTCGGCGTTGGTGAATTGATCGAGATAATGTCCGCCGGTTTCCCTGGCGATGCGGATCGCCACGTCGTAGACGTCGTTCGCGCGATCGACGAAATGACATTGACCGCCGAAACTCTGGATCGCCTCGATCTTCTGCCGACTGGTGGAATGCGGCATCACCGCAATGAAACGCAAGCCGAGAAGCTGGGCGAAATAAGCTTCGCTGACGGCGGTAGATCCTGACGACGCTTCAACCAGCGTGGTGTTCTGGTGGATTTTTCCGTTGCAGATGCCGTAGAGAAAAAGCGAACGCCCCAGACGATGCTTCAGGCTTCCGGTCGGATGCGTGCTCTCGTCCTTGAGATAAACCGAGATTCCCTGCAAGCCGCGAAACAGCGGCTTGAGCAGGTGGGTATCGGCGGAGCGGCGGCCATCGTCCTGAAGGCGGGCGATGGCCATACGCGTCCATTCACGTTCGGCGCAATCCGGCAAAGGGACCGGCGCCGGGCACGCGCCAGCCTCGATTGTCATGATTGGCTGTTGCATCGTCAGTTGTCTCCCGCCATCGCACGGCGCTTCGCGCCTATCGTCGAACTCAGAGCGGCAAACGCTGCCGCACCAGTTCACACCAATAGGAACAGCCCCACGCGATCGCCTCGTCGTTGAAATCGTAAGCGGGATGATGCAGGCCGGCACTCGGCCCGTTGCCGATATTGATCATCGCGCCCGGGACTTCGTTGAGCATGAAGGCGAAGTCCTCACCGCCAAGCGTCGCCGGCATGTTACGGTTCACACGACCGACGCCGGCCACGGCTTCGGCGGCAACCGCGGCCAATTCCGTTTCCTGCGCGTGATTGACCGTCACAGGATAGTGACGCGAATAATCCAGCTTGCCCTTGGCGCCGTAAGCCGCGGCAATCCCGGTCACCGCCTGGTTGAGCCGCGCCTCGACATGATCGCGAACGCTGTCTTTCAGTGTCCGCACCGTTCCCGTCATGCGGATGGTCTGCGGAATGACGTTGAACGCATCGCCGCCGTGAATCGTGGTGATCGAGATCACCGCCGAGTCCATCGGATTGATGGTGCGCGCGGTGATGGTCTGCACCGCCTGAATCAGCGCGGCGATCACCGGTGCGGGATCGATCGTCTGGTGCGGCATCGCCGCATGGCCGCCGACGCCTTCGATCTCGATGTCGATCATATCCACCGATCCCATGATCGAGCCGGGCGCGATGGTGAACTCACCGATCGGCAGGTTCGGCCGGTTATGCATCCCGTAGACTTCGCTGACCGGCCAGCGACGAAACAGGCCGTCCTCGATCATCGCGCGCGCACCAGCACCACCTTCCTCGGCCGGCTGGAAAATCAGCACCGCCGTGCCGTCGAACGCGCGGCTCTGCACCAGTCCCATCGCAGCGCCGAGCAGCATCGTGGTGTGACCGTCATGACCGCAGGCGTGCATCTTGCCGGGTGTCTTCGAAGCCCACGGCTTTCCCGTCGCTTCCAGGATCGGCAGCGCATCCATATCGGATCGCAGCCCGATGGCGCGACCCGAGGTGTTGCTCTTGCCGCGAATGACCGCGACCACGCCGGTCTTGCCGATGCCTTCGACGACCTCGTCGCAGCCGGCCTTGCGCAACGCGCTCGCCACCTGCGCCGACGTCCGTGGCAGATCGTAGAGCAGCTCCGGGTTGCTATGCAGATCGTGGCGGAAAGCCACCAGTTCATCGAGACAGCCGGATATCCAATTGTCGACAGGCATTTTTGTGTTCTCCGTTTATTGCGCGTTGCCGGGCTTGTCGGCGTCCGGTTCGAGGCGGTAGCGAAAATCGCAATGACTCGCGCCGCTCATGATGGTCTGCGTGCGCGTCAGCTTCATCTGCGGATTGTAACCGACGCAGAAATCGCCATCGCGATTGCACGATAGCAGATGACCGATGCGGCCGAGGCCCATCTCGCGGTACATCTCGGCGTAGCGGCAACGCACGACGTTGAATTCGAGCTTCTCGGGCGAAGCTTCCACCATCTCCACCCGGAGCGCGTCTTCCTTCTCCCACAGCGGCATGATGTCCGCGAAGTCCTGCAAGCTCGGCGTGTGACCCAACGCTGTGGCAAAATCGCGTCCCTGATCGATCGCCGAGCGGCTGACCGCGGTGCCGATCACCGCATCGGCTTCCTCGGTCTCGGAGCGCGCCGCAATGACATCGTGAACGTGTTTGAGAATCTGCGCTTCGATGCGCCGACGCTCCAGAATGGGCATGTCCTTCATCGCTTGATCCGTCCTTCAGGCTTCCATTTCGACTTTGTCTTTGCGGCGCAGCCACGCCAGATAATTCGGCGCGATACGTCGCGCGATGCTGTGGAACGGCAGCGGATGCGGTTCGGACACCGGCAACGCCAGCGTCGAAATCGCGTCGCCTGAAACGGCGCGCGCCATCTCGCGGCCGAGCGAGACGCCAAGCGCCACGCCGCGACCGTTGCAGCCGATCCATGCCCACCCGTCGGGCCCGAGATTGTGAACGCGCGGAAAACGATCCCAGGTCATCCCGATGTAACCGTTCCAGACATGGGTGATCTCCGGCACGCCAAGCTCCGGGAACGCTTCGGCCAAACTCCGCGCGGCCTTTTGCGACACGCGCCGGCCGACATCGTGCGACCCGATGACATTGCCGCCGGTGATCAACCGGTTGCGTGCATCGTAGCGGAAGAAACGCAGATCGCCGCGCGTGTCGGAGACCGCCTGCCGGCCCGGCAGAATGGTGCCGCGAAGATTGTCGGAGACCGGCGTGGTCGCGACCTGCCATGCCAGCACCGGCACCACGGTGCGCGCGAGACGACTGGCAAGACCGGGCACGATCTCGCCGGTATAGGCGTTGGTGCAGAGCAGGAAGTTCTTCGCCTTCACCGATCCTGCCGCTGTCGTCACCACCCAGCCATCGGCTTCGCGCCGCCATCCCGTCGCCGGGCTTCCCTCGTGGATAATCGCGCCGTGCTTCTCCGCCGCCGCCGCGAAACCGCGGGCGAGCGCCAGCGGATTCACGTGACCGCCGGTGGGATTGAACATTCCGCCGTACCAGAAATCCGAACCCAGCAGCGCGCGGGATTCATCGCGGTCGAGCAGACGCGCCGGGAAACCGAAACGCTGCCACGCATCGACTCGCATTTTCGACAGCCGCATCCGCCCCGGCGAATGCGCCGGCTGAAACCAGCCGGCCTGCTCCGCCTCGGCCGCCATGCCTTCTTCGCGCACGAGATCGAACAACACGCTGGCACTGTTGCCGATCAACCGCGCGAAGCGTTCGCCGACTTCACCATAACGTTTGGCGAGCGCATCGGGCTCGGCGGCGGTCATGGTGGGAATGACCTGACCGTTATTGCGTCCGGACGCGCCCCATCCCACCGCCATCGCTTCCAGCAGCACCACCTTCTGTCCGTGTCGCGCGAGATGAAGCGCCGCCGACAGGCCGCTGAGACCGCCGCCGACGATTACGGTATCGGCCTCCATCGTTCCTTGCAGCGGCTGCGTCTGGGTGCGGGGCGGCGCCGTCTCGGCCCAGATCGACTTGGGAAAAACAGCGGTGGGAGTTGTCGAGGTCATCGGCATTCGATCCTTAAAACCAATTATCGGTCACGCCACGTTGCGAACGGGCGGCTCCCAGTCGCGACCCGGAATCGAATCCAGCAAGGAGCGCGTGTAGGAATGTTCCGGATGGGCGAAGACCCGCGCGGTCGGACCGGCTTCGACGATCTCGCCCTTCGACATCACGATCACCTTGTCGCAAAGCTGCGCCGCGACTCGCAGGTCGTGCGTCACGAACAGCAGCGACAGATGCAGACGGTCGCGAAGATCGGCCAGAAGTTTGAGAACCTGCGCCTGCACCGACACGTCCAGCGCGGACACCGGTTCGTCGGCGACGATCACGCGCGGCTCCATCGCAAGCGCACGCGCGATGCCGATGCGCTGACGCTGGCCGCCTGAGAACTCGTGCGGGTAGCGCTCGGCGGCGGCTGGCGGCAATTCGACCAGTGCCAGCAATTCACGAGCGCGGGCGTGCGCAACACTTCTTGCAACGCCCTGAACGATCGGTCCCTGCGCAATCAGCTCCACCACACGCCGGCGCGGATTGAGCGACGCCATCGGATCCTGGAACACCATCTGGATGTCCTTCCGCAGCGCCCGCAACTCGGATCGTGACGCGGACAACAGGTCGCGTCCGTCGATACGCACCTCGCCGCTGTCCGACTCCAGAAGCCGCGTCACGATGCGCGACACGGTGGTCTTGCCGGAGCCGCTTTCACCGACCACGCCCAGCGTTTCGCCGCGACGAAGCTGGAACGACAAATCCTTCACCGCCATCACCGGGGCACGCTTGCCGGACAGGAAGCCGCCGCGTGCCGCGAAGGTCTTGCGCAGGTCTTTCGCTTCGAGCACCACCGGTTCGTTCGACACCGGCTTCTCGGGCGGCGGCGTCAACGCGGGCACGGCGGCGATCAGTTTCCGCGTATAGGGATGCTGCGGATTCAGAAGGATCTGGCTGGCCGGTCCCTGCTCCACCAGTTCGCCGAGACGAAGCACCGCGATACGATCCGCGATTTCCGCCACCACGCCGAAATCGTGGGTGATGAACAGGATGCCGGTGCCCTGTGCCTGTTGCAGATCCTTGATGAGTTTCAGGATCTGCTTTTGCGTGGTGACGTCGAGCGCGGTGGTCGGCTCGTCCGCGATAATCAGTTGGGGCTTGAGCACCAGCGCCATCGCGATCATCACGCGCTGGCGCTGTCCGCCGGAAATCTGGTGCGGATAGGCGTTGTAGGTCGACGCCGGATCGGGAATATGCACGTCGCGGAGAATCTCCAGCGTCCGCGCCTTGCGCTCGGCCTTGCTCAGCCTGGTGTGCAGCTTCAGCACCTCGTCGATCTGCCAGCCTACACTCTTCTGCGGGTTGAGCGCCGTCATCGGCTCCTGAAAGATCATCGCCATCCGGTCGCCGCGAATGGCGCGCATCCCGGCCTCCGGCAGCGACAGCAGATCCTGCCCGCAAAGGCTGATCGCTCCCTGCGAGACGCGCACATGCGGTTCGGGCAGAAGCCGCATCACCGCATTGGCCGCGAGAGACTTGCCGGAACCGCTCTCGCCGACAAGACACACGATCTCGGCCTCGCCGACGGTCAGGTTGAAATCCGACAGCGCATAAGGACGATCGCCGCCGGCCGGCAGAACGATCTGAAGATCGCGAACATCGAGAATGGTCTTCCGTTCGCCGGTCATGTCTTCTGCCTCGGATTGAGTGCATCGTTGAGGCCTTCGCCCATCAGGCTGAACGACAGCACCGTGAGAAGGATCGCCACGCCCGGAATGACCGAACAGAACCATGCCGTGCGCAAGACCGCGCGGCCCTGACCGATCATATTACCCCAGCTCGCGTAGTTCGGATCGCCAAGCCCGAGAAAGGCCAGCGCGCTTTCCATCAGGATCGATGTCGCCATCACCACCGACGCGAAAACGATCACCGGCGGCAGTGCATTCGGCAGAATCTCACGGAAAATGATCGACACGTCGCTGACGCCGAGATTGCGCGCGGCGTCGACGAACTCACGCTGACGCAGCGACATGAACTCCGCGCGCACCATCCGCGCCGGCGCGGTCCACGACACGATGCCGATGGCGATCACGATATTCTGGATACTCGAGCCGAAGATGGCGACCAGCGTGAGCAGAAGAATGAAGCTCGGAATGGTCTGGAAGGCTTCGGTGACACGCATCAGCGCGCCATCGATCTTGCCGCCGAAGTAACCGGCGACCGCACCGATCACCACGCCGATCACGATCGAGATCAGCGTGGCGACGACGCCGATGATCAGCGAGATGCGCGCGCCATGAAAGATGCCCGCCATGATGTCGCGGCCAAGTTGATCGGTCCCCAGCGGGTTGGCGGCCAGCACCAGCGGCGCCGTCAGCGGCGGGCCGGCGTTGCGAAGCGGATCGCCGGGCGTGACCACATCGGCAAACGCCGCCATCAGCACGACGATCACGAACAGGGCGAGACCCAACACGGCGGCCCGGTTTCGGCGGAAGCGGCGCCAGAGCACGAGGCTGCGCGCCGGCGTCAGATTGATATCCGGCAGGGAATCCGGTGCGATGGTTGTGTCCGGAAGGCTCATTTCAGTTCGATCCGTGGGTCGAGCCAGGCATAGACGAGATCGGTCACCACATTGACGATCACAACGATGATCGAGCTGATGGCGATGATCCCCATCAGCGTATTGAGGTCGCGCTTGACGACGGAGGTGTAGGCAAGCTGTCCGATCCCCGGCAGAGAAAAGATGGTTTCGACGATGACAGAGCCGCCGAGCACGGTGGAGAATTGCAGGCCCAGCAGCGTCACCACCGGCAGCAGCGCGTTGCGCATGACATGATGGAACATCAGCCGCGCCCCACCCGCCCCCTTGGCGCGCGCGGTGCGGACGAAATCGAGGTCCATCACCTCCAGCACGCTGGTCCGCATCAGCCGCATGTAGAAGGCGAGATAAATCAGCGACAGCGCGGCGGTCGGCATTACCAGATGCCGCGCGACGTCGGCCACGTCCGCCCATCCGGTCTTGAATGCGCCGATGGTACGGATGCCGCCGACCGGCAGCCAGCCGAGCTTCACCGAGAAAATCAGGATCAACAGCAGGCTGAGAAAGAACGACGGCATGGCGTAGAAGACGAGGCCGAGCGTCGAGATCATGTTGTCGGTCCACGAATAGGCGCGCCGCGCGGCGATCGCGCCGAGCGCTACGCCGAACGTAAACGCCATCGCCAGCGAACTGGCCATCAGCAGCATGGTGTTGCCGATGCGCGACATCAGCACCGTGATGACGGGCTGCTCGTAGACGTAGGACCAGCCGAAATCGAATTGCGCGAGCTTCAGCATGTAGCGCCAAAGCTGAACCATCACCGATTCATCGAGACCGTATTCGGCGCGCAATCTGGCGATGAACGCCGGGTCCGCACCGCCCATGTCGCCGACAAGCGCGTCGACCGTATCGCCGGGAGCGAGCTTGATCAGGAGAAAACTGCCGATCATGATCAGGATGATGATCGGAATCGCCTGGACCACGCGGCGCACGGTGTAGGTCAGGAGCGGGGGAACCGGAAGGCTCATATCGCGAATGCTCTATTGGAAGCGGCCAGGGCGTCGGGCGCCCTGGCCGATCGCCTTATTGATCAAGCCACAGGTCGTACCAGCTCGACGAATCCCACCGCGGCGTATTGTGGTGGTTCTTGAGCTTCTTGCTGGTGATGGCGAGGAACGGATGCTCGATGGCGAAGATCACGGGCAGGTCCGTCATCTCCAGCTTCTGGACTTGATGATAGAGATCCGCCCGCTTGGCCGGGTCGAGTTCGGCCGCCGCCGCATCGATCAGGCCATCCATCTTGTCGGACTTGTAGCCGAACTGATTGGACCACGCGGTGCCGACCGGAGCACCGGAGCGCAACCAGACCGTGGTGGAGACGGCCGGGTCGGCGCGGAACTGATGCCAGCCATTGGCGGTATCGAAATCGTGGTCACGATAGACGCCGTTGAGGAAGCCCGGCGCGTCGTTGGTGACGAGTTCGACGGCGATCCCGATCTTCTTCAGGGCCTGGGCATAATACTCGCCCCACAACTGGGTGTACTCACCCCACGGCGCCGGACGATGCTTGAGCTTGAAGCGGATGCCATTGGCGTCCGGCTTGTAGCCGGCTTCGTCGAGCAGGGCTTTCGCCTTGTCAAGATCGTAAGCGTAGGTCGGCACGTTGTCGGTATAGTTGGCACCCGCCGTGCTGGGGATCGGACCCCGGCCGGGTTTGCCGTAGCCGCGCATGATCGTCTTCAACGCGAAATCGATATCGAGCGCGTGATAGATCGCCTGACGAACGCGAATGTCGGCGAGGATCGGATTGCGAAGATTGAATTCGACCGTGGAGTGGGCGACGTTGTTCTCGAAGCCCTTCGATCCGACGTCGAAGCGCGGATCCTTGCTCAGGCGCACCATGTCTTCCATGGAAATGCCGTTGAAGCCGGATTCGTGGATTTCGCCGGCTTCCAACGCGGCAGCAGCGGCCGCCTTGTCCGGAATGAAACGCCAGATGACGCGGTCGAGATACGGATATTGCTTGCCGCGCCAGTAGTCCTTGTTGCGCTCCGCGATGATGTATTCGCCGCGCTTGTATTCCACGAACTTGAACGGCCCGGTGCCGACCGGCTTCTGGTTGTAGGGGTTCTTGAGGATGTCGGTACCTTCATAGAGATGCTTCGGCACCGGATGGCCGAGGTCCGGCATCGCCGCCACCAGCAGCTCGAGCGGCATCGGCTTTGAATACTTGAAGACCGCGGTGTGCGGGGTCGGGCAATCGACCGCTTCCAGGTTCGCTTGCAGCGTCGTGGAATAGTTCAGCAGCTTCTTCCACAGGTTCATCGCGGTGAAGGCAACGTCATCGCAGGTGAACGGCTTGCCGTCGTGCCACTTCACGCCTTCGCGCAGCTTGAAGGTGATCGCCTTGCCGTCCTTGGACGACGACCATTCGGTGGCGAGAACGCCGACATAGCCGTCGTAGGTCTTGTCGATCAACGGCTCCATGATTTTACCGCTGATCTGATAAACGCCGGTCGACGCACGCAGCGCGGGATTCAACACGCCCTGCTCTGAAACCATGTGAATGACCACGGTTCCGCCGCGCTTGACTTCCTCGGCTTGCGCCGTGGCCGCAACAACGCACAGCGCGCCACCCAGCAGCAAAAGCCGCCCCCTCATCCCTCGCATTTATTCTCCTCCTGGCTTGGAAAATCCCGCAAGCTGCGCCTGCATCCCGGCGGTATACGGCAATGCTCCGTTACCTGTCACGCAATGTCAATAAAACTACGAAATCAGATTAGTATCGCACCTTCAATCCATTATCTGAGCTAATCACTAGATATGATATGTCGCGATATGGACATTTCGTAGATAAATAAACTACGCTGCAAAGACAGATCCCTGACCCATTCCTTGATCACTGAGAAGCATCACATGACCCATCCTGTCAAAGGCATCGACCACATCGTCCTCCTGGTTTCCGATCTGGATGCTTCAGCCAAACGCTTCGCCGCGCTCGGCTTCACGCTTTCACCGCGCGGCACGCACAGTCCGCATATGGGCAGCGCGAATTACACGATCATCTTGCAGGACGACTATTTCGAGCTGCTGGGCATGATCGCGGAAACGCCGCGCAACGCCAGCAAGCGGGAGGCCCTGGCCAAGAACGGCGAAGGCATGTCGTCGATCGCCTGCCGCATCGGCGATGCGCACGCCGCACGCACCGCGCTGGCCGAACTCGGGATCGCAACCAGCGAGGTCATGGATTTCTCTCGCCCGCTGCCCCTGCCCGACGGCAGCACCGGCACCGCGGCCTTCGCCGTCACGACGTTCGAGCCGCGCGAAGTGCCGACCGGCGAAATGTTCATGTGCCAGCACAAGACCCGGGACATGGTCTGGCGGCCCGAACTGATGACCCACGCCAACGGCGCGATTGCGCTCGCAGGCATCGTCGTCGCATCCGCGTCTCCGGAAGATACGGCGCGCGCGTTTGCCCGCCTGTACGCGGCAGGACGCGTTCAGGGCGCGGACAATAAGTTCTCGGTGACGACCGGTGAAAAGTCGGCATCGATCACATGCATGACGCCAGCGACGATCACCGAATATTACACCGGGATGGACGCCGAAAAAATCCTGCACGGAGCCTTCGCCGCGCTTCAGATCGCCGTCGACGACATCGCGAAGACGCAAGCCCATCTGCAATCGAAATCGATCGGCTTCACCAAGAGCAACACCGGGAAAAGCGTTTTCGTCTCGCCGGCCGATGCCGGCGGCACGCTGATGGAGTTCATCCAGCGATGACGACAAGCTTCGACGAGATCGACCGGAAGATTCTCGATCTCCTTCAGCAACGCGATCGGCCCGTCGGCGAGATCGCGGAGGAAGTCGGGTTGTCGCAGACGCCGTGCTGGCGTCGTATCCGGCGGATGGAGGAGGCCGGCGTCATTCGCAAGCGCGTGACGCTGGTCGATCCGAGGCGAGCCGGCGTACCGATGACGGTTTTTATCTCCGTCACGGCGCCGCGCCACGAAATGGCGTGGCTCGTCAAATTCCGCCAGATGATCGAGAGCATCCCGCAGATCGTCGAGGCCTATCGGTTGACCGGCACAGTCGATTACATTCTGAAAGTGCTGGTCCCCGACGTCGCCGCTTACGACCAAGTCTACAAGGCCATGATCGAGAAGCTGGAGTTCTCGCAGATCAGTTCGTCCATCTCGATGGAAGAGCTGAAGTTCACCACGGCGGTGCCGACGAACTATCTGCTGTGACCCGTCTGCCGCTCTCACGCGCTTGCGCCGGCTGGGACGCATGGAAGTCATCGTCGGCGATCGCGCCCGCGACGCCGCGCCTCGTCATCTGGCGCGCCGACGGCGTTCCGCAGGTTGGACTTTGCTCCGACGCACGCAGCGATGGATTGACTAGCCGGGGCGCGCCCTTCAATCTCGCGGCGAGACATTCATCGACACATCTTGAAATTTCGCGCGGAGGAAATCGGGTATCATGAACATGCACGCCACCACATCGACCGGATTCGGTCTCAACCCGAACGACGAACTCAACGATCTCCGCATGTCGGAGAAAGCGCGGCCACTCTACGACCACGTCCGCAAGTTCCTGAAGGAAACGGTTGCACCGGTTCAGGCGGAATACGAGGCCGCCGGCAAGGGCAAGACCGACCGCTGGAGCTTCACCGACAAGCAGCTTGAGCTACTCGCCAAGATCAAGGGCCAGGCGAAGTCGGAGGGCCTCTGGAACTTCTTCCTGCCGGACTCCGAGACCGGCGAAGGTCTCTCGAACCTCGACTATGCCTTCATCGCCGCCGAACTCGGCAAGTATCCGCTCGGCTCTGAATCGATGAACTGCTCGGCGCCGGACACCGGCAACATGGAAGTGCTGGAGCGGGTCGGCACCAAGGAGCAGAAGAAGCAGTGGCTCGAACCCCTGCTGAACGGCGAAATCCGTTCCGCCTATGTGATGACCGAGCCGAAGGTTGCCTCGTCGGACGCCAAGAACGTCTCCACCACCGCGCGCCTCGACGGCAACGAGTGGGTCATCAACGGCGAGAAATATTACATCTCCGGTCTCGGCGATCCACGCTGCAAGATCATGATCGTGATGGTGAAGACCAACCCGAACGCCGCGCCGAGCAAGCAGCAATCGCAGATCCTGGTGCCGGTCAACACGCCGGGCGTCGAAGTGATCGGGCCGATGCATGTGTTCGGTCACGACCACGCGCCGCGCGGTCACATGCACATGCGCTTCAACGACGTCCGCGTGCCGAAGGAAAATATCCTGCTCGGCGAAGGCCGCGGCTTCGAGATTTCGCAGCTCCGCCTCGGCCCCGGCCGCATCCATCACTGTATGCGCACCATCGGCAAGGCCGAGAAGGCACTCGATCTCATGGTCGAACGCGGTCTCACCCGCGAAGCCTTCGGCAAGAAGATCGCACATCTTGGCGGCAACCTTCAGATCATCGCGCAGGCGCGCTGCGAGATCGAGGCGATGCGGCTGATGGTGCTGAAGGCCGCCAAGGCGATGGACGTGCTCGGCAACAAGGAAGCGCGCGTCTGGGTCTCGATGGTCAAGGCCATGGTGCCGGAGCGCGCCTGCCGCATCATCGACCAGGCGATCCAGATGCACGGCGCCACCGGCATCTCGAACTGGACGCCGCTCGCCGAGATGTACATGGACGTGCGCCACCTGCGCTTCGCCGACGGCCCGGACGAGGTGCACTGGATGGTCGTCGGCCGCAACGAGTTGAACCGCGCCTGAGGTTAGGCGCGACTGAACGGGATCGTCATTGCGAGGAGCGATCGCGACGAAGCAATCCAGTCTTTGCTTTGTGGTTTTCTGGATTGTTTCGCTTCGCTCGCAATGACGGCAAAATTCACACGATGACAAAAAAGCCCGGACCATCGGTCCGGGCTTCTTCATATGACGATGCAGTCAGCGCTGATGTTGTGGTCCTCTCTCCCGCTTGCGGGGGAGAGACAGAGAGGGGGCCATTTCGAAAGAATGCCCCTGCTATCATTCCCTTGCCCCCACCCCGGCCCTCCGCCGCAAGCGGGAGAGGGAGTGCAGCGACCAACGCTTGAATTCACAACATTGTCGGCACTGTCTTCAGTCCAGAATGCTTTTGTAGTTCTCCGAGAACACATCGCGGCCGATGATGAGCCGCCCGTCCTTGGGCGCGCTGTCGATCGGCTGGAAAGGGCCGTCCTGCTCGAGATCGTCCTTCGTCATCCTCGTCTCCTTGTCGCTGAGGCCATACGGACACCGGAACCGGCTCGTTACAGGGACGATCCGGCGCGATCGGCTGTGCCGAGCCAACGCCTCGCTCCTGCCAGAGTTGCGCGTGAATTGTCGGCGCTGTGGAACGAGCGGGGCTCCCCGCGATTCTGTATCGTCCGGTGGCTCGACCCGCCGGCATCGCAACG
>JAFKKM010000115.1 GCA_017305555.1 Hyphomicrobiales bacterium | reverse complement strand
TTGATCAACCCGTCGCGTTGCCCGAAGTGGCGCGCCACGGCGTCGACCGCGGCGGCGGCTTGCGTTGCATTGGACAGATCGACGCCGCCGGCGCGAAACAGCTCGGCGGTCGGCGGCGTCGTGCTGGCGGCATGATCGACCGCGCCGACGCGATCGCCCCGCGCGCGCAAGGCCGCGACCACGGTGGCGCCCAGCGCGCCCGATGCACCTGTGACGACGACGACTTTTCCACCCATGGTGACTCTCCAATTCGGCCGCTAAAGTTTTCCGGATATTTATAAGCGAACTTCAGAGAAGTCTCGCTAGGCTACCATCTCTCCGTTCTGGAGCTTGGAACATAGCCATGTTGCGGGATTTGCCGGATCACGGTTTACCGCTTGTTCAGCTTAAAGAGCTGCGGCGGGATATGGTCGTCGCCTTGCAGAAGCGCAAAGGCGCGGTGACCACGGAAGAGCTGATGCGCATCGCCGCGGTGCAGGCCGCGATTTCGGCATTCGAGGACGTTATCGCTGACCTCGACGCCGAACTGGAAGCCGCCGCGTAAATCCTTATCACCGCACCTGCCGGAATTTGCCGGGCGCGACGCCGGTTTCGCGCCGGAACATGCGGTTGAAATAGCCCGCATCGGTGTAGCCGAGCAGCGCCGCGATCTCCTTGATGCTGAGCGAGGAGAACGTCAGGTAGCGTTTGGCTTCCAGCAACAGCCGCCGCTCGATCACTTTCAGCGCCGACGCGCCGAGCACCGATTGGCAGATCCGGTTGAGATGCGGCGGCGTGATGCCGAGCGCGCTGGCATAGAAGCTGATCGGCCGATGATGCCGGTATTCGCGCTCCACCAGGTGATGAAACGCCTGCGCGTGGCGCTGCGAACGTCCGCCGCTGTGTTGCGCCGGTTCGGTGGTGGCGAGCACCGCGCGATAGATCGCCGCCAGGGTCGAGCCGATCCGCGCGCGCATGGCAACGGCGCGGCCCGGCGCCCGCAGATCGGCTTCGGCGATCAGCGCCGCGATCTCGCGGCCGGCCTGCGCGATCTCCTCGCTCTCGCCGTGCAGGATGTGCGGCCGCCGCAAACACGTATCGACCTCGGGCGCCGGCGCCAGCGCCTCGCGGACATCGCGTTCGAACAGCGTGACAACCACACCCTCGACGTCCGGCGAAAAGACGTAGCCGTGAACCGGCAACGCCGGAATGGCGATCAGCGCCGGCGGTGCGACCTGCTCGACGATATTGTCCATCGTGACCTCGGCGGTGCCGCCGGTCAGGTGCAGGATCTGGAAAAACTGTTCATGACGGTGCGGCGCGATGCGAAAGCCGTGAAGGCGCGAGCGCGACAGCACGGTTTCCCAATGCAGCCAGTCGGGGCTGGAATCGTAGCCCTGCTCGCCGTACAGCGCGTAAGTGGGGATGGTCGACATCGTCTCCTCGATGTTCGGATTATCCCCTCGTTTGCCGTTTCTGTCCATTGGCAGCGCGGCCGCGCCCGATCAACATCGCGACCGGAATAAGGACGCGAGCCGGGGAGGATTTGTCATGCGCACGCAGGTCGCGATCATCGGGGCAGGCCCGGCCGGTTTGATGCTGGGACGTCTGCTGGAAAAGGCCGGCATCGATAACATCATCCTCGAGCGCAAGAGCGGCGAGTATGTGCTATCGCGCATTCGCGCCGGCGTGCTGGAGCAGGGCACCGCCGATCTGCTCGACAAGCTCGGTTTGGGTGCGCGGATGCACGCCGAGGGCCTGATCCATCACGGCGTCGATCTGTGTTTCGACGGCGATATCCAGCACATCGATTTCACCGGCCTGGTCGGCCGTCATGTCACCGTCTACGGCCAGACCGAGGTCACGCACGACCTGATGGATGCGCGCAAAGCCTCAGGCCTGACCACGATCTATGAGGCTGAGGACGTCGCGCTGCACGACTTCGACGGCGCGCACCCGCGCGTCACCTGGCGCAAGGATGGCGTGACCAACAACCTCGATTGCGATTTCATTGCGGGCTGCGACGGCTTCCACGGCGTGTCGCGCGCCAGTATCCCGGAGAAGGCGCTGAACCTGTTCGACCGGCACTATGCGTTCGGCTGGCTCGGCATCATGGTGGATCGGCCGCCGGTCTCCGACGAACTGATCTACGCGCACCACGCGCGCGGCTTCGCATTGTGCTCGATGCGCTCGCCGACGCGCAGCCGCTACTACGTGCAGGTGCCGGAAGGCGAGAAGGTTGAAGACTGGTCCGACGACCGCTTCTGGGACGAGTTGCGGCGGCGGATCAATCCGGCGGCGGCCGAGAGCTTGCACACCGGACCTTCGATTGAAAAATCCATCGCGCCGCTGCGCAGCTTCGTCGCCGAGCCGCTGCGGTTCGGCGCGCTGTTTCTCGCCGGCGACGCCGCCCACATCGTGCCGCCGACCGGCGCCAAGGGGCTTAATCTGGCTGTCAGCGACGTCGCGATGCTGGGCGAGGCGCTGACCGAGTTTTACGCGGAGAAATCGCACGCGGGCATCGATGGCTATTCGAAGAAGGCGCTGGGGCGCATCTGGAAGGCCGAACGCTTCTCGTGGTGGATGACGACGCTGCTGCACACTTTCCCGGAAACCGGCGCCTTCGGCCGTCGCATCCAGCGCGCCGATTTCGATTACCTTTCGAGTTCAAAGGCGGCGCAGACAAGTCTTGCGGAGAATTACACGGGCTTGAGTTTGGGCGTCTGAGCGAACGTCCAAGCGTTCGGTCGTAAAACAACGCCGTCATGGCCGGGCATAGCCGTTCGAAGAACGGCGTCGCTTCCGCTCGCCTATGTCCCGGCCATCCACGTCTTTCCCACAACGATTACTTTAGATCGTGGATGCCCGGGACAAGCCCGGGCATGACGAACTCTGAGGATGTGGTTAGTTTGTTGCTTGCGTTTTAGTCAGGGCTAGGCCCGGAGAGAAAAAGCATGACGCGCGAGACTGCCACGATCCTGCCGCTGCTGCTGCGCGCGTTGACGGTGCTGGAATTCATCGCGCGGCATCTCGATCCGATGACGTTCGATCAGATGTTCGCCGCCGTGGGCACGCCGGATGATGCGTTGCGCGAGGCGTTGCACGATGTCGATGGCGATGAGCCGGAGGTCGTGTCTGCGCGTCTGGCGCTGTCGGCCTTCGACAACATGCGAATGGCGATGGCCAACGGTGACGATCTCTATGCGATCTACGGCACGCTGCGTTACCTGCCGCGCGCGCTGGAGGCGCTGTACCCGCTCGCATCACGCAATCCCCTTGTTAACAGCTTCTACCTCGATGCGTCGTTGCGCGGCGATGCCGATATTGTCACGTGTGCCGCGCAACCGCCGCGCGATGGCGAGACCGGCGTGATGCATTTCGACAACGAACGCGGCAGCCGTGGTGGCCATTCGCTCTATGTGCCGGAAAGCTATTCATCCGAGCGGCCATTGCCGCTGGTGATGGCACTGCATGGCGGCAACGGCCACGGCCGCGCGTTCCTGTGGAGCTGGCTGCGCGACGCGCGCAGCTTCGAGGCCATTGTCGTTGCGCCGACCGCGACGGGGCGGACATGGGCGCTGATGGGCGACGACACCGATACGCCGAACCTGCATCGCATCCTCGACGAGGTCAGTGCACGCTGGCATGTCGATGCGACGCGGCTGTTGTTGACCGGCATGAGCGACGGCGGCACGTTCTGTTATGTCAGCGGGCTCGAGGCCGGATCGCGCTTCACGCATCTCGCACCGGTGTCGGCGACCTTTCATCCGATGATGGCGTCGATGGCCGATGCAGCGCGGCTCAACGAATTGCCGATCCGCATCACCCACGGCGCGCGCGACTGGATGTTTCCGGTCGAGGTCGCACGCCGTGCTGCCGAGGCGCTGGCGGCCGCCGGTGCCGACGTCGGCTACGGCGAGATTGAGGATCTGAGCCATTGCTATCCGCGTGAGATCAACGCCGCGCTGTTGGCGTGGCTGCGCGACACGTCGCGCTGAAACACTTTGTTAAAAGGTGTTTCGCGTGATTTGCATCGCACGCGATTCGTTCTTTTGGAACGAAATGGAGTCGTTTCGTGAACGTGTCGCGATCGTGGCCGCGCTTGGCCGGCTGCGCGGCTATGACGGTCGTGGATGGATCGTCCGCGGCGACGTGGCCGGGGATGTCTTGGAAAATTTCTTGCCTTGTCGCGCGGACCTGTGACAGGGACACTTTGGGACAAGACGGGCCGGGTGATCCGGCCATGGGCGGCGAGGGGATGGCTCGGTGCTACGGGGACTCTATAGCTGCGAGTATGGAATTGGCGACGCTGTCGGCCGTAGCGTGTTGTACGCCAATGCCGGCAAGCTGCTCGGCGGCAATTCAGGCTTCGCGCATACCGGCACCTATCGGGACGTCGACGGCGAGATCGTCGCCGAGATCATCACCGAGCGTCACAACTTCGATCCCAACTATAAGCCGCTGCTGGGCAAGGATATCGCCACGCTTCATGCGGTCGGCCGCGAAAGCGACGGCGTCATTCGCTTCAAGGGCAGCACCGAGGCGATGCCGGGCGCGCGGTTCTGGTCGGTGATGACGCCGATCGACGATCGGATCGTCCCCGCGCCGGTGGCGCGGCGCGACGGCGACGTCGTCAATGGCCTCTATTCGATCAGCCTGCGCACGCTCGACGATATCGGCGGCGGTCTGTCCGGCATCATGCTGCTGCACGACGGCCGCATTCTTGGTGGCGATGCGTTTTTCTATTACCTCGGCTCCTACACCTGCGGCGGCGGCCGCTGGAGAGGCGAGATCGTCAATCAGGAGCATACGCCGGCGCGCGGGCAGGTGCCGGTGTTCGGTGGGCATGAAGTCGGCATCGGCTTTTCCGGACGCTATGACGCGCAGGGTGCCGAACTGGAAGCCACTGCGCTGGCGGGCAAGCGCAGCCTGCAACTCTCTGCGGTGCTGAAGCTGATCCAGCCGGCCTAGGGCGTGATTGTTGGGACTGAATCTGATGTCGTCACCCTGAGGTGCTGGCGCGTAGCGCCAGCCTCGAAGGGCGACGGTCAAGATCCTTCGAGGCTCGCTTCGCTCGCACCTCAGGATGACGGCACGCGCTTCAATTCAAGCCGATCATGCTCTAAGCCGCACGTTATTCCACCAGCGGCGGCTCGCGGCGCAGCGCCAGCGCGACACCGACCAGCGTCAGCACCAGCGAGATGATTTCCCGCGCGCCGAACGGGTCGCCGAGAAACAGCGCACCGGAGCAGACGCCGACCACGGGCACGCCCAGCGAGCCGGTGGTGGCCGCCGCCGGCTTGAGGCGGCTCAGCGCGCCAAACCATGTGACGTAGGCGATCGCCATCGGTCCCAGCGTCATATAGAGCATCAGCGCCCAGCCGCGCGGCGACAGCCCTCCGACGTCAGGGTGCTCGAAGATCAGACCGATGATCACCATCGGCACACAGCCGAGCACCAATTGCCAGGCCACCAGCCCGAACCGTCCCAGCGGGATCGGCGTCCGCGCTGTGACGCTGCCGAAGGCGAACAGGATGGCGCAACTCAGTGCCGTCACCACGCCTATGAGCTTGGTTTGATCGAAGGCGAGGCTCTGGCCGCTGAACATCACCGCAAGGCCGGCGAACGCGAGCACCAGCGCCGCGACGCCGCGTAACGTCGGCCGCTCGCCGAGCACCGGCCAGGCGAACAGCATGGTCCAGATCGGCATGGTGTAGGCTAATAGCGCCGCCTCGCTGATCGGCAGGTACTTCATCGCCAGCGTGCCGAACCCCATCCACGCGAAGACGTTGGTGAAGGCGGCGAAGCCGAGCCGGGGCCAGAAGCGGGACGGCACCGCGAGGCTCTCGCCTCGCCACAGCGCGATGCCCGCGAGCAGGGCGGCGGCAGCGACACCGGCCACGCCGCGCGAGAAAAATGGCGGCCATTCCAGCAGCAGCACCTTCACCGCCGGCCAGTTCAGGCCCCAGGCAAGGATGGTGGTGGCAAGGAGCAGGAAGCCTATCAGGCGGGGATCGGACGGCGCTTTCGACATGCGCGTCGTTTAGGGGCTGGCGGGTGCGAAGTAAAACGGCGCGAAAGCACAGCAGGGTTGCGCCGGCCGGTTTCTCGGGCGATTCGTGCTCCGGGCGAGCCGAATACAAGCAAACAATTTTCGATCTGGGGCGTTGTCAGTGCGATGGGTTCAGGTACGCTGAACACCCAACCTCCGGGAGACCACCATGAAAAGTCTGCCTCTGATTGCCGTGTTGACCCTGTTTGCCGCCGGGCCCGCCTTGGCGCAGTCCTGCAACGCCGTCAGCGCCGACGGCAAGCCGCTCGCCGGCGCCGCCAAGGCCAGCTTCATGAAGAAGTGCTGCGAGACCAACGCCAAGAGCGCCGAAGGCAAGCCGCTCTCCGGCGCGGCCAAGACCAGCTACGTCAAGAAGTGCATGGGAAGCTGACGCGCGCACGCGATCACGCTCCACGACAATGCAAAAGCCCCGCTCACGCGGGGCTTTTGTTTTACGTCATATACCTATCCATCGTCATGCCCGGGCTTGTCCCGGGCATCCACGTCCTTTCCAGCGCTTCAGTGGACCAAGACGTGGATGGCCGGG
>JAFKKM010000164.1 GCA_017305555.1 Hyphomicrobiales bacterium | reverse complement strand
CCCGCCTGGCCGCCAGACGGGTCCAAAAACGCGCGACGCCGATAGGGACGGTCCTCCGGTCGGGCTACGCCCTTCCTTCGGTCCGTCCCCATCGGCGCTGTCTCATCCTGATTGTCGCCGGAGTCTCACCCTGATCGCCGCCCCGCATCCATTGACATCCTGCGCAGCGTCACCTAGCAAGCGTTAGTCGGCCCCCTCGCGTACGAGCCCACCGTCAGCGACCTTTCTGGCAGCGGGCGCAGCAGTTCGCTCTCAGGTTCGGTGAGATGCAGCCATGCCGACCAATCGCGTGATTTCAGCACAACGACCTGACGATTGTGATAGCGCGCGATATCCTCCCATGGGGCGGTCGTCAGCATCGCGAAACGGCATGAGCGAAGACAAATCAAACGTCGGTCAGCAGGATCGAAGCCGCATCAAGAAGAACGAGTATTACGACGTCACCGAAGCACCTTGGTATTACGCGTGATGAGCTTGAGTCCGCCCTCGCGAGAACATCGGAAGTTTCGTCGCCGCCGTGCGCAAACAATTGGGGAGACAAGCCGAGCTACGCGGCTGCCCTATGCTGTGTGGCAGAGGAGCCAGTCGCGATGAAGAAGGCCTGGACGCCGTTTGGGCAAAGGACCAGTCTGTCACATCAGAATTTTACAGTTGTCCTCAGTCCGACCACGGTGGCATTGCGAAGAGGCTTGCCTGGACTGAGCCCCAGTGGATCTGTTGCCCCTCCTCCGGGTCTCACGATGTACTGAAGATTGGGCTGAAGGGTCCAGCCGTCGCGAAGCTGATATTGATAGGTCGCCGTAATTAGGCCTTCGAACGTTCGCCGTGGCCATCCGGGATATCGAACGGCAAAATCGCGATCGAGCGACTGAGCGTCTTGTGAAACACGGGCGTAGCCAACGGCAATGCCGAACTTGTCCTTCGGACGCTTGTCGGCTAGACCAATGAACTCCACTCCGGCATCGGCGTAAACATCGATCAGACTCGTCGCGGAAGGGCTTCCCGAGATCCGGGCAAACACGCCGAGTCCCCGGTCGTCGGTATGCGCAACGCGATAAACCTGCTGCTCAAAGACGACCCACGCACCGAAATTGCCACGTAAAAGTGCGGGCATTGCTGCGCTTGACGGATCGGCAAGGGAGAGACCCCTGCTGTCATAACGGAGAGCGTTGGCGGCTCCGAAGTTCCGCCACGCGCCAAGTTTGAGGTTGCCCGCAAGTCCGGGATCTCCCTTCTTGTTATGCCAGGCCAACTGAATCTGTGAAAGCAGCAGCGGCGGATCGTTGATGCGAAAATTCAATCCATAACGGTTGCGCTGTTGCGGATCGTTCGATCCGGGCCCGGCTTGATTGCCGTCAAAGATTCCAGCCAAAACGGAAATGTTGTCGCTGAAGTTCACCAACGCGCGGGCGCCAACGGCGGCGAGTGGCGGTGAAGGGCCGCCGCTCAAGAGATCGAGCGACGTGATGGCCGGCCAACCCATGGACGCGTTCGTAAGGACGTCGGTGTACTTCGTATTGAAGAATTCACTGTCCGCCGCCAGCTGACCTGCCTTGATCGACAACCGGCTTCCCCATTTCCTTTCGACATAAGCCTCGTACAACCGCGTGGTCGCCAGGGCTTCGATCCCGCTGACCACCATGAAGTTCTGAAGAAATTCCCGGGACAATCCCTGTCCGTGGATTTGAAACACGTTGGCATGGAAAGTCGTTCCGTCCAGGCCCGCCAACTTATGAAGATCGATATCCACTGCGAGGTTCAGGCGCCCCTCATAGGCGGAGCCTTGCCGCGCGCCACCTGAAGGATTCCCGAGCGCTTCGCCGATGTAGGTGGCCGCGAACTTTACACCGTATCGTTGGAACGGCTGAGGCAGCAGGCCCAAGGTCAATTCTTCCACCGTGCTTTCACCGGTGTCCGGATCGGCGGGCTTGTCCTCGTCCGTCTTCTTGTTGTCCTGGGCGTGCGCGGAGCAGAGCAGGATCGCCAGAGCTATCCCGACCCATGTCGCTGCCTTCCCACGCGCACGCATCGGCGGACTATGCCAAATCCTTGAAGCGGGACAAGCTCGAACTGACCGTTCAGGGTGCGTGGAACCAATATCCGGCTATAAAGGTAAGCGGATGTCAAATGTCAATCTCGTCCCTCCCAGAGGCTGGCGTTTGGAAGCGCCGCCGCTGACCTCAGCGTTGCGACGCCGCTGTTCGAAGAGGCAATCGGACGAGGGGAAATGATTGGGATCGATTTTGCTTGGTCGAAGACGTCACCTAGGGGCATGGCGTCGGGCTAAACTTGCTGAACGAATGCAATACCGCAATGACGGCATCGAAATCGCTCCAAATGCCTGCTCCTGCGAACGATGTGTACTCGAATTCGCCGGTTTACGCCTCGGATATGGTCAGCGGTCCGAGTTCTACGACTGCAACGAGCCTTGCCTTGGTCTTGCACCAGCTCGCGGCGACCACCGCAAAATATCGAGCGCTGTCGGCAATTGAGGCACCGTGCATATCAGGATCATCTGCAAGTGGCGACCACAGAGATGGCGGTGAGATGGACCTTCCAGTCGTCATTTGTCGAATGATTCCATTCGGTCACACACCTAGGAAGCAATCGCGGGAAGATTCCTCGATTGTCAGGCTACAACCCTCAAGGTTCATGAGGCTGAAGCGTCAATTCGCGGTTCCCCTATGTAGCTCCCCCCATAAGACAGACATGGAACCCGAAATTCTCCAATGTTTTCCTTGGAGAATCCCCACATAAGAAAACGCCAATTCCCACATAAGACCGACGTATCGGGGGATTTCCCCACATAAGATCGTCGCGTTTTCCAGAGACAGGCTTCCGTTCAAGGCAGAACAGCAAAACGATTGAGTCGCCAGAGCCAAGCGGAACTTGGGATGATGGGCCTATCTCAGGTGACGCGACTTGATGGGTTAAATCGCCTCAATGCCATCAGAGTTTGGGATCTGGGAGCGTCGATGAGCCTTGGCAACTGACTTGTTCCGGATAGCCGCCTTCAGGCATTTCCACGAGCGATACGGCCCAGTGCCGGAGAGACATCGACGAAAGCCTAAAAAGGGCTATTGATCACAATCCTGGGCGAGCAACGACTGCACCATCATCACAAGATCGGCTTGGCGATGAGCGCCCGTCTTACCGAACACGTTCTTCAGGTGGTTGCGTCCAGTTTCCTTGGCGATTTTTAATCGCTCGCAAGCCTCGTCGAGAACGAGACCGGAGCCGAGCATAACCGCTAAGCGAGCCTCGGACTCCGTCATTTCGAAAGCGTGCCGCAGTGTCGCGGGCTGAATGGTCTTTCTCTTGTCTGGGTCCACCAAAACAACGATGGCTTGGCTATCGGCCAGTGGATTTGAAACCATCGACGACACGCGCCCCGGATAGGCGAGCAATGGGCTCTGTTCGCGCCGTGTAAGCTTGACGGGTTTGGAGACGCCTCCGGCTTCACGATCGTAAAGCAGGTCGAAGATTGCTCGGTCGAGCGCAGCGGTCGCGGCCGGGTCGACCGAAACGATTCTTCCCTGAGAAAGTCTGACGTCGCCTTGCAATAGGGATTCTGCCGTTCTGTTGGGACAAATGACCTTGCGGTCACGGCCAACGAGCACGGCTGCTGCTCGGCTGAATTCGAAGGTCTCAAGCGCATTGGCTCCGAGCGTCGCGCCGATGGTCTTGGCGATGCCGATGCATCCTGGCAAAGAGTGCGTGAGCCTTATCAGGCGATCCTTTTCCTCCGACGGAAAGGGACCTTGTGGGATGGAGCGTTGAATACAGAGAACCCACATATCCGACCCCAAAGAAATCCGTATACCGGCGAACCATTGCAAGCCGTAGGAGCCAAGATAATCCTGGTAGTAGGGATTGCGTCTCATCTGCTCGACGGACATGACATCGAAATCGTCGGAGATTCCCGTTCTCAACACCGTCGGAAGACTATTGTAGCGTTCGTCTCGCCGATACCATGAGTTTCTAAAATAACTCTCGCGGGTCACCAGCATGCTCGTGCTGCGGGGGATGTTCGGCAAGATGTCGCCGCCAATCGGCAGCATCGTGGCACCATAAGCACCAGTCTCCTCGGAGACGATATCGAGCGCATTGCCCCACATCGCGGGAGAGACGGCTGCTTCCGCAAAAGCATTCTCGACGCGGTCAAGATTCCAAGACGGCATCAGATACCTAAAGCAAAACACTTTCAAAAATGCTAGGCGATATCCGGCTCGCCAACGAAAGCGGAAGGGTAGATGCCCGAGCATTTTTGTCAAGCATATCGCATAACGGGAAGCTAAAATCCAATGGATCGGACAACGCCAAAGTTTCCGATATCAGGTGGCAAGCGCCACCATATTGCGGCTAGTTTATTGAATTCTATTAATTTTGCGCTGACGGAATTACGGTGCTGGACTTAGACTCCTCGCCAGCCTGAGACAGGCCCATTCCAGCGCAATTATTCGCTCAAAAGTCCCTGTGCCAGACACTTCAAATCAAACATCGTCTCCGCCGTCTTGGCTTCTTGCTCGGCGATCACAGCGATTAACGGATTCAACGTGGATGATATCTTTCCTGCGCGGGAATATCCGGAGGCAACCCGCGTTGCCCTTCGGCCCTGAGTGGCCGCCGGGTTCAGTCAGAGAGAACCTGAACGTCTATTCGCGTAGAGACTTACAAGCAGGAGGAATGAATGCAGTTGATCGGTTCCTGATAAACGCCCGCAATGCTCGAACGCAGATCTTCTATTGAGGCCTTGCAATCAATGTATGCCCCGCAGATTTGGTGTGCGCGGCGAGCGTTGCGTTGATAATCCACTTGCTATTGGTCGAAGTAGGAAGGCATTGCGCCGATAATCAGGTGCGCCCATCATTGTTGAAATGATGGGTAACCGGAGTGACGGTAGTGGCAAATCTTGAAATCGGTGCCGAGCAGAGGGCAAAAGTTGTTAAAGCGATCAGGGCTTCAATGGCAGAATCCATCCGGGTGGGAACGATAACAAACCCTGCATCTGTCGCCCTTTTAAAAGAGGTATTCGACCGCGACAACGGTGTGCCTAGTTATGAGTGTCGGACAGAGTTTTCAGTCCGACAGAGAGACGGTCAGCGAGAATAAAGGCAACACTCGGATAACACGCGAATTCCTCGACCTGATGATTGGCATCTGCAAACGAAAATACCACGAACGGCGGAACGTTTGAGATGTCGAAAGCGTGTTGGAACTCTTGTTTCTGAAACGAACTAAGCTCGGCGTCATCTAGTTCCGGCTGGTGTTCATCCCAATCTATCAATTGTTGTTGAATTTCCGAAGATAGACTATCGGGATCGAGTTTTCTCGGGTCCGTATAATTTTTGAAGAGCAAAGACGACATCTCCTTCACGAAATGAGTCATATTCTCGAATGAGAGGATCATCCGCCTCGTGCGGTTATCCTTTGCGGCCATTTTGATCACAGCACCGCCGCCGTGATCGCGGTATGCAAAAATGCCAAACGACGAGAAAAGAAATGGACCGTCAGTTGAATTCACGGTTTTGGCATCCTTGTTCGAACAATGTGGTTGGGCAGGCGGCGATCGATCTCGATCGAAATTCATCTTCTAGACGAGTGTTTTTAATATCCTACGATTAAGCAGCTTGAGATTTTAAGAATTTTCCAAGACATCCATCAACGGGTGCTTCCCCATGCTTGCAAGTTTCGTATCCTGTGCCGCTTTCGTATATACGTCCATCGACCCCAACTCAGCATGTCCAAGCATTGCCTGAACCGAACTCGGGTCCGCGCCATTTTGTAAAAGATGCGCACCGAACGCATGTCGCAGGGATTTAGGTGAAACCCTGTGTGCTTCCGGAATCCCTGCGATCACTGCGATTTCCTTGATTTCGCCAAAAGCAGTTTGTCGGGTCACATGAGCATCGACGTTCTTGATGGAGTGAAACGCCCATTCGGACGGCGGTAATCCGATTGTTTCAGCCATGCGTTTCCATCTCATGATCGCTTCGACCGCTTTCGTATGAAGGGGTACCATCCGCCGCTTGCCGCCTCGACCGTTGATGACGAGGGATCTGGCGTCCGGTCTGATACAACTGGCGGGCAGGGAGATCACCTCGCCAATCCGCATTCCGGAAGCGTAGAGGGTCTCAAGCAGGGCGGCTCGCCGGGCGTAGCCCGCTTGCCGACGGGGTCCGAAGTCAACGTCGGCGGCCAGTTGATGAGCGGTTTCAAGGAGGCGGTCCACGTCTTCCATATGCATGATGTATGGCGATGCCTTAATCCTGGGCAAGCGTTCGAAACGCGCCGAAGGATTCGACGCACAATGACTTTCCGCCACCAGAAAGGAATGGATCTGTTTGATCGTTGTTCTCAATCGTCTCAGTGACGTTTCAGCCGCTCCCGCGCTCTCAAGCGAGGCGAGAAACTTCAGGATGCCGCTTTCCGTTACGTTCCGGAGCGTCAGATCGTTGGCCGAGAGCCAGCACAGATATTTTTCGAGATCAGCACCGTAGGCAGCCATCGTGTTCGCCGATGCGGGGCGGCGATCAGGGTGAGACTCCGGCGACAATCAGGATGAGACAGCGCCGATGGGGACGGACCGAAGGAAGGGCGTAGCCCGACCGGAGGACCGTCCCTATCGGCGTCGCGCGTTTTTGGACCCGTCTGGCGGCCAGGCGGG
>JAFKKM010000163.1 GCA_017305555.1 Hyphomicrobiales bacterium | reverse complement strand
CCAGACCTACGGCATCATGCTCGGCGCGTTCGGAACGGGCGCGGTGATCGGGGCGCTGAACATCGCCAAGATCATTAAATACGCCAGCGGCGAGACGGCGGTGCGGCTTTGCGCGATGGTGATGGGTGTCGCCATCGCCATCGTCGCCGTCAGCAAGATGGCGGTGATCACCGCCGCGGCGCTGGTGGTCGCCGGTGCGGTGTGGATGCTGGCGGTCGCGCTGTTCAATATCGGGGTGCAGTTGTCGGCGCCGCGCTGGGTTGCCGGACGCTCGCTGGCCGCCTTTCAGGCGGCCGCCGCCGGCGGCATCGGCATCGGCAGCTGGATCTGGGGCCACCTCGCCGATGGAATCGGCGTTGAAGGCGCGCTGCTGGTGTCCGGCATCGCGATGTTCGTCTCGCCGGTTCTTGGCCACTGGATGCGGATGCCGTCGGTGGAGGGGCGCGACGAGGCCGGCGATATGCTGGCGGACCCCGAGGTTCAGCTGCCGCTGACCGGCCGCAGCGGGCCGGTCATCGTCGAGATCGAATACCGTGTCGATCTCAACCGTGCGCGGACCTTCTATCGGCTGATGCAGATGGTTCAACTCAGCCGCAAGCGCAACGGCGCCTACGGTTGGTCGATCGCGCGCGATATTTCCGATCCGCAATTGTGGACGGAGCGCTATCACTGTCCGACCTGGAACGATTACCTGCGCCAGCGCAATCGCGCGACCCAATCGGAGCGCAAGTTGCATCTGCGGGCGATGAAATTCCATCGCGGGCTGGAGCCGGTGAAAATCCGCCGGATGCTGGAGCGGCCGTTCGGCTCGGTGCGGTGGAAGGACAACTCGCCCGATCATGTCGGGGCGGCGGCGGTGGAGGTGTTGCCGGCGGCGACGCCGGCGGGCGGCAGCACCTAGAGCGGTTTCGATTTATTCCAAATCGTCATGCGCGGGCTTGACCCGCGCATCCATTTTTCCAGACGATGGATTGCCGGGTCATCGGCGAGCGAAGCGACGCCGTTCTTCGAACGGCTATGCCCGGCAATGACGTTTCCGTCAAAACACGAAATGCTCCAACCGATTTGTTTTGCCGCGATTACAGCCCGGTGAAGCCTGCCTTGACCTGATCGATGCTGCCGTCGCGCTCGCGCAAGTAAGTGAGGCCGCAAACCGTAAGCCGGTCGAGGTCGGTCTCTCCCGCGGTATGCAGTTTTGCAAGATAGTCGATCAGTTGCTCGCGTGCCTCGACGCGTTCGGCTTCGGTACGGGTCGCGAGCAGATCGTAAGTCATCATCACGCGATCGATCGCCGCCTGCACGGCGTTCGTGTTGACGGAGCGCTCCGGCGCTTGTCGTGCGGGGCTTTGCTCAGGCGGCATGGACAACCTGATAGCGGCGGATAGCGCGGTTGGCGATTCGAATCCGGTTACGGTCGCCGAACTCGAACAGTTCGACGATGATCTCCAGCAGCGATTGGTCGGTTCGATAAGGGTCGACAAGCATACCGCTTCTGTTCAGGTAATCGGCGGCAATGGAATAAGCCTGTCCGATCACGTCGATATTGATCACCTGGACGTTGCGTTCAACCAGCATGGCATTGGCCCTCCAGTGCCATGACAAGTCGCGACATGGTGTTCCGGTTCCATCGTCATTCTTCCGAAATCGCCGCAAAGAAAAGCGGCGGCTCCGGAAGGAACCGCCGCTGGTAATTGTCGAGATAAGAAGCGTCAGTGCCAGTCGCGGATGTCAACGAAGTGGCCGGCGATCGCCGCCGCCGCCGCCATGGCAGGCGACACCAGATGGGTGCGGCCCTTGAAGCCCTGACGGCCTTCGAAGTTGCGGTTCGAGGTCGAGGCGCAACGCTCCTCCGGCGACAACTTGTCGGGATTCATCGCGAGGCACATCGAGCAGCCCGGCTCGCGCCATTCGAAGCCGGCCTTGATGAAGATCTTGTCGAGACCTTCGGCTTCGGCCTGCTCTTTCACCAGGCCCGAGCCCGGCACGATCATGGCGTTGACGTTGCCGTTGACGGTCTTGCCCTCGGCAACCTTCGCCGCCGCGCGCAGATCCTCGATGCGGCCGTTGGTGCAAGAGCCGATGAAGACGCGGTCGAGCTTGATGTCGGTGATTTTGGTGCCGGCCTTCAGGCCCATGTAATCGAGTGCGCGATGCTTCGAGATGCGCTTGGCTTCGTCGGCGATCTTGTCGGGATCGGGCACCACGCCGGTGATCGAGATGACGTCCTCGGGCGACGTGCCCCAGGTGACAATCGGCGGCAGCGAGGCGGCGTCGAGGCGGATTTCGTGATCGAAATGCGCGCCCGCGTCGCTGCGCAGCGTGTCCCAGTAGCGCCGCGCGGCATCCCATGCATCGCCCTTCGGCGCCTTGTTGCGACCTTTCAGGAATTCATAGGCGACTTCGTCCGGTGCGATCAGGCCGGCACGCGCGCCGCCTTCGATCGACATGTTGCAGACCGTCATGCGGCCTTCCATCGACAGCGCGCGGATCGCCTCGCCGGCGTATTCCAGCACGTAGCCGGTGCCGCCCGCGGTGCCGATCTCGCCGATGATGGCGAGGATGATATCCTTGGCGGTGACGCCGTCCGGCAATTTGCCGTCGACCACCGCGCGCATGTTCTTCGCCTTCTTCTGGATCAGCGTCTGCGTGGCGAGGACGTGCTCGACTTCGGAGGTGCCGATGCCGTGCGCCAGCGCGCCGAACGCGCCATGGGTCGAGGTGTGGCTGTCACCGCAGACGATGGTGGTGCCGGGCAGGGTAAAGCCTTGCTCCGGGCCGATGACGTGAACGATGCCCTGCCGCTTGTCGAACTCGTTATAGTATTCGATGCCGAAGTCCTTGGCGTTCTGCGCCAGCGCGGCGATCTGCTCGGCGCTCTCCGGATCGGGATTGGGCTTGGAGCGGTCGGTGGTCGGGACGTTGTGATCGACCACGGCCAGCGTCTTCTCCGGCGCATGAACCTTGCGGCCCGAAGTGCGCAGACCTTCGAACGCCTGCGGCGAGGTCACCTCATGGACCAGATGGCGGTCGATATAGAGCAGGCAGGTGCCGTCATCGGCCTCGTGGACCAGATGATCGTTCCAGATCTTGTCGTACAAGGTGGTGGCGGATTTTGAATCGGACATGGTGTCGGCCTCGAGCGGAAATGAATGGTGTGGTGCAGGCGTGCGGCGCGCGAGCGCCAGGCGTCAGCCCGCGAGGAGCGCGGTGGTCGTCAGGCGGCCGAAGAAGCGCCACGGCAACCGCGAGCGGTCGTCGAGCACAATCCGGGCAACGATCTCTTTGCGATCTGGAACCATTCCATATCCTAGCACAGGCGCGATTGCCCCGACAACGAAAGCCGAACGCATTGCGGCAATGCGCCTTGGTGCAAAAACACCTCCACGAGTCGTCCTCGCGCAGGCGAGGACCCATTACCCCTGGCTTTGATCGTGGCCATAAGCGCCGGCAACAGGCGCCTTCTATATCATCGGCGCTGCGGAGTCTGGGTCCCCGCCTGCGCGGGGACGACTCGTTGAAATATCCTGCCGCAAGCCGCCGCTTCATCGTATGCGGAGAGCAGCCCCAACGTTCGCGCAATAAAAAAGCGCGGGTAAGCCCCGCGCTTTTCGATGTCGCAATGCGACGGGAGATTACTCGGCAGCAGCGGCCTGCGCGCGATCCTGCTTCTTCTCGACGATGCGGGCCGACTTGCCGCGCAGGTTGCGCAGGTAATAGAGCTTGGCGCGACGCACCTTGCCGCGACGCACGACCTTGATCGAGTCGATCATCGGGGACAGCAGCGGGAAGACGCGCTCGACGCCCTCGCCATAGGAAATCTTGCGAACGGTGAAGCTCTCGTTGAGCCCGCCGCCGGAACGACCGATACAGACGCCTTCATAGGCCTGCACGCGGGTGCGCTCGCCTTCGACCACCTTGACGTTGACGATCACGGTGTCGCCGGGGCCAAATTCCGGAATGGCTTTGTTGGCCGACAGCTTGTCGAACTGCTCTTTTTCGAGCTGCTGGATGATATTCATTGCAAAACTCCATCGGCGGCGCGCCAGCCCGTCCGGGGCGGCTGCGTGAAACTGGTTATCCCAAGGTCCTTTACCGTTCCCGTGGAGCGGTAAAGGACCTTGGGCTTTTATGCTGACGCGTTTCTTAACGCGAACCGGCGACCACTTCGCTTGAAAACGCTTCTGGTGCGGATTTCGCGCTCCTATACGGCAAAGCAAAGGCGTTGTCACCCGTCTGTCGTGCTTTTTGGTCCTTTTTGGTTGCCGAGCTGGGCGCCGTGTGCTGCCCACAGGTCCGGGCGGCGGTTCCGGGTGAGATTTTCCGCTTCCGCCCGCCGCCACGCCGCGACCTTGGCGTGATCGCCGGAGAGCAGGACGTCCGGGATCGCGCGGCCCTCGAAGCTCTGCGGGCGAGTGTATTGCGGGTATTCCAGTAGTCCGGTGGAAAAACTCTCGTCGGAACCGGATTCCAGCTTGCCCATGACGCCCGGCAGCAAGCGGACGCAGGCGTCGAGCAGCACCATGGCGGCGATTTCGCCGCCGGAGAGCACATAATCGCCGATCGAAACCTCCTCGAGGCCGCGCGCGTCGATCAGGCGCTGGTCGATACCCTCGAACCGGCCGCAAACGATCAGCGGGCCGGGACCGGCGGCGAGTTCTGCGACGCGCGACTGGGTCAATGGCCGACCGCGCGGGCTCATGACGAGTTTGGGGCGATCCGGAGCGATGGCGGCGGCATCCATGGCGGCGGCGAGCACGTCGGCGCGCAGCACCATGCCGGGGCCGCCGCCGGCCGGGGTGTCATCGACGCTGCGATGCTTGTCGGTGGCGGCATCGCGGATATCGCGCACCTCCATCTCCCAAACGCCGGTCGCGAGCGCCCGCCCAGCCAGACTTGCGCCGAGCGGGCCGGGGAACATGCCCGGAAACAGGGTCAGGATCGTCGCGCGCCACATAGTGTTGATCGCCAGAGATAATTTTCCCGCGTCATACGCGGGCTTGACCCGCGTATCCATCGCCTTCTCAAAAGATGGATCGCCGGATCAAGTCCGGCGATGACGTCAATGCAAGAACGAAACGATTATGCCTGATCGGGCGTATCGCCGTCGACCTCGCCCGGTATCTCGATCACCACCCGCCCGCCGGCGATGTCGACGGTCGGCACCACGGCGTCGGTGAACGGCAGCAGCAGCGTCGCGCCTTTCGGTGGCGCGATCTCGATGACGTCGCCGGCGCCGAAGTTATGGACCGCGACGACGCGGCCGACCGGCGCGCCATCCATCGAAACGGCGGCGAGATCGATCAGGTCGACATGATAGTATTCGCCGTCTTCGGCTGGCGGCAGTTTTTCGCGCGGCACATACAACTCGACGCCGTTGAGTTTTTCAGCATCGTTGCGCGTGGTGACGCCTTGCAGCGTTGCGACCAGATGATCCTTGGCCTCGCGCGCGTTGCTCACTTCGAACCGGCGTGCGCCGTCCTTGGTCGAGAGCGGTCCGTAATCGAGAACCGCGAACGGGTCTTCGGTGAAGGTCCACAGCTTCACCGCGCCGCGCACGCCATGCGCGGCGCCGATGCGGGCGATGCAAACCTGCTTTGTCATCGCCCCGATGAAGCCTTACTTCGCCTCGGCGGCCTTGCGCTCCTTGCGCGGCACGGCCTTTTCCGGGTTGTTGCGCGGCGTGCGCTTCATGACGCCGGCGGCATCGAGGAAACGCGACACGCGGTCGGACGGCTGCGCGCCCTTGGCGAGCCATGCCTTCACCTTCTCCATGTCGAGCTTCAGGCGCAGGTCGTTGTCCTTCGGCAGCAGCGGATTGAAATAGCCGAGACGCTCGATGAAGCGGCCATCACGCGGAAAGCGCGAGTCGGCGACGACGACGTGATAGACCGGACGCTTCTTGGTGCCGGCACGGGCGAGGCGGATAACGACGGACATGGAGTTCTCCTTTGAATATCTGTTCGAGTCTGTGTTGTTGAGGTTCGTGTGAGTTGGGTGTGACTATTTCTTCTTCCCGAAGCCGGGAAAGCCGCCGAGGCCGGGCAGCGTCGGCTTGCCGGAAAGGCCGGTGAGGCCGGGCAGGTTCGGCAAGCCGCCACGCAGGCCGGCGGGAAGATCTTTTGGTAGTTGCGGCAGGCCGTCGGCGCCCTTCGGCAGCTTGTCGGCCATGGCCTTCATCTGCTCCGGCGAGGGCATCCCGCCGCCGCCAAATCCCATGGCCTGCGCGATGCCGGCCATCGGGCCGCGCTTGCCCGATCCCATCATCTTCATCATGTCGGCCATGTTCCGGTGCATCTTCAGAAGCTTGTTGATGTCCTCGACCTTCTGGCCGGCGCCGGCGGCGATGCGCTTCTTGCGGCTGGCTTTCAGAATATCGGGATGCTTGCGTTCCTGCCGCGTCATCGAATCGATGATCGCGGTCTGACGCTTGAGAATCTTGTCGTCGATGCCGGCGGCGGCGATCTGGTTCTTCATCTTGGCGATGCCGGGCATCATGCCCATCAGGCCGCCGATGCCGCCCATGTTCGCCATTTGCTGCAACTGGTCGCGCATGTCGTTGAGGTCGAACTGACCCTTGCGCATCTTCTCGGCGACGCGCGCCGCCCTCTCAGCGTCGATATGCGCGGCGGCCTTTTCCACCAGCGACACCACGTCGCCCATGCCAAGAATGCGGCCGGCGATACGGTCCGGATGGAAGTCTTCGAGCGCATCGGTCTTTTCGCCGGTGCC
>JAFKKM010000027.1 GCA_017305555.1 Hyphomicrobiales bacterium | reverse complement strand
TCCAGCCGCCCATTGCGGCCAAAGCCCGCCGGCAGAAACGCATCCACAAAACTGCTTTGCTCCGACATCCACGAAACCTCCGGTCTCGACCGCTATTGAATCACAAACATGCCCTTTTGCAGAGGTCTCGCGAAGGCGGGGACGACGATCTTCGTATTGAGAAGCCGCCCTCAAAAAAATGTCCGAATAGGCACTCAGGATGACGCCATCGCGCGTCGCTACGACGCCATCATCCGTCGCCGTCCGGCTGCGGCGAAGGCCAGCGCGATGAGCCCGATGATGACCGGCGGATAGACCACGAGGTTGACCATCGACCAGCCGAAATCCGCCAGCAACTGCCCGGAAATGAACGAGCCGATCGCCATGGTGCCGAACACCAGGAAGTCGTTGAACGCCTGCACCTTGTTGCGTTCCTGCGGCCGGTGGGTTTCGAGCACCAGGGCGGAGGCGCCGATGAAGCTCAGGTTCCAGCCGAGCCCGAGCACGAACAACCCGGCCCAGAAATGATGTGTGGTGATGCCGGCAAGCCCGATGCCCGCGGCGGTCGCTTCCAGCAGCAATCCCGCGGCGGCGACCGTCGGCGCGCCGAAGCGCGTGATCAGCGCGCCGGTGAAGAAACTCGGGCCGTACATCGCCACGATGTGCCACTGAATGCCGGTGTTGGAATCGGAGAGCGGCAGGCCGCACATCTTCATGGCGAGCGGTGCCGAGGTCATCACCAGATTCATCATCGAATAGGAGACGACGCCGGAGATCGCCGCCGCGATGAAACGCGGCTGCCGCGCGATCTGCATCAGCGGCCGTCCGGCGCCGAGATCGGCCGGTGGTGGTGGCGGCGAATCGACGCCCGCCACCACGACCATGGCGATCAGCGCGATGCCGGCCTGCGCCAGGAAACTGGCGGCAAACAGATAGGGCGGCCAGATGTCCATGGTCCACTGCACCATCTGCGGACCGAGTACGCCGGCGAACACGCCGCCCGCCATCACCCACGACACCGCCTTGGGGCGGAACGCGGCGCTGGCGCCGTCGGCGGCGGCGAAGCGATAGGATTGCGACACCGCGCCGTAGAAGCCGCCGAGCATGGTGGCGACGCAGAACAGCGCGAACGAGCCGCGCAGGATGGCGATGCAGCCGAGCACGCCGGTCAGCGCGCCGAAGCCGGTGCCGATGATGAAGGCGGTGCGGCGGCCATAGCGGCGCGAGATGTAGCCGGTCGGCAAGGTCGCCATGGCGAGGCCGAGCACATAGACGGACAGCGGCACTGTCGCCAGCGCGAGGCTCGGGGCCAAGGTCGCGCCGACGATGGAGCCGGTGGCGAAGATCACCGCGGAGTTGGCGCCGGTCAGCGCCTGCGCGATCGACAGCCGCACCACATTGGCGCGCGCACGCTGGTCGTCGGCGAATTCGTCGAGGGTGGCTTCCGTCATTCCCCGCTATCCCGGATCACGCAGGCCATGGATCGGAACGATCCGGGAGCCTCAGCGCTCGTCCTCTCGGGATGCCGGCATCCCCGAAAAGGGGAGTCTATGCTCCGGCATCGCATCGTGATGGCATAAATGTCCGCGAAGGCGCGGCACGGGGGAAGATAAATCTTATTGCGGCGCAGGAATCAACGCGCGCAAACGCGGGTCAGCCCAGCATTTGCGGCGCGGCGGCGAGGCGCTTTTGGGCGTCCGAGACCATCCCGGTGACGATCTCCGCCGCACTTTGTTCGGCCTTGATCAGGTCCACCGCCTCGCCGACGATCACGGCGGCAACGTTGGTGTCGCCATCGGCGGCGGCCTTGAGGTAACGCGGCTTCTCGGTTGCGACCTGGCCTTTGAGAGCGTCGAGGTCCCGATCCCACTGCACGATGGCGGGGTTCTTCAGGGTGCGGATGTTCCACTGTCCGGGCCAATCGATGCCGCGCGCGACATCGATCGCCGAACTGCGGATGGTGTCGTCGCCGTTGGCCGCGAAGGCTGCGCGCTTGTTGTTGGGGTGGGTCAGCGATTCGCGGCTGGCATAGAACACCGAGCCGCACAGCACGCCGGCGGCGCCCAGCATCAAGGCCGCGGCGAGGCCGCGTCCGTCGGCGATGCCGCCGGCGGCGACCACCGGGACTTTGTGACCGAGCGCATCGACCACGGCGGGCACCAGCGGCAAGGTCGAACGGCCGCCGCCATGGCCGCCGGCTTCAGCGCCCTGCGCGACGATGATGTCAGCGCCGTCGCTCACGGCCTTACGTGCCTGCGCCAGCGTCTGGATCTGCGCGATCAGCGGAATGTTGGCGCGCTTGATCGGCGCGGCGAATTCGTCGATGTCGCCGAACGACAGGAACATCGCCTTGGGGTGATGCGAAAGCGCGAGATCGAGGAGCGCCGGATTCTTGCGCAGCGACCAGGTGATGAAGCCGACGCCGACGCGGGTGTTGCCGGCGCCCAGGAGTTGCTGGCTCAGCCATTCCTTGTCGCCGTAGCCGCCGCCGACGATGCCGAGCCCGCCGGCACTGGTCACCGCCGAAGCCAGCGCGCCGCCGGCCACGCCCGCCATCGGTGCCAGCAGGATCGGGTGTTCGATATCGAGCAGCGAAGTGAGCGCGGTTTTGATTGTCATGGCGGCCCTCGGGGACAGGGAGAGACGGAATAGATGTATTCCATGCACTCATTTGCGACAGCGGACAATAGGTCGAAAGGTGAGAGGAGCGCCTCCGTTTATCCGTCATTGCGAGGAGCGAAGCGACGAAGCAATCCAGTTCTTGCTTCGTGGCCTTCTGGATTGCTTCGCTTCGCTCGCAATGACGGAAGGAAGGGCTTTTAGCGTCCAAACACCACGATCAAGTTGTTGGCGGGCATCTCCACCACGTCTCGTAGCGCGAGACCGTGACGCTCGGCGACGACGCGAACTTCGTCGACGTCGCGCACGCCCCAGTCCGGATTGCCTTCGCGCAGGCTGGTGTCGAACACCGCGTTGCTGACGGCGGTGTGCCTGCCACCGCGCTTGAACGGGCCGTAGAGAAACAGCCGCCCGTCCGGCCGCAGCGCGCGGCCTGCGCCGGCGAGCAGGCCTTCCGCGACATTCCACGGTGCGATGTGGATGACGTTGGCGCAGACAATCGCCAGCAGATGATGCGGATCGGCACCCGGCATTTTTGCGCGCCAGTTTGGATCGGACAGATCGAGCCGCTGCGGCGCATGAACGTTGGCGAGCTGTGCGTGCGTGCGCCACGCCGCGATGCTCTTGAGATGCGCGTCGTTATAATCGCTCGGCCACCAGTCGATGTTCGGCGTATGACGCGCGAACGAGACGACGTGCTGCCCGGTGCCGCTGCCGGCCTCCAGCACGTCGCCGGTCTTATCGCGCAGGAACGGCTCCAACACCGCCCAGATCGCGTGATGATTGCGATGGAACGCGGCCGCATCCAACCGCCCGTCGGGCTCGACCCGGCGGCCATCCTTGCCGAACTCGACGACGTATTCGGCCATGGTCAGCTCCGCCTCACTTCTTGTCGTCCTTGAACTGCGATTGCTCCAGTTCAAGATAGATGCGGTAGGCGTTGCCGCGGTTGTTGCTGGTGAAGGCCGGCATGTCCTTGTACTTCGACCAGTCGGTCTGCGCGTAAGCCGCGTCGAAATCGGTCCAGTTCTGCACCGCCTTGGTCATCGCATCGCGGACGTACTGAATGTAATCGCGGGTGAAGGCGATGGCTTCCGCCGCCTTCGTCGAGGCCTTGCCGTGACCGGGGATGATGAACTTCGGTTGCAGCTTCTCCACCTCGTTCAGCGCGGCCAGCCAGTGCGCGGTGGAGACGTCGTCGCTGTTCATGAAGGGAATGCGGCTGTTCTGCACGATGTCGCCGGCGAACAGCACACCGTCCGGCTCCACCATCATCATCATGTCGCTGGAGGAATGCGCGGGGCCGGCGAACAGCAGCGTCAGGGTGCGGTCGCCGAGCGTGATCGTCATGCGCTCCTTGAACGTGATGTCCGGCGGCACCACGCGAGTCTTCTCATCGACCCACGGATAGAGCGCGCCGCGCCGCTGGTCGAGCCGCTGCTCGGCGCGCTCGTCGGCGGTCTCCTCGTTGACCTTGTAGTCGCCGGCCTGCTCCTGCGCGATGATCAGCGCCGGCGTGTGGTCCTTGAACGCCTGCAAGCCGTAGATGTGATCGGCATGATAGTGGCTGGCGATGACGTAGCGCACCGGCTTGTCGGTGGCCTTCTTGATTTGCTGCAACAAGGCCCAGCCGAGGCTCGGCGTGCCGAGCGCGTCGAACACCGCGACGCCGTCGGAGGTGACGACGAAACCGGCGTTTGAGGTGTTGCCTTCGTTGTCCTTGCCGGGAATGCCGGGATTGCCGATGCTGTACCAGATCGGTGCGTTCGGTACCTGCTCGATATGCAGCGGCTTCGTCAGCGGCGCGTAAGGCGCGTCGGCGACCTGCGCGAAGCTCGCTTGCACGAGACTTGCCATTCCGAGCAGCATCGCCAGCGCGGCAACGTGGCGGATCATTTGAGGTCTCCGCAGTAGATCTGTTTCAGCACCTTGAGCACCTTCAATGCACGCGGGTCGGCGACGCGATAGTGCAGCGTCTGCGCCATACGCCGATACGCCACCAGTCCGTCGCCGCGCAGCTTCGCCAGATGCTGCGACAGCGCCGAAGGGCTGATGTCGATCACGTCCAGCATGTCGCCCACCGTCATCTCGCCGCGCACCGCCAGATAGCAGAGTATCAGCAAACGTTTTTCGTTGCCCAACAGTTTCAACAGTTGCGCGGCGTCGCCGGCCTGCCGCGCCAGACGCCGCATCTCGGCGGCGGCGTTCTCACGTTTCTTTCGCGCGGCGGTCTTCGCGAGCGGCATGGCGATACCTAAAGCTATATGGCGCAGTCAGGTTCCATTCTATCGCATCGACGGTAGTTTAGCATTGACTGAATTAGCGTGCGACGATAGGTCTTGGATCAACAACACGCGAGGCGGTCGCAAGCCGCCAATGGGAATGCGGCTGTGCGCCGCAAAGCGAGGAAACGTGCGGCCCACCTTCTGGCGCGGCAAGCCCGGACAATCCAATCTCGCAAATCCGCGCGATGCTAAATTGCGCGATGGCGATGCGCGCGATCCCAGTTCAAATGATCCTCCTCGGCAAGGCGGCGTCAACCGTCGCGCCATGCTAGGCCTCGGTGCGGCTCTCACCGGCACCGTCGCGCTCGGCCGCAACGCGGCGTTGGCGCAGAGCGAAAGCGCGTCGCCGCCGGCGGATGCGCCGTGGTCGCAGTCGCTCGGCGCTGGCGTAGTGGACCGGCCCTACGGCAACCCGGCGGAGTTCGAGGCCGGCGTCATCCGCCGCAACGTGCCGTGGCTCACCGCCGGCACCGAATCTTCCATCAGCTTCTCGCCGCTGCAACATCTCAACGGCATCATCACGCCCAACGGCCTGTTCTTCGAGCGCTATCATGCGGGGCGTCCCGACGTCGATCCGAAGCAGCATAAGCTGATGATCCATGGCCTCGTCGAACGACCGCTGCTGCTGACGATGGAGGACATTGTCCGCTTCCCGTCGGTGTCGCGCATTCACTTCATCGAGTGTCCCGCCAACGGCGGCATGGAGTGGCGCGCGGCGCAGCTCAACTCGCTGCAATTCAACCACGGCATGGTCAGTTGCGCGGAATGGACCGGCGTCAAGCTTTCGACCCTGCTTGAGGAAGTCGGCGTCAAGAAGGAAGCAAAGTGGGCGCTGGTTGAAGGCGCCGACGGCGCGCACATGAACCGCAGCCTGCCATTGGAGAAGTGTCTCGACGACTGCCTCGTGGTCTATGCGCAGAACGGCGAGGCGCTGCGGCCGGAACAGGGCTATCCGCTGCGTCTCGTGGTGCCGGGTTGGGAGGGCAATGTCAGCATCAAGTGGCTGCGCCGCATCAAGATCGGCGACAAGCCGTGGTTCTCGCGCGAGGAGACCTCGAAGTATACCGACCTGATGCCGGACGGCACCTCGCGCGGCTTCACCTGGCTGATCGACGCCAAGTCGGTCATCACCTTCCCCTGTCCGGAGAAGCCGCTGCACGGGCCGGGCCTCTATGAAATCCGCGGGCTGGCGTGGACCGGCCACGGCAAGGTCAAGCGCGTCGATGTCTCGGTGGACGGCGGCGTCAACTGGCAGACCGCGCAACTGCACGAGCCGATCCTGTCGAAAGCGCTGACGCGGTTCACGCTGCCATGGCGCTGGGACGGCAAGCCGGCGCTGCTGGAATCGCGCGTGATCGACGAGACCGGCTACGTGCAGCCGACCATCGTGCAGTTGCGCGAAAAGCGCGGCACCAACTCGGTCTACCACAACAACGCGATTCAGACCTGGCAGGTGAAAGCGGACGGGAGCGTGTTCGATGTCCAGCTTTCGTGACGGTCAAATGTCGGACTTTAGCGGCGACGCTTCCTCTCGTTCCGTCATTGCGAGCGAAGCGAAGCAATCCAGAAGGCCAAGAAGCAAGAACTGGATTGCTTCGTCGCTTGCGCTCCTCGCAATGACGGCTGTTTGCTGGTTGGCCGGATTGCCATCATCAAACGCCGCCGAGCCCGGCCATTTCGGTTACGGCACGGTGCCGACCGCGGAGCAGATCGCGGGCTGGGATATCGACGCGCGCGGCGAGGACGGCGTCGGGCTGCCGCCGGGCAAGGGCGATGTGGCAACCGGCGAGACGGTGTTCGCCGAGCAATGCGCCGCCTGCCACGGCACCTTCGGCGAGGGCGAGGGACGCTTCCCCAAGCTCGCGGGCGGGCAGGGCACGCTCAAGGACGACCGTCCGGAACTGACCGTCGGCAGCTATTGGCCGTTCGCGCCGACGCTGTGGGATTACATTAACCGCGCGATGCCGATGCCGACGCCGCATACACTTTCGGCGGATGACGTTTATGCATTGACGGCCTATATCCTGAACCTGAATAATATCGTCCCGAATGAATTCGTCGCCGATCGCGACAGCCTGCCGAAGGTCAGGATGCCCAATCGCGATAACTTCATCTGGACCGATCCGAGGCCGGACACCGCCGCGCAGCCGTGCATGAGCGCGTGTCGCGATCCCGCCGCTGTCAGCATTTCCTCGACGGCGGAAGGGCGCGATCTGACGCCGCGAACCACCGGTCCGCTCGACGCTATGCAGCCGAAGTGAATATGCCTGATGGATTTGCTCCAATCTGACCGCGCAACAGCACGAAACCGATGCAGGATTTAGCTCCGTGAGAATGGTTTTCCTGACCGGCCAGAGCCGGCTTCGAACGATGGCGTGTCTCGTGCTGCTTGGCGTTGCCAGTGTCCCGGCACTCGCGCAGGCGCAATCGGCGAATGTGGCCGAAGGGCAGAAGCTCGCCTTCGATCGCAGCAAGGGCAATTGCCTGACCTGCCATGACATCAAGGGCGGCAACCTCGCAGGCACCATCGGGCCGGCGCTGGTCGACATCAAATCGAAATATCCCGATCGCAAAGAGCTGGTGGCGATCGTCAGCGACGAAACCAAACGCAACCCGACCACCGTGATGCCGCCGTTCGGCCGCAACCACATCCTGACCGAACAGGAAATCAACGCGGTGGTGGATTTCCTACAGACGTTGTGACGGCCCGGCGATGCGCGGGGCCGCAACATGGAGATTGAGATGAAGAGTTCGATCTGGAACGACGCCACGGCGAGCCGGCGTGCGGTGCTGCAAGGCATCGCCGTGGTCGCGGTGGTGGGCTTCACCGGCATCCGCTTCGGCATGACCGAGGCGTTTGCCGCCGTCAACGACAAGTATCCCGAAGAGGCCTTCAAGCAGAAGAGCGAGGCCGACGCCATCAAGTCGCTCTACGGCAAGACCGCGGAGAAATCCGACAAGGTGAAACTCGACGCGCCGGAGATCGCCGAGAACGGCGCGGTGGTGCCGGTTTCGGTGTCGTCGTCGCTGCCCGACGTGACGTCCATCGCGATCCTGGTGACGGAAAATCCGAACACGCTGGCGGCGGCCTATCGCATCCTGCCGGGCACGGCGGCAAGCGTCTCCAACCGGCTCAAGATGGCGAAGACCAGCAACGTCATCGCCGTGGTCGAAGCCGGCGGCAAGCTCTACAGCGCCACCAAGGAAGTGAAGGTCACCGTCGGCGGCTGCGGCGGTTGATCGGTTCAAACAAGGAATAGCAATCATGGCATCGACCATTCGCGTTCGCGCCACCGCCAGCGGCGACAGCACCGAGGTGCAGGCGCTGATCCAGCATCCGATGGATTCCGGCTTCGTCAAAAATGCCAAGGGCGAACTGATCCCGCCGCACTACATCCAGCAGGTCACCATCGAGCACGGCGGCAAGCCGGTGTTCGTGGCCGACTGGGGCCCGGCGGTGTCGAAAGACCCTTATCTGAAGTTCGCTTTCAAGGGCGGCAAGAAGGGCGACGACCTCAAGGTCAGCTGGACCGACAACAAGGGCGCCAGCGATACGCTCACCGCCAAGATTCAGTGATGCGGAGACGGGGGATGACGATGCGACGACTTTCCGGAGTGGCGCTTGCCGGGCTGGCGATTGCGGTGACGCTGTTCGCCGCGCCGCCGGCCGCGACTGCCGCCGACACGCCCAATCCTCCCGCTGACCTCAAGGCCTTCCAGAAGTACTTCAAGGACAAGTTCCCGAAAGTGAAATTCGAGGACTTCGTCAACGGCCCGTATTCGATGGACGAGGGGCTCTACAAGCAGTGGAAGGAAAAGGAAGAGTTTCCGCCTTACGAGTTCGCGCTCGATCTCGGCAAGGAACTGATGGCGAAGCCGTTCAAGAACGGCAAGACGCTGGCCGATTGCTTTCCCAACAAGGGCATCGGCATCCGCCAGGACTATCCTCACTTCGACGCCAAACAGGGTAAGGTGATCACGCTCGAACTGGCGGTAAACCAGTGCCGCGAGGCCAACGGCGAAGAGCCTTATTCCTACACCAAGGACGAGATGGCCGCGGTGACCGCCTACATGGCCTTCACCTCGCGCGGCAAAGTGTTCGACGTGAAGATTCCCGACGATCCGCGCGCGCTCGCGGCCTATGAGAACGGCAAGCGCTATTTCTACACGCGGCGCGGCCAGCTCAATTTCTCCTGCGCCACCTGCCATGTGCAAAGCCCCGGCGAGCGGATTCGCGCCGAGGTGCTGGCGCCGGCACTCGGCATTCTGAATGCGATGCCGATCTATCGTTCCGAATGGTCCGGCATGGGCACCACCAGCCGCCGCTTCACCTCCTGCAACAGCCAGGTGCGCGGCGTGCCGCTGAAGCCGCAGGACGAGGAATATCGCGACCTCGAATATTATCTCTCGTATGTCAGCAACGGGCTGCCGATTTCCGGCCCCGGCGCGCGGCCATGATGCGAATGGAGGTTCTGATGCGTCGATCGATCTCCGCACTCGCTGTCGCCCTGCTGCTGAGCGGCTTCGCCGTGTCCGCGCACGCGGCCAGCACCGAAGCCGATTACAAGGTCGCCTATGCGGCGGCGGAATCCGCCAACGCCGAGGCCAATAAGCTGCGCAATCAGTGGACCACCGCGGTCTCCGCGCTCAAGGCGTCGAAGGCGGCCGCCGAGGCCGGCGACTTCGACAAGGCCACGGCGGAAGCCAAGAAATCCGAACAACTGTCGAAAGCCGCGATCTTCCAGACCAACGAACAGAAGGAAAACTGGAAGCTGATGGAGATTCGCTGAGCGGGCGAGTTGAGAGGGAGGCGTCATTGCGAACGAAGCGCCTCAACAACCTCGGCGTCGTCCCCGCGAAGGCGGGGACCCATACGCCGTGTCGCTCATGATGCGGACAGCGACCGTGATCCTGGTTGGACAGCCACGTAGACCGCGATCGCCAGGGGTAATGGGTCCCCGCCTTCGCGGGGACGACAATTTTTGTGTTCTGCGTTCGTCAAACAAACGACTTTCCTCTCGGATACTCAGAGTAATGACCCTCTCGGGTCTGACGTAAGGCTGCCGCAAATGTCCGGGTTCATCGCATGACTCTTCGCCGCCGCGACTTTCTGGGATGGACCGCGAGCGCCGCATTGGCAGGCGCGTTGCCGCGCCGTGCGTGGGCCGCGAATGCCGCCGCTGATACCAGCGTCTATGACCTTCCGCGCTTCGGCAACGCGCGCATCCTGCACATGACCGACACCCACGCGCAGTTGCAGCCGGTGCTGTTCCGCGAGCCCAGCGTCAATCTCGGCGTCGGCGCGATGTTGGGTCAGCCGCCGCATCTGGTCGGCAATGCGTTCCTCGAACGCTTTCAGGTGACGGCGGGGAGCGCCAACGCCTACGCCTTCACCTGCCTCGATTTCGAGAAAGCGGCGGCGCGGTTCGGCCGGCTCGGCGGCTTCGCGCATCTCAAGACGCTGATCGACCGGCTGCGCGAGGAAGCGGGCGCCGGACGATCGCTGCTGCTCGACGGCGGCGACCTGTGGCAGGGCTCCGGCCTCGCCAACGCGATGCAGGGCGCCGACATGGTGGAGGCTGCCAACCTGCTCGGCATCGAGGCGATGACCGGCCATTGGGAATTCACCTACGGCGAGAAGGTGCTGCGCGCCAATCTCGCGAAATTCAAGGGCGAGTTCATCGCGCAGAACGTATTCCTCACCGAGGAAGCCGCGTTCAACGACGCGCCGGCATTCGATGCCGCGTCGGGTCGCGTGTTCAAACCTTACGTCGTGAAGCAACTCGGCGGCCATCGTGTCGCGGTGATCGGGCAGGCGTTCCCTTATGTGCCGATTGCGCATCCGAAGCGATTCACGCCGGACTGGACCTTCGGCATTCGCGACGATGAGTTGCAGAAGCTGGTGCAGGCGTTGCGTGCCGATGAGAAAATCGACGCCATCGTGCTGCTGTCGCATAACGGCATGGATGTCGATCTCAAGCTCGCCAGCAAGGTCAGCGGCATCGACGTCATTCTCGGCGGCCACACCCACGACGCGGTGCCGCAGCCGATCGCGGTGAAGAACGCCGGCGGCGTCACGCTTGTCACCAACGCCGGCTCCAACGGAAAATTTTTGGGCGTGCTCGATCTCGATCTCGCCAAGGGCAAGGTGCGCGACGTGCGCTATCGTCTGCTGCCGGTGTTCTCCGAACTGCTGAGGCCGGACGCCGAGATGCTGGCGCTGATCGAGCGGCTGCGCGCGCCGCACGCGGAGATGTTTTCCGCCAAGGTCGTGACCGCGCCGCATCTGTTGTATCGCCGCGGCAACTTCAACGGCACCATGGACAGCCTGTTGTGCGATGCGCTGCGTCAGCAACTCGATGCCGAGATCGCGTTGTCGCCGGGCTTCCGCTGGGGCACCAGCGTATTGCCGGGGCAGCCGATGACCATGGAAGACGTGCTGGCGGAAACCGCCACCACCTATTCCGAAGTCTACGCGCAGCCGATGAGCGGCGAGCAGATCAAGACCGTGCTGGAAGACGTCTGCGACAACCTGTTCAACACGGACCCTTATTACCAGCAGGGCGGCGACATGGTTCGCGTCGGCGGCCTGTCCTACACTTGCGCGCCGAACGAGAGCGTCGGCAATCGCATTTCGGATTTGAAGCTTGCGAATGGGCGCGCACTTGTCGCGGGCAAGACCTACAAGGTGGCGGGCTGGGCGTCGGTCAACGAACAGACGGGCGAGCCGGTGTGGGACGTGTTCGCGAAACATCTGCGCGAGGGTAAGCTGTCGGCTCCGGCCGACGCGGTGAGCCTGCGCGGCGTCGAGAACAATCCCGGCATTGCCGGGCAGGGATGAGGCCATGCGGATGATGACGCGGCGTTATGTCGTGGGCGTGCTGGGCGCGATGGTCGCGGTCGCAACGCTTCACGTCGCTGCCGCGATGGCGGAACCGAAGCCGCTGCCGGACAAGCCGTTTGCCGAGCATCGCATCGTGCTGCAACTGTCAGATTCGGACGCGAAGAAGGAAAGCCTCGTCATCAGCGTCGCCAACAATCTGATCAAGGCCTACGGCCCCGACGCCATCGCCGTCGAGGTGGTGGCGTTCGGCCCCGGCATCGATGTGCTGCGCACCGGGAACGCGAACCGGACGCGGGTGGAAAGCCTGATCGCGCAGGGCGTGAAGTTCGACGTCTGCGTCAATACGCTCGACACCATCGAGCGCGAAACCGGCAAGCGGCCGGACATCATTCCCGGCGCGATTCCGGTGCAGGTCGGTGTCGGCCAGATTCTGTCGCTGACCGAGAACGGCTATACGCTGGTGCGGCCTTGAGGGTGGGACGTATCAGGTGGATCGTCATTGCGAGGAGCGCCAGCGACGAAGCAATCCAGTTCTTGCTTCGTGGCCTTCTGGATTGCTTCGCTGCGCTCGCAACGACGGATGAATAGAGGTGGCCGCGCGGCCACCTGGAACGCGGAGGTTGAAGATGCGCTATCTCTTTCATGCGGCGGTGCTGGCCATCGTCGCGATGCTGTCGCTGTCGTCGCCGGGTTTCGCCACTGATGCCAAGACGCATCGTCTCGCCATTCATGTCGACCAGAACGATCCGGCGGTGATGAATCTGGCGCTCAACAACGCCACCAACGTCATCGAGTATTATCGCGGCAAGGGCGAGAGCGCCGATGTCGAGATCGTCACCTACGGTCCCGGCCTTAACATGCTGCGCGACGACACCTCGCCGGTAAAGGATCGCATCAAGCACATCAAGGATCTCGCCTTCCCCGGCAAGATTCAGTTCTCCGCTTGCGAAAACACCCGCAAGGGCATGGAGAAGAAGGAAGGCCACCCCATCCCGATCATGTCGGAGGCAACGCCGGTGCCGTCCGGGGTGGTGCGCCTGATGCAGTTGCAGGAAGAAGGCTGGAGCTATCTGCGGCCATGACGCAATGAGCCGATGAGATCATGTCGTCCCTGCGCAGGCAGGGACCCATACGCCGCAGCGCTTCGGCTCTTTAACGAATACGAGGTTACGTTATGAGAACCAACGTCAGGGGTTATGGGTTCCTGCCTGCGCAGGGACGACGCGTCGCTTTATTGCTTGCGACATTCGCGTCGACAGCTTTCCTTTCTGCGCCCGCACGCGCCGATGATGCCGCGATGGTCACCTACAAGTCGCTGACGCCGGAAGTGGCGTTGCAGGCCGCGCAGGCGGCGATGAAGACTTGCCGCGACAACGGCTATCAGATTTCGGTCGCGGTGGTGGATCGCTTCGGCCTGCCGCAGGTGTTGTTGCGTGACCGCTTCGCGGGGCTTCCCGCCAACGACACCGCGACGCGCAAGGCCTACACCGCGCTGAGCTTCCGTGCCTCCACCGCCGATCTCGCCAAATCGATTCGCGACGGCGGGCTCGATCCCGGACTGGCGCGCCTTCCGAACGTGGCGATGCTCGGTGGCGGGCTCGCCATCGAATCCGGCGGCACACTCCTCGGCGGCATCGGCGTCTCCGGCGCGCCGGGCGGTGACAAGGACGAGGCTTGCGCCAAGGCCGGGCTCGACGCCATCCGCGACAGCCTCGATTTCTGAGCAATTTGTGTTCTGACGAAAATATCCAGATCCGTCATGCCCGGGCTTGTCCCGGGCATCCACGTTCTAAAGCCGGAACATTAAAGGCATGGATGGCCGGGACATAGGCGAGCGAAGCGACGCCGTTCTTCGAACGGCTATGCCCGGCCATGACAAACTGTCGCCTCCATCTGAACGAAACCTGCTCTGAAGATTGCTGCGGCTGATGCGCGCCGTTCCATGGAATAGTATTTTCCCGTGCCTATCTATCGGGCTATATTGTTCCACGAAAGAGCATCGAGGCGATCATGATCTTCCGTCAACTGTTCGATAGCGTATCGGGAACCTACAGCTATCTGCTGGCGAGCCGCGCCGGGGGCGAGGCGTTGCTGATCGATCCGGTGCTGGAGAAGGTTGATCGCTATTGCCAGTTGCTGCGCGAACTCGACCTCAAGCTGGTCAAGGCGGTGGACACGCATTTGCACGCCGATCACGTTACCGGACTCGGCGAACTGCGTGATCGCACCCAATGCGTCACCATCATGGGCGAGCAGAGCAAGGCCGACGTGGTGGCGATGCGTGTCGGCGACGGCGACAAGATCACCATCGAAGGGCTGGCGCTCGACGTGATGTATACGCCGGGCCACACCGACGATTCCTACAGCTACCGCATGGCGGACCGCGTCTTCACCGGCGACACGCTGCTCATTCGCGGCACTGGCCGCACCGACTTCCAGAACGGCAGCGCACGGGCGCAATACGATTCGATCTTCAACCGGCTGTTGAAGCTGCCCGAGGAAACCATGGTGTTCCCGGCGCACGATTATAAAGGCGACACCGTCTCCACCATCGGCGAGGAGCGGCGCTACAATCCGCGCCTGCAAGTTGCCTCGGTGGACGCCTACGTCGAACTGATGGGCAATCTCAATTTGCCCAATCCGAAGCTGATGGACGTGGTGATCCCGGCCAACATGAAGATCGGCCTGCATCAGCACGCTCTGGCCGAGCAGGGCTGCGCGATGCGGCCACGCGATGCCATTCCGCGCCTTGGCCAACCGGATATCCTGCTGGTCGATCTGCGCGAAGAGACCGAACGCGCCAAGCACGGCACCCTTGCGGGCGCGCTGCATGCGCCCTATCCCACGATCGGCGACAGCCTGAAAGCGGGCGGTATGCTGCGCGAGGTCGCAGCCGCGAGCCATCGCCGCATCGTGTTCTTCTGCGCCTTTGGCGAACGCTCGGCGATGGCAGTGAAGGCTGCCAAGGATGCCGGCATTCCGGATGCGATGCATCTCGAAGGCGGCATCGACGCTTGGAAGAAGGCTGGAGGGCCGGTGATTGCCGGCTGAGGCTGTTTCGTCTTTGAACGACGGCGCAATCCACGTTGCGTCGCTGAGCGCGGTGCACGAGGTTGCACGCGGGCTCCCCTCCTACGATCTGTTGACGCTGTTATCGCCCGATACCAACGCGGAGGCGCTCGCTGCGCTGAGGCCGCAGCGACGTCTGCATCTGGTGTTTCACGATATCGTCGAGGCGCGCGAAGGGCTGATCGTGCCGAGCGGCGAGATGATTGCGGCGATGCTTGATTTCGGCCGCGCTCGCGCGCGTGAAACACCCCTGTTGGTTCATTGCTGGGCTGGCATCAGCCGCTCGAGTGCGGCGGCTTACACCCTTGCTTGCGACCGCCATCCCGGATGCGAGGATGAACTTGCAACCGCGTTGCGCGCACGTGCGCCGTTCGTCACGCCGAACCGGCGGATGGTGGCGCTGGCGGACGATCTGCTGGGACGCAACGGCGCGATGGTCGACGCCATCGCCCGCATCGGCCGCGGCGCGGAGGCGTTCGAGGGGATGCCGTATCGGCTGGAGCTGAATTTCTAAACCGATGGCGGCGTCATCCCGAGGTGCGAGCGAAGCGAGCCTCGAAGGATGGCATCGTGGCCGTCGCCCTTCGAGGCTCCGCGCTTTGCGCGGCGCACCTCAGGGTGACGATTCGTCTATCCCAACAGCGCGGCGACGCCGAGCAGGAAGCCGATCTCGAATGCCTGTTCGATGCCGCCGAGCACGTCGCCGGTGTAGCCACCGATCAGCCGCCGCGCCCACAGCGCCAGCAATGCCGCCAGCGCCACGCCGAGCAGCGCGCCGAACGCCACCGCCGGCGCGGAGATCAAGGTCAGCGGCAGGATCGCCAGCAACACGAAGATCAGCCCGAGCTGCAATTCATCGGTGCGCGGCCGCGATTCGGCATAGGCAACTTTCATCGCGCTGACATCGCCGCTGTAGGAAAGGCGCGTCATCACCCAGGCCGGTGCGGCGCGCGCCGCCGCGTGCGCGGCGATCAGCGCGGCGACGCCCTGCCATGACGTCAGCACCGCCAGTGCCGCGATCCGCAGCGCGACATTGAGGCCGAGCGCCAGCGCGCCATAAGTGCCGATGCGGCTGTCCTTCATGATGGTAAGGCGCTTCTCCACCGTGAAGCCGCCGCCGAATCCGTCGAAGGTATCGGCGAAGCCATCCTCGTGCAGTGCGCCGGTCAGCGCGATGCTGGTCGCCACCGCCAGCATCGCGGCGATGGTCTCGTTCCACAGTTCGGTTGCGATCAGTAGTACGAGCCCCGACGCGAGACCGATGCCGATGCCGACTAGCGGCGAATATTTCAGGCAGCGTGTCAGCCAGTCTGGCGCGATCTCGCCGCTCACCGAACGTACCGGCAGGATGGTCATGAAGCGCACGGCGTTGCGGAAGTGCTCCATCTCGCTCATTTAGATCGCTCCGCTCAACACATCGTCGAGGCTTGCGACATCGGTGACGAGCCGCGCGGCGGCGCGCAGCAGCGGCAACGCCAGCAGCGCGCCGGTGCCTTCGCCGAGCCGCAGCCCGAGATCGAGCAGTGGCGCGGCCTGCATGGCGTCGAGCACGAGGCCGTGGCCGCGTTCGGCCGAGCGATGCGCGAACACGCAAGTGTCGCGCGCGGCCGGGCACAGCCGCACCGCTACCAGCGCGGCGGCACTGGAAATGAAGCCGTCGACGATGACCGGGCATCGCGACGCGGCAGCGCCGATCACCGCGCCCGCCATCATGGCGATTTCGAAGCCGCCGAACTCGGCTAGCACATCGAGCGGCGCGGCGGCATCGCTGCGCGCGGCGGCTTGCGCCAGCACGGCGCGCTTGCGCGCCAGTCCCTCGTCGCTTTGGCCGGCGCCGACGCCGATGCAATCGTCCAGCGGCGCTGGCGCGAGGCGATGCGCGAGCAGCGCGGCGGAAGCGGTGTTGCCGATGCCCATTTCGCCGATGGCGACGACGTCGGCCCCATCCTGAATTTCTTGCGTCGCGATCTCGCAGCCGCGCGTCAGCGCCGCGATGGCTTGTTCGCGAGACATCGCGGGCGCATGTACCGCATCGACGGTGCCGCGCGCGATTTTCGCGTCGATCAGGTCGGGATGCGGCGGCAGGTCGGCGGCGACGCCGGCATCGATCACGCGCAACCGCGCGCCGGTGGCAGCAGCAAATGCGTTGGCGCTGGCACGGCCGGCGAGAAACGTTCTCACCATCGCCGCTGTCACGTCCGATGGATACTGCGAGACCCCGGAGGCCGTCATGCCGTGGTCGCCGGCGAACACCAGCAGCACGGCGTTATCTACGCGCGGCTCGGCCGGCTGAGCGATCAGGCCGAGTTGCAGCGCCAGTTCCTCGATGCGGCCGAGCGCGCCCGGCGGCTTGGCCTTGCCGTCGATCCGCGCGCGCAACGCCGCCTCTTGCGCGCGGTCGAGCGGCGCGACGTCGGGGTGCGGCCATTGCGCGGCATTGGCATCGGTCATGTTGATGTCCTCATCGGGCGCGGCGCGGTTGACCGCGCATTCGCCGAAGGCTAGCGTTCACGGCGATGGTCCTTCCATATGGAAGGTGAAAAGGGAAGCCGGTTTTCAACTCCGGCGCTGCCCCCGCAACTGTGAGTGGCGAGCCTCTGCCAAGAGGAGCCGTGTGCCGAAGCCACTGGATTCGTCCGGGAAGGCGGCGACAGGGCTTTGAGCCGCGAGCCAGGAGACCTGCCATCGGGAATTGTGTTTTGACGGCGTCGGGGCGGGGTGCATCCGGCGAGCGCGTGCCGGCTTTTGCCTGCGGCACGACCCGGCAAAGCTCGCGTTCTGATCCGGGCCGTTGATGCCGCACGTTTCATCCTTGTTCGTTCCGCGCCCGACATTGGTGCTGGGCGGCGCGCGCTCGGGCAAATCGCGTTTCGCCGAACGGCTTGCCTGCGAGAGCGGGTTGGCGCGTGTCTATCTCGCCACCGCGACCGCGGGCGACGACGAGATGCGCGCGCGGATCGCGCATCACCGCGCGCAACGCGGCGACGGCTGGCGTACGGTGGAGGAGCCGCTGGCGCTGGTCGATGCGCTGACGCGCGAAGCCGGCGACGGCCGTGTCGTGCTGGTCGATTGCCTGACATTGTGGCTGTCGAACCTGATGCACGCAGTCCGCGATATCGAAGCCGAAACCAGGGCATTGGCGGAATGGCTGCGCGGCATGCGGCATCCGGTGCTGCTGGTGTCCAACGAGGTCGGTCTCGGCCTCGTGCCCGAAACGCCGCTCGGCCGCGATTTCCGCGACGCGCAGGGGCGGCTCAATCAAGTTGTTGCCGCAGCGGTGCCAAACGTGGCGTTCGTCGCCGCCGGATTGCCGCTGTGGTTGAAACGCGAATCTAGCGAGGGAGCATCATGACCGACCAGGCAGGCGACGACGCGCGAAACGCCAAGCATAACGACAAGATGCGCAAGCTGAAGGCCGCGCGCGACCGCATGATGGAAAAAAAGACCGTCGAGAAGGGCTTGCTCATCGTTCACACCGGCAACGGCAAGGGCAAGACCTCCGCCGCGCTCGGCATGGTGTTCCGCCATATCGGCCACGACATGCCGGTCGGTATCGTGCAGTTCACCAAGTCGGCGAAGTGGGACACCGGCGAAGCGCGGCTCTTGAACAAATTTCCCGATCTGGTGACGCTGCACATCATGGGTGAAGGCTTCACCTGGGAAACGCAGGACCGCGCCCGCGACATCGCCGCCGCGCGCGCCGGCTGGGAGCAAGCCAAGACGCTGATCCGCGACGACCGCCATCAGTTGGTACTGCTGGACGAACTCAACATCGTGCTGCGTTACGATTACCTGCCGCTTGACGAGGTCCTCACCTTCCTGCGCGAGGAGAAGCCCGCCGACAAACACGTCGTCATCACCGGCCGCAATGCGCATGACAGCCTGATCGAGATGGCCGACCTCGTCACCGACATGACCATGGTGAAACATCCGTTCCGTCAGGGCGTGAAGGCGCAGAAGGGCATCGAGTTTTGACGACGGCGTTTCGTCATGGCCGGGCTTGTCCCGGCCATCCACGTCTTGTCGCGGTGGATGAGCCGTAGGACGTGGATGCCCGGCATAAAGCCGGGCATGACGAAGCATGGTAATCCTCGTTCCCCGCGTTACATTGCGTTGAATCTCACGGTAAGCCTTCCATGCCTCTCACCTCCGCGCTGATGATCCAGGCGACCGGCTCCAACGCCGGCAAGTCGACGCTGGTGGCGGGCCTTGCGCGGGTGCTGGTGCGGCGCGGCTTGCGCGTCGCGCCGTTCAAGCCGCAGAACATGTCGAACAACGCGGCGATCGCGGTGGACGGCGGCGAGATCGGTCGCGCGCAGGCGGTGCAGGCGCGCGCGGCGCGGATGCCGCCGAGTGTGCACATGAACCCGGTGCTGCTGAAGCCCGAGACCGACACCGGCGCGCAGGTGATCGTGCGCGGGCAGCGCATGGGAACGCTGCGCGCCAAGAATTTTCTCGACAAGAAGAAAGACCTGCTGCCGCTGGTGCTTGAGAGTTTCGCGCATCTCTCGCGTGACGCCGATATCGTGTTGGTGGAAGGCGCGGGCAGCCCGGCGGAAATCAACTTGCGCGCAGGCGACATCGCCAACATGGGTTTCGCCATCGCCGCCGATGTCCCCGTCGTGCTGGCGGGCGATATCGATCGCGGCGGCGTCATCGCCAGTCTGGTCGGCACCCATGTCGTGCTGGAGCCGGAGGAGCGCGCGCAGATTCGCGGCTTCCTCATCAACAAGTTTCGCGGCGAGGTGAAGCTGTTCGATGCCGGTCTCGATGCGGTGACGCGGATGACCGGCTGGCCTTCGCTCGGCGTGGTGCCGTGGTTGCCGCAGGCGGCGTGGCTGCCCGCCGAGGATGCGCTCGATCTTGAAAGTAACGCCGCGCGCGACGGCGCGGCCTGCGTGATCGCGGTGCCGATGCTGGCGCGCATCGCCAATTTCGACGATCTCGATCCGCTGGCGATGGAGCCCGGCGTGGCCCTGCGTTTCGTGCGACCGGGGGAGCCGATTCCTGCCGAGGCGAACGTGGTGATCCTGCCCGGCAGCAAATCGACGCTCGGCGATCTCGCCTTCCTGCGCGCACAAGGCTGGGACATCGACATCGCCGCGCATGTGCGGCGTGGCGGGCATGTGCTGGGCCTGTGCGGCGGCTATCAGATGCTCGGCAAGTCCGTCGCCGATCCCGAAGGGCTCGACGGCGCGCCGGGCCGCGTCGAAGGATTGGGGCTGCTTGATATCGATACCGTGATGCAGGGCGACAAATCTACCACGCTGACGCAAGGCGTTCATTGTGCCAGTGGCCTTCCGGTCGAGGGTTACGAAATTCATCTCGGGCGTAGCGACGGGCCGGACGGCGCGCGGCCCATGCTAAAGATCGGCGAGCGCCACGACGGCGCGACCTCGCGCGACGGACGGGTGCAGGGAACTTACTTGCACGGGCTGTTCTCCAGCGACACGTTTCGCGCGGCGTGGTTGAAAGGTTTGGGCACGGCCTCGTCGCTGGCTTATGAGGCGCAGGTCGAAACCGCGCTGGATGCGTTGGCCGATCATCTCGAAGCGCATCTCGATATCGACGCGCTGCTCGCAATCGCGCGGCGTCGTCAGGACACGAATGCGAGCACGGCGTAAATCGCAAACTGAATCGCGCACGCCATCATCAGCATCCGCAATGCGCGAGGAATGTCGGCGGGCGTGGCGTCTCGGCCGTCGGCGTTGAGATGGGGATCGTCGACCAATCCTTCGGCATAGCGGCGCGGGCCGGCGAGCTTGATGCCGAGCGCGCTAGCCATCGCGCTTTCCGGCCAGCCGGCATTGGGGGAGCGATGGTGTCGCGCATCGCGCCGCATTGTTTTCAGGGCCAACGCAATCGATCCGCGCGCGAGCGGCGCGGCCAATGCCAGCAACAGGCCAGCGATCCGCGCAGGCACAAGATTGACGAGATCGTCGAGCCGTGCCGAGGCCCAGCCGAAATCCCGATATTTGTCGCTGCGATGCCCGATCATCGAGTCCGCGGTGTTGATCGCCTTGTAGGCGAGCAATCCTGGCAGGCCGAGCAAGGCCAGCCAGAATGTCGGCGCCACAACGCCGTCGGAAAAATTCTCGGCGCAGGATTCGATGGCGGCGCGGCTGACGCCGCTTTCATCGAGGCTGTTGGGGTCGCGTCCGACAATGAGGCTCACGGCGTCGCGCGCGGCTGTGAGTCCGCCGCTGTCGAAGGCCGCATGTACCCGCGCGACGTGCTGATAGAGGCTCTTCTGCGCGATCAGCGTCGAGGCCAGCAGGCCCAATGCGATGTTGCCGGCGAGGCCGCGTGGAATCATAGCTTCAACGGCGTATCCAGCGAAGATCGCGCCGATCGCCAGCAGCAGGATAGCGACGATTCCGAAAAACTTGCGCCGTGCCGATGACCACGCTTCGCGATTGAGAACGCGATCCAGTGCCGCGATGGCACGTCCGACGATCGCGACCGGATGCGCCAGCCGCCGCCACAGCCAGTCCGGATCGCCGATGACGGCGTCGGCAGCGAGCGCCACCAGCGTGATGACAAGCGTATCGCTCCACGACAACATGTCAGTGCGTTGCTGTGGTCATGCCGGTGTCGTGCTCGGCGCGGGTGATCTCGCTGACGATGCGCTCCAGCGCGTTGGCGACCATCGGGCCGCCGCAGACAGTCAGCCGCTCCGGTACCACCAGGCGCTTCGACGGCGGATAGAAGTGCTCCAGCGCCGGATGCAACAGGAAGGCGCGACCTTCATCCTCGGCGAAATCGCTGTCGTTCGACACCACGATGAAGTCCGGTTGCAGTTTGACAATGGCCTCCAGCGAGGCAAAGCCGCCGAACTTGAGACCAAGCTCGCCGGCGGCATTGGTCAGCCCGATCTCGGCGAGCAGCGAACTCATCAGGCTGCGGCTGCCGGATACCCAGCCGCGCCGCGAGATCGACAGCACCCGATAATGTCGCTTCGCGACGAACTGCCGTGTGTGCGCGAGAGCGGCGTCGATGCGCGCGATGTAGGTCTCGGCGCGGTCGGGGTGTTGTGTCACCTCACCCATCTTGCGGATCTGCGCTTTCACCTCGTCGAGCGAATGCGCGACGTCGAAAGTGACGACCTTTTGACCATGCTCTTTTAGCAACTCGCGGGTGGCGCGCTTGGTGAAGCTGCCGGCGACCACGACGTCCGGCTTCAGCACCAGCACGTCCTCGGCTTCGCCCGACAGGCGCGGATAGCGGTGCGCGGCGGCGGCACTCCAGGAACGGGTGGCGTCGCGGGAATAGGGGCCGAGGCCGAGAATCTGATCGGGATCGGCCAGTGCCACCAGCAGCTGGTCGGTGCAGGCGTTGATCGAAGCGATGCGCGGCAATTCCGTCGCGCGCGCGGGTGCGATGAGAGCAACAGACGTTGCCGCGAGAATGCCGATGGCGGCAAGCGATAATCTCTCGCGCATCGTGCCGCGTCGTGGCATGAGGGGCGCATGAAACACGGCGGCGATCTCAGCGAGGCGATGACGCAGTTTGGCGGTACGCCCGACGCGTGGCTGGATCTGTCGACCGGGATCAATCCGAATCCCTATCCGCTTCCGCCATTGCCGCACGATATCTGGCAACGCTTGCCGTCGCGCGTCGATGGAGTCGCGCTGCTCGCCGCTGCGCGCCGTGCTTATGCGGTGCCGGATAACATCGGCATCGTTGCCGCGCCGGGCACGCAGGCGTTGATCCAGTGGCTGCCACGTCTCGCGGCGCACGGCGCTGTTGCTATCGTTTCGCCGACCTACAACGAGCACGCCGCCGCATGGCGATTGGCGGGGCATGAGGCGGTCGCCGTCGGCGCGATCGAGCAAATGTCGGAGGCCGTCCGTCACGTCGTGATCGTCAATCCGAACAATCCCGATGGTCGCGTCGTTGATCACGCCCTGCTGGCGCGCGTTGCGGAACAGATTGCCGCGCGCGACGGTGTGATGGTGATCGATGAGGCGTTCGCTGACCTCGATCCCGCGATCAGCGCGGTCGCGTTGTGCGAACGATGGCCGGTTGTGGTGCTGCGTTCGTTCGGCAAGTTCTATGGCCTTGCCGGGCTGCGGCTCGGCTTCGCCATCGGACCGCAACGGCTGATCGCGCGGATCAGCGAGGCCATGGGGCCGTGGATCTGCTCCGGTCCGGCGCTCGCCGTCGGCCGCGTAGCGCTCGAGGACGAGCGATGGGCGAGCGAGACGCGTAATAAATTGCGCGAACAGGCCGCGAAGCTCGACGCTGTCTTGCAGACCGCCGGGTTTGCGGCTGTCGGTGGCACGGCGCTGTTTCGTCTGGTCAGGCATCGCCATGCGTCAGCCTACCATACGACGCTGGCGCGACAGCGAATCTGGTGCCGGCGCTTCGATTGGGCGGATGATCTGCTGCGCTTCGGCCTGCCGCCGGACGACGCGGCGCTCGAACGATTCGCGCTGGCGCTGGCGGAAAGCCGCTTGGAAGCAAATGGGAGGCCGTCACCCTGAGGTGCGCGCCCTTGCGCACCTCGAAGGGCGGCGGCGCATCCTTCGAGGCTCGCTTCGCTCGCACCTCAGGATGACGCTGTCTCATCGCGCTCACACGCCGGCCCACGGCACGATGATCATGCGGTGCTCGTGCCCGGTGCGATAGGCGGTGACGCGGAACACGTTGGCGAGGATCTCATCGGACAATGCCTCGGCCGGCGCGCCTTGCGCCACCAGCCGTCCTTCCTGCATCACCATCACCATGTCGGCATAGCGCGCGGCGAGGCCGAGATCGTGGGTGACGACGATGGCGAGAATGCCGCTGTCGGCTGCGGCCCGCAGGTTCTTCATCACCTCGATCTGAAAGCGCGGGTCGAGCGCGGCGGTCGGCTCGTCGGCAAGGATCACCGGCGCTTCCACCGCCAGCACGCGCGCCAGCGCGACGCGGCTGCGCTCGCCGCCGGAGAGTTCGGTGGCGGGACGGGTGCTGAATTGCGTCACGTCGGTCGCCTGCATGGCACGTTCGACGGCGGCTTCGTCGGTGGGCGACAGCCGTGCCGGATCGGTGGCGCCGTGCGGATAGCGCCCGAGCGCGACGATATCGCGCGCCGGCAGCGGCCAATGCACCATGTGGCCTTGCGGCAGATAGCCGAAACGCTTGGCGCGCTCGCGTAGCGACAGCGACGCAAGCGCATCGCCACCGACATGGATCGCGCCCTGCGCAGGCAACAGCCCGGCGAGCGCGCGCAGCAGTGTGGTCTTGCCGGCGCCGTTCGGGCCGACCAGTGCAACGAGATGCTGGCGCGGCAGCGCCAGCGAGATGTCGTGCAGCACCTCGCGTCCGGCGAGGGTAACGCTCAGTTTGTGCGCGGTGAGGAAGGCGTCCATCATCCGATGCCGCCTCCCAATGCGCGGCGTTCGCGCATGATCAGGTAGAGGAAAAACGGCACGCCGATCAGCGAGGTCAGTACGCCGACCTTGATGTCGCTGGTGGAGGGAATGATGCGCACGGCGATATCGGCGGCGAGCAGCAACGCCGCGCCCGCCAATGCGCTCGGCACCAGCAGTCGCGCCGGATCGTAGCCGACCAATGGTCGCATCAGATGTGGCGCGATCAGGCCGATGAAACCGATGGTGCCGGTCACCGCCACCGCGCCGCCGACGCCGAACGCGACGCCGAGAATCACGATCAGCCGCAGCGAGCCGACATGAACGCCGAGGCTTTGCGCGGTCTCCTCGCCGAGGCTCAGCGCACGCAGCGCGTTGCGCTGGCTCATCAGGATGATGGCGCCGATGGTGATGAACGGCAGCGCCAGCATGACGTGGCGGAAGCTTCGGTCCTCCAGCGAGCCGAGCAGCCAGAACGCGATCTCCAGCGCCACGAACGGATTGCTGGAGAGATTCATCGCCAGCGCGGTGGCCGCGCCGGCGAGGCTGGAAATCGCGAGGCCCGCGAGAATGAGAATCAATAGTCCGGCGTTACGCCCCGCCACCACCAGCAGCGCGAACACCGACAGGAACGCCATGATGATTGCCGCGCCGGGTAACGCGTAGGAGCGTACGTCGGCAAGGCCGAGCGCGATCACCAGCACCGCGCCGAACGCTGCCGCTTGCGGCGCGCCGAACAGCGACGGTGAGGCGAGGGGATTGCGAAGCAACCCTTGCAGCGCCGCGCCGGAGAGGCCGAGAATGGCGCCGATGGCGACCGCGAGAATCGTGCGCGGCAGACGTATCTCCTGCACGATCACGCGATAGACATCGCTGCCGCCGCCGAACAGCGTCTCAAGCACCTTGAGCGGCGACATCCGCACCGGCCCGACGCCGAGCGAGATCAGTGCCAGCAGCACGACGAGCAGCGCCATGACGATGATGGTGCCGGTTCGTCGTTTAGCTGCGGCGTTCTCCGTCACCATGTGGCGTGGAAGCCTCCGTAGACCGCGGGCCCGGTGGTGCCGTAGTTCAGCACTTCCTGATAGCGCTCGTTGAAGATGTTCTCGCCGCGCGCAAACACCTTCCAGTTATTGTCGATCTTGTATTCGGTATAGAGATCGACGCGGGTGTAGGCCGCGAGCGGATTGAGTTCGCCGGTGCTGCTAAACCGCTTCGAGACCATCAGGATGCGCGGCTCGATCAGCCAGCGGTCGGTCGGCGTGATGGCCAGCGCGATGCGCGCCAGATGCTCGGGGCGTCGCGCCAGCGTCAGGCCGGTCGAGAGATCTTTGGCTTGCAGCCAGGTATAGGCGGTCTTGAGCCGCAATGTTCCCGGCATCACGTCGATATCGGCGCCGACTTCGAGGCCCGATGTCTCAGCGCGTGCGACGTTGATGTAATGTCCGAACGGCTGGGTCGGCGTCGGATCGAAAGTGAAGTCGATCAGATTGCTGAACTTGTTGTAGAAGCCGGTCAGCGACAGCGTCACGCGGCCGTTGAACAGGCTCTGGTCGATGCCGGCGTCGTAACCAAAGCTCTCTTCCGGCTTGAGGCCGCTGTTGCCGTAGTTCGGCTCATAGAGCTGATACAGCGTCGGCGCCTTGGCGCCGGTGCCGGCGCTGGCGCGCAGCTTGGTGCCGGTCTCGCTGATGGTGTAGGCCGCCGTGGTGCGCCAGGTCGCGAAGGTGGCGACATCGACCACGTCATCGACGCGGCCGCCCATGGTGACGCTCAATCGTTCGCCGATCGGCAACTTCCACAGCGCGAACACCGAGTTGGTGTCCTTGGTTGCGTTCAACGTTGAGACGCGCGGCGTCGGCACCGGCAGGATGGTCGCGCCGAAGGATTCGGCGGTGTCGTGCTGGGTGCGCGCGCCATAGATCAGCGAGCCGGCGGCGCCCATCTTCAGATCGCCCTGATATTCCGCGCCAAAACTGTTGCCGCGAAAATCGGTGGACGTAGCGTAGCTGTTCGCCGGCAGTACGTTGATGCCGTAGGACGAGTAATCGTTGAAGGTGCGGTCGACTTGAGTGGCGAACGTGGTGATGCTTTGCGTCAACATGCCGCCGAGCGAATCGACTGCCGCCTTGGCCCAGATCTGCTGCTGCAACTGGTTGGAGTTCGACGGCGTATCCGGCGTTGCGCCGAACGAGGCATCGTAGGCGCCGCGCGTGAAGGTGGACATCACGCCGGCGTCGAAGCGGAAGCCTTCACCGGCATCGTAGCCGACGCGGGCCGAGCCGCCGATGCGGTCCATGCCGTCCTTTTCGAGGTTCGGATACTTCGCCTCGATCGCCGGGATGCGATAACCGTAGCTGGAGAATCCGTTGGTGTGCTGGCCGCTGCCGGTGACGGCATAATTCCATGGCCCGCTGGAGCCGCTCATCGAGGCGGTGGTCGAGGCGGTGCCGTAGCTGCCGCCTTCGGTGCGGATCGAGTATTGCGCCGGGCCGCTGCCCTTCTTGGTGATGATGTTGATGACGCCGCCCATGGCGTCGGAGCCATAGAGTGCGCTTTGCGGCCCGCGGAGCACCTCGACGCGGTCGACGGTACCGGGCGCTACGAGCGCGAAGTTGAAATCGCCGGCCGCGCCGCTCGGATCGTTGACGCGGACGCCGTCGATCAGCACAAGTGTCTGCCCGGTGTTGGCGCCGCGCAGCATCACGCCGGTGGTGCCGGCGGGGCCGCCGGCTTGCGTCACCATCAGGCCCGGCACCGAACGCAGGGCATCAGTGAGAGAAGCGGGATTGCTGGTCGTCAGCGTGTCGCCGCTGATGACGCTGATGGCGCTGCCGGTGGAGCCGATCGGCTCCGGTGCGCGGCCGGCTGTCACCACGATATCGGGAAGTTGCTCCAGGCGTGATTGAGCATTCGCGTCTCCGCAAAACGGAGACAACGCAAGACAGGCTGCCGTGCCGGCAGCGACATTTCGCAGATTCATCGTAGCCCCTTTCGTCGACCCACCGTCGAACGTGTTAAGTTCGTCAACGGCCGGTCTCCTGGCTCGCGGTCGTTATCCGGATCCGCCTTCCCGGACCTGTGAGGTCCAGTGGCTTCGTGGATCGGATGACCGCTTACAGTTGCGGGGGCAGCCGCGGAATTGAGGATCGGTCTCTAAACAGAGAGAACCTCGCACCGCATTCCCGTTTCACCTCCGTTGGAAAGTCCTCGGGAGGCACCGATGACGGCGCCAAACAAGCACAGCGGCGCTGCGCACGCAACTGTGATCTTGGCGCGACGAAGGCGTTTTGGTGCGAACGCCGCGATTATGGGAATTTGTTGCTTGTCTGCGCGGCGTTTCGCGATATTCGTTGCCGTCAATTCGAAAGGCCCGCCTGCCGGGTTGTTCCTGCGACCGATATCGAGACTTTGAGAAACATGCGGTGCCCAGATGACACAAAATAATCGCGACAATGCTACGCAACGCGCGGGCAAGGCCGGTCAGACCGTGGATGCCAATGCGGAGCGCGAGGCGGCCGCCAAGGCGGTGCGCGACAACATGGCGAGGCTGAAGGCGCTGCGATTGGCGAAGGAGGCGGCGTCGCCGACGCCCACCGTCAAGGTGCGTGCCAAAGCCGGATCGAAAGCTGGGAGCAAAGCAACCGGCAAGGCATCGGGAAAGGCCGAGAAAGGGCAGGATCTGTCGGACTGGCTGGCCAGCCAGCGCAGTGGCGGCTATCGCACCTGATAGGTCCGCCGCGTCGAATCGTCAGCCGATCGTACTGATGCGCGATCACTTGTTTCGACGCTGGCGCAGTTCTGATTCGATCGAATGACTGCGCAACGTACGTCACCTCTCCCCAACGGGGAGAGGTCGGAGTCGCAGGCTCCGGGTGAGGGGGAACGATCATCACCGAGGCAGTAACCCCTCACCCCAACCTCTCCCACAAGGAGAGAGGGGCGCGCATCGTTTGGCGGAGGAGCTTCCCCCAAAGTCAGGAATTACTAGAGCGTTTTCGAGCGAAGTGGATACCGGTTCGCGTGAAGAAAACGCATCCAAACAAGAACCTGGAGCCTCGTTCCGATTCTATCGGAACGGGAAAGGCTCTAGCCGGTCGGCAGTTGAATCATCGAGCGCGTCTTGGTCGCGGCGTCGTACACCTGAACCTGCAACATCTGATAACGATGCTTCAGCGCCAGCCCGGCTTCTTCCGCGGCCTCGACGGTATCGTGATGTGACTTGAAGTGACCGTCCACCACCAGGGAGTAGCCTTCGGTCGGGGCCTTGTCGGCGCGCACGACGGCCTTGCGCTGCGGTTCTTCAAGTTCGAGTTTCGGCTTCTTCATTTCATCTCCGATGAAGCGATCGTGCCCGCCGCGACGGATGCGGCGCTTTGACAAGATCGCCCTGATTGGCATGTCCTGTGAGGGCAACGGCTCGCTGGGTACGCTCATCGTTGAGCGTCAAGCGAATCTGGATGCGTTGCGGGTATCCGGCTTTTTATACCGGGCGCGGCAAAGGTACAAAGGGTTTTGCCGCATCGGTCGGTTGCTGCGCGCGGCCCGGCGTGAGGGTTCCCGTGGCCGCCGCGCGAAGTCATAGGCTGGATTTATGGGTATTTCTGAACCTTGCGCGGTTTTGCTATAGTTGACGTCCAGCCGGTCGTCGTTCCGGCATTCGGGAGGATGTGACATGTTCGGCGGCAAGTCCCGGCCCGACAAGCGCCGATCCGAGGAGAAGCCGGCCAAGCCGAAGCGGCCGCCGCCGCCTCCCGATGAGTTGGAGGATGCCGGCGATATCGCCACGCCGGAGCCGGATCGCGACGACGAGCAGCGCGGCCTCTGACCGTCGCCACGGCCTCGTCGCGCGGAGGGGCTGTCATGCGCCGCCGCTCATCGACAAATCGCGGCCTGGACTGATAATTTCCGCGCCGATCGGAAGGAGCCGGCACGGTATGGTCGATGGAATAGCCAATCTTCCGCGAGCGCGCGATGCGACGCTGCGCACGCTGGCGGGAATCTCCATCGCGCATTGGGTTAGCCATTTCTACATCCTGGTCCCGCCGATGCTGTTTCCGTTTCTCAAGGAGCAGCTCGGTGTCGGCTTCATCGAACTCGGCTTCGCGATCACCGTGTTCGCGGTGGTGTCGGGACTAACGCAGGCGCCGATCGGCTATCTGGTGGACCGGGTCGGCGCGCGGCTGATCCTGCTGATCGGTCTCGTCGTGGGCGGGCTCGCCTTCGTACTGCTGGCATTCCACCTGAGCTATGCCAACCTGATCGTCTGCGCGGCGGTGCTCGGCCTCGCCAACAGCGTCTATCATCCGGCGGACTATGCGATCCTCGCGGCGCATATGGATGAGACGCGGATGGGGCGCGCGTTCTCGATCCACACTTTCGCGGGCTTCTTCGGCGGCGCCGTGGCGCCGGCCATCGTCGCCGGATTGCTGCTGGCGTTCGGCGGGCGCGGCGCGTTGCTACTTATCGGTGCGGTGGGCCCGCTGGTGGCGTTGCTGCTTGCCGCCATTCGGATTCCGGATGCGGGCGCGGCGTCGTCGGCACCTGGCGCGGCCACGTCAAAGGTATCGATGATGACGCCGGCGATCTTGCTGTTGACGGCGTTCTTCTTGTTGCTCGGCCTGTCGAACTCCGGCATCGGCTCGTTCGGCGTGGTGGCGTTGATGAGCGGCTACGGCAGTTCGCTGTCCGGCGCCAATCTGGCGCTCACGGCGTTTCTCGGCGCCAGCGCCGTCGGGGTTCTCGCCGGCGGCTGGTTGGCGGACCGCACCGCGCGCCACGGCCAGGTTGCGGCAGTCTGCTTCGGCGTCAACGCGCTGATCGTGCTGATGATCGCGGTGACGACATTGCCGCCGGTGTTGCTGTTGGCGGCGTTGACTGTGGCCGGTTTTCTCAGCGGCGTGATCGCGCCGTCGCGCGACATGATGGTGCGCAACGCTGCACCGCCCGGCGCCGCCGGCCGCGCCTTCGGCATCGTCTCCACCGGCTTCAATCTCAGCGGCGTCGCCGGGCCGCTGCTGTTCGGCTGGATCATGGATCAGCACATGCCGCATTGGGTGTTCGGCGCGTCCGCGATCTTCATGGGGCTGACGGTGCTGCTGGCGCTAGTTCCCGAACGCAGTGCCGACATCCGGAAGAAGCCGGCGGTTGGGATTCTGCCGTCCTGAACGTCAGAGCCGGACTTGAAAATATAAGCACGTAGGATCAAGCAATTTCGGCGTCGTCCCTGCGAAGGCAGGGATCCATAACCCCTGACGTTGGTTGTTGTTGAACGATTTCGCCTTGCTTGATTGAGCCGAGACGCGGCGGCGTATGGGTCCCTGCCTTCGCAGGGACGACGATTTTAGTGCTGAACATCCACCCGCAAAATGAATCTCCGGTCAGACACCCGCGACGATGCCGATCAGCCCTGCGCGAATTGCGGCGCGTGGCCGTTGCGGCGCAGGAGGCGGTCGCGTTCGGTGTTGGGCCAGAGCAGCAGCAGGCCGAGCACGCCGGCGGAAATCATGACGATGCCGTTGATGACGAAGCCGTGCAGGTAGCCTTGCATGATATCGCCACCCGCGTGCTGAATGATGCTGCCCATCACGGCAGGCGCGATGATGCCGGCCAGCGTGTAGATCGCGCCGTAGATCGCGATCACCGCGCCGCGCTGCGACACCGGGGTGAATTCGCCCAGCATCGGCGGGCACACCACGTAGATCGCGCCGCACAGGCCGGAGCCAACCACCAGAAACGCGATGCGCATCGCGGCGCTGTCGGCATAGGGCATCGACAGCAGGATCAGGCCGCCGAGGATCAGCGGCGAAGCGCCGAGCACGCCGCGCGCGCCGCGCGTCGACATGCCGCGCGCCACCAGGCGCTGCGACAGCCAGCCGGTGAGGATGACAATGCAGGCACCGAACACCCACGGCAGCACCGAGATCAGGCCGGCCGCGTGCTGGGAGAATCCCAGCCCCTGCACGATGAAGGCGGTGAACCAGGTCAGGCCCAGCGACAGCGCCCAATACGCGCCGAACGTTGCGACACAGCAGCCGATGAAGGTCGGCGAAGTGAGAAGATGCGCGTAGGAAAAGCGGGTCTCATGGGCGGCCTCGGTGGCGGACGGCACCAGCGGCCCTTCCTTGCCGAGCCACAGCCACACCGCCGACCATAGCAGGCCGACGATGCCGAGCGCGGCGAACGCATGGTGCCACGAGTAATTGACGATCAGCCAGTTCAGCGACGGCACGGCGAGAATGACGCCGAAGGCCGAGCCTTGCGACAGCACCGCGGTCGGCAGCGTGCGCTTTTCGTCGGGAAACCATTTGTAGATCGCGTGGACGGCGACCGAAAACGCCGGGCCTTCGCCGGCACCGAGGATGATGCGGCAGATCATCAGCGTTACGAAACTGCCGGTTCCGACAATGGGAAACTGTGCCAAGGCCCAGATCAGCGCCAGCACCAGCAGCACCCAGCGCGCAGCGACGCGATTGACGATGAAGCCGACGATGATGGCTGAGATCGAGAACAGGAAGAAGAACGACGAGCCAAGCAGGCCGAACTGTTCGGCGTCCAGCTTCAGATCGGTCATGATCGGGACGGCGGCAAGTCCGACCACGATCTTGTCGGCGAAGTTGACCACCATGAACAAGAACAACAGGAACGTGATGCCCCACGCTCCTTTCGGAGTCGGTTGTGCCGTCATGTGCGCCTCCCCCGGCCGTCTCCGGCTTCTGCCGGTTCAATTGAGGCCGCGCCGGGATGCTACCCGCTGATTTGGCCTCGTGGCAATCGTCGATTTTCGCGGGATGCGCGCGCGGAGATTGCGCATCTGCAACGAAGCGATGGCTCGCATCGTGATTTGGCATTGCAACACGGCTATGCTTGTTCACCCGCACACGAGGTCATGTTCACACGATGTTGAAAGTCGTCAGCCTCAGCAAGAGCTATCGCTCGGCGCAGGAAACGGTCGATGTGCTGCGCGGCGTGAGCCTTGCGGTGGCGCGCGGCGAGAGCGTGGCGCTCACCGGCGAATCCGGCAGCGGCAAGAGCACGCTGCTGCACCTGATCGCGGGGCTGGACGAGGCCGACGATGGCGAAGTGTGGCTGGAGGACGTGCGCGTCACCGGCTTGCCGGATGCCGGGCGCGCCGCACTGCGCCGCGCGCGGCTCGGCCTGATTTTTCAGCAGTTCAATCTGGTGCCGAGCCTCTCCGTCGCCGACAATCTGGCGTTTCAGGCGCGTCTCGCCGGGCGGCACGATGCGGCGTGGCTGCGTGAGCTGATCGCGCGGCTCGGCCTCGACGGACTGACAAAGCGTTACCCGGAGCAACTGTCCGGCGGGCAGCAGCAGCGCGTCGCCATCGGCCGCGCGCTGGCGGTGAAGCCGGCGTTGCTATTGGCCGACGAGCCGACCGGCAATCTGGATGAGGCAACCGCCGACGAGGTGGTCCGTCTCATTCGCGATCTGGTGGCGCGCTCCGGTTGCGGGTTGTTGATGGTGACGCACTCGGCGCGGTTAGCTGCGATGCTCGACCGGCGTCTGCATCTCAGCGGCGGGTTGTTGGCATGAAACGCGCCGTTTGGGTGCTCGCGGTGTTGTTGAGCCACTGGCGGCGGCACCCGATGCAGCTTGCGACCTTGCTGGTGGGATTGATCGCCGCAACCGCGTTGTGGAGCGGCGTGCAGGCGCTCAACCAGCAGGCGCGCGTCAGCTACGACCGCGCCGCCGCACTGTTCGGCGGCGCGCGCACGGCGATGCTGATCGATCCCGCGCACGCGACATTCTCGCAGGCGGCCTTCGTCGCGTTGCGGCGTGCGGGATGGCCGGTGTCGCCGGTGCTGGAAGATCGCGTGCAGGTCAATGGCCGCTCGGTGCGCCTGTTGGGCATCGAGCCGGTGACGATGCCGGCGGAGACGGCATCGAGTTCGGCAATTGACCGGAACGATCTCCACGCCTTCGTCGCGCCGCCGGGACGAACGCTGGTCGCGCCGGAGGCGCTGCGCGATCTCGGCCTCGTTGCGGGCGCGACGCCGCGCATCAATGATTCGGCCGAACTGCCGCCGTTGCAATCGCAGCCGCAACTCGCGCCTGGCGTGCTGATCGTCGATATCGGCGTTGCGCAGCGCGTCCTCGGCAAGCCGGAACAGATCTCGCGGCTGCTCGTTGGCAAGACCGCGCACGGCGCTGGTGATTTGCCGGACAAGGTCGCGGGCGCAACGCTGCAATGGGTCGCGCCGGACAGCGAGACCGATCTGGCGCGGCTGACCGACAGCTTTCATCTCAACCTCACCGCGTTCGGGTTGCTGTCGTTTCTGGTCGGGCTGTTCATCGTCAATTCGGCCATCGGCCTCGCCTTCGAACAACGGCTGCCGACGCTGCGGACGTTGCGCGCCTGTGGCGTCTCCGCACGGTTGCTGAACGTCGTGGTGGTGGTCGAACTGGTATCGCTCGCGCTGCTCGGTGGCTTGATCGGATTGATCGGCGGCTATGTCATCGCGGCCGCGCTGCTGCCGGACGTCGCCGCCAGCCTGCGCGGGCTCTACGGCGCGCAACTGCCCGGCACGCTATCGCTGCAACCTCAATGGTGGCTCGCGGGCATCGCGATGAGCGTGCTCGGCGCGCTGGCTGCCGCCGCGGCGAGCCTCGTGCGGCTGGCGCGGCTGCCGCTGCTCGCGGCCGCGCAGCCCTATGCGTGGCAACAGGCGCAGCGGCGCTGGCTTTTGCGTCAGGGCGTTTTGGCGGCTGCGATGCTGATTGCGGCCGTTGGCATTCTGATTTTCGGCGACTCGCTGCTGGCGGGTTTTGCCGTGCTCGCCGCGTTGCTCTTATCGGCGGCGTTGGCGCTGCCGGTGCTGCTCGACGGCGTGTTGCGGCTCGGTGGCAAAGGCGCGCGCGGGGCGCTGCCGGCGTGGTTCTGGGCCGACAGCCGCCAGCAATTGCCGGGGTTGTCGCTGGCCTTGATGGCGCTGCTGCTGGCGTTGGCAGTGAATGTCGGCGTCGGCACCATGGTGCAAAGTTTCAGCGCGACGTTCGTGCGCTGGCTTGATGGCCGATTGGCTGCGGATATCTATGTCAGCGCCGCGAACGAAACACAGGCCGCCGAGATCCGGCGTTGGCTCGCCACGCGCACCGATATATCCGCCGTGCTGCCCGGCGCGCGAACCGAGGTACAGATCGACGGCGCACCGGTCGAGATCATGGGTGTGGCGGATCACGCAACCTATCGCGAGAACTGGCCGCTGCTGCGCTCTGCGGCCGATGGCTGGGATCGCGTGCATAGGGGGGCTGCCGCGTTCATCAGTGAGCAATTGTCGCGCCGGCTTCATCTCGACGTCGGGAGCCGCTTGCGGATCGATGCGCCCGGCGGGGACTGGTCGCTGGACGTCGTCGGCGTTTATGCCGACTACGGCAATCCGAAAGGGCAACTCGCCGTTAACATCGATGCACTGCTGCGGCATTTTCCCGATACGCCGCAGACGCGCTTCGGCATGCGCGTCGCGCCGGAGCACATCGCAAATGTGATCGCGGCGATGCGCGCGGCGTTTCATCTCGACGCGCGGCAACTGGCCGATCAGGCCACGGTGAAGGCAGAATCGAAACGCATCTTCAATCGCACCTTCGCGGTCACCGCCGCGCTCAACACCTTTACGCTTGGCGTGGCGGGCATCGCGCTGCTCACCAGCCTCCTGACCCTGAGCGGATCGCGCCTGCCGCAACTGGCGCCGCTGTGGGCCATAGGCATCACGCGCGAGAGATTAGCTGTGATCGAGCTTCTGAAAACCATGGCGGTGGCGCTGGTCACCGCGCTGCTGGCGCTGCCGCTCGGACTATTGGTGGCGTGGTGCCTGATCGCGGTGGTCAACGTGAAAGCGTTCGGCTGGCGATTGCCGTTCCAGGTGTTCCCGATGCAGTTGCTGGAACTGCTCGGCGTCGCCATGGTGGCGGCGTTGTTGGCGACGCTGCTGCCGATCCTCAAGCTGGCGCGGATGCAGCCCACGACGCTGATCAAGATATTCGCCGATGAACGCTGATCGTCACCTCTCACGTCGCACGTTTGTAGCGAGCCTGGCAGGGCTCGGTTTCGCTGCTGCGCGCGCCCAGGCGCAAGGCTTCGCCGGACTTGGCGGCGAAGCGGCGGGCTTCGCGCCGGTGGCACCGGGGCGAAAGTTCGTCTTCCCCGACGACTTCGGCGCGCACCCAGAATTCCGCATCGAGTGGTGGTATGTTACCGCCAACCTGCACGACACGAATGGTGCGGTTTACGGCGCGCAATGGACATTGTTTCGGCAGGCGATGGCGCCGGGCCCGCAGCGGGAGGGCTGGGCCAATCAGCAGGTCTGGATGGGCCATGCCGCCGTCACCAGTGCGACGGCGCACCGCTTCAGCGAGACCTTCGCGCGCGGTGGCGTCGGGCAGGCGGGCGTCACCATTGCGCCGTTCGAGGCGTGGATCGATGCATGGCGGATGTCGGCGCTGCCGCCGCTGTCGGACGAGACATTTGCGCCGTTGCAATTGACGGCAGCGGGTACCGATTTCGACTATGCGTTGCGGCTGGATGCTAAACGTCCGCTGGTGTTGCAGGGCGACCATGGCTACAGCCGCAAGTCCGAACGCGGTCAGGCATCGTACTACTACAGCCAGCCATACTTCACTGCGACCGGCACCATTGTGATCGATGGTCAATCCAACGCGGTGTCGGGGCCTGCCTGGCTCGACCGCGAATGGTCGAGCCAGCCTCTGGCGGCGGACCAGACCGGATGGGACTGGTTCTCGCTGCATCTCGACGGCGGCGACAAGGTGATGCTGTTCCGGCTGCGGCAGAAGGACGGCGGGCATTACTTCGCCGGCAACTGGATCGGCGGCGACGGTCGATCGGTGCCGCTGTTGTCCGATTCAATCGATATGACGCCACTGGCGTTCACCGACGTCGCGCACCGGCGCGTGCCGACGCAATGGCGCATCGCGGTGCCGTCACATGGCCTCGCCGTCGATTGCGCGCCGCTGAATGTGCGGAGCTGGATGGGCACGAGCTTTCCTTATTGGGAAGGCCCCATCGCCTTTCACGGCAGTCACAACGGCGTCGGCTATCTGGAGATGACGGGATATTGATGAAATGCGAAGGGCGCGATCCGGGGAGGATCGCGCCCTTGCTGTTCATGATGTCACCCGCGCGGGTGACATCGGCTTATTTCGTGAACGGACAGCCGCTGTCCTTTGCACTCGGATAGGCGGTATCGCCGGGGACGGTCGCCAACAGCTTGTAGTAGTCCCAGTCGCGCTTGCTTTCCGACGGCTTCTTCACTTCGAACAGATAGAGGTCGGACACCATGCGGCCATTGGCGAGCACCTTGCCCTTTGAAGTGAAGGCGTCGTCGACCGGCAGTTCCTTCAGCTTCTTCACCACGGCATCGCTATCCTTGGTGCCGGCGGCCTTCACCGCCTTCAGGTAGGACAGCGTTGCCGAATAAGTCCCGGCCTGGATCATGCTCGGCATCCGGCCGGTGCGCTTGAAGAAGCGCTCGCCGAAGGCGCGGGTCTTGTCGTTGAGATCCCAGTAGAAGCTTTCCGTCAGCACCGTGCCTTGCGCGGCCTTGAGGCCGAGACCATGCACTTCCGACGCCGTCAGCAACAGCGCCGCGAGCTTCTGGCCGCCGGCGACAATGCCGAACTCCGACGCTTGCTTGATGGAGTTGATGGTATCCGCGCCGGCATTGGCGAGACCCACCACCTTGGCCTTCGAGCTTTGCGCCTGCAACAGGAAGGAGGAATAGTCGGAGGTGTTGAGCGGGGTTCGCACCGCGCCGAGCACCTTGCCGCCCGAGGCCTTCACGATCTCGCTGGTGTCTTTCTCCAGTGCGTGGCCGAAGGCGTAGTCCACAGTCAGGAAGAACCAGCTGTCGCCGCCGGCCTTCACCATCGCGCCGCCGGTGCCGACTGCGAGCGCGTGGGTGTCGAAGGCCCAGTGGAAACCGTAAGGCGAGCAGGACGCGCCGGTGATGGCCGAGGAGGCGGCACCGACCACGATGTCGATCTTCTTCTTCTCCTTGGTGACTTCCTGCACCGCGAGCGCGACCGACGAGGTCGTGAGTTCGGTGATCATGTCGACGCCTTCGGTGTCGTACCATTTCCGGGCAATGCTGACGGCGAGGTCCGGCTTGTTCTGGTGATCAGCCGAAACGATTTCGATCTTGTGGCCCAGCACTTCACCGCCAAAGTCCTCGACAGCCATCTTGGCGGCCTCAATCGAGGTCTTCCCGCCGTAGTCGGCGTAGACGCCGGACTGGTCGTTCAGAATGCCGATCTTGACGCCCTGCGCCAGCGCGGGAACCGCGGCGAGCAGGCTGCACGTCGCAACCGCCGCCGACAAAATGCTCAACTTTCTGATTGCAGATGCCATCTGTTGCCTCCCAGCAAATTTATTTTGATGAACCGATCAACGAGGTCGCGCCTTCCGCGAAACCTCCATCACGACGGCTTTAACAAACCCCGCGATATGAGTCACGGCTAGCGGTCTTCAACCTTCGGCTGGGCTGCGCACATCCGATGCGCAGATTTGCGGCAAGCGGCGGATCGCGCATGCTTTCATTGCAGTGCAGCGGAAAGCATCGGCAAGAAGGCATCGCCTAGTCGAATATTATCCTTAGCGGGCCACCGGCTTGCCTGGCCGGCGGCGGACGTGGCCGTCGAGCCGCTGCGCTCCCGCGTCTCCACCGAAAACCCTTGTAAGGGGCTCGATCGATTGTCATCCCGCGAAGCGGTGGGCGATGCCTTTGATCCACGATGCGCGCTGCACCGCAACTCCGGCGACGACCCCGGAAATGCTCCCGGAGCGAAGGATCTGATAGATGAGCGATTTCTGCGCACCGAACTGGACTTTATATGGCTCGTCTCCAATGGTGAAATCGAGTTCGCGATCGCCGACGCTGATCGCGTGGTTGGCGACCATCTCGAAAAGCAGGGACCCGAGCGACTGGCTCTTATAGCTGTCGTGGTCGAAGCCGGTGAGGATGATCAGCAGCGAGCCCTTGTGCAAGAGACCCATCGCTCCCGCAATCGGTACGCCATCCATCAACACGCTGTAGACACGGCTTAATGATGCTTGCCCGTGGGTCGCGATGTCGAGATAGAAATCGAAGTAGATATGGTCTTGTAGCAGGTCTCCGGTATCGAAGCGTTGCCGACGATATTCCTGCATCTTCTGGAATGTCGCTTTGATCATCGTCACGTCGGTCAAGCGCTCGAACGTCACCTGTCCCTTGCGGTGCAATTGCCGGGATTTCTTGTCCAGTTCCTTGCGGTACGACGCCAGCATGTGGTCCGACCGCCAGGTGGCGAAATCGGAACCGAGCGGCACCGCATAGGCGCCCATCGACATTTCCGAGCAACTTGTCGCGCCGAACAACCTCTGGACCGCGATCGAGGGTGACCGCAGCTTTCGAATTCGCAAAATGTCGTACGGCTTCAACACCGCGTTGATGCGCTTGCAGGTGAAAGGATCGGCGGCAATCGTCTCGATGGTCGCGTCGCTGGCGACAGGCGCCACGTAGTCGGATACGCCAAGATCCGCGAATTCGATGGTACGCAATCCACGATGGCGCCGACGCACCAGCGGGAGCAGCATGACGAGACGGCCATCCGCCGCATCCCGAACGGTCACAATAAGGGGGTCGGCCTTCAGGTGCGGAACGAGCTTCTGATAGATGGCGTCGAGCCACATCGGATGCTGGAATGCGGACGCGGAGGATTCCGCAAAGAGAACTGCGTATTCGTCCGAGAGAAAATCGAACCGCGATGTGACGGCGACTGTGAACGCGGGTGACGTTCGGCTATGGGTTTTCATGGGAGCCAGGCTGATCGGATGCGACGGTGGTAATGAAAGGCGATGACTTGGAGAATAAACGCTCGAACTCCCCGCCTTGGCGCGGGGTGATCGTGGTGATGTGTTTTCGCGCCACCCCGCGATAAACGGAGCATTTGAAATCTATGGTTTGAAGCGGGCCGATCTGATCGAAGCTGTGAAGCCCGTCCATCGAGATTTCGGTTTGGCCATCCCAGTCTGCGATTTCCCGCTCGCTGAATTTTGTTGGCGTCAACGCGGTGATCTCAAACCACACAATGCCGGCACCGTAGGTTCGATCGCAATTCTGCGCCGGCCGGAATAGGCGGCCGCCTTGCTGGACGATGCGGCCGGCAGGCCGGGAAAAGCGGCTATCCGACTTCACAGGGTTGGCGCGATGCGGCTTCCATTCGCCCTGGAGCGTTTCGCTGTAGAAGATCGACAGTTCGTCCTGTGTCGAGGTGCCAAGCCAATCGGCGGTCACGAAAAGCCACCAGAGGCCGTCATGAAACAGAATGGTCGCGTCAGAGAAGACGGCGCCTTCCATTAGCACCGTGCTCAGTTCCCATGTCCATGGGAATTCAGTTGCCCGGTAAAGTTCGATCGATCGGTTCTCGCCTGTTTCCGGGATCATCCAGAATTCGCCTTCGTGTTCGAAGACGAACGGATAGGAGAGATGATAAGGCCGCTTCAGCACAGCCACCGGCGTGGTCGCAAGCTGGCCGTCGATAACCTCGGCGGCTGCGATGAGGCCCCTTCGGTCGGCGTAGGGGTATTCCTCCACGAACAAGAACGTCTTGCCGTTTGCCCGATACAGGAATGGATCGGCATAGAACCGATCGCCATCGTCCGGGACGACGTTGAAAGATCGCGCGTCGTCGCGCAGCGCCACCTGCCAATGCTCCTGGTGCCGGAACGGCTTCATGATCAGGTTTGCGGCCTTGTGCGCGATCACGCGCATAATGAACTCGGCCACGGTTGTGTGTCCCGGTGCGACGGCCGCGCTCACCTCGGCGGGCGGGCGGCTGTCGGCGGGGGACAGCGCGCGTTCGATCAGCGACAGGCAGCGGGAGAACGAATCCTGCAGGCCGCGCCCGATCAGGAATTTGTCTTCGATCGCCAACCGCGATGACGCAAGGGTTATATTCTTGGCCGGGCACTGGACGGCAAGCCGCGGAGCCTGCCGCGACAACAATCTCGCGATGAGTGCGCCGCTGTCCGGGTCGCCGCCATATCGAAGGTCGAGCGCCCTGGAATAAGGTTGAGAGCGTTCGGAGAGGTTGATGACGATCCGACCGGGCAACTCTTCCAGGTCGGAGACCGAACGCCAGGCGGGATCGGGCGCAATCGGCTTTGCCAGCGTTCCGCTGGGAAATAGCGATTGCTCCAGTTTCAGCCAAAGCCGCTCCGCAAGCCCATAGGGCGGCGCGCGATCGTCGAGAAATACGGCGACATCGTCGTTCTTCTCAAGACGCAGGAGCAACTGACGATGCCATTCCCAAAGCCGATGCTTCGGGAGAATGATTGCAAGGAGCGTTCGATCATTCCCCTCGGACGTTCGGCCATATTCGTCGCCTGAGGCACGCGGCTTCGCGCGCCGGAGCGACGGCGCCTTATTCATCGATAAGCCTGTCGTGCATCGATCCGCGATCATCAAGCTCGACCTTTAATTTTACTCCGGTGCGGGGCAAATCCAAAACCTCAGTCGCGTATACTCCTTTGTGGTCGCAACCGCTCCTGCTCTTCAAAATTAAGGTTGAGAACCAAAACCGGGACAAGACGACACCACGACCGCAAGCGCGTCCCGGGATCGTCAAGCCGGTGTCTCTGACGTCCGTCCAGCGTGAAGCGATACGAGCGCAACCAGAATCCAGGTTTCCGGGCGACGAAACGGATCGTTGCTCATCCCGCCGAGGATCAAGGTGAAAATGCTGCCGAGCAGCGCGACATTCAGAAAATTTAACGATGAATCTTGCCGCTGTCGGATCGCGGCCCGCGCGATTCGGTAAATCGCGAAGGCCCAGAAGCTGTACCAGATCAGCAAGCCAGGTGCTCCAAGTTCGGCGCCCAGTCGTCCGGCGACGTTGAAAGTCGGCGGCAGGTCGTCGAATGTCTCGAACCAGTTGATGACCTCATAGCTGTCCCAGGCCCACGACGGCAAAACCGGATAGGCGTGAAAGCCGAATTGCCCGAAGCCGACGCCGAAGATCGGATTGTGGGCGAAGATCGAGAGCTGCGCGCTGAACAGCGCCAATCGCGATGTTGTCGAGACGTCGTCCGCGGCGAGAGTGGCGTCGACATGATTCAGGGCAAGCCAGGGGACGATCAGAACCGCAGCGAAAACGGGAATAGCGGCCACTAGCGCAAGGGTGCCAAGCCGCATTCCGCGCATCAGGATCCAATAGAGCAGTTCGGCGAAGATCAGCCCGCCAAGCATCAGCAGGCCGGTTCGTGAGTTGCTCAGCAATACCATGGCAAAAGCGAGCAGGAGCGGCAAACCCGCCAGGATAGGCGCGTTGAGCAGTGAACGGTTCTTGGCTCGTATGCGATACGCGAACAGAGCCCATGGACATGCGAAGCCGCAGAAATAGGAAAGGTCGGGCGCCTCGAAGGCGAGGCTGATCAAGCGGCCGGGCGCGCGTCCCTTTTCATGCTCCGCCGTATGCAGCAGGCCGGTCGATATCTTGTAGAGAAGCTCGCCCGCCGACGAGAACCACGACAGGATCTCCGGCACCGCAAAGATTGCGCAGACGACGATGGCTGCGATCAACGGGTTCACGAACAGCTTTTCAACGTCGCTCACGCGTTGGAGAGATGTTGTACAGACGATGGCGCTCGCAATGCCGAAGACCAGCACGACGGATGACGTCGCGAATTTATTGAACCCGCCCCGGCCGTGATAAACCGAGGTCAGGATATCGTCGAAATTGACCGCGGCGGATACAAGGAGCCAGATCAGCAGGCAGATCGCAAAGACGAACAGCGTTCGCGGTATTTGAATTTTGCTGAACTGCGTCGTGGCCGCAACCAGGATTGCCGCCGTGAGAACGTAGACGGTTGCCGATCCTTTCAGTTCGCCGAACGCACCGATGCCCGCGATGCCCGTGATCGGCAGCAAGAGAACGGCAAGCCAGACCAGCCGGTTGAGCAGGGTATCCTGCGCCCCTCTCCTCACGCCGATGGTGGTCTCCATTGATGTCATCGAAGCAATCGCGCCTTGGCCGCCACCCCGTGTTCACGCGTCCGATCCCAGTAAGCCTGCGATAGGCGGGCCCATAGCGGCGCTGGCACAATCAAGGTGACGACGGTGCGGGCCATTCCCACGTAAGCGGAGAGGCGCGTCGGCTCGAGGTATTTCAGCTGGATTCGCAACCGCGATCGCAACTGCGCGCCGCGGTTCTTGCTGCTGATGCTGCCCGAGTTCTTTTCATAGATCACGAGAACGTCGTCGAGACAGTCGATGCCGCCCCGTTTGTATGCGCGCCGCATGAATTCGTAATCTTCGGCGTGCGGATAGTCCGTCGAGTATCCGCCCAGCTTCCGAACGCTGGACGTCCGGAAGAAGAATGTCGGATGCTTGAACGCCGCGTTGTCGTGCAGCTTGCGCCCGATTGCGGCCCGGCCACCGGACGTTCCCTCGAAGAACAGGTGATTGCCGTCCTCGTCCACGATATCCGCGAATGCACCGAGCAGATCGATGTCGGGATGCGCGTCCATGTACGCTTCCTGTTTCGCGATGCGGTTCTGCGTGCAGATGTCGCCGCAATCCATGCGCGCCACGAACTCGTAGCCGTTGTTGACGATGTATTCGAGGCCGTGGTTCAGCGCTGCCGTGATGCCTTGATTGCGATCCAGTCTAAGCACGACGACAGCGGCGTGCGGCGCGAGCAGTTCACCAATGGGGATGCGTGAGCCGTCATCGACAATGACGATGTCCGCGCCCTCAGTCTGTGCCAATAGAGAGTCGACCGTTCGTGCCAGATCTTCACGAGTCGAATTATAGGCTGGCATCAGAAAGGCGGTTCGTCGCTTCATTTTATGTGTTGCTCCGTCGCGATCCCGCAGTCGTGCGAGATCTCCGTGAGGCGGCCGATCCATGACGGGAAACGTATGGCTGCGTTAGAGATATCGTAGACTCTTATACGTTAAATCCTTCGGAATCTCGGAACGATGCCGACTGTGGTGAATCGATGGGTCGTCTAGAAGTTTTGTTAACTACCGCGGCTGCGCGTCGAAGCGGAATCGGCATCGTTGCGTTCGTATGGGCGTTACTTGCGCCACTATCCACGGTTCATGCGCAGTCGCCGCGGCAGACGGTCGCGAGCGGCCTCTCGGTTCAGTTTACGGATAATTACTTGCATCTGCCGAATTGGCGCGAACGGCTTAACCTTGTGCATACCCTCGGCGCGACGATCGTTCGTATCGATCTCAATTGGCCGTGGATCGAGACAGCGCCGGGTCACTACGACTGGTCTCTCTACGACGCCTATGCGGAAGAGTTGGAAAAGCTCCGGTTGCGCCCGCTGTTCATTCTGAACCGGCCTAATCCGCTGCACGGCACGCCTTACGATGCGATTGTCGACGGCGCGCCGCATCAAGGCGCGCGGCCGCCCACGACGCCGTCGCAGATTGCGGCGTTCGCCCGATGGGCGACGGCGGCGGCGGAACGTTACCGGCATCTCAACCCGATCTGGGAGATTTGGAACGAACCTGACCAGGAAGGGTTTTGGCCGCCGAAGCCCGAGCCTCGACATTACGTCGCGCTCGCCCGCGAAACCTGCGTCGCGATCAAGCGGCGTGTCCCGAACGCTTTCGTGACCGGCCCTGCCGCGGCCCAGATGCCCACGGTCTGGCGCCCTGAAAAGCCGCTGATGCAGGCGCTTCTGAACGACAAGGCGCTCCTGACGTGTCTGGATGCGCTCAGCCTGCACACGCATCGTTTTGGGCAGACGCCGGAGACCGTTTCGCGCGACTACGCCATTCTCCGCAAGAACTATCTCGACGCGTGGCCGTCTGCGATCCCGCGCAAACCGGTTATCGATACCGAGTGGGGCGACTCGGTCTATCTCTCCGGCATTTCCGAGAAGACGCAAGCGCTTTGGCTTCCGCGCATGATCCTTACCAATTTGATGGAGCAGGTCGACCTCACCAACTGGTATTGCCTGATGGATACCGGAGACAACGACAACGAGATGGAGGATCGTTTCGGACTTGTTCGCTCCGATGAAACGATGCGCCCGTCGTTTCAGGCCTATCAGACTCTGGCGCGTGAAATCGGCGGGATGTCCTTGCGCGAAACGATCGCGCGCTTCGATCCGGCGACCGCGCGAGGGATCACGATCTTGCGATTTTGCGATGAAGCAGAGCAGCAATGCAAACTTGCAGTCTGGACGACAGAAGCAGACGAGCGGTCGCAGAAAGTCATTGTCTCAGGCTGGCGCAAGTCCGGTCCGGCGATCGATTATCTGGGGCGCGAGGATGTCTCACAACCGAACACAAACGGCGTTTTAGAGCTACTGCCGAGGACCTCTGTTACTTATGTCCCGATAACTGTAGCGCGTTGATACAACAGCGTTTTTAGCGCTCCCGCATTCACCTTGTTTTGCTTTTGCCGACCACTTCCGATGTGGAGTCGGTAAGTATCGCATTCATTCGAATTTGAATGTGCGGCAGAGCGGGCCTTCAGAACTGCTCCCCCATTTCAGTCGGTCGCGGGAGCATTTATGAAAATCCTTCACGTCTGCGAAAGCCTCATTGGCGGGCCGGCTTCGTATCTCGAGGAGATACTGCCGTATCAAATACAGCAGTTCGGAGCGGACAATGTTGTGCTGCTGGCACCGGAAGGTCAGCGTGGTTCGATCGCGTCGTCGATCGATTGCGTTGTCGAAACCTATCGGCGAACCGGCCGCGACGTCCGCTCGATCCTGGCGCTCGCTCTGGCGATTCGCGCGAAGATCAAACTGCACGATCCCGACGTCGTTCATCTGCACAGCAGCTTTGCCGGTGCCATCGGCCGGTTGATCATTCGCAGGTCGCGGTCACGGGCGCGCATCGTTTACTGCGCGCATTGCTGGGCCTTCGATCGTCCCCAGCAGACCATCGCGACCCGTCTCTACGCACTCTTTGAACGCAAGCTCAGCCGTCGCGCCGATGCCATCGTGAACATCTCTCCTCATGAGGGGCCGCTTCTTCGGCGGGCCGGCATTCCGCTTGGCAACGCCAAGCTGGTCGTCAGCGGCATCAAGGACCTGACGTCACCTCCTGATACCGTCTCGCCGCCGTCGACTGGCCCGATGCGCCTGCTCTTTGTCGGACGTCTCGATTCACAGAAGGGCGTCGATCTTCTGCTGCGCGATTACGCGCTGCTGGAGCCGGGCCGCGCGACCCTGAAGCTGGTCGGCGCGAAGATCGTCGACAATCGCGACCTGACGATACCTCCCGACGTCGAGCTTATAGGGTGGGTGCCGCGCGAGGCCTTGACGGCGATGTTCGCGGAGTTCGATGCCGTTGTGATGCCGTCGCGCTGGGAAGGTATGCCGTTGCTTGCCATCGAGGTGCTGCGGTCCGGTCGCCCGTTGATGTGCAGCGATCACGGCGCCTTTCCGTACTTCATCAAGGACGGCGTGAACGGCGCCTTGATGAACATCGGGACGCCCGGCTTTCTCGATCGTGCTCTGACCGTCTTTGAAAATGCCGACCGTCCGGCGATGAACGCCGCGGCTCGCGCGACCTTCGAGACGATGTTCAGCGCAGAGCGGATGAACCGCGATCTGATCGAGCTGTATGAGAACCTTGTGGAAGAATCTCTTCAGGTCAAAACGGCACCGACGGTTCGTCTCGACCAGAAGGGACGGGAGCAGATTGCCAGTCGCGGCGCCGTCGAAAAGGCAGCGCAATGATTGGCCTGATCGACGAACTCTCTGACCGGCGCTTCAGCACGGCACCAGGTGCTGGTCCTGCCGCATATCGCGAAGGATGACACGTTGTTTGTCGACGTCGCATTAGACACGGTGCGGAGTAGCCGCACATTGACGTCGTTGACGATCATGGCGCTGCGCGGACTCACGCTCGCGGCAAAGTTTGCGCTGACGCTGTTTCTTGCGAAGTTCGTCGGTCTTGATACGCTGGGAGTTTACGGCCTCATTGCCGGCGCCGCGGTGATCTTTCCAACGGTCGCCGGCCTTGGATTGATTCGTGTCCTGAGCCGCAATGCCGTCACGCAGCCGCTCGACGAAGTCACGCGCGTGCTGCGTCTCTACTGGGGCGTTCAGGGCGCGATTTATGGGCTGATCAGCGTTATCGGCCTCGGGATCGGCGTCTATCTTCAAGAGGTCACGCTGGTTTCGATCGTTCTCGTCATCGTGTTTATCGAGCATGTGAACGGCGATCTGTTTATCCTGCTCAATCATCTTCTCCGGCCGCTCCTGGCGAATGTGTTGGCGTTCTTCCGCACCGCCGCGTGGATCTGCGTCTATATGGTCTTCGCGTTCCTGTTTCCCTCTCTTCGCAGTCTGCATATCCTGCTGCTGTTCTGGATCGGCGGCGGCTTCCTGACGATTGCGGGCTTTGCCGTCCTGGCGTGGGATTGGCCATGGCTGAGCTCCGCTTCGGAGGGTGGGCATCGGGAGTGGTTCCTGCATCACTTCAAGGCGTCCCGAACCCTGTACGTCAACGACATCGTCAATACGGTGGCGCAGTACACCGATCGCTATCTCGTCAGCCTGTTCATGGGGCTGGAGTTTACCGGCGTCTATGTGCTGTTCTGGTCGATCGGGAACGCCCTGAGCAATCTTGTCGATACCGGCATTGTTCAGGTCGCCGGACCAAAATTGATCGACGCACATGCGCGCCGGGACCGCTCCTATTGGGCGGTGTTTCGGCGTCTGTTCGTCCAGGCGGTGGCGATTTCGATTGTGCTGGCGGTCGTCACCGGCATCCTTGTCAAAATTGCCCTTCCTTACCTGGACCGCCCCCTCGTCGCGGATTGGATGCTGGTGTTGTGGCTGGTGCTGCTGGGTTTCGTGCTTCGCGTAGCCTACGAGGTTCAGGGCACCGTTTTCTACAGTCACTACAAGGATTCGTTCACGCTGTTCAGTGGATTGTTCGTCATTGCGCTATCAATTTTCGCCAATGTGACTCTAATTCCTTTGTTCGCGCTCAACGGTGCGGCCAGCGCGATTATCGTCTCTTATGGCGCCGGAATAGCCGCCCGTCAGATCATGATAACGAGTTACTTCCGATGACCGCACCTGCCTGTATCTCCTTGTCGGAGCTGGTCGCCGACGAAACGCGGCCCGACATCGCTCTCTTTCTTCCGACGCTCTATAGCGGGGGAGCGGAGCGGGTGCAGATCAATCTGGCAAAGTACTTTCTCGATCGTGGACTGAAGGTCGACCTCGTCGTATGCAAATACTTCGGCTCGTTGAAGGACAAGGTGCCGAACGGGGTTCGGCTGGTCAGCCTCGACGCCTCCAAGGTGATGTTCAGCTTGCCGGCCTATCTGCGTTATCTGCGGATTGCGCGGCCGCCGGTCGTTCTCAGCTCCGTTGAAAACGCCAACATCATCTCGTGTCTCGGGAAGATGCTGAGTTTCCATCGTCACCGGCTTGTCGTCCGCCTCGACAATTCGCTGTCCGAACCGGGACTGCTGCCGTTGCAGATGCACCGTTGGCCTGTGATGGCGGCTATTGCATCGACGTTTCACGCCGCCGACGAATTCGTCGCGGTATCGCGCGGATTGAAGGCGCAGCTTCGTCGCGTTCCCGGCCTCGGCAAGAAGCCGATCCATCACATCTATAATCCGATCATCGGCAAGGGGTTTGATGCGCAGGCCGGCCTCGCGCCGGAGTTGCCGCCGTCGATCGGGTCAGGAGAGCGGTTCGTGCTCGCCGTCGGCCGATTGCACAAGCAGAAGGGCTATCGGCATCTGCTCACGGCCTTCGCCCGCGTTGTCAAACAACGACCCTCGCACCTCGTCATCCTCGGTGAAGGGGACGACCGCGAGGAGTTGCAAGGTTTGGCGGATTCGCTCGGCATCGCCGCGCATGTTCATCTTCTCGGATACAAGCCTAACGCGCTCGCCTATATGCGGCAGGCATCCGTCTTTGTGCTGTCGTCGCACGCCGAGGGCTTCGGCAATGTCATCGTCGAGGCTCTCGCATGTGGCGCGCCCGTCGTCAGCACGGACTGTCCGCATGGTCCTCGGGAGATTCTCGCCGATGGACGCTACGGCACGCTCGTCCCGGTCGGCGACGTCGATGCGCTCGCTGACGCGATAGCCGCGAATCTGGATAAACCCAAGCCCGCCTTGTCGAACGGATTGAAGCAGCACCTTCAGCTTTTTTCGATCGATGCCATCGGCAGGCAATATCTCGAAGAACTCGATCTCTTCTCCAGCACGATCTCGCAGAACGAATTGGCGAAAGCTACCGTCGCCTAGTCAGGTATCTCCTTTTGGTTACTCACATGGCACATGTCGGTCGTGAAACAATGCTCACCAGCCACACACCGAACAGCGCGCACATCGCGATTGTCGGCGCCGGTCTCAGCGGGTCTCTCGCCGCTGTCGTGCTGGCGCGGGCGGGTTACCGGGTCACGCTGATCGACAAGAATGCGGTCTGCCCAAAGCAGTTCCGCGTTGAAAAGATCGCGGGCAGTCAGGTCGACCTGATGCGGAAGCTCGGAGTCTTCGGTCCGGTTGCCGACGAAGCAACTTTATTCCGCGACATTATCAACGTCCGCGCGGGCCGCATCGTCGATCGCACGCAGAACCCGCATTTCGGCATCCTTTACGATGACATCGTGCGCATTGTCCGCGCGCAGCTTCCGGCTTCGGTTGATTTTCTTGTCGACGACGTTCGGGATATTCAGACCGGCTCGCAGACGCAATGCCTGTCTCTGGCGAATAACGGTCCGATTATGCCCGATCTCATCATCCTGGCGACAGGGATGGTGGATTCGCTTCGGCACAAGGTCGGTATCGGTCGCCGGATGGTCGCTGAAAAGCAATCGATCTCGTTCGGCTTTACGCTCGCACCGGAGAACGAACGGGCGCCGGCATTCCAGGCGATCACCTATTACGGCGCAGGTCATTCAAACCGGATCGACTATCTCAACATTTTTCCGATCGCCGGGCACCTTCGCGCGAACCTCTTCACGTTTCTCGATCAGGAGGATCCCTGGATTCGTGAATTCCGGCAGAATCCGATCGCGGAGCTGTGCAATGCCTTGCCCGGTCTTGCCGGGTTTGTCGGCGAGATGAAGCCCGTGGATCGGGTCCAGAGCTGGGTCATGAATTTGTCCGTTGCCGAGAACGTCGATCAGGACGGCATTGTTCTCATCGGCGATGCGTTCCAGACGTCGTGCCCCGCTGCGGGAACGGGCGTCACCCGGTTGCTGACCGATATCGACAGGCTCTGCAATGTCCTGATCCCGCGATGGGTCGAGACGCCGGGGATGGGCAAGGACAAGATCAAGGAGTTCTATTCCGATCCGGTCAAACAAGCGACCGATCGCGAGGCCCTGCACATGGCCGGATATCGGCGCTCGTTCACGGTCGATCGTAGCTTGCGATGGCAATTTCATCGTCGACAGCATTTCGTGCGCCGGCGCATCGCGGGCTACTTCAATCAGACGACAGCGCGTCAGCTCGCCGCGTCGAATCATGCGGAAGCCAGCTGACGTCAGGATCAGGCGGCCATCGCGTGCGATGTCGGATCGATGGATACTGCTTTGGCTTTGATCTGGCGATGGCGCAGCAGATCGATCAGCAGAGAAACGTCGGATGGCCGGTCGTCATCCGACGGTTCGAGGAAGATTACCTCGTCCGCCATCGCATAGAGACCCAATTCCGATCGCATCGCCGCCAGTTCGCCGCCGTCGATGATAATGCGGCCCAATCCGCGCGCCTGACGCAAGGCAACCAAGAGAGCATGTCGCATTTGCTGGTCGAATGAAGCCAAAGGCGCCATGCCGACAGGAACGATTTCTATCCCGGTCTGTCCCACAGCATGAGCAGCTTCGCGAATGGAGGCGCGGCCCGCCAGAATGTCGCGAACGCCGATAGACTGATTGAATTGCAACAGCGACGATACGGGATTGTCCTTCAGATCGGCATCGATCACGACGGCTTTCTGTCCGCGCTCATCGACTGCGCGCGCAAGCTCCAATGCGACCAGCTTCAATGCTTCGTCATTCCGGGCGCGCACGAGCAGGATGGAATGGTCTGCCGGCGCCGCCAGCAGTTCTGCCGTCAGGCGGGAGAGTTGCTCCCGGCGCCTGACCGCAGGAATGGCCACGGCTTGCGCCGGTGGGTTTTTCGCCTCTTCGCTCTCCGTGCGCGGCTTCGGCGGCATTCCCGTCGACTGCCCCGTCGCGCCGCGCAGGAAGGCCAGCATGATGCCGAGGAATAATCCTCCGAACAGCGCGCCGCCGATGATTGGGATTGTCAGCGGCCAGCTCTGCCGGTCGGGAAGAATCCCGCGGGAAATCAGCCGGATATTCGTATTGTTGATGCCCTGTTCTTCGGTCGCGGCTTTGGCCTTCGCAAGGTAGGTTTCATACACCGTGCGGTCGGAGTTTGCCTTGAGCTCGAGTTCACGCAGTTGAACCATGGCCTTTTCGTTGGTCTGCGTGAGCGTCTTCAGGGAAGCGAAGCGTGCCTGGAGACTTTGGACATTGATGCGCTCGCTGGTCGCGACGTTGCGCACGGCCTGAGCGATACGCTTGACCTCGTTCTTGATCGCGGTCTGGACGTCGCGCACCTGCGCCCGGGCTTGCTGTAGGGCAGGATGATTGGGGCCAAGGACCCGCGCGAGTTGAACCTCGGTACGCGACGCCTCGACGGCGCTCGCCCGCAACTGCACGATGGTATTCGATTGGATGGCCTCGGGCAGCGACTCGAGTGGTGTGCCGCCCGACTCGATCGATTCGAGAAGTTTGACGCGCGCCTGCGCCTCGTTCAGCTTTGCTTGCGCATTGCTCAATTGGGTATTGGCTTCGGTCAACTCTTGATCGGTAACCAACCTGTCGCGCGAGCCCACCAGATTGTGAGCTGCCTTATAGGCTGCGACAGCCTGCTCCGAACGGCTCACGGCACTGCGCATTCTTTCCAACTGCGACTTGATCGCATCGGAAAGCCGCCGGTTGAAATTGGCGTTCGCGCTGGCTTGTTCTTCGAGAAACGCGTTGGCGACCGCATTCGTCAGGTCTGCCGCCCGTTGCGGCTCGCGGGCCGAGACGGAAATGTCGATCACATAGGAGCGCTCGTTCCGTTTGGTCGACGTCACCAGACGCAAACGCCGCAAAGCCGCCAGATGCGGGTTGTCACCATCTCCGAGGCCGATAATTGCCTTGATGCTCGCGATCAAGCCGCCGCGCCCGTTGAATTCCGGGTCCTCGGCCAGGTTCATCTGGTCGACGACCCGCGATAGCACCTTGCCGGATGTGATGATTTTCAACTGGCTTTCGACCAGGAGAAGACCGTCTCCCGGCACGCTGCTTTTCTCGCTCGGGTCTTCCTTGGGGGTCGGGCGATCACGCGGATCGACATAGACCTCGGCCGTCGACGTGTAAGTCGGCTTCGCCGTGATCAGGTATCCAGTCGCGAGCACGAGACAAACAAGCGTTGTCCCGAGAATCCATGCTTTATGTCGAACGAGGGTGCTGGCCAGATCCCTGAGGCTGACGCCATCCGACGCCTGAGCCGCGGTCGGCGCGGTGTCATCCACGCTTTTGGCGTCCCCCTCCTGTTCAAGCGACATAACGAGAACCCAACTCGACCGATACAACGAGACCCGACGACAGTTGCCCGCAAGGTAAAGAACTACGGTTAATTATAAATTGACGTCACGGGCCTCATGTCCCGCCGCGCGTCGTTGGTGTACCATGTTAACAGATGGTGAAGCCGCGGGTCGCGAACCGATCGTATCTCGCGTCACAGATCTGAATTGAATCTGCGGGATGGTCGAAATTCGTTGCCGCGTCTCAATTGGCGTCGTGTCGGTAAGGTCGGCGTAACCGCTTGTGCGCGCGAATGACGGCCAACCTAGACTCCGGCTTTGACGATCAATATGACAGCAGAGTGCTTCGTTTCACTCAAGTTTGCCGAACCTGGTTTCTTACGCAAATATAAGGTGTTCGCATGAACGATCGCCCCGCGGTTCTGGTTACCGGCGGCGCCGGCTACATCGGGTCGCATTGCTGTAGGGCCCTGGCTTCGGCCGGCTATACGCCTGTCGTCTACGATAATTTTTCAACGGGGCATCGCAGCTTCGTCACGGGGCCGCTGGTCGAAGGCCGTCTGCACGATCGCGACACGCTGGCATCGGCATTCCGGCAATATCCGATCGTTGCGGTGATGCACTTCGCCGCCGCGAGTCTGGTCGGCGAGTCGATGGTCGACCCGCACAAGTACTATGCCAATAATGTCGGCGGCACGATCGCGCTACTCGATGCGATGCGCGCGGCGGGATGCAGCAAGCTGGTGTTCTCCAGCACCGGTGCGGTTTACGGCAATGCCGACAGCAGCGCGCTGCCGGAAACCTATCCATGCCAGCCGATCAATCCGTATGGGCGATCGAAGTTGATGATCGAGCATATGCTCGACGATCATCGCCGGGCTTACGGGTTTGGCGCGTTCTGCCTGCGTTATTTCAACGCCAGCGGCGCAGATGCGTCCGGCACCATCGGCGAACTGCGCGATCCGGAAACCCATCTCATCCCGCGCGCAATGATGGCGCTACAAGGTCATGTGCCCGACTTCGCGGTGTTCGGCGACGACTACGATACGCCGGACGGCACCGCGATCCGCGACTATATCCACGTTACCGATCTGGCGGCCGCGCATGTGAAGGCGTTGACGCTGCTGCTCGCGGGTCAAGCCGGCGGCAGCTTTAACCTTGGTACCGGGCAGGGATTCTCGGTCAAGGAGATACTGGCGGCGATCGCTGCGGTGACAGGGCGTGAGGTGCCGCATCGGATCGAGCCGCGTCGGATGGGCGATCCGACTTATCTTGTCGCGGATCCGTCGGCCGCACGGAAAGTGCTCGATTTCACGCCGTCACATTCGGATCTGACGACGATCGTGAGTTCTGCGTGGGCGTGGCATCAGCACGCCCATCCGCAAAAGCAGGCCGGTTAGTCACCGGCGCCGGGCAGAAACGAAGATCGCCTGTTTCAGCGCTGCTTCGGCTGCTGGCGGCGGCGGTCGGCGGCGGGCTGATAGGCGATGCGCGAATGATGCGCGCAATAGGGCAGGCCGGTCAGCGCCTTGCCGCCGCAGAAGAAGAACTCCGGATTGCTGGGATCGCCCACCGGCCAGTGGCAGGTGCTTTCGTTGAGCTCCAGCAAGGTCAGCCGCTGGCTCATCGGCACCACGTTGTCATGCGCGATCGGGTCCACCTCGACTTCGACCTCGAAGGCATGGGCCAGCGCGGTGTTGCCGCGCGACACCGGGCGCGACACCCGCATCATCTGCTGGGCTGGGCGCACCTTGCGGGGGCGCGGCGCGGCCGACGACGGCGTCTTGGCGCGTCCCGACAGACCTAGCCGATGCACCTTGCCGATTACGGCATTGCGCGTCACGTTACCGAGTTCCGCCGCGATCTGGCTGGCGGAGAGGCCGGCTTCCCAGAGTTTCTTGAGTTGCTCGACGCGATCGTCGGACCAGGTCAATACTGTCATCGCACTGTTTCCTTCGTGTCGCGCGACTGCCGGAAGCATGTCGCGCTGCGACGTCTTTCGTTCGAAATCCCTGCGGTTAGAATCCCTTAGCCCTCGCCGGACGCAGGTTGCGCACCGGACGTTCACGCCGAACTCAGGACTTGAGCTGAATCAAAACTGCCGCACGAGATGTCGTACTCGATAGCCGAAACGCTACAATATGCGGCGACTCACGCGCAAGAGTCGCGCCCGATGCGTCCACATCTTCCGTAGAGTCAATCGACAAAATCAGCTTTTTCTGCGATGGGCTGCGACAGTTTCGCATCACTTCGTTAAGTCGAAAGAGGTCGCCGGGGTTCCGAAAACCCGCTTCCGGCAGCGCTTGCGAGGTTGACAGCGATCAAACCCGTCCTAGAATAATCGCCATGTGCCGCCTGGAAAGGCGGCACATTTCGTTTTCGGGACAGGGTTTTTGCCGCCGTCGCGTGTTCTTCGCGCCGCGCCAGTACGGCCCGTCTCTCTATTGTTCGATCGGACCTGTCATGACCAAGAGCGCGCCGTCTCATTTGTTGCCTGTCTTCGCCCGTGCCGATGTCGCCTTCGAGCGCGGCGAAGGGGCGTGGCTGATCGGCACCGATGGCGAGCGCTATCTCGACTTTACGAGCGGCGTCGCGGTCAACGCGCTCGGCCATGCCCATCCGTATCTGGTGGCGGCGTTGCAGGAGCAGGCCACCAAGCTGTGGCACATGTCGAACCTTTTCAGGAGCCCAGACGGCGAACGGCTCGCCGCGCGGCTGTGCGAGCAGAGTTTTGCCGACAAGGTGTTCTTCTGCAATTCCGGCGCGGAAGCGATGGAGTGCTGCATTAAGGTGGCGCGCCGCTATCACGCGATGAAGGGACATCCCGAGCGCTATCGCATCATCACCTTCGAGGGCGCGTTCCACGGGCGCACCCTGGCGACGTTGGCCGCGACCGGCGCCGCGAAGTATCTCGAAGGCTTCGGCCCGCCGATGGACGGGTTCGATCAGGTTCCGCTCGGCGATGTCGCGGCGGTGAAAAAGGCGATCGGCCCGAATACCGCCGGCATCCTGATCGAGCCGGTGCAGGGCGAAGGCGGCGTGCGCGCGGCGTCCAACGCCTTCTTCAAGGAACTGCGCCAGCTTTGCGACGACAACGGCCTGCTGCTGATTTTCGACGAAGTGCAGACCGGCATGGGCCGCACCGGCGAGCTGTTCGCTTACAAGCGCACCGGCGTCACGCCCGACGTGATGTCGCTGGCCAAGGCGCTCGGCGGCGGTTTCCCGATCGGTGCGTGCCTTGCGACCGAGGAGGCTGCCTCCGGCATGACGCCGGGCTCGCACGGCTCGACCTTCGGCGGCAATCCGCTGGCGGTCGCCGCCGCCAATGCGGTGCTCGATGTCATGTTGAAGCCCGACTTCTTCCCGCACGCGCAAAAAATGTCGCTGCTTCTGAAGCAGAAGCTGGCGTCGGTGGTCGACCGGCATCCCGACGTGCTGGCCGATGTGCGCGGCGAGGGCCTTTTGCTCGGCGTCAAGGCGGTGCTGCCGGCTGGCGATCTGATCAATGCCTTGCGCAACGAGAAGCTGCTTACGGTCGGCGCCGGCGATAATGTCGTGCGGTTCCTGCCGCCGCTGATCGTCACCGAGGCTGAACTAGACGAAGCGGTGGCGCGGCTGGAGCGCGCCTGCAAAGTCCTGTCGGCTGCGGCCAAGCTCGAGGCCGCGCGATGAGCAAGTTGCGTCACTTTCTCGATCTCACCGAGATTCCGGCGGAGGAACTGCGCCGCATTCTCGACGCCGGCGCGGCCATCAAGGCCAAGCTCAAGAGCGGCAAGGCGGACAAGCCGCTTGCCGGCAAGACCTTGGCGATGATCTTCGACAAGCCGTCGACGCGGACGCGCGTGTCGTTCGATGTCGGGATGCGCCAGCTCGGCGGCGAAACCATCATGCTGACCGGTGCGGAGATGCAGCTCGGGCGCGGCGAGACCATCGCCGATACCGCGCGGGTGCTGTCGCGCTATGTCGACGCCATCATGATCCGCATCCTCAATCATGAGGCGCTGCTGGAACTGGCGGCGCACGCCACGGTGCCGGTGATCAACGGCCTGACGCGACGCTCGCATCCCTGCCAGGTGATGGCCGATCTGATGACGTTCGAGGAACATCGTGGCCCGATCGCCGGCCGCACCGTGGCCTGGACCGGCGACGACAACAACGTGCTGGCGTCGTGGGCACACGCCGCCGAGCGTTTCAAGTTCAAGCTGAACGTTGCCACGCCGCCGCAACTGGCGCCGAACAAGCTCCTGAAGGACTGGATCAAGGCCTCCGGCGCGGACATCACCGTCGGCACCGATCCGGAAGCGGCGGTGCGCGGCGCCGATTGCGTCGTCACCGATACCTGGGTGTCGATGGGCGACAAGGATGGCGAACACCGCCACAATCTGCTGAAGCCGTATCAGGTCAACGCGCACCTGATGTCGCAAGCGAACCCTGATGCGCTGTTCATGCATTGCCTGCCGGCGCATCGCGGCGACGAAGTCACCGACGAGGTGATCGACGGCCCGCAGTCGGTGGTGTTCGACGAAGCCGAGAACCGGATGCACGCGCAAAAGGGTGTACTGGCCTGGTGCCTCCACGCGGTGAACTGAACAACGGATAGGAGTGCGCGATGGCGACCACCGTTCGTCCTTTCCTGATGTTCGAGGGGCGGGCCGGCGAAGCGATCGACTTCTATGTCGGGCTGATCCCGAATAGCGATATCGTCGACGTCACGCGCTATGGCGCCGGCGAGCCGGGCCCGGAAGGAACCGTCAAGTTCGCGGTGGTCCGGCTGGCCGGTCAGCAGGTGCTGTTCAGCGACAGCTTCGTGTCGCATGGATTCACCTTCACGCCGTCGCTCTCGCTGTTCGTCGATTGCGAGTCCGAAGCCGATCTCGAACGCATCTTCGCGGCGCTGTCGGAAGGCGGCGGCGTGCTGATGCCGCTCGGCAACTATGGCTTCAGCCGCCGCTTTGGCTGGGTCAACGACCGCTTCGGTGTGTCGTGGCAGCTCAATCTGCCTTGAGACGGTGGGCAGCCTTGCATTCGACCGCGCGCCGCGCGGGGGTACCAATCCGCTCGGATCATCCCTAGATAGCGCCCCATGACCTCATCGCATTCGCCCGATCCCGCCAAAACCGAAGACACCCGAAGCCGCACACCGTCGTCCGTTCCGGTCGACGATGCCGTGCTTCCGTTCAGCGTCGACGCGCTCGACCTGCGCGGTCGCCTGACCAAGCTCGGCCCGGCGCTCGACCAGTTGCTGGAGAAGCACGACTATCCGGCGCCGGTCGGCAAGCTGCTTGGCGAGGCCGTGGTGCTGACGGTGCTGCTCGGCTCATCGCTGAAATTCGACGGCCGCTTCATCCTGCAAACCCAGACCGATGGTCCGGTGTCGCTGATGATCGTCGATTTTCAGGCCCCGGACCGGCTGCGCGCCTATGCGCGTTTCGATGCGGCTAGGCTCGCGGACGGACAGGACTCGGCGGCGCTACTGGGTCGCGGGCATCTGGCCATGACCATCGATCAGGGCGCCAACATGAGCCGCTATCAGGGACTGGTGGCGCTCGAGGGCGGCAATTTTGAAGACGCTGCGCACGAATACTTCCTGCGCTCGGAGCAAATTCCGACGCGTGTGCGGATCGCGGTCGGCGAGGAATGGCGCGGCGGCGACGGCGACAAGCCGAAGCATCGTTGGCGTGCCGGCGGGCTATTGTTGCAGTTCCTGCCCAAGGCGCCGGAGCGGGCGCGGCAGGCCGATCTCGATCCCGGCGACGCGCCGGAAGGCAGTGCCACGCATCAGGTGGCCGAGGACGATGCCTGGGTCGAGGGACAGTCGCTGATCGGGACTGTCGAGGACATCGAACTGATCGATCCGGACCTGTCGGGCGAACGACTGCTCTATCGATTGTTTCATGAGCGCGGCGTGCGGGTGTTTCCGACGCAATCGGTGCAGGCCAAGTGCTCCTGCTCGCGCGATGCCGTGTCCGGAATGCTGTCGCGCTTCGCGCCGGAAGATCGCGCCGACATGGTCAAGGACGGCAAGGTCGTCGTTACCTGCGAGTTCTGCAGTTCGGTCTACGAATTCACGCCACAGGAAGCGGGCGTGGAGTAGTCGATGAAGTTCGTCATGGCCGGACTTGATCCGGCCATCCATCAGTCTTCGCGAAGACTCTCAAAAAGAAGATGGGTCATCGGGGCGGGCCCGGTGACGACGTCAGGTGCTGGGGCGGACATATAGTCGTCCACACCCCACCACTGATTTGCAATCTCAGTTCAGCGTCCGCTTGGCCTGCGGGCTGTCGAGCGAGAAGGTTGGGATGTCGATCTCGAAGCGCTCGCCGCCATCGGTCACCATCTGGTAGCGCCCGGTCATGAAGCCGGAGGAGGTCGGCAGCGGTACGCCGCTGGTGTACTGAAATCTCTCGCCGGGGCCGAGGGTCGGCTGTTCGCCGACCACGCCCTCGCCGCGCACTTCCTGGGTACGGCCGGTGGCATCGGTAATGATCCAGTGCCGGGTGCGCAGTTGCACCGTTTCCGCGCCCGCATTGGTAATGACGATGGTGTACGACCAGAAGTAGCGCTGCTCCACGTCGGAGGAGCGCTCCGGCATGAAATTCGGCTCGACGGTGACTTCGATCTGACGGGTGACGGCACGGTACATCGGGTTCTTCCAGGCTGTCGTCAGCATACCCAAACCCGCCGGTGGAACCAAATCGCCGGCATCCAATGACCGCGATTTCAACATAGTTGTCAGTCAGAGAGCGCGAAAATCGGCTTGTTCGTGGCGCCGTCGTGGACCGTCCACGGGTCCGGCCTTATGAAGGGAGCCGAGGTCGTGCGGTGTTTTCCGTCGAACCGTCCCCGCGCGCGCAATCCAGCTTTCAGGCTCACGGAACCGATGACGTCCGTTACCGACCAGCCCGCCGGTGGCTTTACGGAGAGTGCCGTGAAGGACCGCGCGCCGCCGCCATCGCCCCCGGTCCGGAAGTTGCCGAGCCCCGCGGGCGGCCCGGCCCCCGGCGAGCGTGAGTTGCGTCTCGATTTGTTTCGCGGTCTGGCGCTGTGGCTGATTTTCGTCGATCACTTGCCGCCCAATCTGTTCACCTGGCTGACGATCCGCAACTACGGCTTCAGCGACGCCACCGAAATCTTCATTTTCATCTCGGGGTATACGGCGGCGTTCGTCTATGGCCGCGCCATGACCGACCGCGGCTTCGTGGTGGCGAGCGCCCGCATCCTCAAGCGGGTCTGGCAAATCTACGTCGCGCACGTCTTCCTGTTCACGATCTTCCTGGCCGAGATTTCCTACGTCGCCACCAGCTTCGAGAACCCGCTCTACACCGAGGAAATGGGCATTCTCGATTTCCTCAAGCAGCCCGACGTCACCATCGTACAGGCGCTGCTGTTGAAGTTTCGTCCGGTCAACATGGACGTATTGCCGCTTTATATCGTGTTGATGCTGTTCCTGCCGCCGATCCTGTGGCTGATGAAGCGCAAGCCAGATCTCACGCTGGGGCTGTCGGTGGCGCTCTACGCGCTCGCCTGGGAGTTCGATCTCAATCTGCCGGCTTATCCGAACGGCGTCTGGTTCTTCAATCCGTTCGCCTGGCAGTTGTTGTTCGTGTTCGGGGCCTGGTGCGCGTTGGGCGGAGCCAGGCGCATGGCTCCTCTTCTGTCCTCGCGCATTCTGATGGGGCTCTGCGTCGCCTATTTGTTGGCGGCATTCTTCGTCACTTTGACCTGGCACCTGCCGCAACTCGGTCATTTCGTGCCGCGCATCATCGAGCAGTGGATGTATCCGATCAACAAGACCGATCTCGATGTGCTGCGCTTCATCCATTTCCTGGCGCTGGCGGCGCTGACCGTCTATCTGCTGCCGAGCGACTGGCCGGGGCTGCGGTCGCCGTGGCTCAGGCCGGCGATCCTGTGCGGCCAGCATTCGCTGGAAATCTTCTGCATCGGTGTTTTCCTCGCCTTCGCCGGCCATTTCGTGCTGGCCGAGGTTTCCGGCGGCGCGGCGATTCACTTCGTTGTCAGTCTGTCCGGGATTGTCATCATGTCAGCCGCCGCAGCGGTCTTTTCATGGTATAAGCGGGTTGCAGCCAAGGGCGGAAAAGACGCGAAAAGCGCCGAAGCCAACGCCGATCTGGCGGGAGGGGGATCATGAAGGCCATTGCCGGCCTGATCGCACTTGCCTTGCTATGGAGCACGGTGCCGGCGTCAGCCGAGAATGCACCGCCGCCCAATTGCGAGGTCCCGGCCCATTTTCTGGCCAGTGAAGCCACTCTGAAAAAGGTGGCCGAGACGGTGAAGACCGAAGGTCGGCTCGATATCATGGTGATCGGCAGCAGGTCCGCCACCGTGCTCGCGCCGGACGGCACCGGCTTTCCCGGACGCATGGAAGCCGCATTGCGCGACAAGCTGCCGACGGTCAAGGTCAACGTCAACTTGCAGTTGCAGATCAAGAAGACCGCAGCGGACGTCTCCGGCGACCTCGCCCGGATTCTCGAAGGCAAGCAGCCAACTTTGGTCATCTGGCAGACCGGGACGGTCGATGCTATGCGAGCGGTCGATCCGGACGATTTCAGAACGGCTGTCGATGAAGGCGTGACCGCTTTGCAAAAGCGCGGCGCGGACGTGGCCCTGATGAACCTGCAATACGGCCCGCGAATGGAAACCATGATCACGACGGCGCCCTATCTCGACGTGATGCGCGTCGTTGCCCAGCAGCACGAGGTTCCGTTGTTCGACCGCTTCGCGATCATGCATCATTGGAACGAGACGGGGCAGTTCGATCTGTTCAACAACTCCCGCGGCATCGAATTGGCCAAGCGGGTGCATGATTGTCTCGGGCGCGCGCTGGCGACCTTTGTGATCGAGGCCGCGCGCATCAAACCCGCAGAGCTGAGGACCCAGCAGTAATGATTGTCTGTCGTGTCAGTTGGGCCGCTGTTTTGGCGGAATTGTCGACCGTCGCTTTGATATTCACAATCGGTTCCGTGACGCCGGCGCGTGCCCAGACGTCGCAAGGGATCGTCGGTACGGCCGCCGCCGCGCACGGACCGAGTGCCTCGGCCGAACCGGCAGCGCCCAGTACCACATCGAAAGCCATTGCCAACGTGAAGCGCGCGGCGTCCAACGCGACCGACATTTTCCGTCGGGTGCCGTGCCTGTCGCCCAAAGGCGTCAGCAAGACGATGCGTTCGCTGCCGAACGTCGCGCGCAAGCTCGCCGAGCACAAGCCGGTGACCATCATCGCCTTCGGATCGTCTTCGACGGAAGGCTATGGCTCGACAGCGCCGGAATTCACCTATCCCAATCGGCTTGCCGCGCAACTCAAGCGCAAGTATCCGACCGCCGACATCAAGGTTCTCAATCGCGGCAAAGGCGGCGAGGACGCGCCGGAAATGCTGCACCGGCTGAAGCGTGCGGTAATCGACGAGAAGCCCGATCTGGTGATCTGGCAGGTTGGCACCAACGCGATCCTCCGCAACCTCGACGCGACCGCGACCATCGCGCAGGTCGAGGAGGGGATTTCCCGTATTCAGGCCGCCGGCGCCGACGTGGTGCTGGTCGACCCGCAATATGTCCCCGCGGTGAACCAGAAGGGTGAAAGCGCCAGCCGCATGGTGCAGCTTCTCAACAAGGTGGCGGGGCAGCGCCATATCGGCATCTTCCCGCGCTTCGCAGTGATGCGCGACTGGCACGAGAAGCAGGCGCTGGGGTTCGATCGTTTCTCGATCGCCGACGGTCTGCATATGAACGACTGGGGCTACGCCTGTTTTGCGCAATTGCTCGGCGACGACATCATCCGTTCGGTCGGGCAGGTTCAACTTGGCATCAATGCACCGTCCGATGTACTGACCTATCGGCCGCTGTAGCGACGAAGCGACTGATGTTCGTGCTTCCATCGTCGTCGTGGCCGGACTTGTTGCGGCCATCCACGTTTTGCGGTGGCCGTTGAGACGCAAAAAATCCCGACCATCGCTGGCCGGGATTTCGTTTTGCATTTCGCGATCGACGATCGAACGCGATGTCAGACGGTGGCGTTACTTCTTCGCCACCAGCGGACAGCCACCCTGATCCATCGGCCGGAAGGCTTCATCGGCCGGGATCGTGGCGAGCACCTTGTAGAGATCCCACTCGCCCTTCGATTCGGACGGCTTCTTCACCTGATAGAGATACATGTTGTGAATGGCGCGGCCGTCCGCGCGGACCGAACCCTTGCCGAACAGCGCGTCATCGATCGGCAGTTCCTTCATCTTCGCCATCACCACGTCGGAGTCCTTCGACTTCGCGGCGGTGACCGCCTTCAGGTAGTGCAGCACGCTGGAATAGACGCCGGCCTGCGAGCTGGTCGGCATCTTGCCGTTGAACTTCTCGGCGAAGCGCTTGGAGAAAGCGCGGGTCGCGTCGGTCTGGTCCCAGTAGAACGCCTCGGTCAGCACCAGTCCCTGGGCGGCTTGCAGTCCAAGCGCCTTGACGTCGCTGGAGAAGATCAGAAGACCGGCGAGCGACTGGCCGCCCTGGGTGAGGCCGAATTCCGCCGCCTGTTTGATGGTGTTGATCATGTCGCTGCCGGCATTGGCGAGTGCCACCACCTTGGCCTTGGAGGCTTGCGCGCGCAGCAGGAACGATGAGAAGTCCGACGAATTCAGCGGATGCTTGACGCTGCCGACGACCTTGCCGCCCGCCTTGGTGACGGCTTCGGTGGTATCGCGCTCCAGCGCCGCGCCGAACGCATAGTCGGCAACCAACATGTACCATGTGTCCGCGCCCTGCTTGGTCATCGCCGAACCGGTGCCATTGGCGAGTGCCCAGGTGTCGTAGGTCCAGTGCACGGTGTAGGGCGAGCAGGATTTGCCGGTGAGGTCAGATGTGCCGCCACCCGACGGAATGAAGATCTTTTTCTTTTCCTTGGTCACTTCGGAGACGGCAAGCGCGACAGACGACGTAGTGGTGTCGAGAATGACGTCGACGTTCTCGCGGTCATACCACTGGCGCGCGATGTTGCTGCCGATGTCGGGCTTGTTCTGATGGTCCGCGCCGATCACCTCGACCTTGAGGTCCGGGTTGATCTTAGCGAAATCCTCGACGGCGAGCTTTGCGGCGACCACCGAGCCCGGCCCGGAGATGTCCGCATACAGGCTCGACATGTCGTTGAGCACGCCGAGCTTGATCGGAGTCTCCGCCTGAGCCGCGCCGCCGAGCGTCAGCACGGCTGCGGCTGTCATCAGGAAAGTTTTGCAGTTCATCAGACGCCTCTTCTTGTTATGTCATTGAAATTTGGCCGAAAGCCGCCGCAGATTTTAGTCTGCTGTAGTCATGGCTGCGACTTGCAAAAACGCCGCAGTATGGTGTTCACGTCTGCGCATTTCGTCGTATAGCCGCGCGAAGGTAGCCGTGCTCGCGACAAACTCACGCCTGCTCGAGCGCGGCATCGATATCTGCGATCAGGTCGTCGGCGTGTTCCAGTCCCGCCGAAAAACGCACGAAGCCTTCGCCGATGCCGAGTTCGGCGCGAGCCTCGATCGGCAGCCGCTGATGCGTCGTGGTCGCCGGATGCGTGACGAGGCTGCGCGCGTCGCCGAGATTGTTGCTGATGCGGGCGAGCTTGAGCGCATTGAGGAAGCGGAACGCGGCAGGCTTGCCACCTTTCACTTCGAAGCCGATCAAGGTCGAGCCGGCACGCATCTGCTTTTTCACCAGCGCCGCCTGCGGATGATCGGCGCGGCCCGGATAGATCAGCCGCGCAATCTTCGGGTGCGCCGCCAGCACGTCAGCGATAGCGGCTGCATTCGCAGTCTGTTGCCGGACGCGGATTGCCAGCGTTTCAAGGCCTTTCGTCAAGGTCCACGCATTGAACGGCGAGATCGACGGGCCAGTCTGGCGCAGGAACGTATGGATATGTTCCTGAATGAACGCATCCGACGACAGGACGATGCCGCCGAGACAGCGCCCCTGTCCGTCGATGTGCTTGGTCGCAGAATACACCACGACGTCAGCGCCGAGCGCCAGCGGGCTTTGCCATATCGGTGTTGCGAACACGTTGTCGACGATCAGGCGTGCACCGGCCGCGTGGGCGATGGTTGCGATGGCGCCGATGTCGAGCACGTCGAGCGTCGGGTTCGTCGGACTTTCGAGAAAGCAGGTGCGCGTGTTGGGCCGCATCGCTTTCTGCCACTGATCGAGATCGAGGCCGTCCACCAAGGTGGATTCGATGCCGTAGCGCGGCAGCAGATCCTCGACGACATAGCGGCAGGAACCGAACATTGCTTTCGCCGCGACGACGTGATCGCCGGCGCGCAGCGGCGCCAGGATCGCGGTGGTGACGGCGGCCATGCCGGTAGCGGTGGCGCGCGCCGCTTCCGCGCCGTCCAGCGCGCACATGCGTTGCTCGAATGTCGAGACGTTGGGATTGGAGAAGCGCGAATAGATGAAGCCGGGATCCTCGCCCTTGAACCGCGCTTCGCATTGTTCGGCGGTGTCGTAGACGAAGCCTTGCGTCAGAAATAGCGCCTCGGCGGTCTCGTTGAACTGCGAGCGCAGTACGCCGGCATGGATCAGGCGAGTTTCGGGACGATAGGACGATGCAGCGGGTTTCGCGATGGACATATGACCTCCAATGGCCGCCCGGACATCGGCCACAAAAAATCCGGCCTTCAATGAAAAAGGCCGGGATCATACGTCCCCGGCCTGTTTAGCGAGTTGTTTAACGTGGCTGCAAGCCGGCCGGCTCAAATCACCACGGGATAAGTGCTGCTGATAATCCGCCTCGCCCTTTCCGTCAAGCCGCTCATCGGATAACCGATAAAAGCGTGTATTCTGCGTTTTCCAGTCGGCAGATACACGATTTCAAGGACGATCCAGGTGCCGTTTACGCTTGATCCCGATGCCAACGGAATTCTGTCCGACCGCATGATTGCGGCGATGGCCGATGCCGGGCTGATCCTGCCGGAATATCCCTTCGTCGAGAGCCAGATCCAGCCCGCCAGCCTCGATCTGCGGCTCGGCAATATCGCGTATCGGGTGCGGGCGAGTTTTTTGCCGGGGCCGGGCGCGCGGGTGGCCGACCGGATCGACGAACTGAAGCTGCACGAGATCGATCTGTCCGACGGCGCGGTGCTGGAAACCAACTGCGTCTATATCGTGCCGCTGCTGGAGAGCCTCGCGCTGCCGCCGGAAATCGTCGCCGCCGCCAATCCGAAAAGTTCGACCGGCCGGCTCGACGTGTTCACGCGCGTGATCGCTGATGGCACGCGTCGTTTCGACATGATCGGCGCGGGGTATCACGGTCCGCTTTACGCCGAGATCAGCCCGAAGACATTTCCGGTGTTGTTACGGGAAGGTTCGCGGTTGTCGCAAGTTCGCTTCCGCACCGGTGATGCAATCCTTTCCACCGACGAGTTGGAAGCGCTGCACGAGGAAGAACGGCTGGTCGATATCGACGACGCCGATCTCACCGGCGGACTGGCATTGAGCGTCGATCTCTCGGGCGAGAATTCCGGTGGCTTCGTCGGCTATCGCGCCAAGCGCCATACCGGCGTGGTCGATATTGACCGGCGTGGCGGCTACGCGGTGAACGAGTTCTGGGAGCCGATCGCGGCGCGGCCCGATGGCAGTCTCATCCTCGATCCCGGCGAGTTCTACATTCTCGCGTCGAAGGAGGCGGTGCAGGTGCCGCCGGATTTCGCCGCCGAAATGGTGCCGTTCGATCCGCTGGTCGGCGAATTCCGCGTTCACTACGCGGGTTTCTTCGATCCTGGCTTCGGCTATGCCGGCGCCGGCGGGCAGGGTGCGCGCGCCGTGTTGGAAGTGCGCTCACGCGAGGTGCCGTTCATTCTCGAGCACGGCCAGATTGTCGGACGCCTGCTCTACGAGCGGATGCTGGAGCGTCCGAATGCGCTCTACGGCCAGCGCATCGGCTCGAACTATCAGGCGCAAGGCCTCAAGCTGTCGAAACACTTTCGCGCCTGAAGGCGCGTTGCGTCCATGATCCCCGTTTTCGGCAGGGCCTGTATGCGATGGTATTCTGTCGCCAATTGCGCCATGCTTGCATTAAATTTCACCACATCATCGACCGGGAGGATTGTCGAACCATGTTGACCGACCAGGAGCGCGCCAAGGCTGCAGACATTCTGATGGAAGCCGAGCGGACCCGCGTGCAGGCCGTGCAATTGTCCAAGACGTTCCCGAACATCGAGATCGAGGATTCCTACGCGATCCAGAGCGAGACGACGCGGCGCAAGATCGCCGGAGGCCGCAAGTTGCTCGGTCACAAGGTCGGCCTGACCTCGAAGGCGATGCAACAGGCGTCGCAGATCGACGAACCGGACTACGGCCATCTGCTCGACGACATGATGCTGCATGATGGCGCGAAGGTGCCGCACGCCAATTACTGCGTGCCGCGCGTCGAGCCGGAACTGGCCTTCGTGCTCGCCCAGCCATTGAAGGGGCCGGGCATCGGCCTGCTCGATGTGTTGCGCGCCACCGAATACATCGTGCCGGCGATCGAGATCATCGACGCGCGCGTGCAGAATCCGCGCAAGATTTTCGACACCGTGGCGGACAACGGCGCCGCTGCCGGCATCGTGCTCGGCGGGCGTCCGGTGCGGCCGCACGATGTCGATCTGCGTTGGGTCGGCGCGGTATTCTATCGCAATTCCGAAATCGAGGAGACGGGCATCGCGGCCGGCGTGCTCGGCCATCCGGCGATGGGCATCGCGTGGCTCGCCAACAAGGTCGGCCGTTTCGGCACCGTGCTGGAGCCCGGTCATGTGATGTTGTCCGGCTCGTTCACCCGGCCGGTGTGGGCTGACAAGGGCGATACGCTCCACGCCGATTTCGGCCCGCTCGGTTCGGTCGCCGTGCAATTCGTCTAAGCTACAGTTTCGGAGGTGCAGCTGTGACGGAAGCGGACAACGCGACACGCGATGCGAAGTGGCGAGGTTGGCGTAGCGTCGCCGAACTGCATCACGCTTACTTCACGGGCCTGATCCTGACCATCGTGAGCCGGCGCGGCACGGCGGATGCGGCCGAGTTCGTATTCCGGGTGTTTCGCCGTCAGCAGCAGGAACGTTTCCTGCCGGGGCTGACGAAACTCGGCCTCGACAAGCTGCCGCCGGCGGTGGCGGCGGCGCAGTATCACTATCTGTCGAACTGGATCGGCGGCGTGCATGTCGAATACATGTACGAGTCGGACCGCAAGGCGTGGGTGCGTTATCCGCCGCCGCGCTGGGCGTGGCGCGGCACGGCGATCTGTGGCATCCCGGGTGAAGTGTCGCGCGCGATGCTGCGCGGCTGGCACGCCAACAACGGCGTGGCCCTCGGCAACCTCAATCTCGGCTTCGTTTGTACCAAGCAATCGGTTGAGGGGCAGGAAGGCCTCGAAGGCTATTACTGCGAATACGATCATCCGCTGACCATCGATCAGCGGCTGGTGTTCGCGCCGCATCTCGAGGCGCCGGCCTTCGATATCGCCAGCGCTCCGGCGCTGCCGGTGGATAGCTGGCCGCAGCCGCGGCTCGAGAAGGCTTATCGCAACTACGCGATGGAATACGTCCGCACGGCCGCGCCGGTCGCGACGCAGGTGTTCGGGCCGGTGGATGCCGCCTATCTGCTGCATCTCACCGGTAAACTGATCGGCATGCAGTATTTCGATGAGATTGCGCCGGGACTTGGTGCCATGCGCGGCGGGCCGAAGGAATTCGCGGAATTCCTCCGCGCGCTGTTCGTGGCACAGGATGACGATGTCGACCTGGTGTCCTCCGGTGGTGGTTACGAACTGCATCAGCGAAGCTGGAAACTGATGGCCGATCTTGTCGACTATCATCCGGCTTGCGCCCGGTTGCTGGAAGGTATGGTCGAGGGCCTCGCCGCCGTTTGCGGCAGGTTTATTCGGGTCAAGCTCTCGACCGCGCCCGGCGGCCGGCCGCCGTTTGTCTGGTCGGTCGAGTAATTTCTCGTCTAGTCACGGAATAGGCCCATGCGCCGCGCGCGGGTGGCGCATGGTTGGATCGATGATACTGATTTGGCTCGGCCCCGCCCGCAGCGCTTCAGTCACCGGCCGTCAGGGAACAGATGTCCGATATCGGAGTTGCTGAAATCCCCGTTGCGGGTCCCGACGAGCGAGCGCTGTCGCGGCTCCTGCTGACCGCCGCCAATCCGTTGCTGGACCGTCCGATCCTCGGCACTCTGTTGCGATTATCGGCGCCGAACGTGGTGGCGCTGGGCGCCGGCACCTGCGTCGTCATCGCTGAAACCTCTTATATCGGACGGCTCGGCACCGAGGCGCTGGCAGCGATGGCGCTGGTATTTCCGTTCGTCATGCTGACGCTGACGACCTCGGGCGGCGCGATGGGCGGCGGCGTATCGTCGGCCATCTCCCGCGCGCTGGGGGCAGGCGATGTCGGGCGTGCCAACTTGCTCGCGGCTCATGCGCTGATCATTGCGTGTTGCATTGGAGTGGCCTTTACGCTCGGCATATTGCTGAGCGCGAGCGGTCTGCTGTGGGCGCTCGGCGGGCGTGGCAGTGTGTTGACCCAGGCGCTCGGCTACATCCACATCTTCTTCGGCGCGGCGCTGGTGCCGTGGCTGATGAATACGTTCGCGTCGATCCTGCGCGGCACCGGCAACATGAAATTGCCGTCGATGGTCACTCTCAACACCGCCGTATGCCAGATCGTGTTCGGCGCGGTGCTGGGTCTTGGTTTGGGGCCGGTGCCACGGTTCGGAATGCCCGGCATCGCGGCGGGCACCGTGCTTGCTTTTTCCATCGGCACTGCGATCATGGCCTGGTACGTGCTGTCCGGCCGCGCGCGGGTCAATCCGATCGCGCAGGCCATCCGGATCGAACGCGGAATGTTCTTCGACATTCTCAAGGTCGGCGCCATCGCTTGCTTTTCGCCGATCCAGACGGTGCTGACGATCGCGATCTTCACCGCGATGCTGGCGCGCTTCGGCGACGCGGTACTCGCCGGTTACGGCATCGGCGCGCGGCTTGAATTCATGCTGACGACGCTGGCGTTCGCGGTCGGCATTGCGTCGGTGCCGATGATCGGCATGGCGATCGGTGCCGGTCAGGTGTCGCGGGGGCGCAAGACCGCGTGGATCGCGGGAATTCTATCGTTCTCGAGTGTCGGCGTCATCGGTACGGTGATTGCCTTCTTCCCAGATCTCTGGGTCAACCTGTTCACCGACGATGCCAGCGTGCGCGACGCCAGCCGGCAATACCTGTTCGTTGCGGCGCCGATGTATGCGTTCCTCGGCCTCAATACGTCGATGTATTTCTCCTCGCAGGGCGCGGCCAAGGTGCTCGGCCCGGTGCTGGCGCAGACGGCGCGGCTGGGGTTCATCGGCCTCGGCGGCTGGTGGTTGATCTCACAAGGTGCTCCGGGGCACGCCTTCTTCGTGCTGGCGGCGCTGTCGATGATCGTGCTCGGATTGCTGTGTACGGCAACGGTGGTCTGGACCAAATGGGATTCGGCGGAGGCGGCGGCCGATCGCCGCTCTCTGGCGTAAGAGTCTTGGCATCGTTGGAATCTTGGCGCGGATCACCGCGTCCATCGCGGTGAATTGTGCCGTTCGCTGGATGACGGGGCTTGGCCTGCCGCGCCGTCTCGGCTAAATCAGAGACGGAACCTGATCGCGGGCGTAGTTCAATGGTAGAACGGCAGCTTCCCAAGCTGCATACGAGGGTTCGATTCCCTTCGCCCGCTCCAGCTTCAATTCTCTAAAAAAGCGGTCTGCTATCCGGGTTTGGACGCCGCAGGCGCGCTCACTCCTTCTGCGTCGGCTTGCCCATCAGCGTTCGGACGTGCCGCACCACATGGTCGGCGACGATGGCGTGGCCTTCGGCGGTCGGGTGGACCGCGCCGCTATACATCGCCGCATAGACCGGTTGAAGAATGTCGAACAGCGAGAACCCCGGCGAATGCACGTTGGCGGTGAGGAAGGCGTCGTTCGGCGTGCGAAACAGCCGCCAGCGGTGGGCATAGGGCAGATAGGCCGCCGGCGAATAGGGCGCAAAATCCTCGGCTCCGACCCAGCGGCGCGGCATCGCCATCGCCGCGCCGTCCGCTTGCGCGTTGCGCGGGTCGCGGGCGCAGATGCCGCGCCGGGCGAACTCCGGCTGATGGTCGGTGATGAGCTGGAAGCCCGTCCCCGCGCCGGTGGCGAGCGCCGGGCAGCCGCGTCCGCCATGGGTGATGCAGGCGGTGCGCGCGAAAAAATCCTGAAGGAAGTTCACCGTTTCGCCGAGCCGTTCGCGTGACAGCGACAGCTTCTTGTGGACGTCGAGGCCGAGCGTCGGCTGCGCGCCGCACAGCGCGCCGGTCTCGTCGAACTGGATCGGCTCGTAAGCGGTTTGCAGCACCCGCGCGGGAGGCACGCCAAAGCCGTCGCGCAGCGCGTCGCGCACCGCCTTCATGCGTTCGTCGAGTTGTTCGAGATAGACCCGCGCGATCTGCGGCGAATACCGGATCTGCTGGCCAAGCAGCCCTGCGATCGGCGCGAGATCGCCGGCGCTTTCGGTCATCGCGTAAAGCATCAGCGCCGAAAATCCGACATCGTTGCCGCCGATCGAGAGCAGTACGGTATCGATCGGCCGCTTCCGCGCGTTCGGCGCGCACCAGGACTTCGTCACGGTGTCGTTGACGATCCGCGTGCTGCCGCTCTCGTAAATCGGTAACTGATAAGTCGCGCGCACCGTTCTGGGGCCGCGGCACAGCATATCCGACAATTGATCGAGCTGCGCGCGCACCGTCGCGTGCGCCGAGCCCTCGCGTGCTTTCTTGTCGAGGAATAGTCCTTCGGTGACTTCGGAGCCGGTGCAGGCGAAGCTCAGCAGCGTTACCGAGCGGTGCGGGTTTTCCAGCGCGAGTTGCAAGCCGACGCGGAACGGATAGCCGTATTGTGAGCGGTGGCAATCGGGGCTCAGCCATTTCGGACCGGCCGCGTTGAATGCCGTTTCGAACTGCTTCGAACTCAGCGGATAGAACACGCCGGTGCGTTCGTCTTCCAGCGCACGGCGCGGCAATTGCTTGAAATCGAAACTGCCGTGCGGTGCGATGGCTTGTTTTTGCGCCGGCTTTCCGATGGCGCGGCTGGCAACGTCCTCGCGTGCCAGCACCGGATCGTAGACCATCTCGCGCGCGGCGCTGAAGGTCACCGGGCGATCGGGATTGCTCTCGCCGGACGCAAACGAGTCGCCGAGCGCGACGATCAGGCGGTCTTCGACGACAATCTGCTCCGACAGCGTGCGGCCATCCGGGAGCACGACCTGTACCGCAACGCCCGATGCGGCTGGATCGAGCGAAAATGGCACCCGCGGAATCTTCAGCGGTGTGACGCAGACGTCTTTTCGGGTCTCGCTCTTGCCACCCGGCTTGCGTGGCAACCATGTCCATGTGCATTCGCCCCGCGCGGCGGCTGCGAGATGCGCCGGCGCCAGTTTAACGATGACGGTGTGGGCCTCGGGGAGGATGTAGTCCTCCTTCACGGTCCCCCACGAGTAGCGCCGGTCACAGGTCTGCAAGTAGCGGCCCTGCCGGCTGTCGTAGCACACTGCATCCACGGTCTGTGCCGCCCAACCCAGCCGCGATGCCTCGTAACGTCTGCGCGCCGTTGCCGCGCAAGTGTCGAAATCCGTTGTGGTCTTGCAATCGGGATCGTTGAGGCGGCGCTCGGTCCGCCACACCACGTCGTTCGGCGGAGACGCGGCATCGCGTGCGACCGGGTAGCCGCGCTCATACATCGCGAAGGACGCGGCGTTCTTGAAAAAGCGGAAAGGATTTTCGACCTGCCACACCAGGTCGGCGGCGCGCGCCGGACCACCGCTTGAGATAATCACCGACACCGCAGCGAATGCGACCGCCGCAACAATCCGAACCATGCTCGTCCTTCTCATCGCAAGGCATGACATGCCTCGTTGTTGGTCGCCTGATGCCGGAAGAAAGTTCAAGGCGGCAATGAACCTGTATTTCGCCCGACTCCCGAGGGTGACGCCAGTGGGTGAGAGGTCGCGGTCGCTGCCAGAATTCCGCTCGGGACAATGGCTTATCGCGCCGCTTCGACCGTGGCGGCAGCCGGATTCTTGCTCGAAATGATGCCTGACCCGTCTGGAGAGGCTCGGAACGGGTCACACTGGCGCATTGAATTATCGTGTGGACCTGTTCAGACTCCCCCGGGGGGACGCGGTTGGGACACAGCAAGAACAACGGATGGAAACGATGACGGAAGCCAAAAGCCATTACGAGGTCATTGTGATCGGCGCCGGCGTGGCGGGGATCTACCAGATCAAGCGACTGGTCGATCTCGGCATCGATGCCACCGTGCTGGATTCAGCGACCGATCTCGGCGGCACCTGGTATTGGAATCGCTATCCCGGCTGCCGCTTCGATTCCGAAAGCTACACTTATGGCTTCTCGTTCTCGCGCGAATTGCTCGACGAATGGCACTGGAAGGAGCGATTTTCCGCCCAGCCCGAGAATTTGCGCTATCTGAACTACGTTGCCGACAAGTTCGATCTGCGCAAGCACATGCAGTTCAACTGCAAGGTCGAGGCGATGCGGTTCGATGAGGCCCGCGACCTCTGGCGGGTGAAGGTGAGCGACGGCCGCGAGTTGACCTGTCGTTTCGTGGTGCTGGCGATCGGCCTGTTGTCGGCACCGACGCTGCCGCGCGTTGAGGGCATCGAGGATTTCAGGGGCCGCTCGTTCCACACCTATTATTGGCCGCGTGAGCCGGTGGATCTTGCCGGGAAGAAAGTTGCCGTCATCGGCACCGGCGCGACCGCCATCCAGTTGATCGGCGAAATCGCCGACAAGGTCGGCGAACTCACCGTGTTTCAGCGCCGCCCGAACTGGAGCGCGCCGCTCAATAACAGCCCGATCTCGGATGCAGAGATGGCCGACATTCGCGCGCACTATGACGAGATCTTCGCAACCTGCGCCCGCACGCCGGGCGGTTTCGTCCACGAGCCCGATCCGCGCGGTTTCTATGACGTGCCGCGCGAAGAGCGGCTCAAGTTGTGGGACAAGCTCTACGACGAGCCTGGTTTCGGCATCTGGCTGTCGAATTTCCGCGAGATATTCATGGACGAAGCGGCCAATGCCGAACTGTCGGAGTACATCGCCGACCGCATTCGCCGCCGCGTCAAGGATCCCAAGGTCGCGGAAAAGCTCATTCCCAAGGATCACGGCTTTGGTGTGCAGCGCCTGCCGCTGGAGACCAAATACTTTGAGGCTTACAATCGCGACAACGTGCAACTCGTGGATGTCAGCGAAACGCCGCTGGTTCGCGTCACCGAGAAGGGTCTTCGGACCACCGAGCATGACTATGAATTCGATATCATCGTCTACGCCACCGGGTTCGATGCCATCACCGGCGCTTACGATCAGATCGACATTCGGGGCATCGGCGGCGAGAGGCTGGCCGACAAATGGAAGCGTGGACCGTCCACGTTCCTAGGGATGCTGGTCCACGGTTTCCCGAATCTTTTGATGCCGACGGGTCCGCAGAGCGCATCCGCGTCGACGAATTTTCCGCGCGGCATCGAGAACGGCGTCAACTGGTGCATGGATTTACTGCAATATATGTGGGATCGCGGTTACACCCGCGCCGACGCGACAAGCGAAGCGCAGGAGCGATGGGCCGCGCATGTCGCCAAGATGTATGAGATGATGCTGTTGCGCAAAGCCCAAGGCTGGTTCACCGGCTATAACTCAAATGTCGCCGGCCACGAGGCGGGGACGATCCGCTATATCGTCTACAATGGTGGGACACCCAAATTCGTCAGCATCATTAATGACGTCGCCGCGAGGGATTATCAGGAGATCGCATTCACGCCGGGGTCGGCTGCGCGCGCGCCGGCGGCGGCCGCGAGAGCATCCGCGTCGTCATAGCTCGTCGTGCGGCATTGACCTGGCTTTGGTGCAGATGAACTGAATCGCAAACGGCGGCTGCGGGTTGACGGCATTCCGCATCGCCATGAAATAACGGTTGCCGACGAAGGGAGACGCGGTCATGACGATCGGACATGAAATCATGGGAAGCGGCGCGCACAAGGTGATCGTGCTGCACGGCTGGTTCGGCGATCACACCACGTTTCGTCCGATGCGCGATGCGCTCAGCCTTGACGAATTCACTTATGCCGTCGTGGCCTATCGCGGCTACGGCCTGTCGCGAAAGATCACCGGCAATTACACGATGGCGGAAATTTCCGACGACGTTCGCGCTCTGGCGGATGAGCTTGGCTGGAACGAATTCAGTCTGGTTGGCCACTCGATGGGCGGCATGGCGGTGCAGCGCGTGCTGGCTGATGCGCCAAAGCGCGTGCGCAAACTGGTGGCGGTGACGCCGGTGCCGGCGTCAGGCGTGCCGTTCGATCCGGATGGCTGGGCGCTGTTCGACGGCGCGGCGGCCAGCCTCGACAATCGCCGCGGCATTATCGATTTCACCACCGGCAGCCGTCTGTCGAAGCGCTGGATCGATCACGTCGCACGCTATTCCGAAGAAACCTCCGACCGCGCAGCGTTCGCGGCTTACCTGCAAGCCTGGGCCAAGACCGATTTCCACACCGAGATCGAAGGCAAGACGACGCCAGTGAAAGTCATCGTCGGCGCCAACGATCCGGCCCTGAATGCCGATGTGATGAAGGGGACCTATCTCACATGGTATCCCAACGCCGAACTCGAGGTGATGGCCAACGCCGGTCATTACCCGATGGACGAGACGCCGGTGGCGCTCGCCACCTCCATCGAAAATTTCCTCAGGGGATAAAGAGCCCGTCGCCGCAACGGGCGACATCTCACAAGACAACAAGCAAGAGCAAAGGATCCGATGTCGTTACCTCATCTGTTTCAGCCGTTGACGCTGCGTGGCGTCACCTTTCCCAACCGCATCGTCATCTCGCCGATGTGCCAGTATTCCGCCATCGACGGCGTCGCCAACGATTGGCATTTCGTTCATCTCGGCAAGTTTGCGCAGGGCGGCGCCGGCGTCGTCATGGCGGAGGCCAGCGCGGTCGTTCCCGAAGGCCGCATCACCCACGGTGATCTCGGTTTGTGGAACGACGCGCAACAGGCCGCTTTCGTGCGCATCGCTGATTTCGTGCGCGGTCAGGGCTCGGTGCCGGCAATCCAGTTGGCTCATGCGGGGCGCAAGGCCAGTATGCAGCGGCCATGGTACGGCAACGCCGCGCTCACCGCCGAGGATCGCGCGCGTGGTGACATGCCGTGGCAGATCGCGGCGCCGAGCGCGATTCCGATGGAAGACGGTTGGCTGATGCCGCACGCGCTCACTGTCGACGACATGAAAGCGCTGCGCGAAGCGTGGCGGCTGGCGACCTTGCGCACGGCCGCCGCCGGTTTCGAGTTTCTCGAGGTGCATTGCGCGCACGGCTATCTGCTGCATGAGTTTCTGTCGCCGCTTTCCAACAAGCGCGACGACGCTTATGGCGGTGACCGCGCCGGCCGTATGCGCCATCCGCTGGAGATCATCGAGACGGTGCGCGCAGCATGGCCGGCGGACAAGCCACTCTCGGTGCGCGTCTCCTCGGTCGACGGCATCGACGGCGGCGTGCAGATCGAGGACTCGATTGCGTTTGCGCGCGAAGCCAAGGCGCGTGGCGCCGATGTCATCGATTGCTCATCGGGCGGATTGATGGGCTCGGCCACGGCGGCGCGCATTCCGCGCGGTTACAGCTTTCAGGTGCCGTTTGCCGATGCGATCCGGCGCGAGGCAGGGATTGCCACCATGGCGGTGGGCCTGATCCTGCATCCGCAGCAGGCAGAGGATGTCCTGGTGCAAGGCCAGGCGGACTTGATCGGCATCGGCCGCGAGGCACTGTTCGATCCGAACTGGCCGCAACACGCGCGGCTCGCACTCACCGAAGCCAACGGCGAAGTGTTCGGCGATTGGCCGAAGCAATACGGCTGGTGGCTGGAACGGCGCGAACCGGGCCTGCGTAAACTCGAAGGCCCGGCACTGCCGTTCAGGAGGATGTGAGGAGTTTCGGGGCGTCATCCTGAGGTGCGCGCGTAGCGCGCCTCGAAGGATCGCCACCGCCCTTCGAGGCCGTTGCGTCGCAACGGCGCCTCAGGGTGACGGCTCGGTATTCACGCTCCCGCCGGCACCTGATCGAGGAAGCCGGTGATGCTGCGGATGCGACCTCCGTTCAGGACGGCGAAGTCGGTGCCCTTGATCGGGCTGTCGATGCCGTCGGGGCCAAGGCCCCACGAGAAGCGAACGTGATTGCCGTAGCCGTTGGGCTCGCCGATCAAGGCGAAGCGGAAATCCGGGAAACGCTGCTGCACGCCAGCGACCAGCGCGTCGATGCCGTCATGGCCGTCGCCGGCCATCAGCGGATCGACATAGTGGGCATCGTTGGTCCAGTTGCCGGCGAGCAGGTCGCGGCGGCGTTGCGGATTGCGCTCGTTCCACAGTTCGATGTAGCGGGCGGCGATTGTCTTGGCGTCGGTCATGGGGGGCTCCTGTTGCTGACCTCTTCAATGACGCCAGTATCGGTGCTCGCGCACGGCCAATCGATTACCTCGCAAGTCATCAACGCGAGGAAAATGCAGAGATCGTCGTCGTCATTGCGAGAAGCGTGAGCGACGAAGCAATCCGGTTCTTGCTTCATAGCTTTCCGGCTTGCTTCGTTTCGCTCGCGATGACGAGAGAATATTTATCCCACCGCCTTTGCGGCGGCGCGGCCGGCATTGCGGCCGGAGAAAAGGCAGCCGCCGAGGAACGTGCCTTCCAGCGCGCGATAGCCATGCATTCCGCCACCGCCAAAACCCGCCGCTTCCCCGACCGCATAAAGGCCGGGGATGATCTTGCCGTTGGCGTCGAACACTTGCGCGTCGAGATCGGTCTCGAAGCCGCCGAGCGTCTTACGCGTCAGGATGTTGAGCCGCACCGCGATCAGTGGGCCATGCGTGGGATCGAGAATGCGATGCGGCTTGGCTGTGCGGATCAGCTTGTCGCCGATGTAGCGCCGCGCGTTGTGCAGGTTGATGATCTGCGCATCCTTGGCGAAGGGGTTGGCGATCTCGCGGTCGCGCGCCTCGATCTGCGTGCGGATATCATCGATACGCAGCAGGTTGTCGCCGCTCAGCGCATTCATTGCGCTGACAAGATCATCGAGGTTGTCGCGGACGATGAAATCGACGCCGTGCTGCTTGAAGGCTTCCACCGGCGCGGGCGCGCCCTTGTTGGTGGCGCGCTTGATTGTCATCCGCCAGCTCTTGCCGGTGAGGTCGGGGTTCTGTTCGGAGCCCGACAGCGCGAACTCCTTCTTGATGATACTCTGAGTCAGGATGAACCACGAATAATCGTAGCCGGTGGACATGATGTATTCGAGTTGACCCAGCGTATCGGAGCCGGGAAACAGCGGTGCCGGCAATCGTTTGCCGGTGGCGTCGAACCACATCGATGATGGGCCGGGCAGGATGCGGATGCCGTGGCGCGGCCAGATCGGGCTCCAGTTCTCGATGCCCTCAACATAGTGCCACATGCGGTCGCGGTTGATCAGCCGCGCGCCGGCGGCTTCGGTGATTTCGATCATGCGGCCGTCGACGTGCTCCGGCACGCCGGAGATCATGCGCTTCGGCGGCGCGCCGAACCGGCGCGGCCAGTTCTTGCGGACGAGGTCGTGATTGCCGCCGATGCCCCCGGAGGCAACGATCACCGCCTGTGCCTTCAAGGCGAACTCGCCGGCAACGGTGCGGGAACTGGAGACGCCGCGTTCCACGGTGGTTGGCTCGAGGATCACGCCGCGCACGCCGTCGATGGCTCCATTCGTCGAGGTGAGGGCATCGACGCGGTGGCGGAAGCGGAATTCCAGCTTGCCGCCCGCTTGCGCCTCCCGCGCGCGTCGCTCGAACGGCTCGACGATGCCGGGGCCGGTGCCCCAGGTCACATGAAAGCGCGGCACCGAATTGCCGTGGCCCATGGCGTCATAGCCGCCGCGTTCGGCCCAGCCGACGATAGGGAAGATGCGATGGCCCATGGCGCGCAGCCAGTCGCGCTTTTCGCCCGCCGCGAAGGCGACATAGGCTTCGGCCCAACGCCGCGGCCAGTAATCCTCCGGACGATCGAAGCCGGCGGTGCCCATCCAGTCCTGCATTGCCAGATCGGTGCTGTCCTTGATGCCGAGCCGCCGCTGTTCGGGTGAGTCCACCAGGAACAGGCCGCCGAACGACCAGAACGCCTGACCGCCGAGACTTTGTTCGCCTTCCTGATCCACCACGATGACGCGCTTGCCAGCGTCGGCGATTTCCGTTGCTGCGACCAGTCCCGCCAGTCCCGCGCCGACGACGATTACGTCCGCATCAAATGCCATCGTTGGTTCCTCCACTGGAACGATCAAAGCCCGTTGGCTCATGAGCGGTCAACAGCCCTCGTGACACAGACTGTTTACGAAATTGCGCAACGCTGCGCGTCCGCGATGACTGCATCTCGCGCGCAACACCGAGGTTGAATTTGGTGCGTAACCGCGTTCCCGTCTGGACAAAAACGTCGTCTCGCAACACGGTGCTGATCGCGAAGGTTCGCGCCAATAACCACAATCGCTTCGACGTTGGGGCCGGGACATGAAGATCGCAACGGGGCTGCTCGCGGCTGTCGTTCTGCTGGCGGGGATCGCGGCAAGTCACGCGGCGGTGCGGATCGCCGAGGATCGGGGCGGTCGGATCGGAACCTACGTCGATCGATACGAGTCGCTGCGCAGTTCCGGCGAGCAGGTGGTGATCGATGGGCTCTGCGCTTCGGCTTGCACCATCATCCTCGGCGCGGTGCCCTCAAACCGGATTTGCGTGACCTCACGCGCGACGCTCGGCTTCCATGCGGCGTGGGATGTCGGCGCCCGCGGCCGCGTCGTCACCAATCGCGAGGCGACGCGGATGCTCTACGCGATGTACCCGATGCGGGTGCAGCGCTGGATCTCGCGACACGGCGGGCTGACCCGGCACATGATCTTCCTGCGCGGCGCCCAGCTTCAGAGCATGTACCGGCCTTGTTATCTGATGAATGCCGAGGCGGCGTATCGCTGAGGCGCTCCATCGTAGCGTTGGGACGGCACGCTGGTTCCCTACGTTCAGCATGACGTGAACGCCCGATACCGTGCGAGGCTTGCTCCGCCGCACCCCACCCTCTATCAGGAACCCGTTGACCGGCTGGCGATCAGGTCGCCGGGATGTCAGCGAATCCGGCACGGATGTTTGTCCGGATTGTTTGGGTAAGGGAACTTCGATGACCGATCGTGCGACCCGACCGCTGGTGATTTTCGCGGCTTTTGCCGGCAGCCTTGCGATTGGCTTGCTGGTGGTGCTGTGGCTGGCAGGAGGACTCGGTGGCGTGGCCAAGCCCGCGCCGATCGGCGGTGCCTTCCGGCTTACCGATCAATTCGGCCAGACCGTCACCGAGAAAAGCCTGCAAGGTCGGCCGACCATCATTTTCTTCGGCTACACCCATTGCCCCGATGTCTGCCCGACCTCGCTGTTCGAGATGTCGGAGGTGCTGCGAGCGATGGGCAAGGATGCCGACCGCGTCAACGCCTACTTCATTTCGGTCGACCCGGAGCGCGACACCGCCGAGGTGATGAAGAACTATCTCGGCAGTTTCGATCCGCACCTGAAGGGGCTGACCGGCGACCCGGCGACGATCAGCAAAGTTCTCACCGAATTTCGTGTCTACGCGAAGAAGGTTCCGTCCAAGGACGGCAGCGACTACACCATGGACCACACCGCGCTGATCTATCTGATGGATAAGAAGGGCAACTTCGTTGCGCCGTTCAACTTGAAGCAGACGCCCGAAGCCGCCGCTGCCGATCTCAAACGCTATCTTTGAAGCGATCGTCGCGGCGCCGGCTCGGGGCGACCCGCGCCCAGGCGTGTGCCAGATGCGACCCTTCCCGGCGCGGCACGGCCGTTTGCCGCTGGGCCGCCAAGCCATGCTCGGTCTTTTCCCAACGATAGGGCTCCTTGAAGAGCTGATACATCGCGCGCCATGCAGCGATCGATAGCAGCGCCCAATAGATCGGGGTGAGTATCAGCACCCAACTCCGACGCAGTTGCCCGCGCCGCGCCAGTCCCATCAAACCAACCAACACGGTGGACGCATAGCCGGCGGCGATTGCCACGACATGCAGTTCCATCAGCGGGCCGGTGAACAGAGAAACAGGCTGATCCATGGCGGCGCGGAGGCCGAGATAGATGGCGAGTTCGAGCAGCAGGATTGGGGCGGCGAGCGCCGTCAGGACATTGCCGCCGATCAAAAGGTTGAGCGACAGGATTCCCTTGGGGCCGACCTCCCGCCAGAGTCGGCGTGGCGCGCGCATATGCACGCCCCAGGTTTGCATCCAGCCTTTCATCCAGCGCGAGCGCTGCCGCAACCATGCGCCGAAG
>JAFKKM010000103.1 GCA_017305555.1 Hyphomicrobiales bacterium | reverse complement strand
GGCGGCTTCAAGCAGGTCGTGCTGCGATCCGGTTGAGGTTGTAGGCGATGGCCACGAGGTCGAAGTGGAAGCTGTTGGCCTTGAGGCCGCGGTAGCGCATCCGGTTCAGTCCGTAGCGGCCCTTGAGACCCGAGAAGGTGCGCTCGACGGCGGTGCGGATGCGTCCGATCAGTTTGTTTCGCACGCCCTGCCAGTGTGGCAGTTCGCGCTGCATCCGGCTGCGGCGATGCTGGATGCGATCCTTGATCCCGCGCGCCTTGAGCGCGGCGCGTCTGGCGTGCTTCTCATAGGCCTTGTCGGCATAGACCGCGGCTTCGTCGCCAAGCACGAGGTCATCGGCGACCTCGCTCTCATAGACCTTCGCCGGCGTCAGCCTGCGGCTGCGGATCAGGCCCGAGCCCTGATCGACCCCGACGTGCAGCTTGTAGCCGAAGAACAGCCGCCGATCCTTGCCGCGGCGGGTCCAGTTGGCGTCGGGATCATGTTCCGAGCGGCTTTCGATGCCCTTCGGCGTCGAGCCGTCGCGCGGCGCACGCACCGCGCTGGCCACCAGCGAGGCATCGATCAGCGTGCCGGTCTTGAGGACGAAGCCGGCCGCATCAAGTTGGCGCGCCACTTCGGCAAACAGCGCATCCCCCAGCCCGGCATCCTTCAGCGCATTGCGGAACCGGCACAGCGTTGTCTCATCCGGTGTGGCGTCGTCGAGGGCAAGGCCGCAAAACCGCCGGAACGACACCCGGTCCGACAGCGCCTCCTCAAGGCCAGGGTCGGACAGCCCGTACCATTGCTGAAGCAGCAACGCCCGTAGCATCACCAGCGGCCGATAAGGCGGCCGGCCCGTCTCAGCGCATCGCACGCTCTTCACCAGCGCTTCGATCCGTGACCAGTCGAGCAGCCCCGTGATCCGCTCCAGCCGCCCATTGCGGCCAAAGCCCGCCGGCAGAAACGCATCCACAAAACTGCTTTGCTCCGACATCCACGAAACCTCCGGTCTCGACCGCTATTGAATCACAAACATGCCCTTTTGCAGAGGTCTCGC
>JAFKKM010000026.1 GCA_017305555.1 Hyphomicrobiales bacterium | reverse complement strand
CGCAGCCCCATTTTTCCAGTAGCGCTGCCATCGCCTCGGCGCTCGATGGATCGTTCTCGATCAGCAGCACCTTCCGGCCTTCGAGAACGTTGTAGCGGAAGTCGAGGTGCTGCACCTCGCGCCCGGCCTCGACGACGTCGTCGGTAGCGGCACGCGGCAGCGTGATGGAGAAGGTCGAGCCCCGGCCGAGACATGAGTCGAGCTGGATATCGTGGCCGAGCTCGGTGGCGAAGCGATGCACGATGGAAAGGCCTAGCCCGAAGCCGGCGTGATCGCCGTCGCTCGACTCGCCGCGCTGGAATTCGACGAAGATGGCTTGCTGCTGGGCTTCGGGAATGCCCGGGCCGGTGTCGTGGACCTGGATGCACACCCGGTCGCCCCTGAGCCTGCATCCCATCAGCACGCCGCCCTTTTGCGTATAACGCAAGGCGTTGGACAACAGGTTTTGCAGGATGCGACGCATCATCAGCGGATCGGATACCACCGCATGGGGTGAAGGCAGGATTCGCAGCGAGATGCCGCGCTTTGCCGCGACGGGCGCGAATTCCTGGCGCAGCGGCTCGAACAGCGACGCGACCGTGATCGGCCGGATGTCGGGCTTGAGAACGCCGGCATCGAGCTTCGAGATGTCGAGCAGCGTTCGCAGCAGATCCTCAAGCGTCAGCAGCGACCGGTCAACCTGGCCGATCAGCGCCGCACCCTGGCCTGGAATGTCCATTTCCGACAACGTCGACAAGGTGAGCCGCGCGGCATTCAGTGGTTGCAGCAGGTCGTGTGTGACCGAGATCAGCACCGAGGATTTCAGCGAACTGGCTGCTTCGGCCTGCTGCTTGGCGCGCAGCAGATTGTCGTTCGACCGCTCGATCGAGCGCAAGGCTTCCTGAAGCTGCCGCGTACGCTCCAGCACGCGGTTGTCGAGCGCGATGGCGGTCTCGAACAACGAGAACGCATTGGCCTGCTGATCCATCGAGCGCTCGACGCGCGAGATCAGCGCCGCGTTGATTTTCTTTAGTTTGATCGTTTCCCGCTCCAGCATCTCCAACGAGCGGGGCTCCTGCGGGGTCATGGGGTTGCCGGCCTTTTGCCGATGGCGACGCCGGTGAGCGTCTGGTTGACGTGCATCGAGCGATACTGCTCGCCGTAGGTATGGAAGCCGACGACATGGTTGTCGCGATAGAGCTGCGAGATGTCGCGGGCGAATTGATGCTGCTCGGCATCGAGCCGACGAAACACACACTCGAAGCCGAGATATAGCGACACGTCGCCCATTTCGGCGCGGGTTTCCTCGAACAGCTCCTTGGTAACGCCGACCGGGTTACGGGCGTTGGCGACGGTTAGCACCATGCCTTCGTCGATGGCGCAGAAGAAGTTCAGCGAGCCGTCCGGATTCACCTGCTGGATCGACCGCGCGTAGTAGGCGCCGCCGGCGCGCACCAGCACCGGATGCGACGCGAACGAGAACATATCGAGCTTGGTGTCCATGATGCCGACCGCGCGGGAATATTCCTCCGCCGCCGGCTCCGCATTGATCTCCTTGACGATGCGCCGTTCGATGTCGGCCTCGGTCACCACCATCTTGGTGGCGGAGGGTTCGAAATTATCGCACTTGAACAGGCGGAACGGCAGCGATGTCTTGAGCAGGATCAGGATCGCCGCGTCGGTGTGGGCCTCGCCGCCATAGAACACCCACGTTTTCTCGAAGCGCAGCCCGTCGCCTGCCGAGCCGCCGACCACCGGGATATCGTCGAGCGAGGCGTAGATCGACGACATGACCGTTTCTTCGCGCTGGCAAAGCCCGTCGATCAACAGCAGGCCGAAGGACTTTCCTTTCGCCTCGTCGCCGCCGCTGCGCGCCAGTTCGTTCCGCAACTCGTTGCCGATCCGCCGGCCATCCTCGATACGGAAGTTGGTGAGGTCGAGAAACGGGCGGGCGGCGATGGTGAAATCCTGTGCACTGAAGCCGAGCGCGACGACGCTGTTGTCGCCCCAGCCGTCCGGCGTCAGCTCTCCGGCGGTGGTGCAGCCGAAGATCGGGATATCGCCAAAAACCTTGGCAAGTTCGGCGGAGAATCGATGCGGATCGTAGGCCGGCGAAGCGAAAACCAGGATCATCGCCAGGCCGTCCGTCGGTAGTTGCGCGGCCAGTTCAGCGGCGGCGGCGGGCGCCTCGGCGGCTTTCGCCTGCGCGATCGCAACCCCGGACTCGTCGCTGAACCGGCTCTCGGCTCGACCCACGCTCTCTCCTCCCTGTGACGTCATGTCAGGCGACACCGAAGTCTTTGTGGGGAGAATACGGGCTTCCCGTGGCGACTGCAATCAAGGCCGACAATACCGCCGGAGGGATGTCTTCGCGCAGGCGTTCGGCAGATTGCCGGCGGGCTTTCCTCGGATTGACCGGTTAGCCGGGAGCTTTGGCAGGGAAAGGAACCGCTGTTGACTGAAACGGGATTCATCAACAAGGTCAGCGCCGGCCGTCGGGTACCGTCTGCGTTCGCGCCGATCGCCACGGCGCGGGCGAGGCGAATACGATTTGGATGAGCGAGAGTTCAAAACTGGAGCAGCAAGTATGAGAGGTCTGGAGAACCGCGTTGCCATCGTCACCGGCGCGGCCGGCGGAATCGGGCGCGAGATTTGCCGGCGTTTCCTTGACGAGGGCGTCCATATTCTCGCGATGGATATCAACGCGGACGCACTGAAGGGGCTAGCCACCGATCTGGGGGCGGATGAAACGCGGCTCTATCCGCTGGCGGTGGACATCGCCGATTACGCGGCGGTCAAGGAGGCTGTGGATCGCGGTGTCGCCAAGTTCGGAAAGCTCGACATCCTGGTCAACAACGCCGGCTGGGATATCGCCAAGCCGTTCCTTCAGACCGATCCGGATCTGTGGGACAAGATCATCGCGATCAACCTGCGTGGTCCGCTGAACCTCCACAAGGCTGCGATGCCGCACATGATTGCAAGCGGCGGCGGCAAGATCGTCAACGTTGCGTCGGATGCCGGCCGCGTTGGCTCGTCCGGCGAGTCGGTCTATTCGGCCTGCAAGGGCGGCCTGATTTCCTTCTCCAAGACGATCGCGCGCGAATATGCCCGCGACAATATCCGCGTTAACGCTGTGTGCCCCGGTCCGACCGACACCGCGCTGCTGCGCTCCTTCGTCGGCGATGGCGAGTTCGGCCAGAAGATCTACGAGGGCCTGAAGCGGGCGATCCCGCTCAAGCGGCTCGGGCAGCCTGACGACATTCCTGGAATGATCGCGTTCCTGTCGAGCGACGACGCCAATTTCATTACCGGGCAGGTGATCAGCGTGTCTGGCGGTCTGACGATGAACGGGTAAAACTCGTCTGGTTCTGTTTCCATCAGAACCAGATAGCATTCGACTTATGAAACAGAGCCTACCCCGTCATTGCGAGGAGCGTAGCGACGAAGCAATCCAGTCCTCACGTTGTGGCCTCCTGGATTGCTTCGCTTCGCTCGCAATGACGGCGATGTTCAAACTAAATCCTTCGGCGTCGTGATGCCGAAGCGGTGAATCTGGCGGTGGATAGTCGAGCGGTCGACGCCCTGCGCGCGGGCGACGCGCGAGATGTTCCAGCGGTTGTCGCGTAGCGCAGTCAGCAGGGCTTCCGCCTGATGCGCAGTAGCGGCGCTGGCCGTGGTTCGCTTGCCGATCTTGCTGGGCGATTTCATCGCTAACTGCGAATGCGTAATGCGCTCGGGCAGGTCGCCGACGTCGATAACACCGCCGGTCGAGAGCGCGCAGCCGTAATCGATAGCGTTCATCAATTCGCGGATATTGCCGGGCCAATCGTAAGCCAGCATTGCGGTGCGTGCGGTGGCGGTCAGCGCATAGGCGGTGTCGTTCGTCGCCGTGAGCTTGAGCAGGCGCTGCTCGATCAGCCACTCGAGATCGCTGCGCTGGCGCAGCGGCGGCAACCCCAGCACCGCGCCGTTGAGGCGGAAATACAAATCTTCCCGGAACTGTCCGGCCTTCACCAGATCGACCAGGTCGCGATGCGTGGCGGCGATGACGCGGATGTTTAGCGACACCGGCTTGGTGCGCCCGACCGGGGTGACTTCGCGTTCGGCAAGCACCCGCAGCAGGCGGGTCTGCGATGAAATCGGCATGTCGCCGATCTCGTCGAGGAACAAGGTGCCGCCATCGGCCTCCAGTACCAGTCCTCTCTTGCCTTTGGCCTTGGCACCAGTGAATGCGCCGGACTCATAGCCGAACAACTCGCTCTCGATCAGGCTTTCCGGCAGTGCGGCGCAATTGATCGCGACGAACGGCTTGCCGGCGCGCGCGCTGACCGCGTGCAGCGCTTTGGTGAAGTGCTCTTTGCCGGTGCCGGTTTCGCCGGTGATCAACAGGCTCATCTGGGTGTTGATCAATTTAGCCGCGCGCGTCACCACCTCCGCCATGGCCGCGTCGCCGTGGAACAGATTCCGCAGTGGTGCGGGCAACGCGGGTTCGTTGCGCCGCGACGCCGATGATACGATTTTCGCCGGCGGCGGCAGGGTTTGCGCGAACAGCGTGGTGCCGCTGCTGCGTAAGCGTAACGTGCGCTGCGCGGTCGGCCGTGAATGGGCGAAGCGCGGCATGTCGTCGATGCCGCATTCGAAGATGTGCGAGATGTTGTAACCGTCGCCGCGCAGGCGGATTTCGGGCCGCTTGCTCAACTCCCGCGCCAGCAATTGCCGCGCCATGTTGTTGAAACCGATGATGCGCCCGGAACTGTCGAGCGCCATCACGTAATCCGGATCGACATCGACGAATTCGGCCGAGCCGGACAGCTTGATGATCCACTCGTTGCGGAAGCGGTTCAGCAGGTTTGCATTCTCGATCTTATGCGCGAACGATTTCACCAGTTGCAGCGCCAGGAACTGGCTGGCCTTCGGCTCCGGCGAGCGCAGCGCCGAGATATCGAGCACCGCGGCGAGCTTGCCGGAGGGATCGAATACCGGCGCGGCGGTGCAGGTCAGCGGAATGTGCGTCGCGTCGAAGTGATCGGACTGATGCACCGTCAGCGCTTCCTCGGTGGCGATGCAGGTGCCGACCGCGCAGGTGCCGGCGTTGGGCTCGTTCCAGTCCGCGCCGAGATAGAGCCCGGCCTTGCGCAGGTTGTTGTTGAAGGTCGGATCGCCGATGAAGTCTACCGTGATGCCTTTGGCGTCGGTGAGCAGTAGCACGTAACCGAGGCCCGCGATCTGCCGATACAACATCTCGAGGCCGAAGCGCGCGGTGTGGAGGAATTCGTCCATCGCGTCGCGATGTTCGCGCAGGCGTCCGGACGTGACGATGCAGGCGTCGCGCAACACCACAGGATCGAGCTTGTGCTCCGAGACGCAACGCACCCACGATTGATGGATGATCGTGTCGCGCGCGCTGTTCTCGCCAACCGCGACGCGCACCAGTTCATCGATGTGAGCCGCCTGCTCCGTTATCACGGCAGCATGTCTCCTGGATGTTGTCCCGCATCTTTTCTGGTTGCGTGGAGTGTCACCCGGAATGCGGCGCCGATCAAGAAGTGTTGCGTGCAACACCTGTTGCATCGCGCCGTGGTGCACGCGTTACGACGTTGCCTCTAACACGCGGATTTCCCGTGAGAATCCGATGATTACGGCAATGGCACGGTCTTTGCTGACATCGGCGCAGAGGCACATACGACCTCGACATTATCACGTCGCAACCGGAAAAACGGGCGTAGGCTCGCGGGCGGCACAAAGGGAGGATCACATGCTCGAGAAGGCTCCGAACGGACGCGTGACTACGCTACTCAACGCGCTCGACGATGCGTTGTCGTTAGGCGACATCGACCGCGCCGTCGCATTGTTTCAGACCGATTGCTACTGGCGCGATCTCGTCACCTTCACTTGGAACATCAAAACCATGGAAGGCCAGGATCAGGTTCGCGACATGCTGAAGGCGCGGCTTGTCGACACCAAGCCGTCGAACTGGCGCATTGCCGACGGCGAGGACGCCACCGAAACCGACGGCATCACTGAGGCCTGGATTCAATTCGAAACAGATGTCGCGCGCGGCTTTGGCCATCTGCGTTTGAAAGAAGGGTGCATCTGGACACTGCTCACCACCATGAGCGAACTCAAGGGCCACGAAGAGAAGTCCGGCTTCACCCGTCCGCTCGGCGCCAAGCACGGCCACGGCAAGGACCGCAAGAGCTGGAAGGAAGAGCGTGAGCAAGAGACAGCCGAACTGGGTATCACCAAGCAGCCTTACGCGCTGATCATCGGCGGTGGGCAGGGCGGGATCGCGCTCGGCGCGCGGCTGCGCCAGCTCGGCGTGCCAACCATCATCATCGAAAAGAACGATCGCGCCGGCGATTCATGGCGCAAGCGCTACAAGTCGCTCTGCCTGCACGATCCGGTCTGGTACGACCACTTGCCCTATATCGACTTCCCGAAGAACTGGCCGGTCTTCGCGCCGAAGGACAAGGTGGGCGATTGGCTCGAGATGTACACCAAGGTGATGGAGCTGAACTACTGGAGCTCCACCACGGCGAAGTCCGCCAAGTATGACGAGAAGGCCAAGGAGTGGATCGTCGTTGTCGAGCGCGACGGCAAGGAGATCACGCTAAAGCCAAAGCAACTCGTGCTCGCCACCGGCATGTCCGGCAAGGCCAACTGGCCGAAGTATAAAGGCCAGGACATCTTCAAGGGCGAGCAGCAGCATTCCTCGACCCATCCGGGACCGGAGAATTATCGCGGCAAGAAGGTGGTGGTGATCGGCTCGAACAATTCCGCGCACGACATCTGCGCGGCGTTGTGGGAAGGCGGCGCGGACGTCACCATGGTGCAGCGCTCGTCCACCCATATCGTGAAGTCCGACACGCTGATGGATATCGGGCTCGGCGCGCTCTATTCGGAGCAGGCGGTCCAGAACGGCATGACCACGCGCAAGGCCGACCTGATCTTCGCCTCGCTGCCCTACAAGATCATGCACGAATTCCAGATCCCGCTCTATCAACAGATGCACGAGCGCGACAAGGGCTTCTATGATGCGCTGGAGAAGGTCGGTTTCATGCACGACTGGGGCGACGACGGCTCCGGCTTGTTCATGAAGTACCTGCGCCGCGGCTCTGGCTATTACATCGACGTCGGCGCCTGTGATCTCGTCATCGACGGTTCGATCAAGCTCAAGAGCGGCAAGGGCGCGGCGGTGCAGGAATTGACCGAGACCGGCGTGAAGTTCGTTGACGGCACCGAGCTGCCGGCAGACCTTGTCGTCTACGCGACCGGCTACGGCTCGATGAACGGCTGGGCGGCCGACCTGATCTCGAAGGACGTTGCCGACAAGGTCGGCAAGGTCTGGGGTCTGGGCTCGAACACCACCAAGGACCCTGGTCCGTGGGAAGGCGAGCAGCGCAACATGTGGAAGCCGACGCAACAGGAGGCGCTCTGGTTCCACGGCGGTAACCTGCATCAGTCGCGGCACTATTCGCAGTATCTCTCGCTGCAACTGAAAGCACGGATGGAAGGCATTCCCACACCGGTCTACGGCTTGCAGGAGCGGCATCACTTGAGTTGAGGACGCTGATTTACTGAGAGTGCGAAGGGCGTGGTGATTCAGCGTCCTCCGCCTACAGCGCGTCATGGCCGGATTTATTCCGGCCATCCACGCCTTACTCTTTATGGCGAAGCCTAGACGTGGATGGCCGGGACGAGCCCGGCCATGACGGAGATGGGATTCGGTTTGTCAGACAATTATGCGCGATGTCGGCTGCCCAGCGCGGTCTTGATCGAGTCCGGATCCTTGATGCGTTCGATCAGGAGACCGATGCGGTCGCCGCCCCAGAACAGTTCGCCGTTGAATACCATGGTCGGCACGCCGAACACGCCGAGCTCTTCCGCTTCGGTGATCAGGCGGTCGTGCTCCGCGCGCGCCGGGCCGTGGACATAGGCCTCGAAATCCCGCGCCGATCCGCCAACGGAGGTGATCACGCCGCTGATGTCGGCCAGTTCGTCGATTTCGAGATCGTGATTCCAGAAGCGGCTGAAAACGGTGTCGTGATAGGCGCGGAAGATGCCGTTGCGCTGTGCGAACAGCATCCCGGCGCTGGAATAGAACGCGTCGTAAATTCGCCGTGGCCCCTTCATGGTCAGGCCCTGCGCGTTGGCGTAGCGGCGCGCGTCCATGTAGGCGTAGCGCACCTTGCGCCAGAAGTGCGGGGTGCGCTCCTCGACCGTACCCATAAACTCCGCGACGCGTAGTGTGTAGGGCATCCACTCGAGTTCGACGTCGTAGTCCTGTTCCAGCGCGAACAGCGGCTTGTTGGCGACGTAGGCGTAGGGACTCTTGTAGTCGGTGTAGATGCGGACGCGTGGTTTCGTCATGGCTCGTTCATTTCATGCGGTGGTGACGCGATAGTCGCGCAGATCGGGATCGTGGGTCATCTGCCAGTAGTCGACGAAGCGCCACGGCATCGCCGAGAACACCCGGCCCTGGCTGTTGCGGTAATAGGTCGTCATGCCGGGATGGGTCCAGATCATCTGCTCGTGTTCGGCGTCGACCTTTTCCACGTAAGCGTCCTTCACCTCCGGGCGAACGTCGATGGCGGCGATGTTCTTCTCGATCATCTCCACGAGGCACGCGGTGATGTAGCGCGATTGACATTCGGCCTGGAAGATCACGCTGCCGCCGTGCGCCGGGCCGGTGTTGGGGCCGAGCATCACGAACAGGTTAGGGAAATCCGGCACGGTGAGGCCGAGATGCGCGGTGGGGTTCTCGCCCGCCCAGACGTCACGGAGGTTCTTACCGTCGCGGCCGGTGATGTTGAGCTTGGCGGCCATCTCGTTGACCTTGAAGCCGGTGGACACGACGATCACGTCGGCGGGATGCATCTTGCCGTCGGCGGTGACGATGCCGTCGCGTGCGATGTGATCGATCTTTTCGGTAACGAGATCGACGTTCGGCTTGCGCAGCGTGCGGAACCAGTTGTTATCGAGCAGGATGCGCTTGCCGTAGGGCGGATAGGTCGGCACGCACTTCGCGATCAGGTCGGGGCGGCCTTCCAGTTCGGACAGGATGAACTCGGTCAACTCCTCGCGGTGCCGGTCGTTGCCGGCATTCACCGCGCGGTCGGGATACGGCCAGCTTGGGTCTTTGCGCAGGAACGGCAGTAGGCCGTCGCCGTAGCGCCAGAACATGTTGAAGCGATACCATTCGGCGTAATAGGGCACACGTTCCAGCAGCCACTGCGCGCCGTCGGTGATGTTATCGGAATAGCCTGCGACCGGCCGCGACCACTGCGCGGTGCGCTGATAGACTGTGACCGAGCCGACCTGATCGGCGATGCTCGGCACCAGTTGCATCGCGGTCGCGCCGGTGCCGATCACCGCCACGCGCTTGCCCTTGATGTCGAGGTCCTCCGGCCACCGCGCCGAATGGAAAATGGTCCCGGCGAAATCGTCGGCACCTTTGAACGGTGCCATCGACGGATCGTTCAACTGGCCGATAGCGCTGACCAGGATCGCGGACGATACCTGCTGCAGGCCGTCCGGGGTTTGCAGTGTCGAGATCCAGCGCTTGGTCGTCTCGTCCCAGCGCGACGAGGTGAGGCGCGTCTTGAGCCGAACATGCTCGCGAACACCGAAGCGGTCGGCGGTCGCTCGCAGGTAATCGTGGATTTCCTGCTGCTGCGAGAAGTAGCGGGTCCAGCGATTGCGTGGCCCGAACGAATAGGAATAGGAGTGGTTCGGCGTATCGACGCCGCAGCCGGGATAGCGGTTGACGTACCAGGTGCCGCCGATCTCGCCTTCCTTGTCGACGATGGTGTAGGGAATGCCGAGCCGGTTGAGCCCGACGCCGAGCGCGATGGCGCAGACACCCGCACCAACGATCAGGACGTGACGCTCCTCGATCTTGTCGGCGGGCGGTTGCGCGCTCCACTTGGCGTGGCGTTCGATCAGGCCCATTTCCTCGCGCATCAGCGGCGCGTATTCCGGCGCGACCTTCTCGCCCAGCGTCGCGCTCATCATCCGCTGCATCAGGTCGTTGCCGGGATCAGTGATGACCGGCTTGGCGTTACCGCTGAGGACTTTCAGTGCCGCCTTGCGGATGTCCGCCTGAATCTCGTCCGACAGTCCGGCGCGCGGATCGGGGATCAGCCGCACATCGCGGCGCGGCGCGTAAGGTGGCTCCAGCCAGCGCAGGTCGCCGGTCATGTGGACCAGTACCATCAGCAGCACGCGAATGTCGGCCTGCTCGAGAGCGGAGGGAAGGTCGAACTCTTTCGGCGTCGTGGCGATGTTCATAAGCGGATGCCTCGCTTTGTCTTGTGCGCGTCGGGAGAGCGGGGTGGACTATCGGGTCTTGCCATGAATCTTGCCGTCGCTGTTCGGCAGGCCCCAGTAGGAATCCCAGGTCGAGCCGGCGAGGAAGCCGGCGTCGACCGGAAGATTGACGCCGGTGATGGCGCTGCTCATCGGGCTGAGCAGCCAGACAATGGCTTCCGCCACTTCGGATGGTTGCACCAATCGCCCCATCGCGGCGTTGCGCGTCAGGCGTTCCTCGCTCATCGCGCCGGAATCGATGCCGGCCTGCAACGCCACGGTGCGGGTAAAGCCGGGCGAAACGGCATTGACGCGCACGCCGGCGCGGCCCCATTCGCCGGCCATCGACAGCGTCAGTTGAATGACGCCGGCCTTGGCGGCGGTATAGGCGTGGATCGGCCCCGACGTCATGCCGGCGACGGACGCGACGTTGACGATGGCGCCGTGCTTGCGCGCGGCCATGCGCACGCCGACCGTGCGTGCCACCAGAAACGTACCGCGCAGGTCGATGTTGACCTCGCGATCCCAGTTCTCCATGCGGATACGGTCGAGGCTGTGCATCTTGCCGAACACGCCGGCGGCATTGACGAGGCCGGTGATCGGGCCGTGCGTCTTTTCGATCGCCTCGACGCCGGCGCTGACAATGTCTTCGCGCGCCACGTCGAAGCAGTCGGGCCAGACGATGACTGAAGCAGGCGCGTCAGTCGGTCGCTCCGGTTTGATGTCGGTCACCACCACGCGATGGCCGCGCTCGGCCAGCATGATCGCGCTGGCCGCGCCGATGCCGCGACTGCCGCCGGTGACAAGAATGATGCCGTCCTTGATCATGATTTTTCCGTCCGGTTCGCCGGCTTGAACAATCCGCGCGTGATCAGTTTCTGATAGGCAGTGATGACATCGTCCGGCACCGAGGCCGTGTCGCTGCCGGAGGCATAACGGCGACTGAGATAGCCGCGCGCGCCCATGAACATGTGGACGATTGCCTCGAATTCCTCGTCGCTGTAATCGACGATGTCGCCGTCGCTGCGGGCACGCTTGAAAATGCGGATAAAGGCGGTGGCGACGTTGTCGAGATGCTTCTGGTAGCCTTTGGGCGCAAAGAATTCCGCCTCGTTGAGGATGCGCTGGAATTCCGGTACGCGATGCACGAATTCGAAGAACGCGCGAAAACCCGCCAGTTCACGCTCGGCGGCGGGCATGTTCGGCCCGGCGCGGTCGCGGATGAAATGCACCATGTCGATGCCGATGGTCGGCAACAACTGATCCAGCAACTCCTGCCGGTTCTCGAAGTGATTGTAGAACGTACCCTGCGCGACGCCGGCGAGTTCGGTGATGCGTGCGACGGAGGCTTCGGCATAGCCGTATTGGCCGACGACTTTCGTGGCGGCGTCGAACAGCCGCTGCCGGGTTTCCTCGTTGCGTTCGGCGCGGCTGAGTTTCTCGGCCTTGCGGCCACTACGCGCGGGAAGGGACGCGGTTCTAGCCATCCGCGGCTCCTTCCAGTTCGGCGCGCAGCACGCGCTTGAGCACTTTGCCGGACGGGTTTCGCGGCAGGCTATCGCGCAGGATCAACTGCTTCGGCACTTTGAACGAGGCGAGCCGCGCGCGGCAGTGCTCGGTGAGCGCGGCGAGATCGAGCGTCGCGCCGCCTGCGAGCGCGATCACCGCCACCGGTCGTTCGCCCCAGCGCGCATCGGGCACACCGACAACGGCCACTTCGCTGACCTGCGGCAGTTCGTAGATCACGCGCTCGACTTCGGAGGAGGCGATGTTCTCGCCGCCGGAGATGATGATGTCCTTCTTGCGGTCGGTCAGATACAGGAAGCCGTCGGCGTCGAGATAGCCGACGTCGCCGCTGCGGAACCAGTCGCCGAAGAACGCCGCCGCGGTCTTGTCCGGGTCCTTCCAGTAACCCCTGGTGATCTTCGGCCCGCGCAGGCAGATTTCACCGGGCTCGCCCGTGGCGACGGGTTTGCCGGCATCGTCGCGGATTTCGATTTCGACATGGGCGATGGCGCGGCCGGTCGAGCCGATCTTGTCGATCTCGAAACCCGCTTCCATGAAGGTATCGCCGCCGCAGGTCTCCGTCAGGCCATAGGCATCGATGTAGCGGCCGTTGGTGAAGTAGTCCGAGAACGCACGGATGCGTGATTCCGGCGTCTTCTCGCCGCCGCCGATCGCCCATTGCAGGCTGGAGACGTCGTAGCGGTCGCGTTGCGGCAGAGCGAGGATCGAGGATGTCATCACCGGTGCGAACCACGCGCCGGTGAGCTTTTCGGCTGCGATGGCGGCGATTGTTTCCTCGGCATCAAAATTGCGATGGATGCACAACATCCCGCCGTGCCACAGCACCGCGATGCCGGGCAGATCGAGCGCGCCGACGTGATAGAGCGGACCGACCACCAGCAGGCGGGTGTCGCGGCTCAATCCTAATGCAATCGTCTGATCGGCCGACTTCCAGTAGATGTTGTCGTAGGTCAGCATCACGCCCTTGGGGCGGTCTGTCGTGCCCGACGTGTACATCAGCCGCATCAGGTCGGTTGGCTGCACATGATGCAGCGGTGCGGGCATGGTATCCGGCGCAAGCCGCGTGGCGTCGAACTGCGTGGCCTCGTCGATCAGCACCACCGGCGCGGGGCCGCCGGCGTTGCCGGCAAGTTCGTCGTCGACGATGAGAATCCGCGCACCGGAATTTTCGACGATGTAGGCAACCTCATCGCGTGAGAGGCGGAAATTGATCGGCAGAAACACCGCGCCGATGTGGCTGGTCGCGAATGCGATGTCGAGAAATGCAGCGCTATTTTTCATTAGTACCGCGACGACGTCGCCGGGCTTGACACCGCGCGAGGTGAGCCAGCCGCCGGTTGTGCGGATGCGCGTATCGAAGGCGGAATAACTGATCTCGCGGCCGCGATATTTCAGCGCACATCGCTCCGGGGTGCGGCGGGCGTGGTAGGCGATGAAGCTCGATAAATTGATCATTTTGACCGTCGAAACGCCGGGTTGTCGCTCATTGCCGCAGGGTAAAATCTGCAAGCCTGAATTCTGAGTCGTAATTCATATTTCGCTTGACGTCACCCCATCTGCTCTGAAATTCTTCGCGGCACGGAGACGGAATGATCTCCGAACGAGGACGCGTACCCGTTGAGGAGGGCAAGATGACAAAGACTGGAAAGCCGGGGATCAACCGGCGGACGACGCTTGCGTTGATGGGTGCCGGTGCTTTCACCGTGGCTTCGCCATGGGTGGCGCGAGCACAGGCCAAAACGATCAAGATCGGCATGCCGACCATTCTGTCCGGACGTGTCGCGCAACTCGGCACCTCGTCGCGTAACGCGGTGATGCTGGAAGTCGAGAAGGTCAATGCCGCCGGTGGTCTCGCCGGACGTCAGATCGAAATGGTGGTCCGCGATTCCAAGGGGCAGCCGCAGGAAGCCGCGCGCATCGCGCGCGAACTGGTCAACACCGACGGCTGCGAACTTCTCATCGATGGCGAGGCCTCATCCGGATCGTTCGCGGTCCATGAAGTTGCCCGCGACATCGGCGTGCTGTGCATCCACACCTGTTCGGAAGCCTCGTCGCTCACCGCCGATCCGAAGCAGCACATTCCGAACGCCTTCCGCTGCGTGCGGCAAGGCATTCACGATTCCATCGCCGGCGGCAGCTATGCGGCGAACATCGCCAAGGCCAAGGGCTTGAAGAAGTGGGCGACCTGCTCGCCGGATTACGCCTACGGCCGCGACACCACGGCGGAGTTCGTCACCTACCTCAAGCACTTCGCGCCCGACGTCGAGATCATCAGCGAGACCTGGCCGAAACTGTTCCAGCCGGACTACACCGAGACGGTGACGAAGATTTTGCAGGCGAAGCCGCAGGCGCTTTACTCGGCGCTGTGGGGCGGCGACCTGACGTCCTACATCGATCAGGCCAACATCTACGCGATGTTCACCCAGATGGAAGTGTTCGCGGTCAACATGGCGGACTACACCGCGCTGACCGTGGTGAAGAATCTCCCGAAGGGCATCCACTCCGGCAACCGCTATATCAAGACCTATCCGGCGACGGCGGAGAACGCCGCGTGGGGCGACGCCTACAAGGCGAAGTACAAGGAATATCCCACCAATTGGTCGTGGCAGAACGCGACCGCGGTGATGTTCCTCAGCGAGGCGGCGAAGAAGGCCAACTCCACCGACGGCAAGAAGCTCGCGGAAGTGCTCACCGGCCTCACCATCAAGTGCCCGTTCGGCGCCGACGGCACCGTGACGATGCGCGGCGAGGACCGCACGCTGGTCGGCTACGCCATCGGCTGGGGCACCACCATCCCGAACGAGCCTTACGTGCCGGAGGTCAAGAGCGGCGACTGGAAGCAGATCTTCGCGCTCGAAGCCGAATGGAAGAAGAGCAAGGGTTACACCTGATCGTCGATCGATATGAGTGGAGGGAGGCCGCGCGGCGGCCTCCTTTCATCGTTCTCGTTTAAGATTCACAGGCCGGCATGATCCGGCAAGTCTGAACGGATATCCCTTGGATCTCGACGCGTTAATCGGCTGTCTTGGCAGCTCCGCCTGTGTGGTGACGCAGACCACCAGCGGCCTCATCATCGGGATGCTGCTGTTTCTCGTCGCCGTCGGGCTGACGCTGATCTTCGGCGTGCTCAAGATCGTGAATTTCAGCCACGGCGCGTTTTACATGTTCGGCGCGTACTTCGCGCTGACCGGTTATCAACTGACCGGCAGCTTCGTTGTGGCGCTGCTGTTCGGCGCGATCGGTGCGGCAATCATCGGCCTGATCTTCGAGCGCGTCTTCATCAGCCGCGTCTACGGCCGCGATGTGCTGATGCAGTTGCTGGTCTGCTACGCCTTTGTGCTGATTTTCGACGACAGCGTGAAGCTGATCTGGGGCGCGGAATTCAAGTCGATGGGCATGCCGGCGGCGTTCCAGGTGCCGCCATGGTTCATCGCCGGCGGCGTGGTGCCGCCGTTCTATATTCTTCTTATCAGCGTGGCGCTGGTGGTGGCGGCGCTGCTCGGCATTGGCCTTGCGCGCTCAAGGCTCGGCAAGGTCATTCGCGCCGCCGCGCATAATCCGGATATGGTCTCTGCGCTCGGCATCAACACGGCGATGATCTACGGCAGCGTGTTCGCGCTGGGCTGTGCGCTGGCCGGGCTTGCCGGTGCATTGGCCGCGCCGGTGCGCTCGATGACGCCGGGAATGGGATTTTCGGTGCTGATCGAATCCTTCATCGTTACGGTGATCGGCGGCATGGGCTCGATCCTCGGCGCGCTGATCGGCGCGCTGCTGATTGGTTTGATCCGCTCGTTTGGCTCGCTGGGCTTTCCGTTGTTTACCGACGGCTTGATGTATCTGTTCATGGTGATCGTTCTGGTCGCGCGCCCGACCGGCTTGTTCGGCAAGGACGTGGCATGAGCGAACTGAATGTCGAAAACCGTGCAGGGGCCGCGCCGTTCGTCACAAGGCCGCGCCGCGCCGCTTATACCGATATCGTGTTCGCCATCATCGGTTTCGCCATTTTGGCGGCGTTGCCGTTTCTGTTCGACAGCAAGGCGTTGCTGGATTTCGTTATCCGCTGCTCCGCCTTCGGCCTGTTTGCGACCTCGCTGAATTTGCTGGTCGGCTACACCGGGCTGATCTCGTTCGGCCACGGCATGTTCTTCGGCCTCGGCGCTTATGGCTTCGGCCTGCTGATGCAGCGCGCCAACGTGTCGATCCCGCTGGCGATGGTCTGCACGCTGGCGATCACGGCGGTAGCGGCGGTGGTCATCGGCGCCATCTGCGTGCGGCTGAAGGAAATCTACTTCGCCTTCGTTACGCTGGCATTCCAGATGCTGATTCATAGCGTCATCCTGTCGTGGCAATCGCTCACCGGCGGCGACCAGGGCTTGCGCGGCGGCATCAAGCGTCCGGTGTTTTGGGGCATCGATCTCACCAACCACGTCCAACTCTACATCTTCAGTTGCGCGTTGCTGGTGATCGGGTTGCTTCTGATGCGCCAGATCGCGCAATCGCCGTTCGGCTATACGCTGCGGATGATCCGCGACAACGCCACGCGCGCCAGCTTCATCGGCATCAATGTGTGGCGCGCCAAGCTCACCGTGTTCGTGCTGGCGGCGCTGTTCGCCAGCGTCGGCGGTATGATCATGAGCCTGTTCGTGTCCGGCGCCTATCCGGAGTTCGCCTACTGGACCATTTCCGGCGAAGGCATCTTCATCAACATGCTCGGCGGCGTCACCACGTTCCTCGGCCCGATGGTCGGCACAGTGCTACTGTTGATCCTCAACGACACCGCGACCCGGTTGACCGAGCACTACGGCATCGTGCTCGGCGTCGTGATCCTGTTCTTCGCGCTAGGGCTGCGCAAGGGCCTGATGGATTTCGCCGTCGACTGGTATCGGGCGTGGCGCGACAAGGCGAAGGAACAGTCCTGATGAGCGCGGCAGTAAACGCAACAACATCCGGCCAGGTCCGCGTCGTCACCGGCGGCGCCAGCGGCATCGGTGCGGCGTGCGCGCGTAAATTCGCGCAGGACGGCGGTGGTTTGGTCGCGGTGGTGGATCGCGATTTCGCCAGGGCGCAGGCCGTTGCCAACGAGATCGGCGGCCGCGCCTATGCGCTCGATGTCGGCGACGAACGCGCGGTCGAAGCTTGCGCCGAGACCATCGAGCGCGAGTGCGGGCCGGTCGACGTGCTGGTCAACAGCGCCGGCATCATCCAGGTTCCGGTTCGTCCGCACGACCTGCCGATGCAGCGCTGGGACGATATCGTCCGCGTCGATCAGCGCGGCACCTATGTGGCCTGCACCGCCTTCGCACGCGCCATGATCGCGCGCGGTCGCGGCAGCATCGTCAATATCGCGTCCATCGCCGGGATGCGTTCGATGCCGTTGCACGCCTATGCGCCGGCGAAGGCGGCGGTGGTCTCGATGACGGCGTGTCTCGCGGCGGAGTGGGGTCCGGCAGGCGTGCGCGTCAACGCCGTGTCGCCCGGCTACACCCTGACGCCGGCGTTGCAGGATGCCATCGATCGCGGCGAGCGCGATGTGTCGAACCTCTCGAACAACGCCGCGTTGAAGCGGCTGGTGACGCCGGACGAAATCGCTGCCGTTGTCGCGTTCCTCGCGTCGGACGCGGCCTCGGCGATGACCGGCGTGAACGTCCCGGTCGATTGCGGCTGGCTTGCCGCCACGCCGTGGAACACCTATGGCGGATTGAGGGAGGCGAACGGCTAGCAATGCTGGAAGTTCAGCACATCTCGAAATCGTTCGGCGGCGTGAAAGCGACCGACGACGTCACGCTCGATTTCGCCACCGGCTCGCTGACGGCGGTGATCGGCCCCAACGGCGCCGGCAAGAGCACGTTCTTCAACCTCATCACCGGCGCGCTGAAGCCCGACACCGGCCGCATCCTGCTCGACGGGATCGACATGGCCGGGCGCTCGCCGCCGGATATCGTCCGTCACGGCATCGGCCGCGCGTTTCAGGTGGCGAGTATTTTCCCGTCGTTAACGGTGAGCGAAACCATGCTGGCCGCAGTAGGCGCCGATCAGCGCCGCGCCGGCGTCATGTACCGGCGCTTTCCATTGGCGGAGACGCGGGAGCGCGCCGACTACGTCATCGAACTGCTCGGGCTCGCCAATAAGCGCAACCGCGTCGCCTCTGCACTGTCGCACGGCGACCAGAAGCTGCTCGACATCGCGCTGGCGCTGGTGCTGGAGCCCAAGGTGTTGCTGCTCGACGAACCGACCGCGGGCATGGGCACCGAAGAGCGCTGGCGCATGATCGAGAAGGTCCACGAATTGTGGGTGCGCGAGAAGATCACCGTGGTCTTCATCGAGCACGACATGGACATCGTCTTCAAGATTGCGCCGTCCATCGTCGTCTTGTGCTACGGTCGCATTCTTGCGACCGGCACGCCGGATGAAATCCGGAAAAATCCCGCCGTGATCGAAGCCTATCTCGGCACCGACGAACATGCGGGTGCGCTATGAGTACGCAAGCTGTCATCGAGGTCGAGGGGCTCGACGTCTATTACGGCACCAGCCAGATCCTGTTCGGCGTCGGGTTGTCGGTGCAGCCGGGCGAAACCATGGCGCTGCTTGGTCGCAACGGCGCCGGCAAATCGACGACGATGAAGGCCATCGCCGGCCTCGCGCCACCGCGGCGCGGCCGCGTCACCTTGCGCGGGCGCACGGTGTCCGGCCTGAAGCCGCATCACATCGCGCGCGCCGGTCTCGGCTTCGTGCCGGAAGATCGCCAGATTTTCCCGGATCACAGCGTCGAGGACAATCTCGTCATCGGGCACAAGAAAGGCCCGGACGGCCAGGACGACTGGTCGATCGAGCGCATCTATCAGGTGTTTCCGCTGCTCGAGCCGCTGCGTTATCGCGTTGCCGGGCGGCTCTCCGGCGGCGAACAGCAGATGCTGGCGATTGCGCGCACGCTGATGGGCAACCCGGTGCTGCTGTTGCTGGACGAGCCGAGTGAAGGCCTTGCGCCGATCATCGTGCAACGGATCGGCGAACTCTTGCGGCAATTGCGCGATACCGGCGCGACGGTGCTGATCGCCGAGCAGAACATGCATTTCTGTCTCGGCATCGCCAGCCAGGCGACGGTGATCGACAAGGGTCAGATCGTCTACAGCGCGTCCATCGACGACCTGAAGGCCAACGAACAGATTCGCCAGCGCTATCTCGCGTTGTAATCACCACGTCCTCTCGCCAAGGAGGCTTCCATGACCACGCTCACGTACGACATCGCCAAATTCACCTCGGCGCTCACGCTTGAGACGCTGCCGCCGCCGGTAGCGGAGAAAGCCCGTACCTGCGTGCTGAATGCGTTCGGCATGGGACTGAACGGGCTCGATACGCCGTATGTCAAAGTGGCGCGCGAGGCGGTGCTGGCGACAGAAGGCGAGATTGCGAATGGTGCGACGTTGTTCGGCGACGGCCGCCGCACCACCATCGCCGGCGCGTGTTTGGCTAACTCCGCATTGTTTCACGGCCGCGCGCAGGAAGATACCTGCGGCGCGGCGCATTTCGGCACGATCCTCGTGCCGATGCTCACCGCGATGATCGAGGTGCAGCACCATCCGCTGGATCGCCTGATCCCCGCGCTGGTGGCGGGTTACGAGGCCGGCGGGCTGCTGGAGCAGGCGTTCGCCGGCAAGACCACGCCGGGCGGTTTCCGCTCCACCGCGACTTACGGCGCCATCGCCGCCGCCGCGGGGGCGGCGCGCCTGATGGGACTGGACGCGGCGACCACCGCCGCCGCGCTCGCCAACGCCGTGTCGTTCTCCGGCGGCGTGCTGCAATCCTTCGCCGATGGCACCGACGAATGGCGCTACCAGCCCGGCATCGCCGGGCGCAACGGCCTCACGGCGGCGGCGTTGGCGCGCGCCGGTTCGGTCTCCGCGCCGCAGGCGATCGAAGGCAAGGCGGGTTTCGTCAAGGCGTTCGCCGGCGTCGACGTGCCGGCCGATCTCGCCGCCTCGCTCGGCCGCGACTGGGCGACGTTGCGCGTCACCTTCAAGCCGTATCCCGTCTGCGCTTTCAACCAGACGCCGGTGACCGGCGCGCTGAAACTGCGCGAGGCGCTCAAGGGCGAAACGCCGCGCGCGGTGCGGGTGCGGATGAATCCCTACGAGACCGGTTATGCCGGCATGGATGCGGTGGGGCCGTTCAACTCGATCTCCGGAACGCTGATGAGCATTCCGTTCTGCATCGCCACCACGCTGATCCATGGCGTGCCGGACATGAAGCGGATGACGACCTATGACGACGATACGGTCGCGTCGTTGGTCCATCGCACCACGTTGATCGGTGATCCGAAGGTGCCGCAACTCTGCGCGGTGATCGAGGCGGATACCGCGAACGGCACCAAGGTGCATGAGCAGCGGATGACGCCTGCCGACTACGCTTACGATCGCGCGACGGTGTCGCAGATGCTGCGGCGGATCGGTGGCGAGCAGGCGGTGCCGCCGACGGCCTTCGCGCGGATCGAGGCATTTGCCGACCGGCTGCCGCAGGGCGCGATTGCGGATGCGATTTCATCCTTCGCGATTAACGCCTGAGCTGTTGGCGGCATCTTCGTTGATATTGTCGGGCAAAATGGAAGTCAATTTCGTCTGAAAGTCCGAAATTCCCCGAAATATTGGTCTTGACGCGACGTCTCCCTGTCTGATTAGAATTTATTGTCGGACAATAATGGAGGCGATGTGAGCGCCAATCCGGTCACGCACCCGCCCACGGCGGACTCCGCCATGCTGCTGTCGGCCGCCGAGACGGTGCCGGCCGACTGGCATCGGCTAGCGGATTATCTGCGGGCGCAGGGCATGAGCTTCGACCCGGATCAGCCAATCCGGCAATTCGCGGGCGGCCTTGCCAACCGCAATTATCTCGTTGTTGTCGATGGCGTGAGCGCGGTGTTGCGGCGACCGCCGGATGGCGACCTGCCGCCGGGCGCGCATGACATGGCGCGCGAGCACAAGATCCTTTCGCGCCTCGCCACCGCGCTGCCGTTCATCGCGCCGAGCCTGCATTACTGCGAGCGTCGCGACGTCATCGGCGTGCCGTTTCAATTGATCGAATATCGCAGCGGCATCGTTGTGCGCGGCGTCGATCTCGCGCCGGTCGCGTCCCATGACAATGCGCCGCATCAGTTGTGCGAGATGCTGGTGGCGACATTGGCGAGCCTGCATAAGGTCGATGCGCAATCGGTCGGCCTCGGCGATCTCGGCAGGCCGGACGGCTTCATCGCGCGCGCTATTGCCGGCTGGTCGAAGCGCGGCGCGCTGGTGGCGGGCTCCGACACGATGCGGAGCCTGCTCGACGATGTTGCGCAGTGGCTGGCGCGGCAGCGTTTTCGTGAACGGCCCGCGACGCTGCTGCATTGCGATTTCAAGCTCGACAACATGATCCTGAACCCTGAAACCCTGTTGCCGGTGGCGTTGGTGGATTGGGACATGGGCACGCGCGGCGATCCGTTGTTCGATCTCGCGACGCTGCTCAGCTACTGGGCCGAGCCGGGCGATCCGCTCGCATGGCGCGAGTTGCGGCAGATGCCGACGGCGCTTCCCGGCTTCTGGACGCGAACCGAAGTGGCGCAACGCTACGCGGCGGCGACGGGATGCGATCTCGACGATCTGCCGGCGATGCGCGTGTTGGCGTTGTTCAAGCTCGGCATCGTCTTCCTGCAACTGCATCGCCAGTGGGTCAACGGCGCGGTGAAGGACGAACGCTACGCCGACTTTGCTCGCCTCGGCGAAAACATGGTTTTGATTGCGCGCGATGTCGCGACCGGAGGATTGAACTGATGACTGCACTTGATCTGAATTTCGCGCTGCCATCGCATGTGACGGACCTCGCCGCGCGGGTCAAAACCTTCGTGCAGGAGCAGGTCGTTCCTTATGAGAAGGACCCACGCTGGACTTCGCACGGCCCGACCGACGAACTGCGGCGCGAATTGAATGCGCTGGCGGCTCGCGCCGGCGTGCTGGCGCCACATGCGCCGGAAGAATTCGGCGGCGCGGGATTGTCCCACATCGGCCGCGCCGCGGTGTTCACCGCCGCTGGTTATTCGATGCTCGGGCCCATCGCGTTGCATTGCGCCGCGCCGGACGAAGGCAACATCCACATGCTGGATGTGATCGCCAATCCGGAGCAGCGCCAGCGCTACCTGAAGCCTTTGGCGACCGGCGTTGTGCGGTCGTGCTTCTGCATGACGGAGCCCGCACCCGGCGCCGGCTCCGATCCGGGCCAGATGCAGACCACCGCGCGCCGCGACGGCAACGAATGGGTGATCGACGGCGACAAGTGGCTGATCACCAGCGCCGAAGGCGCGGCCTTTGCTATCATCATGGCCAAGGTGGTCGGCGGCGAGGGCGACGGTGGCGCGACGATGTTCCTGGCCGATCTGCCGAACCCTGCGATCAAGATCGAGCGCACGCTCGACACCATGGATTCCAGTTTCGTCGGCGGTCACGCGGTGATCCGCATCGACAATCTGCGGCTGCCGGCCGATGCCGTTCTGGGTGAAGTGGGGCAGGGATTCCGCCACGCGCAGGTGCGGCTCGCTCCGGCGCGGTTGACGCATTGTATGCGCTGGCTCGGCTCCGCCATCCGCGCGCACGAGATCGCCACCGATTACGCACGCCGCCGGACCGCGTTCGGCAAGCCCCTCGGCTCGCACGAAGGCGTCTCGTTCATGCTGGCCGATAACGCGATGGACATCCACACCGCGCAATTGACGATCTGGCACGCCGCATGGGTGCTGGATAAAGGCGAGCGCGGCGGCACCGAAAGCTCGATGGCCAAGGTGGTGTGCTCGGAAGCGGTGGCGCGCGTCGCCGACCGCTCGTTGCAGATTCTCGGTGGGCTCGGCGTCACCCGCGATACGGTAGTGGAGCGCTTCTATCGCGATGTCCGTGCGTTTCGCATTTACGACGGCCCGTCGGAAGTGCATCGCTGGGCGCTCGGCCGCCGCATCGTGCAGGGGCAAACCGGCTAGAGCGCGCTCCGACAATAGCAAGAACAAAAGCAGTATCGGGAGGAAGCCATGCGCGATGTGTTCTCGTTGGACAAGCCGATCGTGGAAAGCCACGCCGCGATGTGCGCGAGTTTCGACTGGCGCGTACCGAAGACGTTCAACTTCGCCACCGATGTCATCGATCGATGGGCTTCCGAGCGCGATGGCCCGGCGCTGATCTGGGAGAATGCGGCGGGCGACGAGCGCACCTTCAGCTATTCCGAATTGGCGAAACTCTCGAACCGGTTGGCGAACGTGCTGCGCGCGCGCGGCGTCGAGAAGGGTGACCGCATCGTCGTCATGCTGCCGCGCTTGCCGGAATGGTTCATCGCGGTGATTGCCGCGATGCGGATCGGTGCGGTGCCGATCCCATGTGTCGAGATGCTGACGGCGCGCGACATCGCCTATCGCGTCGAGAACGCCGAGGCGAAGGCGGCGATCTGCCGCCCCGAGCATATCGGGAAATTCGCGCTCGTCGCGGAAAAGGTTCCGGTGAAGATCGCGATCGGGCAGGCGGCGGGCTGGCTCGATTGGCACAAGGAAATGGCAGGTGTTCCGAACACCGCCGAGGCGGCGACCGTCGATGCCGAAGATTCTGCCATCATGTATTACACCTCCGGTTCGACCGGGCATCCGAAGGCGGTGATCCATTCCTCGCGTGCGATCTATTCGTGGCGCGTGTCCGCGATCTACTGGCTCGACCTCCGCCCGGGCGAAATTATCTGGTGTACGGCCGATACCGGCTGGGCCAAGGCCGGCACCAGCATCATTTTTGGTCCGCTCAGTTGCGGCGCCTGTTCGTTCTTCTACGACGGGCCGTTCGACGCAAAACTGCGGCCACAGCTTCTGCGCAAACACAACGTCACGGTCTACTGCGCGCCGGGTACCGAACTCTCGCGTGTGGTGCATGAAGTGCAGCGTGGCGATCTTCCGGCGCTGCGGCGGGTGGTGACGGCGGGCGAGGCGATGAATCCCGCCGTGGCCGAGCGTTGGGAGGAGGCCACCGGCATCCGCATCGATGAAGCTTACGGCCAGACCGAAGTGCTGATGGTCGCGCTGAACTATCCCGGCGAACCGGTGCGCTATGGCTCGATGGGCCTACCGTCGCCCGGCACCGAGTTGGATGTCATCGACGCCAGCGGCCGGCGGTTGCCGCCGGGGCAGGAGGGCGATCTCGCGGTGAAATTGCCGAACCCGCAACTGATGCTGGGTTACTGGAAAGATGCGGAGAAGACTGCGGCCTGTTTCGTCGAAGGTCCGGAAGGCCGTTGGTATCTCACCAGCGACCGCGCCGAGAAGGATGCTGACGGTTACTTCTGGTACCATGGCCGCTCCGACGACGTCATCAATTCCGCCGGCTATCGCATCGGGCCGCTGGAAGTCGAGAATGCGCTGGCGGAACACGCCGCGATTCAGATCTGCGCGGTGATCGGCAGTCCGGATGAGGAGCGCGGCGAGATCGTCAAGGCGTTCGTCGTATTGCGTGACGGCATTGCGCCATCACCGTCGCTGACGCGCGAACTGCAAGATCACGTCAAGTCCGTGACGGCGCCCTACAAGTATCCGCGCGCGATTGAATATCGCACCGAATTGCCCACGACCATCACCGGCAAGGTTAGTCGGCGCGCGTTGCGTGATGCCGACCGCACCGCCGTGTCGGGAAAGCAGGCCTGATGCCGCCGGATTTCGTTCGCAACGAGCCAGCCTATCGGCAGGTGGTGCGCAGCATCGAAGCGAAGATCATGTCGGGGCAGTGGTCGGTCGGTGATCGCGTGCCGTCGGAAACCACGATGGCGGGCGACTTCGGCGTGCATCGCTCGACGGTGCGCGAAGCCGTCCGTGTGCTTGAGCAGAACGGACTGGTGCGCCGTCACGACGGCGGCAAGCTGCTGTATGTCACCGCGCCGCGCGAGGCGGATATTTCGGCGAGGATCACGGCGGCCATCGTGCTGCACGAGATCAGCTTCCTTGAATTGTGGGAAAGTATGCGCTGCTTCGAGCCGGTGCTGGCGGAATGTGCCGCCAGACACATCGACGACGAGACGCTCGATTTGCTGCAAGCTAACCTCGACAAGACACGAGCGAGCCTGGAGGACCAGCAGGCACTGGTGCAACTCGATATCGCGTTTCATCAGATCATCGCCCGCGCCTCGCGCAATCGCGCGTTGCAATTATGCCGCCAGCCTATCAGCCAGTTGTTTTACCCATCGTTCTCCAAGGTGCTGACCAGCTTGAGCGCCGGCGAGCGCCTGCTGTTCGCGCACGAGAAGATCGTTCAGGCGTTGCGCAACCGCGACGCGGTCGGCGCAAGAAGCTGGATGGACAAGCACATCGTTGATTTTCGCCGGGGCTATGAGCTTGCCAATCTCGATATCGATATGGCGGCGGACTGGCCGGCAGACCAGCGGTAGATTGCGTTGCACATCATTTCCGTGCGGCGAAATCCGCATTTTACGCGCGGCTGCGGACACGAGGTGATTAGCGGCCACGCGTGTGTCATTCGATATACGTAAAGGAATTGACGTAATCCGTGGGCTCGGGCAGAATTGTCAGCAGACGCCACTAGGCGTGGAAAGAATCATAAGTTCGGGAGGTGCGAATGCGCGCTTGGATCGCCGCGGCAGCCATCATGGTGGGGTTTGGAGGAAGCGCGTTGGCGCAGCAGGGGCCGGTCAAGGTCGGCATCCTCAACGATCAGAATTCGGTTTATTCCAGCATTACCGGCATGGGTTCAGTCGCGGCCGCGAAGTTGGCGATCGAAGACATGGGCGGCACCATGTTCGGCAAGCCGATCGAGATCGTGTTTGCCGATCACGCGCACAAGCCGGACAACGGCGTCAACATCGCGCGTCGCTGGTTCGACGTCGAGGGCGTCGGTGCGGTGTTTGATATTTATAGCTCTGGCGTGTCGCTCGCGGTTCAGAGCCTCGCCGAGCAGAAGGACAAGATTCTCGTGGTGTCGATGGCCAGCAGCAGCGACATCGGCGGCAAATCCTGTTCGCCGAACGGCATGCAGTGGGCCAATGACGGCTATGAGGTCGCGAACCTCACCATCAAGGGCGTGTCCGGCGACAAGGCGAGTTCGTGGTACTTCATCACGGTGGACTACACCGCCGGGCATTCCATCGAGGCCGACGCCAAAAAGATGATCGAGGCGGGCGGCGGCGAGTTCAAGGGCGCGGTGCGCTTCCCGCTGAATACGCCGGACTTCAGCTCGTTCCTGCTGACGGCGCAGGCGTCGGGCGCGAAGAACATCGGCGTGATCGCCGGTGGCGCCGACCTCAGCAACGCCGTCAAGCAAGCCGGCGAATTCGGCATCGAGCGCGCCGGTCAGCGCTTCGTGCCGCTGTCGATGACGACGGTGGATATCGAAGCGCTCGGCAACAAGGTGACGCAGGGGATGCCGCTCGTCTTCAGCTTCTACTGGGACGAGAACGACAAGAGCCGCGCCTGGAGCGCGCGCTTCAAGAAGGCGTTCGGCAAGATGCCGACTGATCCGCAGGCCAACGTCTACAGCGCCGTGCTGCATTACCTGAAATCGGTGAAGGCGGCCGGGACCACCGAGACCAAAGCTGTTCTGGCGAAGATGAAGGAAACGCCGGTGTCGGATTTCTTCACTGACAACGCCAAGATCCGTGCCGACGGCCGGTTGATGCGCGAGGTCTATTACGCCGAGGCCAAGAAGCCGGAAGAGATGAAGTCGCCGACCGACCTCGTCAACTTGGTGAAGAAGGTGCCCGGCGAGCAGGCGTTCGTGCCGGTAGCCCAGAGCGCGTGCAAGCTCTTGAAGCAGTAAGATCGAACGTCATGGCCGGGCTTGTCCTGGCCATCCACGCTTTATTCAGCAGAGACTTAGAGCAGACGTGGATGCCCGGGATAAGCCCGGGCATTGAAAAAGGCGGGCGCGCTCGCCCATTTCACCGTCATTGCGAGGAGCGTGAGCGACGAAGCAATCCACTTCTTACTTTGTGGCCTTCTGGATTGCTTCGCTTCGCTCGCAATGACGGTCTAACGAGGCCTCATCGCGTTACGCCGCGTCACCCTCACAACAACTGCGACAGCTCTTCCTTCTTCACCTTGCCCGTCGCGGTCATCGGCAGCGCGTCGACGATGCGGATTTCCGGCAGCTTGTAGCCGGCGAGGCGTTCCTTGCAGAAGGCACCGAGCGACTCCGCCGTCACTGTCTTGCGTTCCTCGGGAAGTAGCGTGATGAAGGCGACCGGCACCTGTCCGCGGGTGTCGTCCTCGCGGCCGATCACGCCGCTGCCGGTGACGGCGGGGTGCTGGCCCAGCACTGCTTCGATCTCGGCGGGAAACACGCTCATGCCCTTCACCTTCAGCATTTCCTTGCGGCGGCCGAGGAAATGCACGGTGCCGCGTTCGGAGATCATGCCGAGATCGCCGGTGCGCAGCCAGCCGTTCACCAGCCCTTCGGCGGTGGCGTCGGGCTTGTTCCAATAACCTTTCAGCAGCGACGGCGTGCGCACGCATAACTCGCCTTCGGTGCCGATCGGCATCAGCTTGTTGGAGCCGAATTCGAGAATCTTGAAATCGGTCGAGGGCACCGGAATGCCGGCGAAGATCTGCTGCGCCTTGAGGTCCTGATCGTCGTCCTGCCAGCCCTGGGTAAAGCTGTCGAAGGAATGGGTCTCGGTCATGCCCCACGCCGCTTCGCGCAAGGTCGAGCCGGTGAGGTTCCGCCAGCCCTGGCGGAACGCCGGGTTGAGCTTCTTGACGAACGACGCCACCAGCACCTCGCGCAGCGAGCGCATGTTGTGCTTCATCGCTTCCGGATTGCCCATGATCTCGACGGCGTTGTCGACCACCATCATCGACACCGTGACTTTGTGCCGTTCGACCGCGCGCGCATAGGCAACTGGGTCCCAGCGTGCCAGCAGCACGCAGGTCGCGCCGGTAATGACAGGCAGGATGATGCCGACATCCTCGCCGGCAATCCAGAAAATCGGCCAGAAATTGATGACGACGTCGGTATTGCCGACGTGGGCGCTGATCGAGCCCATCACCGCGCCGGTGAACAGCATGTCGCGCTGGGTGTGGACGCAGCCCTTCGGCATACCGGTGGTGCCGCCGGTGTAGTTCAGCGCTGCGATGTCATCGAGGCTGACGTCAATCTGCGGCGGCTTGGCGTCCTCGGCCAGCGCCGTCATCAGGTCTATGGTGCCGGGAATTTCGATTTTCGGCACCGCCAGCGCCGACGGCAGCGGCCCTTCCGGATCGGACGACACCACGTCGCGATAGCTGGTGCTGATGACGTGATCGAGCGTGCAGTGCGGCCGCACCGTTTCGATCAGCGGGAACAGTTGATCCTGCACCACGATGATCCGCGCGCCGGAGTCGTTCAACTCGTAGCGCAGCTCATGCTCGGTGAACATCGGGTTGACCGGCACATGCACGCAGCCGGCTTTCAGGATGCCGTAGAAGCAGACGTAGAACTGCGGGCAATTCGGCAGGAACACCGCGATGCGATCGCCCTTGCGCGCGCCGAGCTTGACCAATAGCGCCGCGAAGTTGTCGCTGAGGCGGTCGAGATCGCGATAGCTGGTTTCCGCACCGTAGAATTTGATCGCGGCCTTGTCCGGCTGCTTTTCGGCCCAGGCGTGCAGATAAGCGGTCAGCGGCTTTTCGCCGAACGGAAAACGCGGCTGGCGCGGGACGTCGGCGGGCCACACCTTGTCGATGAGCTTGCGGACATGAGCGAGGTAGCTGGCCTCGTCGCGGGTGTAATCGGCCACGGCTGTTTCGGTCGTCACGGCGTTCTCCTGTTCTTTTATATTCTTATCGCGTCACCACAAATCGACCCGCGTGACCTTCCGATCGGATGTTCGCTTCGGTCGGGGGATCGATTTGAGGCCGCGTATGATCCAGCGACGAGTTTCGCACGGGTCGATGACGTCGTCGACTTCCAGAAATGTCGCGCTGCTCAGCGCCTTGTTCTCTTCATAGGACTTGGCGACCATGTCGTCGAACCAGGCCTTGCGCGCCGCCGGATCTTCGATGGCCGCCATCTCCTTGCGGTAGGCGAGTTTGATCGCGCCTTCGAGGCCCATGGCGCCGAACTCGGCGCTCGGCCACGCCACGATGAAGAACGACGCCTGGCTGCTGCCTGCCGTCATCGCCAGCGCGCCAAGGCCGTAAGCCTTGCGCAGCACGACGGTGAAGAACGGGATGCTGGAGCGCGCGCCGGTGGCGAACATGCGCGAGACGTGGCGCACCTGCGCGGTCTTCTCCACTTCGGGGCCGACCATCATGCCGGGCGTGTCGCACAGCGACACCACCGGAATATCGAACGCATCGCAAAGCTGGATGAAGCGCGTCGCCTTGTCGGCGCCATCGGCATCGATCGCGCCGCCGAGATGGTGCGAGTTGTTGGCGATCAGGCCGAGCGGCCGGCCCTCGATGCGAATAAACGCCGTGATCATGCCGACGCCGAAGCGCGGGCGCAGCTCGAGCACCGAGCCGGCATCGGCCAGCGTCTTGATCACGCTGCGGATGTCGTAGGCGCGCAACCGGTTTTCCGGCACGGACTGCCGCAGCAAGCGTTGATCGGCGCAAGCCCATTGATCGATCCGCCCCTGGAAGTAGGAGAGGTACTGCTTCGCGGCGGCGACGCCTTCGGCCTCGTCCTCGACAAGGATATCGATCACGCCGTTGGTCGCTTGCACCGATACCGGGCCGATGTCTTCGGGCCGGAACACGCCGAGACCGCCGCCTTCGATCATCGCCGGGCCGCCCATGCCGATATTCGAAGTCTTATCCGCGATGATGACGTCGCAGGTGCCGAGCAGCGCGGCATTGCCGGCGAAGCAGCGGCCCGAGACGACGCCGATGGTCGGCACCTTGCCGTTCAGATCGCCGAACCGATGGAACGTCGTGGTGTCGAGTCCCGCCGGCGTCGGCCATTCGTCACCGGGCCGTCCGCCGCCGCCTTCGGCGAACACCACCACCGGTAGCGCCCACTTATCGGCCAGCGTCAGCAGGCGGTCTTTCTTCTTGTGGTTGGTAACGCCCTGCGTGCCCGCGAACACCGTGTAGTCGTAACCCATCACCGCGCAGCGCGCCTGTTCGTCGTCGAACTGCGCGCCGTTGACGGCGCCGATGCCGGTCACCATGCCGTCGGCCGGGCTCATGCGGCGCAGTTCGTCGATGCTGCGGCGATGACGCTGCGACGCGAGCGCCAACCCGCCATATTCGATGAAACTGTCGGGGTCGCACAGGTCGGCGACGTTTTCGCGCGTGGTGCGCTGATTGGTTTTGCGGCGACGGGCGACGGCATCAGGCCGGTTCTCGTCGTAAAGCGCGGCACGGCGTGCCAGCGCTTCGGCGAGATCGCCGCGAATATGGTCGAGATCGATGACAGTCTCTGTTGCCGCACTCGCCTCCGCGTCATCGGATGGCGTGATGTGCAGCAGCAGTTCGCCCTCGAAGATGGTATCGCCGGGTGCAACCATTAGGCCGTCGATCGTGCCGGACACCGGCGCCACGACGAGATGCTCCATCTTCATGGATTCGATCACCAGCACCTGCTGGCCGGCGCGCACGGTATCGCCGCTCGCCACATCGCAGGAGACGATGGTGCCCTGAAGCGGCGCGGCCACGAGAATGGCGCCTTCCGGTAGCGGCGCCGATGCGGCGCTCGATGACGCGTTGCGGTCGGGTAGGGCGATGGCGGCGGCGCTGTCGAACACGCCGAGCGGATCGCTTGATGCGCGCGCGCGTTCGTTGGGGCGGCTACTGGTATCGTTGCTGGAATCGAATTGTGCGGCACCGGCTAGAATCGCATCAAGATGTGTTTCGATAAAATTCGTCGAGATCCGGTCCGCGACGAAATCCGGCTGGTCGAGAATGGCGCGCAGTACCGGAATGTTGGTGGCGACGCCGTCGATGCGGAAATCGCGTAGCGCGCGGCGGCCGCGCTGGAGTGCGTCGCTGAAGTTTTCCGGCGATGAGACGATGATCTTGGCCAGCAGGGAATCGTAACGCGGGCTGGTGCGGTAGCCGGCATAACCGAACGTATCGACGCGCACGCCGGGGCCGGACGGAGGATCGAACACGCGCAGGGTGCCGCCGCTCGGCTTGGCGTTGCCATCCGCCGACAATGTTTCCATGTTGATGCGCAACTGCATCGCCGCACCGCGCGGCGCGATGCGAGCGGCATCGAGACCCAGTTCAGCGAGCTTGGCCCCGCCGGCGATACGGATCTGCGTCTTCACCAGATCGACGCCGAAAACTTCCTCCGTCACGGTATGCTCGACCTGCAAACGCGGATTGGCCTCGATGAAAACGAAGCCGTCGCCATCGGTCGGCACCAGGAATTCGAACGTGCCCAGGCTGCGATAGCCGACCTTCGCCGCCATGGTGATGGCGGCATCGCAGATCGCCTTGCGCGTCGCGGCGGACAATCCCGGACTTGGTACGATCTCGATCAGCTTCTGGTGGCGGCGCTGGATGGTGCATTCGCGCTCGCCGAGGTGGATGACGTTCGCGCCGTCGCCCACCACCTGCACTTCGATGTGGCGCACGCTCGGCAGATAGCGCTCAACATAAAGCGCGTCATTGCCGAACGCGGCCTTCGCTTCGGACTGGCAGCGCTGCCATGCGGCATCCAGCTCCGCCGGCGCGCGGACGATCCTCATGCCGCGCCCGCCGCCGCCGGCGACCGCCTTGATCATGACGGCGCCGCCGGAGCCGAGTTGGTCGAGGAAGGCGGCTGCCTGCTCGCGCGTCGCGGTGGCGTCGTTGCCGTCCGGTACCGGAACGCCGCAGGCGCGCGCCAGCGCACGCGCCTTGGCCTTGTCGCCGAACAGGTCGAGGGCTTCGGGCGCAGGGCCGATGAAGGTGATGCCCTTCGCCGCCACAGCGCGGGCGAACGCGGCGCTCTCGGACAGGAAGCCATAACCGGGATGTATCGCGTCGCAGCCGGCGCGCTCCGCCACCTCCAGCATTGCATCGATCGACAAATAGGCCGCGGCGCCCTGTCCAGGGAGTTCGTGAGCCTCGTCGGCAGTAACGAAGTGCGCAGAGGCGCGATCGTCCACTGGTGCCACCGCGACGGTGGCGATGCCGAGTTCGGCGGCCGCGCGGGCGATCCGCAGCGCGATTTCCCCGCGATTGGCAATCAGAATCTTCTGGAACGGCATGGCTGGCCTTTTTGATGGTCAGCAGGCACAACAGACGCCTGCATCGACGGTCTCGCGCCGCGGAGCCCATGACATCGGGCGTGGTCTGGCATCCCGCGGGAATTTGATCGCACAAAACTATGGACGCCGGAAATTCGTGTCAATACATTTACCGAATTGAGGGAGCCGATGAAACGACAAGCAAAACGCGGGCGTACCGCGACGGGTCGCCAGGCGGCGAAAGAGATCGCAAAGGACGTTGCGCTCTCGCCGCGCGAGGAATTGAGCAACAAGCTGTTCTTTCGCTTGTTTCAAACCGAGAACGTCTATCAGACGGCGGCGCTGCGCGAGCTTGGCATCTCTGCCGTTCAGGGCGCGACGTTGGGCGCGCTCTATCGCGACCCGGACAACGGCATGTCGTTCTCGGCGCTTTACGATTACCTGGCGGTCAGCCGTCAGAACATGGATGCGGTGTTGAAGCGGCTCGAGCGCGCCGGACTTGCCGAGCGCATCGAGGATAAGACAGATCGCCGCAGCAGGATCGTCCGCCTGACGCCGGACGGTATCGCCGCATGGCGCGACCTGCACCTACGGACCATCGAATTCTTCCGGCAGGGCACGGCGAACGTTTCGATGGCGCAGATATCGGCCTGCATAGATGTGCTCGCCAATATCAGCCGTGGCCTCAAGGCGGCGCGCACCAAGTAAGCGCGTCATCTTGCCAATCGGTAAATGGATTGACATAATTTCGGAAACAGTCTGGGAGGCACGGTCATGACGGATGCAACGCATAACCCCGATCCGCGCGTTCCTGCACGCGAGGATTGCGTGATGCGCTACGTGCTGGAAAAGCAGGCCGACTTACATCCGGATCGCCCCTATATCCGCCTGCCGGACGGTCGTGCCATCGGTTATCGCGCGTTTCGCGACGAGGTGATGCGGATGGCCGCCGGCCTTGCCGCGCTTGGCGTCAAGCAGGGCGATCACGTCAACGTCTGGATGCCCAATACCGTCGATATCGTTCGCGTCTGGTTCGCGATCAACTGGCTCGGCGCGGTCTACGTTCCGATCAATACTGCCTATCGCGGCAACCTGCTGGCGCATGTCATTGCCAACGGCGATGCGCGGGTGATGATCGTCGGCGCCGATCTGGTCGAGCGCCTCCTTCCGATCGACCGCGCCACGTTGGCGACGCTGGTCGTTGCCGGCGCCGATGCTCCGGCTGTCGACGGCCTTCACCGCGTGGCGCTGGCCGATCTTGACGCCGATCCTGCAACCTTGCCGCCGCTGGAGCGGCCGATCGAGCCGTGGGATGTGCAGTCGATCATCTACACCTCCGGCACCACGGGGCGCTCGAAGGGCGTGCTGTCGTCGTATGCGCACATGTGGCACATGAGCGGCCTCGAGGCGTTCCCGATGCTGGGTGAGGCGGATTGCTATCTCACCTTCCTGCCGTTCTTCCATGTCGGCGGCACGCTGCCGGTGATCGGGATGCTTAATCGCGGAGGCACCATCGGCATCGGCGGCGACTTCACCACGGACGCGTTCTGGCCCGCGGTGCGCGCGATGAACGCGACCTACACCATTCTGCTCGGCGTGATGTCGAACTTCCTGTCCAAGCGCCCGCCCGCCGCCGACGATCGCGATCACACCTTGCGAAAAGTGACGATGATCCCGCTGCCGGACGACTGGCGCACCTTCGCGGATCGGTTCGACGTCAAGGTCTGGACCTTGTTCAACATGACGGAGATCAACGTGCCGATCGTCTCCGACCCCGATCCGCAAGCCATCGGCACCTGCGGGCGGCAGAGGGCGGGCAACGAGTTGCGGATTGTCGACGATAACGATTGCGAAGTGCCGGTGGGCACCATCGGGCAGTTGATCATTCGCAGCGAAGCGCCGTGGGCGCTCAATTCCGGCTACTACAAGGATGCCGAGGCCACCGTGAAGGCCTGGCGCAACGGCTGGTTTCACACCGGCGACGCATTCCGGCGCGACGTCGACGGCAATTATTTCTTCGTTGACCGCATGAAGGATGCGATCCGCCGGCGCGGCGAAAACATTTCCTCATTCGAGGTCGAAGCCGAAATCCTCGCGCATCCGAAGGTGCGGGAATGCGCCGTCGTCGCCGTGCCGAACGAACTGGCGGAGGACGACGTGCTGGCCGTGGTCGCCACGGTGCCGGGCGAGGTGATCGAGCCGCTCGAACTGCTCGACTTTCTGCAACCGCGATTGGCCCATTTCATGCTGCCGCGCTATGTTCGCCTGCTCGCGGACCTGCCGCGCACGCCGACGCAGAAGGTCGAGAAGTACATTCTGCGACAGCAGGGCATCACCGAAGATACCTGGGATCGCGTCAAGGCCGGCGTCGAAATCAAACGGCAGAAGATCGGTTAGAGCGAGACGGACTGAATCGTCATTGCGAGCGAAGCGAAGCAATCCAGAAAGCCACGAAGCAAGAACTGGATTGCTTCGTCGCTAACGCTCCTCGCAATGACGAGCAAACGAGCAGGCCAACCGATTCGAACAATGTTCGAACGGCATTTTCCGCGTGACGGGGTGCGCGATCTGCGCGATAGATCGATACCTTGCTGCGCCCAAAAATGTGCTGCGCGCAATGAGTTCGGATACGATCTGCGCCGACCGTAGTGGAGGATTTACGTGGACATCACTCAGAGCGAACGCAGCCAGGAATTGGCCGGCCGCATCCAGCGATTCATGGCGCGCCACATCTATCCGAACGAACGCCGCTTCTATCAGGAGGCCGAACGGCTCGGACCCTGGGCAGTGCATCCCGTGGTCGAGGAACTGAAGCCGCTGGCGCGGGACGAGGGGCTGTGGAATCTGTTCCTGCCGGCGCATGAAGGCGTGCTGAGCAATCTCGAATACGCGCCGCTGTGCGAGATCATGGGACGTTCGCATCTTGCGCCGGAAGTTTTCAATTGCAGCGCGCCCGACACCGGCAACATGGAGACGATCCTGCGCTACGGCACCGAGGCACAGAAGGACCGTTGGCTCAAGCCGCTGCTTGCCGGTGATATCCGCTCGTCGTTTGCGATGACCGAACCCGATGTCGCGTCGTCCGACGCCACCAATCTCGCGAGCCTGATCGTGCGCGACGGCGACGACTACGTCATCAATGGCCGCAAGTGGTACACCACCGGCGCCACCGATCCGCGCTGCAAGATCGTGATCTTCATGGGACAGACCGATCCGAACAATCCGGATCGCCACAAACGCCAGTCGATGATCCTGGTGCCGAAGGATACGCCCGGCGTGCGCGTCATCCGTTCGCTGCCGGTGCTCGGCTTCTACGGCGTGCCGGATCGCGCCTCCGAAGTGATCTTCACCAACGTGCGGGTGCCCGCCAGCAACATGCTGCTTGGCGAGGGCAGGGGCTTTGAGATCGCGCAAGGCCGCCTCGGGCCGGGACGCATCCATCACTGTATGCGGCTGATCGGCTTGTCCGAACGCGTGCTCGAACGCATGTGCCGCCGCACCATGAATCGCGTCGCATTCGGCAAGCCGGTGGCTGAGCAGACGGTGACGCTGGAACGCATCGCCGAAGCCCGTATCATGATCGAGCAGGCGCGGCTGCTGACGCTCAAGGCGGCCCATATGATGGACACCGTCGGCAACAAGGCGGCGCGGCAGGAGATCGCGATGATCAAGGTGCTCGCGCCCAACATGGCGCAGACCATCGTCGATTGGGCGATCCAGGCGTTCGGCGGCGGCGGCACCAGCAACGATCACTTCCTCGCCGCCGCGCTGGCAACGACGCGCCTGCTGCGGCTGGCGGACGGCCCCGATGAAGTCCATCGCAACCAGATCGGCAAGCTCGAACTGCGCCGCTGGCTCAACACCGATCCGAAGCAGACCGGCGGCAGCGGCGATCAGTTGTCGCCCGATGAATCCGCCGCGTGGTCCGACGGCGGCCTGTGGCCGCGGCCGAAGAATTTTTCGTAAGGGCGAGACGGAGATTTACCAAAGCAGGCTTGTGCTGGTTCATACCCGCCACAATCCCGGCGTCGTCCCCGCGCAGGCGGGGACCCATACGCCGTGTCGCTGGTGATGCAGACGGCGCTTATTGTCTTTGGCAAATGCTCGCTTTGAATACGAACGCCAGGGGTTATGGGTCCCCGCTTGCGCGGGGACGACGATCTTCGTATTGCACGCTCACGGCCAAGTCGTTTCGGCCGGACTTATTCAGCCTCGTTCACCCCGCCGCCGAAAGCCCGGCATCGAGCGCTTGCGCGATCTTGGCGACGTCGGCGGCGGTGAGAATCAGCGGCGGCGACAGGATGATGTTGTTGCCAGAGACGCGGATCATCACGCCGGCCTCGTAGGCGGTGTCGGCGATGACGGCGAGCCGCGCCTTGTCGAGCGCCTTCTTCGTCGTTCTGTCCTCGACCAGTTCGAGTGCCACCATCAATCCCTTGCCGCGCACGTCGCCGACGATTTGATGCTTCGATTGAAGCGCCTGAAGTGCGGCGATCAGTTCCTCGCCACGCGCGACCGCATTTTCGTTGAGCTTGAGGCGGCGCGTTTCGGCGAGCGCGGCGATGCCGGCCGCGCAGCCGACCGGATGTCCGGAATAGGTGTAGCCGTGGCCGATCGAGGCGGTGCCGGATTTATCGGATTCGAAAACCTCGGCCATCTTCTCGCCGATCAAGGTGGCGCCGAGCGGGAAGTAACCCGACGTGATCGCCTTCGCGATGGTCATCATGTCTGGCTTCACGCCCCACAGCCGCGCGCCCGACCATGCGCCGGTGCGCCCAAAGCCGGTAACGACCTCGTCGGAGATCATCAGGATGCCGTGCTTGTCGCAAATCTCGCGCACCAGCTTCATGAAGCTTTCATGCGGCACGATCACGCCGCCGGCGCCGAGCACCGGCTCCATGATGAACGCCGCGATGGTGTCGCCGCCCTGAAACGCGATCTCATCCTCCAGCGCGGCGGCGCAGAGTTGCGCGAGTTTCGCCGGATCGGTTTCGTTGAACGGATTGCGATAGGTCCACGGCGCCGGAATGTGAAACACGCCCGGCAGCAGCGGCTCGTAGTTGCGGCGGAAGTTGGCGTTGCCGTTGACGGAGGCCGCGCCGAAATGCGTGCCGTGATAGCCCTTCTTCAACGCTATGAACTTGGTGCGATCGTTCTCGCCCCTGATCTTCCAGTATTGCCGCGCCAGCCGCAGCGCCGTTTCGACCGAGTCCGAGCCGCCGGAGGTGAAGAAGGCGCGCACTATTCCCTCGGGCTTGAACCACTCGGTCAGTTCGTCCGCGAGCTGGATCGAAGGCCCGGTCGAGGTGCCGCGAAAGCCCGAGTAATAGGGAAGCATGTCGAGTTGCTCGGCGATGGCCTTTTTGATGGGATCGCAACTGTAGCCGAGGTTGACATTCCACAATCCCGCCACCGCATCGAGAAGCGTGCGGCCCTCGATATCCGAGACGTGAACGCCGGAGCCCTTCATCATGATCTTTGGCGGGTGTGCACGCATCTCCGCCGGATGCGCCATCGGATGCCAGATGGCCTTGGCGTTATTGGCGATCAGGAAGTTGCTGTCTTGCATGACGATGGCCTTCTTGGTTCGAACGGGAATGTCGGGACTGCTGCTGTCGCGTTTCAAGCCACTCTGGCTTGTCGCGGCGCTGGTTGTTCGCCGAACAGCCGCGTGGAAATTGCCTGCGCCGCACCGCGCACGGCTTGAATGTGGCGCTCCGTGGTCGCTTTCGTGCTTCGCGATTGCGGCATCGCGATCGCGATCGATCCGAGTGCGTAGCCGTCGAGCCCGAGGATCGGCGCGGCGATGCTGAAGACGCCGTCTTCATAGCCTTGCTCGCCGCGCGAATAGCCGTGCTCCGCGGCGGCCTTGATGGCGTCGTCGAGGCGTGCTGGCTGCACCAGTGTATGGCGCGTGAAGGCGGTCAACGATTTCCGCAAGTACGATTTTGCCAATTGCGGCGGCGAGAATGCCAGGAAGGCGATGCCGGACGCGGTGGCATGGAGTGGCAAGGTCTGGCCGACGGCGACGCTGACGCGATTGGCCTTGGTCGATTCTTCGACATGAAGGGTAACGAGGCCGCGACCGCCGAACTCCGACAAATGCACGGTCTCATCGGTCGCGGCGGCGACATCGCGCAACACCGGAACGGCGACCTGTAACAGCGGGAAGTGGGATTCACGTACGCGCGCGAGGCGAAGCAATCCTGCGCCGAGCTGATAGCGCCGCGTCACCGTGTGCTGTTCGATCAGGCCGGAATTGGCAAGCGCCACAAGCAGGCGACGCGTCGTCGCCTTGTCGAACTGCGCCTGCCGCGCCAATTCGGAGAGTCCCCATTCGGGGGCGTCCTCGGTGAAGAAATTCAGCAGCGAAATGGCTTTTTCGACAGTGCTCATGGATGCGGGCTCACGATGCCTCTGCCCCTCAACTTGACACCGGGGCGACCGCGATGCAAGTCTATATATGAACTATCGGATCAAAAAATGATCCATGGACAAATTCATGACAGTGACAATGCAAGTGACCGCGGACGCGACGATCGAAGCGCTGCTCGATGCGGAGCAGGCGCGCTTTCTGCAAAGCCATCCGCGCTCGGCGGCGGCGTGGCAGGAGGGGCAGACGCATTTCCTGTTCGGCGGTCCGTCGCACTGGATGCGGCGTTGGGCCGGCGGCTTTCCGGTCTATGTTGATCAGGCGCAAGGCGCGCGCATTCGCGACATCGATGGCCGCGAATATGTCGACTTCTGTCTCGGCGACACCGGCGGCATGTGCGGCCACACGCCGGCGCCGGTGCTGCAAGCGACGCAGCGCCAGCTTGCGCGCGGCACCACGATGATGCTGCCGACCGAGGATAGCCTGTGGGTCGGTCAGGAACTGACGCGGCGCTTCGGTCTGCCGTACTGGACGCTGACAACATCCGCGACCGATGCCAATCGCGGCGCCATCCGTATCGCGCGGATGATCACCGGCCGCACCAAAGTGCTGGTGTTCTCGGGCTGCTATCACGGCGGCGTCGAGGAGGCGCATGTCGAAATCCGCGACGGCAAGATCGGTCTGCGCAACATGATCCACCCCAACGGGGTCAACCACGCAGCCGTCTCCAAGGTCGTCGAGTTCAACGATCTCGCCGCGCTTGAGGCGGCGCTTGCGGATGGCGACGTCGCCTGCGTGCTGACCGAGCCGATCATGACCAACTTCGGCATGATCCCTCCGGCGGATGGATTCCATACCGCGCTGCGCGAGTTGACGCGGCGTACCGGCACCGTGCTGGTGATCGACGAGACCCATACGTTGTCCTCGGGCCCCGGCGGCTACACGGCGCTGCATGGACTGGAGCCGGACATTCTGGTTGCCGGCAAGGCGATCGCGGGCGGCATTCCGGCGGCGGTGTTCGGCCTGACGCAGGAGATCGCCGAGCGCGTCTGGGCCATCGTGCCGCGCGTCAATCCGCGCATTCGCCAGTCAGCGCATCTCGGCATCGGCGGCACGCTCGCCGGCAACGCCTTGACGGTGGCGACGATGCGTGCCGTGCTCGAGGAGGTGCTGACGCCCGCGAACTACCAGCACATGATCGGCCTCGCCTCAAAACTCGCTGACGATGCGCGCGCGATCATCGACGCCAACCGTCTGCCGTGGCATGTCACGCAAGTCGGGGCGCGCGCGGAAATCATGTTCATGCCGTCGCCGCCCAAGAGTGGCGCCGATGTCATCGCCGGACGGCGCGCCAATCTGGAGACGCTGCTGCACGCCTTCTACATGAACGAGGGCATTCTGGTGACGCCGTTCCACACCATGTTCTTGATCTGCCCGGCAACGGAGGCCGTCGACGTCGCGCGCCACGCCGAGGTGTTCGCGAGGTTCGTCGCATTGCTGCAACAGGCCAAGGTGATCTGAGCGTGAGCAGGCGTCCGTTCGATCTGACCGGGAAGGTCGCGCTGGTCACCGGCGGCGGCCGGGGCATCGGCGCGGCCATCGTCACGCGTTTTGCGGAAGCCGGCGCGCATGTCGTGATCGCCAACCGCACGACGGATGTAGCGGAGGAACTGGCCGCTGCTCTCAAAGCGCGGCAACTCAAGGCCGACGTGACACCGTTCGACCGGCTCGACCGTGCCAGCCTTCGCGGATTGATCGATGGCGTTGCCAATAAGCATGGTCGGCTCGATATCCTTGTCCATAACGCCGGCGGCTGCCCGTGGGCGTCGCTCGATGAACTCGATCAGGACAAGCTGGACGAGGTGCTGGCGCTGAATCTCAATGCCGCGATCTGGCTGGCGCAAGCGGCGGTGCCGCACATGAAGCGTGTCGGTGCGGGCCGCATATTGGTGACGTCGTCGGTCTCGGCGCGGGTCGCGATGGGCGGCGGCGCGCATTACTCGGCGGCGAAGGCCGGTGCCAATGCGTTCCTGCGCGGCGCGGCGTTCGAACTGGCGCGCGATGGCATTACGGTCAATGGCGTCGAGGCGGGCTTCATCGCCAAGCCGGGGCGCGGCACCATGAGCCAGCCTGAGAATCGGCAACGCATCGAACATTTCGTGCCGATGGGGTGGATGGGTGAGGCCGACGACATCGCCTTCGCCATGCTCTATCTGGCTTCGCCGCAAGCCAAGTACGTCACCGGGCAAACCATCGTGGTCGATGGCGGTTCGACCTTGCCGGAAACCGGCTTCGCCGTCGAGCGGCAGTGGGGGGAGCGCTGATGCGGCGGCTGGAAGGGCGACAGGCGCTCGTCACCGGTGCCGCGACCGGGATCGGCCGCGCCACTGCTGAACTGTTCGCGCGGCACGGCGCGCGCGTCGTCGCGTTCGGTTTTGGTGGAGCGCTGCTCGATGAGCTTGCGAATGGAATTGGCGGCCGCGCGGTGCATGGCGATGTCACGCAGCAGGCCGATATCGATGCTGCGTTGAATGCGTGTGACGGTCAACTCGATATCGTCGTCAACGCCGCCGGCATCATCACGCCGGATCGGCCGGAGACGATCACCGACGATGTCTGGGCGAAGACGTTCGCGGTCAATGTCACCGGCACGATGAGGGTATGCCGCGCGGCGCTGCAGCTACTGCAACGGCGCGGCGGCGCGGTGGTGAACGTCGCCTCGGTCGCGGCCTTCAACGCCAGCCCGGACAGCGCCAGTTATGCGGCGAGCAAGGCCGCTGTCGTGTCCTACACGCGCTCGCTGGCCTACGCCGGCGGGCCTTTCGGGGTACGCGCCAATGCGGTCGCGCCGGGTTGGGTCCGCACCCCGATGAGCGAATACGAAATGCAGCTCGCCGCCGAGACAAACAACAGCACGCCCGAGATTGAGTTCGCCGCGACGGCGGGCCGCATCGCGCTGGGACGCATGGCGCAGCCGGAGGAGATCGCAGCGTGCTGCCTGTTCCTGGCGTCGGACGAAGCCTCCTTCGTCACCGGCGCAACGCTGGTCGCCGACGGCGGCGGCCGCGCGCCGGTACAAAGCCGCGCGGTGTAGCCCGCGCTATCCGAACGCCTTGCTCTCGCGCAGTTGCGCGATGGCGGCGGCATCGTAGCCGGCTTCGCGCAAGATCTGCTCGTTGTGCTGGCCGAGTTCAGGCGGCTTGCGCGGCGTCACTTTGTTGGCGCCGGTGACGAAGAACGGGCTGTTCACCGTCAGCATGGTGTCGCCCTCGAACGGCAGCAGTACCTCGGTCTTGTGCATTTGCGGGTCGTTGGCGACCTGATCCATCGTCGCCACCGCCTCGAACACCAGTCCGTTGGCCATGAACAGCGCGCGCCAGTCGCCGCTGTCGCGGGTGGCGAAGGCGGCGTCGAGCTCCGCGATCAAGGACGTCGAGTTCTTCGAGCGCCCCGCGCGGTCGGCAAAGCGCGGATCGGACGGCAGTTCCTCGCGGCCGAGGCATTTCGCCAGCACCGGCCAGTGCTTGTCTTCGTTGACGAGCGCCAGCAGCAGCCAGCCGCCGTCGCGGCAGCGGTAGTAGCAGGACAGCGCATTGAAGCTCTGTTCGCGCGGCGGTCGCGGCTGGAACGCCGCGCCGCACAGCGCTGCCTGCGCCCAGACGCCGTTGGCCCAGACGCCGTTGGCGATCAGCGACGAGCCGACATGCGCGCCGCGCCCGGTGCGCTCGCGCTGATAGAGCGCCAGCATGATCGCAGAGAACAGCGACACCCCGGACGGATGATCGCCCATGCCGCTTAGCGCGCGGGCCGGCGTCGCGCCGGCGTGCGGCACCACCTGATCCATCAGGCCGGAGCGCGCCCAGTAAGCGGTGAGGTCAAAGCCCGGCTTGCCGGATTCGTCGCCGGTCTCGCCATAGCCGGTAAACGACGCGTAGACCAGCCGGTCGTTGAGCGCGGAAAGCGTCTCGTAATCGGTCCGCAGCTTCTTGCGCACGGCGAGCGGCTGGTTGGTGATGAAGACGTCTGCGCCCTTGACGAGGTTGTGCAGCACATCCTGCCCGGCGGGTGAGGCGAGGTTGAGCGCGAGGCCGCGCTTGCTGCGGTTGTCGAGCAGCCAGCCGTAATTGTGCTCGGACTTCGGCATCCCCGGATTTCGCGTGACGTGGCGATAGGCGTCGCCCGTGCCGGGCGGTTCGACCTTGATGACGTTGGCGCCGAAGTCGGCCATCACCGTGCCGGCGATAGCGGCGGCGATGAAACTGCCGCAATCGATCACTTTGAGGCCCTCAAGAATTCCGGTCATGGCATCCCTCCCTGAGCTGTAGTGTTGATCGTGATGGAGCAGCCGCGGTGCGGCTTGCTTCTTGTTCAGTTGCCGTCCGCGCTTCGACCTAGCCGAGGCTGGTCTGGTCGCCGTCGACCGGGATGGCTTGCCCGGAAATATTCTTGCCGCCGTCACCGACGAGGAACACCACCAGCGCGGCGATGTCGGCGGCGGTTACGCCGTGTCGCAGCGAAATGTTCTTCGCCGCGCGCCGCTGAAGTTCCTCATAGGTGATGCCGGCGGATGCGGCCTTCTCGCGCATCACGCGCTCGACGCGCGGCCCTTCGACCATGCCCGGCTGGATCGCGTTGACGCGGATGCCGAACCGGCCCAGCTCGATCGATAATGTCTTGGTAAAGCCGATGATGCCCCACTTCGCCGCCGCATAGGCTGCGCGTTTCGGATAACCGAGCCGGCCGCCGATCGACGACATGTTGACGATGCTGCCGCCGCCCGCCGCGCGCAACAGCGGGATTGCGCGCCGCGAACACAGGAAGTGGCCGTCGAGATTGACGGCAAGGGTGCGCTGCCAGTCGGCAAGGGATAATTCTTCCACCGGGAGCGTCGGCCCGGAGATGCCTGCGTTGTTGATCAGGATATCGAGGCCGCCGAGTTGTTTCTCGACCGCACCGAACAGCGCATCGACCTGCGCTTCGTTGGCGACGTCGGCGCGCACCGCAAGATCTTTGCCGAACGTTGCGGCGTAGTCTGCGAGCGCTGCCTCATCGACATCGCAGACCATGCAGCGGGCGCCGGCGTCGATCAGTTGCTGTGCGATGACCCGGCCGATGCCCGCGGCGCCTGCGGTCACCAGGGCGCGACGGCCGTGAAGCGAACCGCTCATGATCGGCCGCCCTGTTGCGCGTCGACCTCAGACAGCGCGTGCAGGATCGCCAGTTGGGAATCGTCGCGCTTGCGTTCCATCTGCGGGATCGGCGTCTTGCCGAACGATGCGGCGGCCTGATCGATGATGACTTGCTGAAGTTTTTCGTCGAGTTCGACCTGTGGGATGATCTTGAACGACACCGCCATGTTCTTGCCGAGGTGTTGGAAGAACGACTCCAGCCCCTTCGGCCCGCCACCCATGTGGAACGAACTGAACGGCCCGTTCACCGCCCAGCGCAGGCCGATCGAACTTGTGACGATATCGTCCAGTTCATCGACGGTGACGACGCCTTCCTGCACCAGATAACACGCCTCGCGCATGATGGCGCGTTGCAGCCGGTTGGCGACGAAACCCTGGATTTCCTTCTTCAGCACGCGCGGCACCTTGCCCAGCGCCTCATAGAAGGCGACCGCGTCGACGGTCGCTTCCGGCGCGGTGTGGTCGCCGGGAACCACCTCGACCAGCGGAATGAGATGCGGCGGATTGAACGGGTGGCCGACTAGGAGGCGGCTCGCGTCCTTCATCAGCTTGCCTTGCTCGGTCGCGGGGCGTGCCGAACTCGACGATAATAGCAGGGCGTGCTTCGGCAAGGCAGGTTCGATGCGCGCCCATAACTTCTGTTTCCACTCCGGATTTTCCGGGCCGTTCTCCTGAATCAGGTCGACGCCGGCGACGGCGCGTTCGAGATCGGCCTCGAAGCGCAGGCTCTTGTCGAGCCCCTCATGAGGAAGGCCGAGCGCCTTCAATGTCGGCGCAGCTTTCGCCAGCATGGCCCGGACCACGTCCGCGATGTTCGGTTGCGGATCGTTGACGACGACGTTCAGGCCGTGTGCGAGAAACAGCGCCGTCCACGATGCGCCGATCACGCCGGCGCCGATCACGCAGGTGTTCCGGTAGCGGTTGAGCACCGCCGAATGGTTTCCTCCTGACGACATGGCTTTCTCCCGTCCGCTTGAGCGTGGTGATGTGCTGTGACTTGGAAGTTTGCTGAGGAAACTCCGCCGCGGAATGCGGCGAGTTTCGGCGTCGGGCCGTTAGCCGGTGCTCTCGAGATAGTTGTAGCAACGCTTGGCCCGCGCGAGCGTCAGGTCGGTCAGGATGTGGCTGGCTCCAACCACTTCGCGGACCGGAAAGTCTGCCATCGGCGCCAGCGCGTGCGCGAACAGTTCCAGCCGCGCCGGGCCGGTCCATGCGCCCTTGACTGTGATGTCGTTGATTTCGGTGCGCAGTAGTTCGCAGATGCGCGGTTCGCCGGCCGGTTTCGGGCTGTCATAGGTCCACAGGATCTTCAGCATGAAGGTGGGGACGCAAATTTCCTTTCGCGCGACTTCGAGATCCATGGCGCGATGCTTGTAGCCCATGGTAGCAGTGGCGACGCGCAGGGTGCCGTAGTCCAGCGTGCCGACGAGCGTATCGGAATCGACATAGAGTCGCGGCTTGCCGATGACTTTGGGGTAGGCGCTGATCTCGCGGCCGGATGCCAGTGCCGGCAGGTTGTCGAGATACATCGCGTGCAGGTATTCGCCCTTTTCCTCGCCGAACCGCACCTGAATGGCTTGCCCGCATTCGGTGTAGTCGCCGAGGCCCGAGACGTCGGGCATCCGCATGATTTCCCAGCGCACCAGCGGATCGTCGATTTCGAGCGGTTCGGGAACGACGGCGCGCAGCGCCTCGATGTCGGTCCGATAGAGGATGTTGAGATATTCGCGGTTGGTGAACCGGAACGGCCCGCGTGGAAAGGCCGGGGCGCCGATCGGAGTGGTCAGTTGCCTGAGCACGTCTTTCTGCTTCATCGGAATCCTCCCGGAGATGCTTTTGATTTCACCCGGGGCGGGCGCCGACGTTGTCCGTCGCGATCGCATCTCTCAAGCGGCAGCGTATCGAACCCGGATCGTCCGAAAAGGTGCGGTTGGACCTTTGTGCGGGTGACTTGGGGACGAAATGTCGCAGATGCGAATTGGTAAGCCGACCTGTCTTGTATAAGTCCGATATGAAATGCGTTCCATGCTGCGCCGCATTCAAGAGACGATTCATATTCAGCCGAACGCGGTCGAATTGACGATTGCGGTTTGACCGGAATTGAAAAGCCGCTTGCATCGCCGGTGTGATCATCGCGGTCTTGGGAGCTGTTCCGCTCCGGCGATCGGCATTCGCATACGCATTCTGTTGCAACGGTACGTTGGCGATTGCTGCAACCGAAAGTCATCGGCAACCATAAATAACAAATGGTGTTCGATCGTCGCGGATGAAATTCGTTGCGGAAAAGTTGCGAATGCTAAATCGACTTCGTCATCGAGATCGTTGCATTCGGTGAGGGATCGGGCTTACCTTCCTAAAAAAATGCACACGACTGACTGGGAGGATTCGGGTTAAGGCGCATGGAGGGCGACTATGGCTGTGATGGACAAGCCGGATCGGCTGGTGAATGAAGACTCGGCACACAAGTCGCCGCCGAGCTTCGAGCAGCGCATGTATTCGCCGCATACCATCGCCGCGGTCGTGGCCGAGCTCGAGGGGCAGGGCGTCGATCCGGTCCGGGTGCTCGAGGATACCGGCCTTGCCGTGCCGCAACTCAGTCGCCACACCACCAAGATCTCCTACCGGCAACTTGATCGGGTCATTCGCAACGCGATCCGCCTGTCGAACGATCCTGCCATGGCGTTGCACGCCGGTCAGCGGATGCACGTCACCGCGTATGGTATGTATGGTTATGCCTTGCTGAGCAGCGCAACCCATCTCGAAGCGCGTGATTTCGCGGCGAGGTATATCCGGGTTGTCGGGCCGTTCTGCGATTTTTCGATCTCTTCCGATGAAGATACCGTGTTCGTTGCCTTCGATCCGATGCACTGGCCGAATCCGACCGAGGACCTCCACCGTTTCGCGGTCGAGTTCGCCCTGGCGGCGCACCTGACGGCAACCAAGGATCGCGTCGGGCCGCATTTCGTCTTTTCGCGGGTGCTCCTCGATTACGCGCCGCCTCCTTATGCCGACATCTACGGCCGGATCTTCGAGTGTCCGATTTTGTTCCAGCAATCCGGTTGCCGTTACGAACATCTGCGGGACGACCGTGCGGTGAAGTTGGCCGATCCGCGCACCCACGAGATGGCGCGGGAGATGTGCGAACAGTTGCTGGACGAGATCAACCGCACCGGCGGCATTGCCGCCGACATTCGCCGCATTCTGATCGAGCAGCCGGGGCGTTATCCAAGCATTGAAACGATCGCCGAGAAACTGGAGATGTATCCGCGCGCGTTGCGACGCAAGCTGGAGGCGGAGGGCACCTCCTATCGCGATCTTCTGGCCGAGGTGCGGATGCGGTTGGCCATCGAATATCTGCGCAAGACGCAAATGACCAACGAGGAAATCGCGGGACGGCTGGGCTACAGCGACGCCGCAAATTTCCGCCATGCATTCATTCGCTGGACCGGAAAGAGTCCGTCGGATTTTCGCAGCGCTACACGCGCGCTGTGATCCGCACGCGAGAACCGCAGCGCTACCGTTTGGCGGCGCCTTGTCCGCAACTCACTCGAAATTCGGCTCGATCGCACCTTTCGGATCGGAAGGGGTGCGATACGCTACGTTGCTCTTCAGCGTATTCCTCCCCCAAACTTGACCGCTGGCGTTACCGGCGGTCTTTTTTCGTCACGCGAATGCTCGCGCATTGGTGTGCTGCACCAGTGAGTCCACGAGCCTTGCGTCCACCAACGTTGGTGTTGCATCGCACAGCGTTTACGCAGGCGCACAACATTCTGTCCGTAATTCACCCAAAGATTGGATCGATCGCACCTTCCAAGCCGAAAAACCTGCCGCTAGCCTCATGCGTGCGGTCGTGATCGATCGCAATGAACGCGGCATCGTGATGCCGGACGATGTCCTGAATGCAGGAGGAACGCTGAAGCATGTATCGGCCGACCCCCAATCTCGTGCAGCGCATCCATCTGACGCAGCGGATTGCCGCGGTTGTCGACGTTCTTGAAGAAGAAGGCATCTCCTCCTCGCGCACGTTGACGGGGACGGGCCTCAAGAGCGCCGATCTCAGATCGCCCGACACTCGTGTGTCCTATCGTCAGGTGGAAACTGTCTTTCGCAATGCGACCCGGCTGTCGAACGATCCGGCGATCGCTTTTCGCGCCGGACAGCGGATGCATGTCATCGCCTACGGCATGTACGGTTACGCATTACTCAGCAGCCCGACCCGCGAGGAGGGCATCGAGTTCGCCATCAAATACAGCCGCCATCTCGGCATGGTCGCCGACGTCGCGTTCTCGCGCGACGACGATACCGCGACCTATACACTCGCAGCGCTGCTGTCGCGCAACTCTGCCAGGGACGTGCATCGCTTTGCGCTGGAATTCGCTTTCGCGACCTGCCTGACCTTCAGCACCGATATTTACGGCCCGTCGTTCCGCTTCTCGTGCTTGCGCGCGGCGTATCCGCAGCCACCGCACGTCGATCTGTATCACGCGCTGTTCAAGTGTCCGGTTCTGTTCGAGCAGACCGGCAATGAAATGGAATTTGACGTCGGGTGGGTCGATCATCCGATGGTCAGCCCCGATCCGACGGCCTGCGTGATGGCGGCCGACATGTGCGAGCCGCTTCTCGATGACGTCAATCGCGACGGTGGCATTGCTGCTGATTTGCGCCGCGCCATGGTTGCGCGTCCCGGTTGGTTTCCCAGCATCGAGACCATGGCCGCGCGGCTCTCGGTGCATCCGCGCACGTTGCGCCGCAAACTCGAGGCCGAGCAGATCACCTATCGCCGCATCATCGCCGAGGTGCGGATGAAACTCGCGATCGAATATCTGCGCAACACCGAGATGACCAACGAGGAAATCGCCGCGCGACTGGACTACAGCGATGCCGCGAATTTCCGTCACGCGTTCGCGCGCTGGACACGCAAAAGCCCGTCGGCGTTCCGCAACGGCAAAGATATTGTGACTGCTGCGACGCACACACAAAATTTTGTCCCAAAGTAACCGCTGTGATGGGCCAATCGCACCTTTCACGTCATTCGCACGCTCGCTAGCGTTTCATCACGCTGCAGATTTAACGGCATCAATGCGGGTTAACCGCACGAACATGAGGGAACGTTCGACATGGAGATCGCCGCGAATAGCAAGAAGCCACCCTCGAAGTTGCTGTTGGCACTCGAGATGCGCGGCATCTGGGAACTGCAAGCATTCTTCGCGCTCTATCCGCTGCTGCGCCGCGCACCGCGCGGCGACGGTCATCCGGTGCTGGTGCTTCCGGGCTTGTCCGCCAGCGATTCCTCGACACGGCCGCTGCGTACTTATCTGAAGGCGCAAGGCTACGCCGCGCACGGCTGGAAGCTCGGCCCCAATCGCGGTCCACGTCCTGGCGTCGAAGACGCGATGGATGCGCGCCTTGCTGAACTCGCGGATCGTTATCAGCAGAAAGTCAGCCTGATCGGATGGAGCCTCGGCGGTGTGTTCGCGCGCGAGCTGGCGCGGCGTTCGCCGTCGCTGGTCCGTCAGGTGATCACGCTCGGCAGCCCGTTCGCCAGCGAGCCGAAGGCCAGCAACGCCTGGCGACTTTACGAGTATCTCAGCGAACGCAAGGTCGACGATTGGCCGGAGCGCGAAGCCATGAAGCTGCCGCCGCCGGTGCCGAGCACGGCGATCTATTCGCGCACCGACGGCATTGTCGCCTGGCAGGGATGCCGCGAGCAGGAGGCGACCACGACGCAGAACATCGAGGTCGAAGGCAGCCACTGCGGCCTCGGGCATCATCCGGCGGTGCTGTACGCCATCGCGGATCGTCTCGCGCAGAAGGAAGGGGAATGGTCGCCGTTCGATCGCGGCGGTCTCCGCGGGCTGATCTATCCCGATCCGAACCGCGGGGACGACGACTATGCGCGTCTGCTGCAAGCCGAGCCGTTCGCGGCTTAGTCGGCCGCTCACCGTCGCATTCGCGGTGCGATGAGCGAGATCAAAGGGAGGACATCATCATGGCAGACAATAACAGCAAATCCGACAGCGGCCTCGCCGGCATGATGCCGTGGCTGGATGATTTCAAGCAGATGGTCGAGAAGTACAAGCTGCCGAACGTCGATATCGCGGCACTTGTCGAATGGCAGCGCAAGGATATGGAGGCGCTGGTCGAGGCGAACCGGCAGGCCAATGAAGGCATTCGCGCACTGATCGAGCGGCGCAATGAAATCCTCGGCGAGACCTTCGCGGAGTGGCAGGCCGCCGTTCAAAATCTGGCCGGCAACATGACCGGCACGGACGTGCTGTCGAAGCAGGCCGATATCGCCAAGCAAGGCGTCGAGAAGGCCGTCGCGAATTTCCGCGAGCTGACCCAGTTGGAAATGCAGGCGCATACCAACGCGTGGAAGGTCGTGCAGGAACGGATGCAAGAGAACATGGCCAACCTGCAAAAGCTATTGCAGCCGAAATAGAGCTGCCATTCCGGTCAATGCGGCAAATCAAGACCGCAACCGGCGCCGCGGCGCGGCAATGACTTCAAGGGTACGAAACGCTGATGACGCGATCGCTTGCCGTTCGCGATCGGGTCATCGTGAGTGGAGGTCGCAATGAGTCTGGCCAAGTTGCAGGATCTGTCGGGACGTGTGGCGCTGGTCACGGGCGGTTCGCGTGGCCTCGGTTTGCAGATGGCCGAGGTGCTGGGCGAACTCGGCGCGAAAGTCGCGATCACCGCGCGCAAGCGTGATGAACTCGACGCCGCCGCCGCACATCTGAAATCGCTCGGCATCGAAGCGCTGCCGCTGGTGTGCGACATGGGACAACTGGCGACCATTCCGCCGATGGTAGAGCAGGTGATTGCCGCGCTCGGGCCGATCGACATTCTCGTCAACAATGCCGGCACGTCCTGGGGCGCGTCGACCATCGACCATTCGATGGATGGTTGGAACAAGGTTATCACCCTGAACGTCACCGCGATCTTCGTCGCGACGCAGGAAGTCGGTCGGCGCTGCATGGTGCCGCGCCAGAGCGGCAAGGTGATCAATATCGCATCGATCCAGGGCCTCACCGGCACCTATGCCGACGACATTCCCACGCTTGCCTACAACGCCAGCAAGGGGGCGGTGGTGAACATGACGCGCACGCTCGCCAACGAGTGGGCGAGGTACGGCATCAACGTTAACGCCATCGCGCCGGGCTATTTCCCGACCAAGATGACGGAGCGGCTCGGCGAGACATCGACCGCGCAGATGGCGCCGATGAATCGCGGCGGCGGGCCGGAGGATTTGAAAGGCGTGACGGCGCTGTTCGCGTCCGACGCCTGCGCTTTCATCACCGGACAGACGCTCGCGGTGGACGGCGGGCTGACGGCAGTTTGAGCATACGTGAGACAGAAGAAACGGGAGGATTATAGATGAACGATATGTCGCTCGGTGACATGCCCTGGATCAAGTCGTATCCGCCCGGTGTCAAATGGGACGCTGACATTTCGCCCACGCCCGTTCAGCAGATCCTTGAAGATGCCGCGGCGAAATGGCCCAATAATCCCGCGATCGACTTCATGGGGCGCAAGATCACCTTCGCCGAACTGAACGATCTCGCCAATCGTGCTGCCGCGGGCTTGCAGAAGCTCGGGGTCGGGCCGGGCATTCACGTCGGTCTGTATCTGGCGAATACGCCGCACTACCTCATCAGCCTGTTCGGTGTGTTGAAAGCCGGCGGTACGGTCGTCAATTATTCTCCGCTCGACGCTGCCAAGGTGCTTGAGCACAAAATCGAGGACAGCCAGACCGATTTCCTGGTCACGCTCGATCTGGCCGCGCTGTATCCGCAGATGGCGCCGATGCTGGGCCACACGCGCCTCAAGAAGCTGATCGTCGGCAATGTCGCAGAAATGTCCGGAAATCCGCAGGCGGTTAATGCGCAGATGCAGGCGACCAAGCAACTCGCTAGCGTCGCGAATGACGACAAGCATCTGACCTTCCAGGCGCTGCTCGATAACGACGGCATCTACCGCAGCTATCCGATCACCGATCTGACCGATGCGATCGCGCTGCTGCAATATACTGGCGGCACCACCGGCTTGCCGAAGGGCGCGATGCTGACGCACGGCAACCTGACGTCGGCGACCAATCAATGCGTCGAGACGACACGGACCGATCCGCCGACGCTGGACGAAGGCAATGAGCGTTTGCTTGGGGTGCTGCCGCCGTTCCACATCTACGCGCTGACCGTCAACATGCTGCTCGGCGTGCGCATCGGCGCCGAACTCTATCAGCACATCCGTTTCGATATCGACACAGTGGTCAAGGATCTGGTGGAGAAGAAGATCACCGCGTTCCCCGGCGTGCCGACGATGTTTGTCGCGGTGCTCAATCATCCCGACGCGGGTAAGGTTGACCTGACTTCGTTGAAGTGGTGCAATTCCGGTGGCGCGCCGCTGCCGCTGGAAGTCCAGCGTAGCTTCGAGAAATTGACCGGCTGTCGGCTCGCAGAGGGTTGGGGTATGACGGAAACGTCGCCGACAGGAACCTTCACGCCAGTCACCAACGAGCCGCGCGCCGGTTCGTGCGGCGTTCCAAGCCCGGGCATCAGCATCAAGTTCCTCGATACCAGCGACAACGTCACCTACGTTGCGCTCGGCCAGACCGGCGAGTTGTGCATCAAGGGGCCGAACGTGATGAAGGGCTATTGGAAGAAGCCCGACGCCACCGCGGACGTCATGACCGCCGACGGCTTCATGCGCACCGGTGACGTCGGCTACATGGACCAGGACGGCTACGTCTATATCGTCGACCGGACCAAGGACATGCTGCTGTGCGGCGGCTTCAACGTCTATCCGCGCGTGCTTGAGGAAGCGGTCTACCAGCATCCGTCGGTCGAGGAAGTGGCGGTCATCGGCATCGCTGACGAGTATCGCGGCCAATCGCCGAAAGCCTTCGTCAAGCTCAAAGCGGGCGCGGCTGCGTTCACGCTGAAGGAGCTTCAGGGTTTCCTGAAGGACAAGCTCGGCAAGCATGAGATGATTCACGCACTCGATATCCGCGGTGAACTGCCGAAAACCGCGGTTGGAAAGATTTCGAAGAAAGACCTCTACGACGAGGAAGAGAAGAAGGCGTCCTAGCCGGCGTCTGGCGGTCGCGTTCTAACGATGCCGGATGCGGACGGCGACGTCGGCATCCGGCTCCGAGATGACACTTCGTCCGGTGATGCGAAGTGCAAGGCATAAACGGAAGCGAACGGAAGCAACGTTCGCATGAGGGAGGCACGGCGATGGACCAACTCAGCAGCATGGACGCATCATTCCTGCATTTCGAAACGCCGGAAACGCCGATGCACGTCGGCAGCCTGATGCTGTTCGAATTGCCCGAGGGGTATGACGGCGACTACTACGAAGACGTCAAGGCGATGCTCGGCAAGCGGCTTCATCTGGCGACGGTGCTGACGCGCAAGCTGGCGCCGATGCCGTTCGAATTGGCAGAGCCGGTCTGGATCGAGGACGACGACATCGATCTCGACTATCATGTGCGCACCGTGACGCTGCGTCGCCCCGGCACCATGGCGCAGCTCGAGCAGCTCATCGCGCGGCTGCATTCGACGCTTCTCGACCGCAGCCGCCCGCTGTGGGAGATGTACGTGATCGACGGCCTCGAGAATGGTCAGGTTGCCTTCTACACCAAGGCGCATCACTCCGGCGTCGATGGCAAGGCCGGCGTCGAACTGGCAAAGGTTCTCTACGATACATCGCCGAAGATCCGCGAAGTGCCGCCGCCGCGCCGCAAGCGAACCACGGGGCAGTACCAGCTCGGCGTCACGGAACTGCTGCAAGCTGCCGCGACCAATGCGGCGCAGCAGTATCGCAAGATCGCCGAAGCGCTGCCGACCGCAGCCAAGGCGTTCAGCACGGCCGCCAATGTGATTGCCAGCCAGCGCGTGCCGCAGGGCGAGCGCCAGCTCAATCTCGGTCTCGCGCCCAAGACCATCTTCAATGACTCGATCACCAACCAGCGCTCTTACTCGACGATGTCGGTGCCGCTGGCGGATGTCAAAGAGCTCGGCAAGCGGGTCGGTGGCACGGTCAATACCATCGTGATGGCGATGTGCTCGATCGCGCTGCATCGCTTCCTCAAGGAACGTAATCTGCTGCCGAAGGAGCCGTTGATCGCGATGGTGCCGGTCAGCCTGCGCACCGAGGGCGACAGTGCGATGAACAACCAGGTGTCGGCGGTTCGTGTCGATCTCGCGACCGACATCAAAAATCTGCCCGATCGCTTCAAGGCCATCCACAATTCGTCGGAAGCGGCGAAAGCGGTGGTGCGGGAATTGAAGCCGGTGCTCGGAATGAACGTGCCGATCACCGGTGCGCCGTGGCTGATGACCGGGCTTGCTTCGTTGCTCGGGCGGTCCAATCTGGCGAGCCGCGTTCCGGCCGCCGGCAACGTCCTGATCTCCAACGTTCCCGGTCCGCCGATGCAGTTGTTCATGGCCGGTGCGCGGATGCTTCATTATTTCCCGGTTTCGATCCCGTACCACGGCAGCGCGCTGAACATCACGGTGCAGAGCTACGCCGGGCTTCTGGACTTCGGCTTGACGGCGTGCCGACGCGTGTTGTCGCAGGACGAGTCCTACGAACTCATCGCGCACCTGAAGAAGGCGCTGGAGGAAATCGAGGCGTTGCCGCCGGTCGCGGAGGCATCCGCCGGAGCAACCACTCCACAACCTGCCGAGTTGACGGTCGAGCAACCAAGCAAATCGTCGGGCAAGGCGAAGGCATCCGCCGCCAAGCCTGAGGCCTCCCGGGAGGCATAACGCGCCGTTCGCAACGGCTCTCGCGCATCACACCTCGAACGGCGTTCGGGGATGGCTTTGTCACGGCCGCTGCAAGCGAGCAGGGCCAAGGAGTTTCGACGGTTGGACTTTCCGCGATGGAAAGCCGTCGTTCATTGATCGAAACATCGGGTGAAGGGAACCAAAATGCATCCTACGACGACAGGCAAGGCGCCTCGCGTGGCGGAGAGCGCACCGCTCAACGCCTTATTCTCCAAGATCAACTGGCGCATCATCCCGTTGCTGCTGATCGCCTATATGGTCGCCTATCTCGACCGCATCAACATCGGCTACGCGCAGTTGCAGATGAAGCAGACGCTGCCGTTCAGCGATGCGGTCTATGGCCTCGGCGCCGGCATTTTCTTCATCGGCTACTTCCTGTTCGAGGTGCCGAGCAACCTGCTTCTCGAAAAGATCGGCGCGCGCAAGACGCTGCTGCGCATCATGGTGCTGTGGGGCGCCGCCGCCACCGCGATGATGTTCGTATCGACCCCGACGCAGTTCTACGTCGTGCGCTTCCTGCTCGGCGCGTTCGAGGCCGGCTTCTTCCCGGGCGTCATCCTGTATTTCACGTACTGGTATCCGTCGGTGCGGCGCGGGCAGGTGATCGCGATCTTCATGTCGGCCACCACCATCGTCTCGGTCATCGCCGGTCCGTTGTGCGGCAGCATCCTGAAGTATTTTGACGGTGTCGCCGGTCTGCACGGCTGGCAGTGGCTATTCCTGGTGCAGGGCGTTCCCGCGATCCTGCTCGGCATCCTGGTCTTCGTTCTCCTTCAGGACAAGCCTGCGCAAGCCGACTGGTTGACCAAGGAAGAGAAGGCGCTGCACGCCGACCGCATGAATAACGACGTCAAGGATGTGCAGGGCGAACCGGCCGGCTCGTTTGCCCAGTGCCTGCGCGATCCGAAGGTCTATATCTTGTCTCTGGTGTATTTCCTGCTGCTCGGCGCCACCTACACCATGGTGTTCTGGCTGCCGACCCTGATCCAGAGCTGGGGCGTCAAGGACTTGTTCCTGATCGGCATCTACGCGGCCATTCCCAATGCCGTCGGCGTCATCGGAATGATCCTGATCGGCCGCCACTCGGACAAGTGGCGCGAGCGCCGCTGGCACTTCGCGGCCTGCGTCACGATCGCCGCTGTGGGGCTTTTCATCACCACGCTGCTGCAAGGCAACCTTGTCGGTTCGATCATCGCGCTGTCGTTCGCCGTGATCGGCATCGCCTCGGCGACGCCGCTGTTCTTCGCGCTCATCAGCGAATACCTGTCTGCCGGTGCGGCCGCCGGCGGTCTCGCGCTGATCAGCAGCCTCGGCAATCTCGGGCCGGCGGTGAGCCCGTCGATCAACGGGTTCATCATCAAGAACACCGGCGACAACATCTACAGCATGTATTTCGTGATGGGGCTCTATATCCTGTCCGGATTGCTGCTGCTGCTGGCGATCAGGCCGACCGCGACGGCGCGCGGCCCGGTGCCGGCCCCGGCGCATTGACGGCATCGTTCGCTGTCGATCGAAATACGGGCCGCCCCACGGGGCGGCCTTGCCGCTGACTATCCGCGATGTCGTCAGAATGCTTTCGATGGAAACCTGAACGCCGATGGACCTGAACGCCCTCACGCGAGAGATGCCCGAGGATGAGCGGCTGCGATTGCTGGCGCACCTTCTGGCGCTCGGGTCGGAGGACCGTCATCTCAGATTCGGCCACGCCTTATCCGACGAGGGCATCGAGAAATATGTCGCGGGCATCGATCTGTCGCGCGACGTGGTGTTCGTGGTGACGGACGCCGATCTCGCGATCATCGGCGCGGCGCATCTGGCGCGCAAGGAGACCGACGCGGAGCTTGGCGTGTCGGTCCTGCCTGCATACCGCGGGCGTGGTATCGGCGCGGCCCTGCTGGCGCGCGCGGCGGCGCGGGTGCGCAATTGGGGCGTGCGCGTCCTGTTCATGAATTGCCTGGTCGAGAATGCCACGATGATGAATCTCGCGCGTAAGCAGGGCATGAAGATCGTGGTGTCCGGTGCCGACGCCGAGGCCTTCGTGAAGCTGCCGCGCGCCGATCTCGCGAGCCTCGCCACCGAGGCTGTCGCTGAACATCTTGGGCTGTTCGATCATGCGCTGAAATCGGCATGGCAAGCTTTGCACGGTCGTCTCGCGCCTCCGACCGATCCGTCCAAACCTTAGCCGCTGAAAGCAGGAGAGGGACATCATGACAACGAATGAGAATGAAGGTCAGTGCGCGCTGGTGACCGGTGCCTCCGCCGGCATCGGTCAAGAATTGGCGCGGATCCTCGCCGCCAACAGATTCAACCTCGTTCTGCTGGCGCGCAGCCGCGACAAGCTGCAAGCGCTCGCCAACGAATTGTCTGCCGCGCACGGTGTCCGCACGACCATCGTTCCCGCGGATCTCAGCGAACCCGGCGCGGCGCAGGCGGTGTTTCACGCGGTGCGCGATGCCGGAACGCAGATCGATCTTCTGGTCAACAATGCTGGGTTGCTGATGGAGGGCCGCTTCAATGCGCTCGATCTCGACAAGCAGTTGCAGCTCCTGCAGGTCAACATCGTTGCCATGACGGCGATGACGCATCTGTTTCTCGCGCCAATGCTGGAGCGCAAGCGCGGCCGCATTCTCAACGTCGCGTCCATCGCATCGTTCATGCCGGTGCCCAATCTGGCGGTCTATGCCGCCTCCAAGGCTTACGTGCGTTCGTTCGGCGATGCATTGTTTCAGGAATTGAGCGGCAGCGGCATCACGGTGACGACGCTCTGTCCCGGCGTCACCGATACAGGGATGGTGCAGGGCACCGACCTCGGCAGCGTACCGAGCGTGATGATCATGGACCCCAAGAGCGTGGCGTTGGAAGGCTATCGTGCTTGCATGGCCGGCAAGCCGGTGCACATCGCGGGCCTCGCCAACGAGCTTGCGATGCAGTGGATCAAGTATCAGCCGAGCTGGCTGGTGCGGGCGGTCGGCAGCGTGTTGAGCAAGGGGCGCGACCGGTGAAGCCGCTGCATTCGGGAGACAGCCACGCATGAATATCGACGCCATATCGATCGGGAAAAATCCGCCGGACGAGGTCAATGTGCTGATCGAGGTGCCGATCGGTGGTGAGCCGATCAAATACGAGATCGACAAGAAGGCCGGAACGCTGGTGGTCGATCGTTTCCTCTACACGCCGATGCGCTATCCGGGAAATTACGGCTTCATTCCGCACACGCTGTCGCAGGACGGCGATCCGTGCGACGTACTGGTCGCCAACACCCGGCCGATCACGCCGGGCGCGGTCATCGCGGTGCGTCCCATCGGCGTGCTGCGGATGACCGACGAGGCCGGCGGCGACGAGAAGATCGTCGCGGTGCCGACGGCGCGGCTGACGCAGCGCTATGCCCACATCAAGAACTATACCGACCTGCCGGACATCGCCTGCCGCCAAATCGAGCATTTCTTTGCGCACTACAAGGATCTCGAACCGGGCAAATGGGTGAAGTGCGACGGCTGGGGCGATGCGGACGAAGCACGCCGGCTGATCGTTGAAGGGATTGTGCGCGCCAAGTAGGGTTGTCGTCATCTGGAGAGCTTGATTGGATCATGAGGGAGAGAATCGCAGCTGAATAAGCATCGCGGAATTCGAGCGTTGCCACAGCATCCTCAGCGTCGTCCCCGCGCAGGCGGGGACCCATAACCCCTGGCGTTGGTTGTTATAAAAGAAACTCGCCTTGGTTGATGGAGCCGAACCGCTGCGGCGTATGGGTCCCCGCCTTCGCGGGGACGACGATCGTAGTGGTGGAAATCCATCTGTAAAAGGAAAGTCCAGTCAGACTCTCAGGATGGCGTCATCGTCCAAACTTTAGCCTACCAATCTTTCAAGGAGCGAACTGCCTATGCCTACAGTTGCCGCGAACGGGATCGAGATTGCTTACGACGAGTTCGGTGATGCGAAGGCACCGGTCATTCTGCTGATCATGGGCCTCGGGACACAGATGATCGCATGGCCGGTTCCGTTCTGCGAGGCGCTGGCCGCGCGCGGCTTCCGCGTGGTGCGGTTCGACAACCGCGACATCGGCCTCTCCACCAAGTTTGACAGCGTCGGTCCGGTGGATGTCGTCGCCGGCTTCACCCGTGCGTTGGCCGGCGAGCCGGTCGAGGCGCCTTACAACCTGAACGATATGGCAGCCGACGCCGTCGGCCTGATGGACAAGCTTGGCATCGCCCGCGCTCACATCGTCGGCGCATCGATGGGCGGCATGATCGCGCAAGTGGTTGCTGCCAAGTATCCGAACCGCACGCGAAGCCTGGTGTCGATCATGTCGTCGAGCGGCGATCCGAACCTACCACCAGGCAAGCCTGAAGCTATCGCCGCGCTGCTGGCGCCACGCCCGGATGCGGCTGACCGCGAGGCCGTCATCACGCACGGCATGAAGGTCTATCGCGTCATCGGCAGCCCCGGCTTCCCGACCTCCGACGCTGAGCTTCGCGTCAAGATCGAACAATCCACCGATCGCTCCTATTATCCTGTGGGCGTCGGTCGTCAGCTCATGGCCGTGCTGGCTTCCGGAAGCCGCGTCGATATGTTGAAAACCATCGCGACGCCGACGCTGGTGCTGCACGGTGCCGACGACCCGCTGGTTCCGGTCGAGGCCGGGAAGGACACCGCCAAGCACGTCCCCGGCTCGAAGCTGACCATCGTGCCCGGCATGGGCCACGACCTCGCGCCCGGCCTGGTGCCGATTCTTGTCGGGGCTATCGCCGACCATTGCCACGCGGCGGATCGTCAGCCGCAACCGGCGGAATGACGCGAACTCCGTCATTGCGAGCGCAGCGAAGCAATCCAGTTCTTTCTTCAAAAGTCTGGATTGCTTCGTCGCTTCGCTCCTCGCAATGACGTGGATATGGCTTTGATATCGTTGATCGTTCGTCGAAGCCGGCAATCGGGATGATGCCGCCACGCAAACGTCAACTCATCATACTTCAAGGAGACAATCGATGGCTCGAGACAGCAAGACGGTGAAAGCGCCGTCGCTTGCCCTGTTGGCGACCGAGGGGCGTGGGCTGCTGGATATCCCGGCATTGCTCGCCGCCGCGCCGTTCCTCGCCACCGCGCCGCGCGGGCAACCGCATCCGGTGATGGTGCTGCCCGGCCTCGGCGCCGATGACACTTCCACGATCGCCATTCGCGGCTTCCTCGAACGCCTCGGCTACAAGGTTCAGGGTTGGGGGCGCGGGCGCAACGTTCGCGCGCCAGATTCCGATCTCGTCTCGATCGCAGAGCAGGTCAAGAAACTCCACGCGGAGTCGGGCGAGAAAGTCAGCCTGATCGGCTGGAGCCGTGGCGGCATTATCGCGCGTGAGGTGGCGCGGCATGTACCTGATGCCGCGCGTCTGGTGGTGACGCTCGGCAGTCCGTTCGCGGCACCCGGCGCGAGCAACGTCAAGACCATCTGGCGCGTGCTCACCGGTCAGAAATACGAGCCGCCGACGGAGGAGCGGATCAGCAGGCTGGCGCAGCCGATCCCGGTGCCCTCGACATCGATCTATACCCGCGCCGACGGCGTCGTGGCGTGGCAGGCGTGCCTTGAGGAAGACGGCCCCAAGCGCGAGAACATCGAAGTGATCACCACGCATATCGGGCTCGGCTTCCATGCGCCGGCGCTGTGGGTGATCGCCGATCGCCTCGCGCAGCCGCTGGGAAGCTGGAAGCCGTTCCGCCCCAACGCACTGGTCGCGCCGTGGTTTCCGCGGCCGCGCCGGTCGACGTGAGAGTGTCGTTGCCGATGACGCTATATGAAGTCGAATTCTTATCCTCCGTCATTGCGAGGAGCGTAGCGACGAAGCAATCCAGACTTTCTGCAAGAGTCTGGATTGCTTCGCTTCGCTCGCAATGACGTAGCCTCAACGTCGTCCCTGCGCAGGCGGGGACCCATACGCCGTGTCGCTTATGATGCGGATGGCGATCGTGATCTTTAACAAACACCCCGATAACGACTGACGCCAGGGGTTATGGGTCCCCGCCTGCGCGGGGACGACCATTGTGTGCGCACACCGCCTGTCCCCCCAACGGATGCCTTGGCGCATCCGGCGCGCGGGTGGTAAGGCTTGGCCCGTGAGGCGAGAGGCGGGCGGCAGGCATGAGCGCGGCGGTTTCGATCGGTGACAGCAAGGCGGCGAGCCTGGAGCCGCATCCCCTGCGCACGGCGGTGCTGGGCGAGGTCCATGCCCGGCCGGTGACGGCCATCGTCGCGCCGATGCGCATCCTGCACTTTGCTTTCGATACCACGGGCGAGCGCGCCGCCGCCGACCGTGCCCAGCTCACGGCGTTCTGCACGGCGCGCGGACTGGCAACCCCACAGCGCGGCGAGAAACATCTGCGCGTCACGCTCGGCGCGACGGTACTGCGCTGGGAGCAGCATTCGGAATTCACCACCTATACGTGGGAGTTTCCGTCCGAAGCCGACATGCCGCCGTTCCATCCTTCGGCCGAAAGCCTTGCTGCGCCGATGCGGCAGGTCAGCCAGCCGGGGCCGGTGCTGGTCGCCATCGACCTGCATCTGTTGCCGGAGAACCCCGCGCGCACCGCGCCGGAGCAACTGTTCGATCGCGCCAGTCTTGCCGCTGCTGAAACCGGCGACGCGTTGGCCACCTACGCGACCGACTTCCAGCTCGATGCCGGTGGCTATGTCCGCATTCTTGTCACCGATCGCGGTATGAGCGGCGAGCGTGCCGGCGCGCTGATCCAGCACATCATCGACATCGAGACTTATCGCACCTTCGCGTTGCTTGGTTTGCCGGAGGCGCAGCGGCTCGCACCCTCCATCGCCGCCGCCGAAAAACGGCTGGCGGAAGTGACCGAGACGATGCGCAGTGCGCGCGATCTCTCCGACAACCATCATCTGCTCGACGAACTGATGGCGCTGTCCGCCGAGGTCGAGGCTGGCGGAGCCGCCAGCCTGTTTCGCTTCGGCGCCAGCCGTGCCTATGACGAGATCGTCGCGCAACGGCTGCAAGGCATCGGCGAACGCGCCATCGGCAGCCTGCCGACATGGTCGTCGTTCCTCGCCCGCCGCATGGCGCCTGCGCTGCGCACCTGCATGGCGACCGAGGCGCGGCAGGCGGCACTCTCGGAAAAACTAACGCGCGCCGCCAACCTGTTGCGCACCCGCGTCGACGTCGAACGCCAGCAGCAGAACCAGCAACTGTTGTCGTCGATGAACGAGCGCACGCGATTGCAATTGCGCTTGCAGACCACGGTGGAAGGGCTCTCCGTCGCGGCCATCACCTATTATGTGGTGGGGCTGTTCGGCTACCTCGCCAAGGCCGCCCACGAGGCGCATGTGGTGCCGATCGAGCCGATCTATCTCAGCGCCGGCTTCGTGCCGCTCGCGGCGTTTGCGATCTGGTGGGTAGTGCATCGCATCCGCAGCAAGCACATCGGTGAGCCGCATTAGATTGCGCTGCGCGGAGTGACGCACCTCGATCGGGACGCGGCTTGTTTCGGCAAATCGTTATCAAGTTAAGTAACAGGCGTGCGGCGCTTTCCGAAATTGTTATCACGTTAAGTAATGGGCGTCCGATCGCGCGCCCATGAAAAATAAGATCGATCTCGAATATTTGTTTTGTTTGCGAAGTCGCAAAGAGCATACGGCGGGCCACGGCATACTCGCGGCATCAATCACGGACACCGAACAGGAGAGTGTCATGATCACCCGCCGAACCGCATTGATGGGCGTTGCCGCCGTAGCCCTTGTGATTGCCGCGCCTGCATTGGCCGACGATCTCAAGCTGCCACGCGAGAGCGTCGAACTGGTGGCGCCGCCGTTCGTCCATGCGCACGATCAGGTCGCCAAGGACGGCCCGAAGATCATGGAATTCAAGCTGACGATCCGCGAGAAGGAAGTCGTCATCGACGACCAGGGCACTAAGCTCCAGGCCATGACGTTCAACGGCTCGATCCCGGCGCCGATGATGGTGGTGCATGAGGGCGATTATGTCGAACTCACGCTGGTCAATCCCGAGACCAACACGATGCCGCACAACGTCGACTTCCATGCCGCGACCGGTGGTCTTGGCGGCGGCGCACTGACCCACGTCAATCCGGGCGAGCAGACGGTGCTGCGCTTCAAGGCGACGCGCACCGGGACCTTCGTTTACCACTGCGCGCCGGAGGGGATGATCCCCTGGCACGTGGTCTCCGGGATGCATGGGACGATCATGGTTCTGCCACGAGATGGCCTCAAGAATCCCGAGGGCAAGCCACTGCACTATGATCGCATCTACTACGTCGGCGAGAACGACTTCTACATTCCGAAGGACGAGAACGGGAAATACAAATCCTACGACTCTCCCGGCGAAGCCTTTGCCGACACCACCGAGGTGATGCGCAAGCTGGTCCCGACCCATGTCGTGTTCAACGGTCGTGTTGGCGCTCTCACTGGCAAGAACGCGATGACCGCCAAGGTCGGTGAGACGGTGATGTTCGTGCATTCCGAAGCTAACCGCGACACCCGCCCGCATATTATCGGCGGTCACGGCGACTACGTCTGGGAGACCGGCAAGTTCAGCAACCCGCCGGAGAAGGATCTCGAGACCTGGTTCATCCGTGGCGGATCAGCGGGAGCCGCGCTCTACACCTTCCGGCAGCCCGGCGTTTATGCCTACGTCAACCACAACTTGATCGAGGCCGCTGAGCTCGGTGCGACCGCGCATATCAAGGTGGAGGGCGAATGGAATAACGACCTGATGAAGCAGGTCGTGCCTCCGGGCCCGATCCCGGTCGGCAAGTCCAGCGCTGCCAAGGCGACGGTGTTGACGCGATAACGGTGAGGCGGCCTGCGGCGTGTCCGCAGGCCGCACATCCTTGAAGCCCTCCCTTGGAGGATGGATCATGTTGCTGGCGATGAAGCTCAAGGCGGTGTTGACCGCCGCAGCATTGGCAAGTCCTTTCGCGATGACGGCAGTGACGCCGAGCGATACCCTGCCGTCGGCGCAGGAGTTCGCGGCGCTGAAGGCTGAGAATTTTTCCTATCGCGTTGCCGGCGATTTCTCCCGCGATGGAAAGCCGGTGGCTGCGCCGCTGCGTCGGATAAAGCTCGATTCTTCTCTCGCCATCATGACCCGTCAGGTGACGGCGGCTGAATATGCCCGCTGCGTCGACGATGGTGGTTGCCCGCGCATTCCGCAGGCGTCGACGAAGGACAATATGCCGATGGTCGGCGTCAACTGGCGTGACGCGACCGCTTACGCGCGGTGGATGACCAGGATCACTGGCAAGCTGCATCGGTTGCCGACTGACGAGGAATGGGTGTTCGCCGCCGCCGAGAAAGCGAGCGACGACGCCTTGCCGGTGACCGAAGCGGTCGACCCGGTGCGGGCCTGGATCGCACGTTACGAGGCGGAGACGAGCCGCGAGCGGCCGGCTTTGCTGGCACCGCAGCCGGTCGGCGCCTTCGGTCGCAACGAACGCGGATTGCGGGATGTCGCCGGCAACGTCTGGGAGTGGACCGACACCTGCTTCCTGCGCCACGATATCGAGCCCTCCGGCACCACACGGGTTACCAACACCAATTGCGGCGTCCGTGTCGTGCAGGGCGCACACCGCGCCTACATGACCGACTTCATCCGCGATCCGCGCAGCGGAGGTTGTGCTGCAGGAGTGCCGCCCGCCAATCTCGGCTTTCGTCTGGTGATCGAGCAGGAGACATGGCCGGGCCTGCGGTGGATCGCGGAACGCGCGGCCGGCAAGGTGTTCGGGCATCTGTAGAGGCGAGGTGGTCTTCATCGATGCCGCGGCAGTTGCGCGTGGGAATGCATGTTCCATCGCGCAAGGAAATGCTTGAAGTTCTATTTTCCGCAAGCCATCAAGAACATGTCGTCAAAGACGTGGCGCTGTTGCGCGGGAAATGGAAGAGGCTGGATGGCATCGTCGGGCGAGCCTGATGTTCTGGTGATCGGGGGCGGCAACGCAGCGCTGTGCGCGGCGCTGATGGCGCGTGAAGCCGGCGCGTCGGTTCTGATGCTGGAATCCGCGCCGCGCGCCTGGCGCGGCGGCAACTCGATGCATGTCCGCAACCTGCGCTGTATGCACGATGAGCCGCAGGACGTGCTGGTCGAGGCCTATCCGGAGCAGGAGTTCTGGCAGGATCTCCTGAAAGTCACCGGCGGGTTGACCAGTGAAAGTCTGGCACGGCTAGTGATCCGCCATTCCTCGCGCTGCCGGCCATGGATGCGACGCCATGGCGTCCATTTCCAGCCGCCGCTCTCCGGCGCGCTGCATGTGGCCCGCACCAACGCGTTCTTCATGGGGGGCGGCAAGGCGCTGGTGAATGCCTATTATCGCAGCGCGCAGAATCTCGGTGTCCAGGTGCGTTATGAGACGCCGGTGAGAAGTCTTGAGATCGTCGACGGCCGCTTTGGAGCCGCGATCACTGAAACGGGCGAGCGCATTACGGCAAAGAGCTGCGTGCTGGCGTGCGGCGGCTTCGAGTCGAATCTCGGATGGCAGCGCGAGGCCTGGGGGCAGAACGAGCGCGGCGAATGGCCGGCGGAAAACTTTCTGATTCGCGGCACACGCTACAATCAGGGTGTGCTGTTGAGATTCATGATCGATGCCGGAGCCGATACCATCGGCGATCCCACCCAGGCGCACTGCGTGGCGATCGATGCCCGCGCGCCGCTTTATGATGGCGGCATCTGCACCCGGATCGATTGCGTGTCGCTGGGGGTCGTGGTCAATCGTGACGGGCAGCGGTTCTACGACGAAGGCGAGGACTTCTGGCCAAAGCGTTATGCGATCTGGGGCCGCCTCGTCGCACAGCAACCCGGACAGACGGCGTGGTCGATCATCGATCGCAAGGCCGTCGGCCGCTTCATGCCACCGGTATTCGAGGGGACGCGCGCGGACACGCTCGAAGACCTTGCGCAGAAAATCGGTCTCGATCCCGCGCCGTTCATGGATACCATGCACGCTTACAATGCCGCATGTCGCGGCGGCACATTCGATCACACCACGCTTGACGATTGCCGCACCGATGGACTTTCACCCGCCAAGACTCATTGGGCGCTGCCGATCAACGCGCCGCCGTTTTATGCTTATCCGCTGCGGCCCGGCATCACGTTCACCTATCTCGGGATGCGGACCGACCACACTGCCGCCGTGCATTTCGGCGGCGCACCGAGCGCCAATCTGTTCGCGGCGGGTGAGATGATGGCCGGCAACGTGCTCGGCAAAGGTTATACCGCGGGCGTCGGCATGAGCATCGGCACCGCGTTCGGCCGCATCGCCGGCGTCAACGCGGCGCAAAGTGCTGGCTTCACCCATCCCGAGTTCAAGGAGGAATTCGCCTATGCCGCCGCGCACTGATACGGCCGCGATGGATACGCAGCCTGCTTGCGATGGCGCGTTCGAACTGGCAGCGACGCTGACGGCTAGCGAGCAGGATGTCTCGCGGATGATGCAGATATGCAACGCGTGCCGTTACTGTGAAGGTTTCTGCGCGGTGTTTCCGGCGATGACGCGCCGGCTCGAATTCGACAAGGCTGACGTTCATTATCTCGCCAATCTCTGTCACAACTGCGGGGCCTGCCTGCACGCCTGCCAGTACGCACCGCCGCACGAATTCGCGGTCAACGTCCCGCAAGCCATGGCGAAGGTGCGGGTGCAGACCTATCAGGATTATGCCTGGCCTCGCGCGATGGGGAGGTTGTATAGACGCGCGGGATTGAGTGTCGTGCTGGTGCTGGCCGGTGGCTTGTCGCTGTTCCTGATGCTGGCGGTGGCGATGAGCGGACGCCTGATTCATGCGCCTCTAGCCGGAAATTTCTATGCGATCTTCCCGCATAATTTTCTCGCCGTCGTCTTCAGCATCGTGTTTCTGTTTGCGATCCTGGCATTGGGCGTCGGCGTGACGCGCTTCTGGCGCGAGGTGTCGCCGGCGCGTGAAGTCGAGATTGAAGATCAGCCCGCAATCGCGGCTGCTCGCTTGCCGGCCACGGCGGAAGCGGTCTCGGATGTTGCCACCCTGAGATATCTCGGCGGTGGACACGGGGAGGGGTGCAACGAGGAGGATGACCGGTTCACGCTGTTGCGCCGCCGCTTCCACCAGTTCACTCTTTACGGCTTTCTGCTGTGCTTCGCCGCAACCAGTGTGGCGACGCTTTATCACTACCTGTTCCGCTGGGAAGCACCGTATCCGTGGTTGAGCTTGCCGGTCATTCTCGGCAGCCTCGGCGGCGTCGGACTATTGTTCGGGCCCGCCGGGTTGCTGTGGTTGAACGTCCGTCGTGATCCGCAGCATGGGGACAGAGGGCAGCATGGCATGGATCGCGGCTTCATCGCGTTGTTGTTCCTGATCAGCGCAACAGGATTCGCGCTGCTCGTGTTGCGCGATACGCAGTTCATGGCGCTATGGCTGGCGATCCATCTCGGCACGGTGATGGCGCTGTTCCTGACGATGCCTTACGGCAAGTTCGCGCATGGCGTATTCAGGTCCGCCGCTCTGCTCAAATACACGATCGAAAAGCGGTTGCCGAACAGACTCGCATCGAGGGGAGAGTGAGCGGCGGGGCGGGTGGAGTATCGGAAGTGATACTCGAGAAAGGGTCTGAATCTCTTCGTGGTGCATATGCTCAATAGACGGGTATTGGCCGCACTGTCCGGTTTGACTCGTCGTTTTTTTTGTCATTAACTGACATCAGTTCGCCATGAATTGAATTGGCTTCTCCGTGATCGGTAGCAGGTCATCGGAGGATGCGGGGTAGTGTTGTTCTCGCGAAGAATGCAACAAACCCCTGGTAAGCCGATCCGACAGCGGAATGAGGTGATGCCTGCTCAAGGCCGTCACGTCTGTGAGTTACAAGCAGGGTTCTCAGGGTTGGTGTTCCGGGCGATATAAAAGCAACGAAGAGATGGTGGGATGAAGCTCAAGCGGCTTGGCCAGCAAGAAGTTGTTTTCGCGATTTTTGCCGTGCTGTTCGCTGTCTTTGCGATCTTCCTCCCCGGATTTGCCACCACCGACAATATGCTCACGCTGCTCCAGAACGTCGCGGTTCTGGGGATCCTTGGACTGGCGATGGCGCTCATCGTGATCGGGCGCGGCATCGATATTTCGCTGATCGCAGCGCTCGCGGTGCCGCCCGGGTTGGTGCTGCAAATGGTCCAGGACGGCTATTCGCTTCCGGTTTCGATGGCAGCGGCGGTCGCATTGGCGCTGGTGTTCGGTCTCGTCAATGGTTGGCTGATTGCCTACGCCGAAGTCCCGTCACTGTTCGCGACGCTGGCGACGGGCATTTTCCTCGCCGGGTTCGGTCAGGCGGTTCTGTTCAAGCTCGACGTGGTGCAGTGGAGCACCGGCATGAGCGGGTTCGAGCATCTCGGTCAAGGGACCGTTCTCGGCATTCCGACATCAATCGTGGCTTTCGCGGTTATCTGCATCGTTGTCGCATTGCTTTTGCGACAGACGCGGATCGGAGCCTATTTTTACGCGATCGGCGATAATCCCTATGGCGCGCGGGTCACGGGCATTCCATCCCGACCCATCATTGTCCTGCAATATGTGCTTGCGGCGCTGATCGGATGTTTCGCCGGCTTTGTTCTTGCGGCATCCGTCAACAGTATGCCGACGCGCATCTTCAATTCGACGCTGATTTACGATGTGATTCTCGTCGTCGTCCTGGGCGGCATAGGTCTGTCCGGCGGTCGCGGCGGTGTGGTCAACGTGATCATCGGAACGCTTCTGATCGGGACCATGCTCAATGGCATGACGATCATGGATATCTCCTACTCGGGACAAAATCTGATCAAGGGCATGGTCCTGCTGGTGTCGGTGGTGGTCGATTCATTCCTCAATCCACGTAACGAAGAAACTGCGCAGCAGGGCGACATTTGACCTGATGCAAACACGGCAACAAGAACGATAGGGAGGATATCTTCATGAAGACCATCAAGGGACTTGTCGCGGGCAGTATCGCTGGTATCGGCCTCGCGGCGCTTGCGGTGATGCCGGCGTTCGCGCAGCAAGGCCTCGACGAGCCGTTCCAGGCTGCGTTCAAGAAGGCGCTTGCAGGCAAGACCGTCGGCTATCTTCCGGTCGCCATGAACTTCGATTTGACCGAGGGCTGGTTTGCGGGCGTCAAGAAAGAGCTTGAACCTTACGGTGTGAAAGTGGTCGTGCGCGATCCGAACTGGAGCACCAGCGCGGGCGCACAGGCGTTGACGACGCTGATTTCGGAGAAGCCCGCCGCCATCATTGTCCATAATCCCGACGTTCAGACCTACGCCAAGCTGATGCAGCGTGCCGAGAAGGAAGGCATCTACATCATCCAGGTCAACATGGGTTCAGTCTATCGCAGCGCGGCTTTCGTGGGCGCGAACTGGATCGAGATCGGCGAGCGCAACGCCGATGCGGTGATCAAGGCGTGTCAGGGCAAGTCCAACAAGATCGCCATCGTGCAAGGCGCGCTGTCAGCGGCGACCTCGGCCTACACGCTCAAGGGCGTCGAGAACGTTCTCGCCAAGCACCCCGAGATCAAGGTCGTTTCAAGCCAGGCGGCGGATTGGGATGCGGCGAAGGCCAAGGCCATCACGCAGACCGTGCTCAAGCAGAATCCGGACCTGTGCGGCATCATCGGCTTCTGGGACGGCATGGACATCGGCACTGCGGCCGCGGTGAAGGAAGCCGGGCTGACTGGCAAAGTGTTTCTTGCGACCTCCGGCGGCGGTGAGCGCAAAGGCGCTTGCGAGTTGGTCAAGTCGGGCGCGTTCGATCTCAATGTCAGCTACGACGTGCCGACCCAGGCCGCCGACATGGCCGGCATGATCAAGTGGCTGCTATCGTCGGGTGTGAAGCCGGGCGATGCGAAGGGATCGATCTATACGACGTTGACCAACATCACCAAGGATAACGCGGACTCGGATACCGCGTGTTGGAATCTCAGCGACCTCAAGAAGTAGGCTGACACGTCCCCATCGGATGGCGTTCGCGCAGAACGGACGCCATCCATATTGCTCTATCCGCGAACACCTTCGCGACTGTCCTCGGGACGTGCAATGCAGGAAACCCTTGTCCGACTGAAGGCGCGTTACTGGCCGGACCATTTGCTCGGCGAAATCTTGTCCAAACGCTGGACCGAGACGGCCATTCCCGTCATCGTCCTCATTGTCGTCGCTTTCGCGTTGAGCGGGCTGATCGACAATTTCTTCACGCCGGCTGCGCTTTCGGATACCGCGCGTCAGGCCGGCGAGGTCGGCTTCGTCGTGCTCGGCATGGCGCTTGTCGTTATTGTCGGAGGCATCGATCTGTCGGTCGGGTCGATGTTCGCGCTGTGCGATTTCTGCGCGCTGTATTGCCTCAACATCCTGAATTGGCCGGTGCCTGCCGTCGTAGTCGCCACCGTCGTTTGCGGCGCGCTGCTCGGCGCGGTCAATGGATTCCTGATCGGCTATCTCCGATTGCGCGCCTTCATCACGACGCTGATCACACTGATCATCTATCGCTCGGCCTATGATCTGCTGTTGTTCGGCAATTCGGTGAAGATCGCATCGGCTCTTCCCGATTTCCCGTCGTGGGATTTCATCGGAATGGGGAATGTGTTCGGCATTCCCAGCGTTGCGCTCGTCTATCTTATCGTCGCGATTTTCGGGCATATCTTCATGACGCGGATGCGGCCGGGTTGGCACATCACCGCGATCGGCGGCTCGCGGCGCTCCGCCTACAACTCCGGCATTGCCGTGCGTCGAACCATTGCGCTGTGCTATGTCGCAAGCGGCGCGCTGACCGCGACCGGCGCGCTGTTCTTCGCGGCGCGCCTCGGGACCGTCGGCGGCGACGTCGGCGTCGGTCTTGAAGTCACCGTTCTGACGGCGACGGTGCTGGGCGGCATCACGCTTGGCGGCGGCAACGGATCGGTTGCGAAAGCGCTGGCTGGAACGCTGATCGTGCTGCTGGTGACCAACGGCCTGACCACGCTGGGCGTGCGCGGCGGCTTCAATCGAATGGTGCTGGCGTCCATTCTGCTGGTTGCAGCCATCGTCGATATTCGCTGGCTGAAGAACCGCACCCGTATCATCAGTAAAGTTTACGTTAGTCCGACCTATCACTTCCTGCCGCCGCCACCCTCAACGGAGGTCGGCAAGGGCGGTCCGTTCGAGCAGAACGACAAGCTGCGTGACGTCACCTTGATCGGGGAGGGACGTATCGAGGCGCCGGAGGATGTCATCCTCGACCGGCACGATAATCTGTATGCCGGATCGCGGCATGGTGACATCATCCGCTTCCTTGCACCCGACTATCAGACGATGGAGGTCTACGCGCATATCGGTGGCCAACCGCTGGGAATGGCTTTCGACCGGCAGGACAACCTCTATTGCTGCATCGGCGGCATGGGACTGTATCGGATTACGCCGGACCGCAAGATTGAAAAGGCGACCGACGAAACCAACCGCAGTCTCTATTCGGTGAACGACGACAGCCGGCTGCGGCTGGCGGACGATCTCGACATCGCTGACGATGGCCGCATCTTCTTTTCCGAGGCGACCGTGCGCTACGAGATGCACGAATGGCCGGTGGATGGTCTCGAAGCGCGCGGCAACGGCCGGATCATCTGCTACGATCCCAACAAGGGCACGACACACACGGTGTTGCGGGGGCTGAAGTTTCCGAACGGCATTTGCATCGCCAGCGATGGGCAGTCGATCCTGTTCGCCGAGACGTTCGGCTGCTCGATCAAGCGCTACTGGTTCGACGGTCCTAACAAGGGCAAGGTCGAAGTGGTGATGGACAACCTGCCGGGCTATCCCGACAACATCAATCTCGCGTCCGACGGGAACTACTGGCTGGCGCTGGTTGGAATGCGTTCGCCAGCGCTCGATCTCGCCTGGCGGATGCCCGGCTTCCGCAAGCGCATGGGCAAGCGGCTGCCGGTCGATGAATGGCTATTCCCGAACATCAACACCGGCTGCGTTGTCAAATTCAATGAGAAGGGCGAAATCCTCGAGTCGTTCTGGGATCTCAAGGGCGTCAACCATCCGATGATCACGTCGATGCGCGAGCACCGCGGGCATCTCTATCTCGGCGGCATCTCCAACAATCGGATTGGACGCTACAAGCTTGCGAACGCCGATCCCGATTTCGTGCAATATGATCGACGCTGGGGGAAGCAATCGTGATCGCCGTGCTCAGGGGTTTCACCGATCGCGTGTTCGGTCGCGGCAGTGCCGCGATCACCGTGCCGCCGTTCGACGGCGCGTTGAAGCCGAACCAGATGCTTGAGGGAGCCGAAATCGTCGCCGAGTTGGCGCAGCCCAACGATCTGGCAAGTCACGGGGGGGATCTTTACATCGCCAATGGCGTGGAGGTGCTGCGTCATGTCGGCGATGCGATGCGGGTCGTCGCGCGTTTCGATCGCGAGGTGACGGCGCTATGTGCCTTGCCTGACGGCCGCTTGGCGGTTGCGCTCGACGGGCGGGAGATACGTGTTTTCTCCGCGGCGAACGGGCCTGCCGATAACGACGTGGCGATCGGCGGCGCGAATATGACGGCGGTAAATGCGCTGACTGCGGCGTTGTCGGGCAACCTATTAGCAACAGATGGCTCGGCGTCATACCCGACCTCGCAATGGACACACGACCTGATGAGCCACGGACGTAGCGGCCGCGTCTTGTCGATCGACGTTGCGTCGAAGCAGGTTCAGGTGTTGGCAAGCGGACTTCGCTATGCCTTTGGCATTGCCGCCTCCGGTAGCGACGCGATTGTCAGCGAGAGCTGGCGTCATCGGCTGCTCATGGTCGGAACGAAGGGCGCGGGCCGTTCGCCGCTCGATAATCTGCCGGTGTACCCGTCGCGGCTTTGTCCGGCGGCGGGGGGTGGCTTTTGGCTCACAGCCTTCACCGGTCGGACCCAACTGGTCGAATTCGTGTTGCGCGAGAATGCCTATCGCCGGCGGATGATGCAGGAGATCGATCCGGAGTTCTGGGTCGCGCCGCGTCTCAATTCCGGAAATTCGTTTCGCGAGCCGATGCAAGGCGCGCATCTCAAGACGATGGGTGTCGTCAAGCCATGGGCGCCGCCGCGTTCCTACGGTCTCGTTATTCGGCTGAACGCCGATTGTGTGCCGCGCTATTCGCTGCATAGCCGGGTGGATGGCCGTAACCACGGCGTCGTCGCCGCCGTCGAGGCCGGCGATGCGCTCTATGTTTTGGCGAAGGGCGCCGGCCGGTTGCTGCGACTACCGCTGACGGCCATCGAAGCGGAGTTCGGAGCATGACGGATAACGTTGTCGAACTTCGCAAGGCGACCAAGCTCTATGCGGGAGTGCCTGCAATCAAGGATGTCGACCTGCAACTCCGGCGCGGTGAAATCCATGCGCTCGTCGGCGAGAACGGCGCTGGGAAGTCAACGCTGACCAAGGCGCTGTCCGGCGTGGTGACGCTGACGTCGGGGCAATTGTTCATCAATGGCGCGGAAGTATCGCCACGGACACCGCTCGAAGCCCGCCAGCTCGGCGTCGCGATGGTGTTCCAGGAGAACAGCCTGGTGCCGACCATGACGGTGGCGCAAAATCTGTTTCTCGGGCAGGAGAAATTCTACAACCGCCTGCGCGGCATCTACATCGCGGCACAGCAGTTTCTTCAATCGCTGAATTTCGACGTGCCACCCACCGCCACGGTGGGGCTGCTCGGCGCGGCCAAGAAGCAGATGGTGGAGATCGCGCGCGCGGTTTTGCATCAGGCCAAGGTCATCATTTTCGACGAGCCGACGGCGTCGCTGACGCCCGAGGAGAAGGCTTATTTCTTCGATCTGGTCCGCGATCTGAAGAAGCGCGGGGTCTCCATTATTTTCATTTCGCACGCGCTTGAAGAGGCGCTGCTATTGGCGGATCGCATCACGGTGCTGCGCGACGGCAAGCATGTGTTGACCGACGATGCCGCCAATTTCGATCGGGCGCGAATTATTCAGGCGATGGTCGGCCGCGATCTGTCCAATACGCTCTACGGCAAACGGAAGACCACGGTGCGGCCTTCCGGTGAACGAATCTTGTCGGTGCAGAATCTGAAAATGGCGCCAATGGTCAAGAATAACTCGCTGTCGATCTTCGCGGGCCAGATCACGGGGGTATTCGGTTTGGTCGGCGCCGGCCGTACGGAAACGTTCAAGATTGTCGCCGGCGTGCTCAAGCGCGACTTTTTCTATGGTGGCGAGGTGCTGTTGAAAGGCAAGCCGGTGCGCTATCGCGTGCCCGCTCCAGCCGTGCAGGATGGCGTTGCCTACGTCACTGAGGATCGCAAGGTCGAAGGATTCTTCGAGACCATGTCGATCGCGCGAAACGTCTATCTTGGTCTGCTCTCAAAATTTCCCGGCGGCCGGTTCCTGCTGTCGAAACGAGAGGCGGATCAGACCGGGGACGATTGGATCTCCCGGCTGAAAGTGCGGGCCATCAGCCCCAAGGCCAAGGTGGTGGAGTTGTCGGGCGGCAATCAGCAGAAAGTGGTGATCGCCAAGTCGCTGGCCCAGGAGCCTGATCTGATCATCTTCGACGAACCGACGCGCGGCGTCGATGTCGGCGCCATCGTCGAAATCCATGAGTTGATCAACAAACTCGCGGATGACGGCAAGGCGGTGGTCGTTATCTCATCCTACCTGCCGGAGATATTGGCGCTCTCGGACCGAATCCTGGTCAGCCGTCAGGGCAAGGTGGTGGAGGAATTCTCTGCGCTCGACGCGACCGAGGAGAAAATCATGTACGCCGCGATTCACTAGCGCAGCGACGCTCGCGGGCGATGACGCCTCACGAAATCTGCCTGTTCATCAAAAGAAAACCGCCCCGGCGCTTGTGCGCACCGGGGCGGTTGCTTTTGCTTGAATGGAATTACTTCTTGACCAGCGGGCAGGCAGGGTCCGGCGGTCCGAATGCGTCATCGCCCGAGATCTTGGTCAGGATCTTGTAGTAGTCCCAAGGATACTTGGATTCTTCCGGCTTTTTCACCTGCACCAGCCAGAGGTCATGAACCATCAGGTTGTCCTCGCGAAGCTTGCCGTTGCGCGAGAAGAAGTCCTCGATCGGCTTTTCTCGCATCTTCGCGGCAACCTTCAACGCATCGTCGGTCCCGGAGTCCTTGATGGCGTTGAGATAGTTCATCACCGACGAATAGACGCCGGCCTGCCACATGGTGGGCATCCGATTCATCTTGGCGAAGTAGCGCTTCGACCATTCCCGCGTCTTGTCGTCCATGTCCCAATAGAACGACGTCGTCAGCAGCAGGCCTTGTGCCACCGGAAGCCCCAGCGAGTGGATGTCGGTGATCAGTGCCAGAAGACCGGCCATCTGTTGGCCGCCCTTGAAGACGCCGAACTCGCCGCCGGTCTTGATTGCGGTGGTGTTGTTCGGCGGGCCACCGGCGATGCCGATGATCTTTGCCTTAGAGGCCTGTGCTTGCAGCACAAAGGAGGAGAGATCGGGAGTCGCGAAGGGCGGACGAACCGAGCCGATCACCTTGCCGCCGTTCTTGAGGATGACAGCCGTTGCGTCGCGTTCAAGCGAATGGCCGAATGCGTAGTCATCGGTGATGAAGAACCAGGTATCGCCGCCACGCTTGACGACTTCCTTGGCGGTGCCGACAGCCAATGCCCGCGTGTCGAACACCCATTGGATGGCGTAGGGCGAGCAGAATTTGCCATGGAAATCGGCGGAGCCGGTGGAGTGAGTAATGAACAGCTTGTGGCGGTCGTTGGCGACGCTCTGTACCGCCAAGCCGACGGCCGAGACCGGAACGTCAACGATCAGGTCGACCTGCTCGGTATCGTACCAGCGCCGGGCGATGCCGGAGCCGATGTCAGGCTTGAGCTGATGGTCGCCGATAATCACTGAGATCGGCTTGCCGAGCACCTTGCCGCCGAAGTCCTCCACTGCCATCTGCGCCGCGGTGACCGATCCCTGACCGGTTGGCGTCGAGGCTGGCCCTGACATGTCGGTCAAGACGCCGATTTTGACGATGTCGTCCGAGACCTGAGCGTGCCCGGCAGACGATGACAGCAGGATTGCCGCCAAGGCTGCGGGGACAGATAGACGTCGCACCTTCATGACAAAGAGCCTCCCCTTGGTTTCGGCCTGTTAGCCGTTATTTTAAGCTTCAATTCTTAGAGCGTTTTTCCCTGTCTTGGCAATCATTCTGCCGCGCGTGGCAATGCGGCGACGCGGCCATAACCGCCGCCGCCGGGTGTCGCCAGCATCACCTCGTCGGTCGGCTGCATCACCATCTTGCGGGCGCTGCTGACCGGCTGTCCGTTGACCAGGAAGCGGCCGGCTACACCCGGTTCGCCGCCTTCCAGCCCTTCGGGGGCGAGGGTGGTGCGACTGGTGACTGCGTTGAGTAGCCATTCGCTCTTGGTGCGCATACTGAAACTGATGATCTGGCCGTCGCCTCCGCGCGTTGCACCGTTGCCGCCAGTGCCGTGCTGCAACTCCTTGCGGCTGAACAGGATCGGCATCGATGCTTCGAGGATTTCGACCGGCACGGCGGCAACGCCGGTGGGGTAACAGGTCGCGCTCGGCCCGTCCTTGTTGCGCCGCGCGCCCATGCCGCCGGAGTAGTTGAACATCGCACTGATGAAGGGTGAGCCGTCGAGATTTTTGCCTTGCACCTGGATGGTCCACACCGCACCCGCGCCCTCGGCCAGCACGCGATCCGGCATCACATGATAGAGCGCCTTGAGAATCGGCATCGGCACATACATGCCGACGACATGCCGGGCGTTGACGGGAGAGGGATACTTGCAATTGACGATGCAGCCGTCCGGCGCCTTGACAATGATCGGCGCGAGGCTGCCGAAGTTATTCGGCAATTCCGGATTGAGGCAACTACGGATCGCGAACGTGCTGTAGGCGTGGGTGTAGTTCATCACCACGTTGATACCGTAGGGGCTCGGGCCCGAACTGCCATCGAAATCGATGATGATCGAACCCGTCTCGGTATCGACGGTCACAGCGGTCTTCAGCGTCACGACGTCGCCGCCGGGCACGTCGAAGCTGCTTTCGCCGTGATAAGTGCCGGGCTTCAGTTTGCGGATGGCGTTGCGCGTGGCGGTTTCCGAGCGGCTGATGATTTCTTCCGCCAGCGTCTCGATATTGTCGTGGCCTTGCCGGTCGAGCAGCGCCGAGAGGCGGGTGCAGGCCAGCTTGCCGCTGGAAATCTGCGCGGCGAGATCGCCGAACACCTCGTCGGGCGTGCGAACGTTGACGCGAATGATCTCGTGCAGAACCTCGTTGGGCTTCCCAGCGTCGTAGAGTTTCAGCAGCGGAATCCACAGGCCTTCCTCGTGAATGTCGCGCGCGCCAGCGCCGACGCCGTAACCGCCGATGTCGGTGTGGTGGATGGTCGAGCCGAAGAATCCGACCAGCTTGCCCTTGTGAAAAGCGGGCAGCATCACGGTGATATCGAAGAAGTGCCCGGCCGATTTCCACGGATCGTTGGTGATGAGAACATCGCCCGGATGAAGGGTTTCGGGTGGAAACGCCTTGACGAAATGCTTGCCGGCGGCGGCGAGCGAGTTGATGTGGCCGGGCGTGCCGGTGATTGCCTGCGCGACCATGCGGCCTTGCGTATCGAACAGCGCGTTGGCGAGGTCGCCGGCCTCTCGTACGACCGGGCTAAAGGCAATGCGTTGCAGTGCCTTGGCCTGCTCGCTGACGATGCTGATCAGGTTGCTCCACAGAATCTCAAGCTCGATGCCATCCATTGTTGTTACCCCTTGACGGCCATGATGCAGCCGGTGCGGTCCACGGTGGCGCGCCAGCCGGGCAGAATGACAATTGTGGTTTCACGCTCCTCGATGATGGCGGGGCCATCGACGCTCTGGTCGCGCGCGAGATCTCGGCGTGCGTAGACGGGCGTGTCGACCTCATGCCCGTTGAAGCGAGCCTTGCGGCGCGCGCCGATATCGTTGGGACGCGTGTTGAGGTCCGGCGTGCTGTCGCGATGCGCGACCGGGCCGATCGCGACAAGACGCCAGATCACCACTTCGACGTCGACGTCCGGAAGCCGGAAACTGTAGAGGCGTTCGTAAGCGTCCTCGAAGGCGTGCCGGAGCCATGCCGCGTCGTGGCGCTGGCGCGGGTCGGCGTCGAACGTCACCGACACTTCATTCTGCTGGCCGAAGTAGCGCATGTCGGCGCCGAACTGGAACTGGATATCGCCGCTCTTGCAGCCGGCGCTGGCGAGCCCGCGCCGCGCTTCGTCGACCAAGCGATCGACGATCTTGTCCACCGCGTTCCAATCCAGCGACGATAGCCGTGACAGCGCGCCCTGGCCGAGATCAAGACGGGGTGGCGTCACCAACGTGCCGAACGCCGATAGCACGCTGGCGAGCGGCGGATAGATCACCATCGGGCTTTCCAGCAGATCGGCGACATAGCAGGCGTGGACGGGACCTGCGCCGCCGAAGGCGAACAACGGCAGGCCGCGATAGTCGATGCCGCGGTCGGCAGCATGGGCGCGCGCGGCGGCGGCCATCGATTCGCCGACGACACGATAGATGCCGGCCGCCACATCCCCGACCGACGTGCCGAGACGATCCGCCAAAGCGCCGAGTTGTGTGACCGCGCCGTCGCGATCGAGCCGCATCTCGCCGCCGAGGAAGCCGTCGGCGCTCAGATAGCCGAGTACGAGGTCGGCGTCGGTAACCGTCGGATTGGCACCGCCGCGCCCATAAGCAACCGGGCCCGGCGTCGAGCCCGCGCTTTGCGGACCGACCTTCAACAGGCCGAGATCACTGATCGAGGCGATGCTGCCGCCCCCCGCGCCGATTTCGATCATGTCGACCGAGGGAATCAGAATCGGTAGTCCGCTGCCGGTTTTGAAGCGATAGATGCGATCGACTTCGAAATGTCCGGTGACCAGCGGCTTGCTGTCCTCGATCACACAGGCCTTGGCGGTGGTGCCGCCCATGTCGAACGACAGCAGCCGGTCGATACCGAGCACCTCCGCGTAGTAGGTCGCGGCCAGCGCGCCGGCCGCAGGCCCCGATTCGATCATGCGAACAGGAAAGTTGCCGGCGACATCGACGCCGATCACGCCGCCGTTGCTCAGCATGATCAGCGGATCGTGCGCGAAGCCGCGCTGCTTCAGCCCGCGTGTAAGCGCTTCGAGATAAGGCCGGGTGATCGGCGCGGTGTAGGCGTTCATCACTACGGTGGATGTGCGCGGATATTCGCGGATCAGCGGCGCAACGTCCGAGGAGATTGATACGTAAAGGTCTGGCGCCAACTCCTTGAGCAGATCGCGCATGGCCCGCTCGTTGACGGGATTCAGGAACGAGTTGAGGAACGAGACGGCAACGGAAACCACTTTCTTCGCGCGCAATTCCGCCACGACGGCTTCGGCCTGCTTGCGGTCCAGCGGTTTGAGCACTTCGCCGGTGGCCGCGATGCGTTCGGAAATCCCGAACGTCAGTTCGGCTGGTGTCAGCGGTGCCGGGAACTCAATCTGGGGATCGAACATCTCATAGCGATGTTCGTCACGAATAGTCAGGATGTCGCGGAAGCCCTCCGTCACCAGCAGCGCGGTAGTCGGGCCCTTGCGTTCGATCACCGCGTTGGTGACCACCGTTGTGGCGTGGACCACCACATCGGTCACCGCGGCAGGTGTGATGCCCGCTTTCGCCAGCACGGAATCGACGGCGCAGAAGAAGCCGACGTCGAGGCTCTCCGGTGTGGTCAACGTCTTGTCCACCCAAGCCTTGCCGGCCGCGCTCCGCAGCACGACGTCGGTGAATGTGCCGCCGATGTCGACGGCGAGGGCGTAGCTCGATGCGATCGGCCTATCCGTGTTTGTCACGGCGTGTCCTGCCTTATTGTTTCGTATTGCGATACTAAGTCTCGATATGAAAACGATAGTGAATGGAAACTTTGCTGTCAAACTGGATTTCTAGTTGACGCTTCGAACGATCTCTGGATATTTGTATCGTACAAAGAGAAATTGTCTCATATTTCGATACGAGAAGCGGAGGCGACGAAGCGATGACGGCAACCTATCGAGGCACTCCGATCGCTGGCACCACGGTGTTCACCGGCGCCCGCTCGCGTCAGGGCTACCGCATCAACAAATTCGCAATGTCGTTGACCGATCCGAGCAAGCGTGACGCGTTTCGGGCCGACGAGCGCGGCTACATGACGTCCTGCGGATTGACCGAGGCCGAGATGGATCTCGTGGCCAAGCGCGACTGGAAGGGGTTGGTCGCGGCGGGCGGCAACATCTACGTGCTGATCAAAGTCGGCGGTTCGGTCGGGCAGAACCTGTTGCAAATGGGTGCGCAGATGCGTGGCCAGAGCTTCGAGGAGTTCATGCAATCCCGTCCTGCCCGGCAGGGCGCCGCCATTGAGAGGAAGAACTGAGATGGCTCGCATTGTCGGTGGCGTCGGCTGTTCGCACGCACCCTCCATCGCGCATTCGTTTGATCGCGGTTTGCAGAACGACCCCGTGTGGGCTCCGCTTTACAAGGGTTATGAACCCGCCAAGGCGTGGCTCGACAAGTTGAAGCCGGACCTCATCGTCGCCGTCTACAACGATCACATGAACCGCTTTTTCTTCGACGCCTATCCGACCTTCGCGCTCGGGGTGTCCGACAAGCATCCGCAGGCGGACGAAGGCTGGGGCAAGCGCGACCTGCCGGATCTGCCCGGCGACGCCGAGTTCTCCTGGCATCTTGCGCAAAGTCTGGTTGAGGATGAGTTCGACCCCACGATCTGTCAGGAAATGACGGTGGATCACGGTATCCTCTCGATCCTGCCGCTGCTGACCGATAATCGCTGGCCTGCACCGCTGGTGCCATTCGCTGCGAATGTCATTCAGCATCCCCTGCCGACGCCGAAGCGCTTCTTCCATTTGGGGCAGGCGATCCGGCGTGCAGTCGAAAGCTATCCGAAGGATCTGCGCGTGCTGGTGGTGGCGACGGGCGGCATGTCGCATCAGCTTCACGGCGATCGCTTCGGCTTCATGAATCCGGACTGGGACAACGAGTTTCTCGATCTGCTCGAGCATGATCCGCAGAAGCTCGTGAACCTCAGGCATCACGACTACATGGAGCGGGGCGGCGCGGAATCCGTTGAGATGATCATGTGGCTGGCGATGCGTGCCGCGCTCGGCGAGAAGGTACGCCGCATTCACCGCCACTATTATGCGCCGATGCTGACCGGCTACGGTCTCATCGTCTTCGAAGGCGCCGACGCCTGATTTTTCAATCGAGGAACACCATGGGCATTCGTACCGGTAAGGACTACATCGAATCGTTGCGCGACGGCCGCCAGATGTGGATCGACGGCGAGCTGGTCACCGACGTGACCAAGGATCGGCGGTTCGCGGCCGCAGCCTATACGATGGCCGAACTGTACGACATGCAGCACGATCCGCGACGGATCGACGCCATGACCTATGCATCCCCAAAGAATGGCGAGCGCGTCGGGTTGTCGTTCGTCCAGCCCAAAAGCGTCGACGATCTGGTGCGCCGGCGCAATATGGTGAAGACCTGGATGGACGCGACGTGCGGTATGTTCGGCCGCAGTCCGGACTTTATGAACATCACGCTCACGGGATTCGCTTCGGCATCCGACGCGTTCGGGCAGAAGGATAAGAAGTACGCCGACAATATTTTCAAGTACTACGAATATTGCCGCGATAACGATATCGCGATGACCCACACGCTGATCAATCCGCAAGTGGATCGGTCGAAGCCGGTGGAAAAGCAGGACAAGGATCTCGCCGCCAAAATCGTCAAGGAGACGGACGCCGGCATCGTGGTCAACGGTGCGCGCATGGTGGCGACGCTGTGCGCTTATTCGCACGATCTGCTGGTGATGCCATCGACTTATCTGTCGAATGCCGAAGAAGCGAAGCCTTATGCATTTGGCTTCGCCGTGCCGGTCAACGCGCCCGGGCTGCGCTTCATCTGCCGGCCATCGGTGATCCACGAAAATCCCGGATCCTCGATGGATTTTCCGCTGTCGTCGCGTCTCGACGAGACCGACGCGATGGTGATCTTCGACAACGTGTTCATCCCGTGGCAACGCGTCTTCATCTATCGCGATGCCGACATGTGCAACGGCCTCTATAACCGCACCGGCGCGATGCCGCAGATCATGCATCAATTCTCGACCAAGAATCTGGCCAAGGCTGAATTCATGATGGCGGTGACGTTCGCGATGGCGCGCTCC
>JAFKKM010000025.1 GCA_017305555.1 Hyphomicrobiales bacterium | reverse complement strand
GAGTGATTGATTTCGTCACGTGATTGGTTACGGGATAAGCAACACGAAAAGCGTCGTCCCCGCGCAGGCGGGGACGACACTGAGGTTGTCGATCCGCCGAATTACATTTCGAGGCGGCGATCACCGTCACATGCCGGACTATCGCGACGTCGTTACCCCTTTGGCCACAGGATCAATTGGGTGTTGCGAAAACAGGCGATGACAGCATCGTCGCTGTTCCGACGCACTTCTGCATCCCAGACCTGAGTGGTGCGTCCCTTGTGGACAGGCCGCGCGATGCAGGTCACCAGGCCCTCGCGCGCCGTTCCGATCAGGTTGCTTTTGAGTTCGACAGTCGTAAATCCGCTGGCGCCTGTCGGCAAACTACGAACGGTGCCGTAACCGCAGCACGTGTCCGCGAGTGAGGTGACCGTTCCCGCATGGAGATAGCCGTTCCAAGCGCCAAGCGCGCGGCGGACCTCAAGGACTGCAACCACCTCATCCGGCTCGACCTTGGTGAATGTCATGCCGAGGAGGCCGGGCAGATAGTCGGCGCCGGCCGCATTCCATTCTTCGAGGGTCGTGGGAGTCTTGAGAGTCATGACGCGCCTTTTGTGTAAATGAGTTGACCGATCATGGAGTGGACATATGCATCCCGAGACCGGTTAAGCAAGGACGTCGTTCCATGAAACCGGTCGAGGGAAGGATGCCTCAACCGCCGCATCGACAGATATCTGCCTCGGTCAGATCTGTCCGACCATGACAATGGGCAGATGAGGACATCAAAATCCACCTCACTCCACCCGCGTCCAGGTCTGGCCGCCGCAGAACATGCTGCCGAAGGCGCAGCCCTGTACACGCAGGCGATCCGAGCCTTTCAGCGCGATGGTCGAGTCGTAGGTGCCACCGCCCTTCGGGTCGTGAATGCGGCCGCTCCACTTCGTGCCGGTCGGGCGCATGTTGATCAAAACCCTGTCCTTGTTCTGGCTCGTCTTGGCGTCGACCGAATAGCCGCAGAGGTTGGAGCCGCACGCCTCGATGCGCACCTTGCCTTCCTTTTCCTCGGTCAGCCAAACGCCGAGCGGCGAGGTGGCCGCCTGCGGCGCGGCCGGGGCGGGAGCCTGCTGTTGCTGCACCGGCGCCGCGATCGGCGCATTGGTGACCACGGTGGGTGTGGTCGGTTGGCTCTGCAGCTGCGCGGGCTCGGCGGCAGGTTTCGCCTGAGCCGGTTCGGCATTCGCGACCGTCGGCTGCGCGGCGGTCCCGGTGGAAGCAGGCGCGGGCTGAACCTCGGTCCGGCTCGGACGCGGAGCCGGGGCGGGCGCGATGATCGGCGCGGCGGCCGAGGTTTCGATATCGTCGTCGTCGCGGTCGATCTCGATGCGCGCGCCGCGCTTCGGGCCGTAGTGAAAGACGCCGGGGATCGAAACCGAGATGCAGGACGGCTGGTCGCAGCCGCGCGGCGCGTGAATGGTGACCGAACGGCCGCCGATGTCGAACGAATAGGAATCCCCGGCGTAAGCGAGGGGGCTGGACAACAGCAGCGCGGCGGCGGCAACGACGACCTTCATGGGAGCCTCCTCACATCGGTGTGGGATCTGATGTCCCGAACACCCTAGGAGGAGGCGACCGTAAGGAATGTGAGATGAATCACATGGGCTGCGATGAGGCGGTCAGTCGACCGGAGGCGGAACGGGAGGCATTTCCACCGCGGACTCGGCGGCTTCTTCGGTCGGCCATGCCAAGTCGCTGCGCAACAGCGCGTAGCGCTCATGCGCGGCTTGCGCGCGCTCGTCGATCAGCTTGATCGCGGCCTCGCGCGACATCGGCGGGCTGGTCACCGGCGTGCCGTTATCGCCCATCACCTCGTCGACGACAAAGGTGATGCTGCCGACCGGACGCGCGGTCCAGCGCGTGCGTATCGAAGCGATCGGGCCCGGGCCCGTTCGCGTATAGCCGGCGACAGCAGGTGCGCCGGTCGGTGCCGGAGCCGTTTCAACGGCCGGTGGATGCCTTGTCACGGTGACCGACTTGACGGTGATGACAGGACGAGGCGGATCTGTATCGGTCATTTGAAACCTCGGTCGATCGAACGCTGCACGACGCTCTAGGCGCAGATTGCGGGCTTGCGATCCTTCCACGGCCGCGCCTGTTCGAGTTGCGCGGCGAGGCGGAACAGCGTCGCCTCGTCGCCGAACTTCGCCGCGAACATCATGCCGAGCGGCAGGCCGGCGGCGTTCCATGCGAGCGGCATCGACATCGCCGGCTGGCCCGACATGTTAAACATGCTGGTGCCCGGCATGTAGCGCCGCAGGATCGGCGAGATGTGCGACAGGTCATCCGACATGCTGTTGATCTCGCCGATGCGTAGCGGCGGGGTGCATAAGGTCGGCGACAAGAAGACATCGCAATCCTCGAAGAAGGTCGCGAGGCCTCGCGAAATCTGGAACGCGGCGAGCTGCGCGGCGACGTAGTCGGTCGCGCTCTGCTTGGCGGCATTGCGTGCGCTGGCGATTGTCAGGCGTTCGAAATCCTGATCGGTCACGGCGCGGCCGAGCCGCCCTTCGGTGAGGCGCACGGCGAGCGCGGTGTTGGCGGCGACGATCACCGCCATCACCGCGGCGGGATCGGCGGCGAGTTTCGGCGCGCGCTCCTCGACGTGATGCCCGAGTTTCGACAATTGCGTCGCAACGTCGCGCACGGCGGCGGCGATTTCGGGATCGATGGCATCGCCATAGGTGGACTTGTCGGTGAAGAAAATCCGCAGCCGTCCCGGCTCGCGCTTCACTTCCTCGGCGTAGGGCCGCTCCGGTGCAGGTGCGGCGTAGGGGCTCGACGGTTCGGTGCCGTGAATGGCGTCGAGCATCGCGGCGCTGTCGCGCACGCTGATGCTGACGACGTGATTGCAGGAGAAGCCGCCCCAGCCTTCGCCGCGATCGGGCCCCAGCGGCGTGCGCGCGCGTGTCGGCTTGAGCCCGAACACGCCGGACGCCGACGCCGGAATGCGGATCGAGCCGCCGCCGTCGCTGGCGTGCGCGACAGGAAGGATACGCGCGGCCACCGCCGCCGCCGCACCGCCGGACGAACCGCCGGAGGAATGCTGCGGATTCCACGGATTGCGCGTCGGCCCGAACAGACGCGTTTCGGTGGTCGGCAGCAGGCCGAATTCGGGCGTCGAGGTCTTGCCATAGATGACGAGCCCGGCAGCCTTGAACCGCGCGGCCACGGTGCCGTCGTGATCGGCGACGTTGTCCTTGAAAACACTGGCGCCCGACGTGGTGCGGGTGCCGGCGAGGTTTTCGAGGTCTTTCAGCAAGAATGGAACGCCGGTGAACGGGCCGGAGGGCAAGCCGCTCTCGATCTGCTTGCGTGCGTACTCCTCGTGCTTCACTACCACGGCGTTGATTGTTGGGTCGACCTTCGCGGTGCGTGCGATGGCTTCCTCGAGCAGTTCCGCCGGGCTCACCTGTTTGCTGCGCACCAGTTCAGCGAGGCCGAGCGCGTCGTAGTTGCCGAATTCCTTGAATGCCATGTGTGGTGCTCCTGAAATGCGATGATCGCCGTTTTTGGCGTCGCCCCCGCGCAGGCGGGGACCCATTACCCCTGGCGTTCGTTGTTAAAGAATAGCCGCGCTTCTGTGCCTTAACCGAACTGCTGCGGCGTATGGGTCCCCGCCTGCGCGGGGACGACGTTTTTCGTGTTGCAAGTTCGCGAACGCGCGACGTGCATGGCTATTCGAACCACCATGGCTACTCGAACCACTTGCTGTAGATTTTTTTGAACGCGCCGGTGGACATCGAGATGTGCAGCCATTGATCGACGAATGCCTTGAGAGCGACGTCGCGCTGGAGCCAGTAAGCCTTTTCAGCGAAGTCGAACGGCTTGTCCGGATGAATGGCGCAGAGCACGCCGGGATGGCGCTTTTGCTGATAACGCGTTTCGGCTGCGTCGGTCATCATCAAATCGGCGTTGCCTTTGGCAATTTCGTCGAAGATGGTCACATTGTCGTTGTAGACCTGAATGTTGGCGCTCTTGATGTGTTGGCGGGCGAAACGCTCGTTGGTGCCGCCCGGATTGACGATCACACGTGTGCCGGGTTTGTCGATGTCGACGAGGCTCTGGAATTTATCCTTGTCGGCGCAACGGGCGATCGGCGTCTTGCCTTCCTCCAATACGGGAGCGGAGAATGAGCCGATCTTCTGCCGATCCAGAGTGATCGATACGCCTCCCATCGCCATATCGAACGCGTCCGACATAAAATCCGTCTTCAATGTCGGCCAACTGGTTTTGACGTAGACGACCTTGACGCCCAACGCTTTGCCGAGCGCTTCGGCCATGTCGACGTCGAAACCGGTAAATTGTGACGTGGCTTTGTCAAAATGCGTGAACGGCATGTAGTCGCCGGTCATGCCGACGCGCAATGTTCCGCGTTTCACGATGTCGTCGAGGCGTGTGGTCGGGGCCGGTTGCTGGGCCGCTGCCGCCGATACCGTGAGAACGAGACAGAGCGCGGCAATCCATGAGAATATCTTCGTCACGATTGCCGCTCCGTCGCTTCAGGTGTCGTGCGAGTCGGCATCAGGCCAGAACGTCCTGATTGATCACGTTCTGCCGGATGGCATCGCCGTCGAGCGCGCTGAGGATGTTGCGCGCGGTCTGTTCGCCCATGCGGTCGAGCGCTTCGCGGGTGACGCCGGCGACGTGCGGGGCGATGACGACGTTGGGCAGCGCGAACAGCGCGTGGCCGAGCGGCGGCGGCTCCTGCTCGAACACGTCGAGGCCAGCGCCGGCGAGCTGGTCGGAGGTCAGCGCGTCGTAGAGCGCGGCTTCCACCACGATGCCGCCGCGTGCGGTGTTGACCAGGTAAGCAGTCGGCTTCATCAGCTTGAGCCGCGCGGCGTTGATCAAGCCCACAGTTTCCGGCGTCTTCGGACAATGCAGACTGATGAAATCGGCGCGGGGCAGGGCTTTGTCGAGATTGTCGACCGGCTCGCAGCCGGCGGCGCGGATCTCGTCGGCGCTCTTGTAAGGGTCATAGACCAGCACGGTCATTTCCATCGCGAGGCAACGCTTCGCGGTGCGGGTGCCGATGCGGCCGAAGCCGACGATCAGGAGCGTCTTGCCGTAAAGATCGAACGGCAGCAGGCCGAGGCGGGTCGCCCATCGGCCGTCCTTCACCAGCGCATGAAGCTCAACGCCGCGCTTCGCCAGCGTCATCATCATAAAGATCGCCTGTTCGGCGACGGACGGAGAGTTGGCGGTGCCGGCCACCATCAGCGGCACCTTGCGCTTGCTCAGCGCGGGCACGTTGATGGCGTCGAAGCCGACGCCGATGCGAGCGACGACTTTCATGTCCTGTGAGGCGTCGAGCTCATTGTCGCCGAACGCGGTCGCGCCGAGCGCCACGCCATGCACCGGAGCGTGCTGGGCGAGGAGGGCGACGAAATCCTTCTGCGGGATCATGTTGGGGAATTCGATGGCTTCGATGTCGCCGCGGTCCTTGAAGAGCTTCCATCCGTGCTCCGACATCGATTCCGTGATCAGCAGTTTCTTCTTGTTGGTCGTCATTCCTCGCCTCGTCTGGTCTTGTTGCGGTCGGCGCTCATAGGACGGCGCCGGTCGCCTCATTTAACAGGTGCATGTGATTGAGGTCTACCGCCAGCCGCAGCGGCGCGCCCGCCTGGGCGTCGATACCAGGATTGATCCGGCCGCAGAGCTGGGCGCCAGCCAGCGGAAAATAGACGAAGGTTTCCATCCCCATCGGCTCGATCACGTCGGGCGTGGCGTCGAACGGCTGGAACGCCGCGCTTTGGTTCGATTGGGCGTCGACCAGATGTTCGGGGCGCAGCCCCAGCAGCAGCTTGGTGTCGCGCGGGATCGCCCGATAGCGCGCGACGCGTTCGGCCGGGACCGGGAAGGCGGCGGCGTCGCTGACGCGGACCTGCAACAGCCCGCCGGATTCCTCGAGTTGGCAGGGGATGAAATTCATCGCCGGCGAGCCGATGAAGCCCGCGACGAACTTTGTCGCCGGGCGATGGTAGAGTTCGTTGGGCGGGCCGATCTGCTCGATGCGGCCATGGTTCATCACCACCACGCGGTCGGCCAGCGTCATGGCCTCGACCTGGTCGTGAGTGACGTAGACCGTGGTGGTCCGGACCTTCTGGTGCACCTTCTTGATCTCGATGCGCATCTGCACACGCAGTTTGGCGTCGAGATTGGAGAGCGGTTCGTCGAACAGGAACACCTTCGGGTTGCGGACGATGGCGCGGCCCATCGCGACGCGCTGGCGCTGGCCGCCGGACAGTTGCTTCGGCTTGCGGTCGATCAGGTCGGTGATGTCGAGCATCCGCGCGGCTTCGGTGATGCGCTGCTTGATCTCGGCCTTCGGATAGTGCTTGAGGCGCAGGCCGAACGACATGTTCTCCGCCACCGTCATGTGCGGATAGAGCGCGTAGTTCTGAAACACCATAGCGATGTCGCGATCCTTCGGCGGCACGTCGTTGACGACGTCGCCGCCGATCATGATCTCGCCATCGCTGATGTCCTCGAGCCCCGCGATCATCCGCAGAGTGGTCGACTTGCCGCAGCCGGAAGGCCCAACCAGCACGACGAACTCGTGATCGGGAATGTCAAGGTCGATGCCGCGCACAGCCTCGACGTCGTCGTAGCGTTTCACCACCTTGCGCAACGTCACTTCCGCCATTGTCTTACCCCTTGGTTGCGCCGGCCGTGAGGCCCGAGATGTAGTAGTCCATCAGGAAAGCGTAGATGATCAGCGGCGGTGCTGCGCCGAGCAGTGCGCCGGTCATGATCTGCCCCCAGTTGAAGACGTCGCCCTTGATCAGCGTGGTGATGATGCCGGTCGGCAACACCTGCTGATCGACGGAGGACGTGAACGCCAGCGGATAAAGGAACTGCGCCCAGCTCACGGTGAAGGCGAAGATGGTCGCGGCGATGATGCCGGGCAGTGCCACCGGAACGAAAATGCGCAGCAGCGTCTGCAACCAGCTTGCGCCGTCGACGATGGCGGCTTCGTCAAGCTCCTTCGGGATCGAGGCGAAGTAGCCGATCATGATCCAGGTGCAGAACGGCACGGTGAGTGTCGGATAGACGAAGATCAGCACCCACCAGTGGTTGATCAATTCGATGCCGGTCCATTGCGCGAAGGTCGCGAACATCTTGAACAGCGGGATGAACAGCAGCGTGTCGGGGATCAGGTAGGTCAGGAACACGCCGGTCGCCAGCGTCGTCGATCCCCAGAACCGCATCCGCGCCAGCGCGAAGGCGGCCGGGATCGAGATCAGCATGGTGAGGGTGACGACGAAGATCGATACCAGCGCCGAGTTCTTGAAGAAGGTCAGGAACTGGTTCGAGGTGAGAAGCTCGATGTAGTTCGACAGCGTCGGATTGTAGACCCACCACGGATTGGTGGCCGCCGAGATTTCCGCCGATGTCTTCAGCGAGGTGATGAACATGTAGATCGGCGGAAACAGGAAGAAGACGGCGAACAGCGTCAGGAACACGTAGGACCAGCGCATCGCCCATTTGCGATCGCGGCTCATGCTGCCGATCTTGCGGGAGGGCCCGGCTTTGTCGAGGGTCACGGTTGTCATCGTCAGGCCTCGTTGCCGCGTTTGTTGATGTCGCGCAGGATGAACACGGCGGCGATCGCCAGGATCGGCACCATGAACAGCGAGATCGACGCGCCGAGCGGAATGTCGTTGCCCTCGATGCCGATGCGGAACGCCCAGGTCGCGAACAAATGCGTCTTATCGAGTGGACCGCCGGCGGTGAGGATGCGGACGATATCGAAGTTGGCGAAGGTGACGATCAATGAGAACAGCGTGGTGATGGCGATGATGTTGCGCATCATCGGCAGCGTTATGTACCAGATGCGCTGCCACCAGTTGGCGCCGTCGATGGCGGCGGCTTCATAAAGCTGTTCCGGCACCGACTTCAGCGCCGCCAGATACATGATCAGAAAGAACGGAGCGCCGGCCCAGATGTTGACGAGGATCACCGAGAACCGCGCCCAGCTAGCGTCGCCGGTCCACGGGATCGGGCCGATGCCGACCTGGGCGAGAATCCAGTTGAAAGCGCTGTAGGATGGATCGAACAGCCACAGCCACGCCAGCGTGCTCATCGCGGGCGGGATCACCCACGGCACCAGCAACATGCCGCGCCATTTGCGTTGGCCTTTGTCCGGCAGGTTATGAACGAGGTGCGCGACGACGAAGCCGATCAGCGCCTTGAAGATCACGGCGGTGATGGCGAAGAAGCAGGATTGCTGCACCACCATCCAGAAGGTTTCGCGCTTGAACAGGAAGGTGAAGTTGCCGAAACCGACGAAGCGCTGCATCGATTTGTTCAGGGTCGCCAGATGCAGCGAATAGAACGCCGGGTAGATCACCATGATCGCGATCAGCAGCATCAGCGGCAACGCCATGAAGAACGCGATAGTGGATTTGCGTTCAAGGAATTTCCGCAGTCCGGAGCGGGTCGTTCGGGCCCTGATGGGCTGGGTCATGGATTGCGCGGCGTCGACCATGGTGCCTCATTTTTCTCGCGAGCCCATATGGCTCGAAGTGATCAGGGCGTCGCGCGCACGCCGCGCGAAGGTCGCGGCGTGCGGCGTTGTTCAGGTCCGGCTTCGTTGCGCGAGAGCGCGATATTCAGAGGCAGACTCGCACTCAGTTCGTCGCGAAGCGCGCGCCCATTCACGGCGTCGTCCCTGCGAAGGCAGGGACCCATAACCCCTGGTGTTGCTTGTCATGAAATGACCTCGCCCTCGGTGATGGAGCCGAACCGCTGCGGCGTATGGGTCCCCGCCTGCGCGGGGACGACATTTTCGTGTTGGGAATCTGCGTACTCAACGAAGTCCGGTCAGACTCTCACGTCCGCATAAAACCTTCGAGTTCGCCCTCAGCCCAGGAGAGGGTCTTCTCCATGGCTTCGCCCTGGGCGTATCGGACGCACATCTTGGTCATGGTGGCTTGCGCATAAATCTGCTGCGCGATCTTCGGCGGCGCTGGGGAAGCCGCGATCGACCAGGTGTCGAGGTGATCGGGGTTGGGGTAGTGATACAGCGTCCCCTTCGGCGGCGCCTCTTCGGCCCAGACCTTGAACTTGGTCATGTTGGCGAAGGAGGGCAGGTCGTAGCCGCCGCTGGCGTTGACCATCGCTTCCGCCTGTTCCGGTTGCGACAGATAGACGAGAAGGCTCTTGGCCGCCGCCTTGTTCTTCGAGAAGCCCCAGATCGACCAGAAGAACGGCAGGAACGGCGAGAAGCGTCCCTTCGGTCCCGCCGGCATACCGTGGGTCCAGCATTGCTCGGCGATCTGCGGTGCGTCGCGCTTGGCCACCGCCCACGCACTCGGCGGGTTCATGATCAGCGCGCCCTTGCCGGACACCAGCCACTTGTTGTTGGAGGAGTCGTCCCAGGCGGTGACGTCGGCCGGCATGAAGCTGATCAGCTTCTTGTAGAACTCGAGCCACTGCCGTACGGCGTCGCTCTTCACCGCGATATCGCCCTTGGCGTTGACCAGTTCGCCGCCGAAGGCGCGCAGGAACGCGCCGGCCGCATCGACGCAATCCGAGGTCTCGCCGAGGCCGATGCCGAACGGATTGCCGCCCTTGTGGCAGGCTTCCGCCGCCTTGAGGAAGGTGTCGAGCGTCCAGTTGTCGGCCTGTGCCTTCGCGCCTGCCGGATACATCGCCTGCACGTCGATGTTGGCGAACTTTTTCATCAGGTCGATGCGCGAGCAGGGGCCTTTCACCTGACTGCCGGCGGTGGCGGGAACGCCGAGCCATTTGTCCTTGGCGCGGCCGAGATATTCGACGGTCTCGTTGACCTTGCCGTTCTGCTTGATCAACGGTTCCATAATGTCGTTGACCGGTTCCAGCTGATCGGCATAGGCCTGCGGCCACCATGTCGGCATCGCGAAAATGTCGTGACCGGCCTTGGCCTGCGATTCCGCCGTGATGCTGAGGAGGTTCTTGTTGCCTTGCGAGGGAATGTAGTCGATTTGCGCTTCGACCTTCTCCTTGTCCGCCCACGCTTTGACCAGCTTGGTCATCACGTCGTTGGCGCCGGGGACCCAGTGATCCCAGAAAGCGATGGAGACCTTGCCTGCGGCATAGGCACCCCGGACGAAGGGGGCGGTCATGAGTGCGGCGGATCCTGCGGCGGTAGCGGCCACAAATTGTCGGCGAGACAAAGTCCTCGGCATCGCGTTCTCTCCCTGTGAGCTAAATGACGTCTATGCGTTTTCTCCGTCACTCCGTCTTTCTTCCCGCGTCAAGCTGGCCGGCGGGCATCGCGGAGGTGTCAATTTCACAATCTGAGCAGAAATGCGGGCCGCTGTCGAGAAAGCAGCTTTGACGTCGGCGAAGTTTTTATCGCAGCGGACAAATTTCGGCGCTGCGAAACGCGGCATGGCATCAACAAGCGAAGGCGTTGGCGTAATGATGCACAAGATGCTGTATTGCGTTGCACACGCGATAGCGCGAAGGATGTCGTCTCGCGATGATTTGTCGCGATGTCGCCCGAATGCATCGATCGAGGCCGGGGAAACTGCGTTATCGTGGACAGCGGCGATCATCGAGCGATCAACGTCCGAAAAATTGTGCTGGAGCGCTATGCCATGACGGATTCCGAACAGCACGGTGCGTCGCGCACCCTCGATGTCCAATGTTGCGTCGTCGGCGGCGGCCCCGCGGGCATGATGCTGGGCTATTTGCTGGGGCGGGCGGGCATCGAAACCGTCGTGCTGGAGAAGCACGCCGACTTCTTCCGCGACTTTCGTGGCGATACTGTGCATCCCTCGACCTTGGAGGTGATGGACGAACTCGGCCTGATCGACGATTTTCTCAAACTGCGGCACGACAAGCTGCAAAAGCTCGAAGGCTATTTCGGGCAAACCAAACTCAGGCTTGCCGATATCAGCCGCACCGGCGCGAAGCATCCGTTCATCGCTTTCATGCCGCAGTGGGATTTTCTGAATTTCCTGCGCGACAAGGGGCAGCGCTATCCGAAATTCAAGGTGCTGATGAGCACCGAGGCGACGGATCTGATCTGGGCGAACCGTGCCGTGTGCGGTGTCGAGGCGCGCGATGCCGAGGGGCTGCTTGCGATCAACGCCAACCTCGTGGTGGCGTGCGACGGCCGCCACTCGACGGTGCGCGTCTGCGCCGGATTGAATGTCGAGGAGATCGGTGCGCCGATGGACGTGCTCTGGTTCCGCGTCGGCAAAGGGAGCGAGACGGAAAGCGTGTTGGCGCGGATCGAAACCGGCCAGATGATGATCACGCTCGATCGCGGCGATTACTGGCAATGCGCCTATGTCATCGCCAAGGGGCAGTACGACGCGGTGAAGGCGCGCGGGCTCGATGCGTTCCGCGCCAACATCTGCCATCTCGCGCCGATCCTGACGTCTACCATCGCGGATATCAAAAGCTGGGACGACGTGAAGCTGCTCACGGTCGCGATCAACCGCCTGAAGCGATGGACGCGGCCGGGCCTGTTATGCATCGGCGACGCCGCGCACGCGATGTCGCCGGTCGGCGGCGTCGGCGTCAATCTCGCGGTACAGGACGCCGTCGCCACCGCTAATCTTTTGGCGGAGAAATTGCGCAGCGGAACGCCGAGCGAGGCCGAACTCGGCGCGGTGCGCAAGCGCCGCGAATTTCCGATGCGGGTGACGCAGGCAATGCAGGTCGCGGTTCAGAACAACGTCGTGACGATGGCGCTCAGGTCCGGCGACGCGCCGATCAAACCGCCGTTGTTCGCGCGCATCATCAACGCCGTGCCGTGGCTGCAAGGCTGGACCGCGCGCTTCCTCGCCATCGGCGTGCGGCCGGAGCATGTGCATTCGCGGGAGGTGTCGGGCGAGAGCAACTGACTTTGGTTGAGTAGATGGCGTCCGGGAATCCGCCTGCGAGATGCGGTGTGCCGGATCAACAAACTCTACGTCGTCGTCCCCGCGCAGGCGGGGACCCATAACCCCTGGCGTTCGTAGTCGATGTGATCATTTGTTAAAGGTCATTATCGCAGTGCGCATCATAAGCGACACGGCGTATGGGTCCCCGCCTGCGCGGGGACGACGATTTTCGTGGTGCCTACTCTGAATGAGGCTGACTACCCCGCGATCGAGTAGCCGCCGTCGACCGGGATCGCCGTGCCGGTGACGAAGTCGGATGCGCTGGAGCCGAGGAAGGCGGCGATGCCGGCGAAGTCGTCGGGCACGCCCCAGCGTGCGGCAGGCGTCCGCACCAGCACTCTGTCGTGCAAGCCTGCGACGTCGATCCGTGCGCGCTGCGTCAGTTCGGTGTCGATCCAGCCGGGCAGGATGGCGTTGACCTGAATGTTGTCGGGCGCCCACGCGACCGCGCAGGAGCGGGTGAACTGCACGATGCCGCCTTTGCTTGCGGCGTAGGCCGGCGCGAAGCTGGTGCCAAAGATCGACAGCATCGAACCTATATTGATGATCTTGCCGCCGCCCTTGGCCTTCATCGTCGGATGGAACGCCTGCGAGCAGACGAACGCGCTGGTCAGGTTGGTGTCGATCACCTGCCTCCATTCGTCGAGCGAAAGCGCATCGGGTGGCTTGCGGATGTTGATGCCGGCATTGTTGACCAGAATGTCGGCGCCGCCGCATTCGCGTCGGACGCGTTCCGCCAGCGCCACGATTGCCGCGGTGTCGGTGACATCCGCCTCAAGCGCCAGGGCTTTGCCGCCATCCTTCTCGATTGTCTTGACTGCTGTGGCGGATTTGTCCGCGTTGCGGCCGACGATCACCACGGTCGCGCCGCACGCGGCAAAGCCGCGCGCCATGCCGAGGCCGATGCCGCCATTGCCGCCGGTGACCACCGCCACCTTGCCGGAGAGATCGAACAGGCGAGGGGTCATCGGCGGTGCTCCGTTTCTGGTGTCGGGCCGGCGGTCCGCGCCGGCCGATCGTTTCATCAGACGTCCAGCATGTCCTCGCTGGCGAACTCGGCCTTGTCGGAGATAAAGGCGAAGCGGGCTTCGGCCTTGCTGCCCATCAGGCGTTCGACGGAATCGGCCGTGTCCTCGCGGTCGTCCGGCAGCAGCACCACGCGCAGCAAGGTGCGCCTGGCCGGGTCCATCGTGGTTTCCTTCAACTGCGCCGGCATCATCTCGCCGAGGCCTTTGAAGCGGCCGACATCGACCTTGGCGTTGGCGTTGAATTCGGACTTCAGAAGCTGGTCTTTGTGCGCCTCGTCGCGGGCGTAGACCGTCTTGCTGCCGTGGGTCAGCCGATAGAGCGGCGGCACCGCGAGGTAGAGATGGCCCCCGTCGATCAGTTTCGGCATCTGCCGATAGAAGAAGGTGATCAGGAGCGAGGCGATATGCGCGCCGTCGACGTCGGCGTCGGTCATGATGATGATGCGCGAGTAGCGCAGGTCTTCCTCGCGGTAGTTGACGCCGGAGCCTGAACCGATCGCCTGCATCAGGTCGGAGAGTTGCGCGTTCGCCACCAGCTTGTCCTTGGTGGCGGAGGCGACGTTGAGAATCTTGCCGCGCAACGGCAGGATCGCCTGGGTCTTGCGGTCGCGCGCCTGCTTGGCGCTGCCGCCGGCCGAGTCACCCTCGACGATGAACAGTTCGGAGCCCTCGGTGGCTGAGTTGGTGCAGTCGGCGAGCTTGCCCGGCAGCCGCAGCTTCTTCACCGCGGTCTTGCGGGAGGTTTCCTTCTCCTGCTTGCGGCGCAGCCGCTCGTCGGAGCGCTCGATGACGAATTCGAGCAGCTTGTTGGCCTGCACCGGATTGCCCGACAGCCAGTGATCGAACGGGTCCTTGATCGCCTGTTCGACGATCTTGGAGGCTTCGGCGGTGGCGAGGCGGTCCTTGGTCTGGCCCTGAAATTCAGGTTCGCGGACGAACACCGAGAGCATCACGGCGGCGCCGACCATGACGTCTTCCGAGACGATCGACGAGGCGCGCTTGCCCTGGCCGACGCGCTCGGCGTGATCCTTCAGGCCGCGCAACAACGCGCTGCGCATCCCGGATTCATGGGTGCCGCCGTCCGGCGTCGGCACGGTGTTGCAGTAGGAGGAGAGGAAGCCATCGGCATCCGCCGTCCACGCCACCGCCCATTCGCAGCCGCCATGGGCACCATTGCGGCCGGCACGGCCGGAGAAGATGTCCGGATGCACCAGCGTATCGGTATGGATTGCGGCGGCGAGATAATCCTTGAGGCCGCCCGGAAAGTGGAAGGTGGCTTCCTCGGGCACGCCTTCGAGGCCGCGCGTCAGTTCGGGCGCGCAGCGCCAGCGGATTTCGACACCGCCGAACAGGAACGCCTTGGAGCGCGCCATCTTGAACAGGCGCTGCGGCTTGAACGCGGCCTTGGCGCCGAAGATGTCGGTGTCCGGCTTGAAACGGATGCGGGTGCCGCGACGATTGTTGACCTTGCCGAGGTCTTCGAGCTTGCCGACCGGATGGCCGCGCTCGAACACCATGCGATGCAATTGCTGGCCGCGCGCGACTTCGACCTCGAGCCGCGAGGAGAGGGCGTTGACCACCGAGACGCCGACGCCGTGCAGACCGCCGGAGGTCTCGTAAACCTTGGAGTCGAATTTGCCGCCGGAATGCAGCGTGCACATGATGACTTCGAGCGCCGACTTCTTCGGAAATTTCGGATGCGCGTCGACCGGGATTCCGCGCCCGTTGTCGGTGACGGTGAGGAAGCCGTCATCGCCAAGCTCGACCTCGATGAAGGTGGCGTGACCGGCGAGCGCCTCGTCCATCGAGTTGTCGATGACTTCGGCGAAGAGGTGATGCAGCGCCTTCTCGTCGGTGCCGCCGATGTACATGCCGGGCCGCCGGCGAACTGGCTCCAGCCCTTCCAGCACCTCGATGTCGGCGGCGGTATAGCTGTCGCTGACCGCAGGGCCGCGCGCAGCCGGCTTGGCAGGTGTGCGGCCGGTATCGGCGCCGAACAGGTCTTCTTTCGGTTTTGTATTTCTAGCCAATGTCTTATTCGTCGTTATTGAAGTAAAATATTCGCACGAAAGCCGCGAATCATTGGCCCTGACTATGCCACGGTTGGGGTCGCAATTGTGGCCGCTCCGGAAGATTGCGACGGCGCGGGAACCGGATGCACCGGCCCCGCGTCAGGCCGTCAGCTTCGCGATGTCCGAAATACAATGGTGACGAACAGCGCCGTGGCAATGACGACGATCAGCGAGCCGACGATTGGCGCTGCGACGTAGCTATGGCCCTTCAGCGTGACCAACGCGATGCCGGTCGGAAACACGATTGCGCCGGCGATATGCAACGAGCCTTGCACCTTGGCCATGGCGAGACGACCGGCGGCGGGCACCACCCGGTAGTACAGGCCGAACAGGAACAGCAGCACGCCGCCGACCAGGTTAAGGTGGGCGTGGGCCGGCGCCAGGGTAAAATCCTGGTGCATACCCATGACGACGCCGGCCAACATACCAATCAATAACAGCACGACACTCGCGCACATCATCACTGACGCAATCATTCAATTCATCCTTCGATTTCAGATATAGGTTTGGAACGTCGGAGTCGGATGAGACCGGCAATTCGGGGCAGGTACAGACATACCCAGCCTTCGACGTGCGCAATTGTAAAAAGGTTCAATCGGACGATGGGCTTTTTGCACGCGACCCACGAAAGGCGGTGAGATGGAAGGCTACGCGCACGATCTGATCGCCTTCGTGCGTCTCCATCAGGCCTGGGCCGCGCCGCTGGTGCTGGTACTGGCGTTCGGTGAATCGCTGGCGTTCATTTCGCTGCTGGTGCCGGCGTGGGGCGTGCTGGTGGCGATCGGCGCGATGCTCGGGCCGGGCGGCATCAATTTCTGGCCGATCTGGCTCGCGGGGGGCCTCGGCGCGGCGCTGGGCGATTGGCTGTCCTACTGGATCGGCTTCACCTTCAAGGATCGGGTCGCAACGATCTGGCCGCTGTCGCGCTATCCAGACCTGCTGCCGCAGGGCGCGGCCTTTGTGAAGAAATGGGGCGTGCCGGGCATCTTCATCGGCCGTTTCTTCGGCCCGCTGCGCGCCTCGGTCCCGCTGGCCGCCGGGATTTTCGAGATGCCTTACTGGCGGTTTCAGATCGCCAATTTCGTGTCGGCGTTCATCTGGTCGGCGGTGCTGCTGGTGTTCGGCGACGTGGCGTCGCGCCTGATTGAATGGGTCTGGAGCCTTTTCTGATATCAGATCTGACAAGGCCGCTCTTGACGGATCGCCGAACCGGACATACGACGACGCCATGATCGACGTTATCACCAGCGCCAACGCCCGAGCCCGCCGCCGCATCGTCGCGGTATGGGCGGACGTCTGCGTTTAAGTCGTCGCCCCTGCCGCCGGACCCGATCCGCGGCAGTTTCCTTTGACATCGCGTGATCTGGTCCCGGCGGCTTTTATCGAAGCCGAAGGAGACACCCGATGCATACGCCGCCTCTGTTCAAGACCGATCGTGCCGCGAGTTTCGCGTTTGCAGAAACGCGCGGCTTCGGGCTGGTCTGCGCGCATGATGGCCACGTCCCGGTGGCGTCGCCGGTGCCGTTCTGCATCGACTATGCCGGCGACGGTACGCCGCACCTCGCGTTCCATCTTGCGCGGAACAATCCGCTGATCGGCCTTGCCGACGGCAAAGCCCATTGGCTGATGGCGGTGACCGGGGCGGATGCCTATGTCTCGGCGGATTGGTACGTCTCGCCGGATCAGGTGCCGACGTGGCTCTATCAGGCGGTGCATTTGTCGGGTCCAGTGGCGGTGATGCCGGCGCAGGACTTGCCGGGGCATCTCGATCGGCTGAGCGAGAAGTTCGAGACGCGACTGGCGCCGAAGCGGCCATGGACCACCGCCAAGATGACGGCGGGACGTTTGAAGGCGATGCAGAACGGCATCGTCGGACTGGTGATGACGGTGGAAGACATTCACGGCAGCTTCAAACTGAACCAGCATAAGTCCGATGCGGATCACGTTGCCGTCGCCAACGCGCTCGCGGAGCGGCCCGATACGAGCGCGCAAACGCTTGCCGAACGGATGGTCGCGCTGCGGCCGCAACTGGACTACAACACCGACGCCGTTGTCAGCGGCGCCGCGGATTGAAGGAGCGAACGATGACCATGTCCGAAACCAGTCAGATGCAGGGCAAGATTCAGGGGAAGGCTCCGCAGGCCGCCGTGAAGCCGTCCGTCTTTGTCGACGGTGCGTCGGGGACTACCGGGCTCGGCATTCGCGAGCGGCTCGATCAACTCGGCGACATCGCGGTGCGCAGCATCGATCCCGACAAGCGCAAGGACCCCGCCGCCAAGCAGGCGCTGATGGCCGAGGTCGATTTGGTGATCCTGTGCCTGCCGGACGATGCGGCGAAGGAAACCGTCGCGCTGATCGACACCATGGGCAGCGATGCGCCGAAAGTGCTCGACGCCTCGACCGCGTTCCGCGTCGCGCCGGACTGGACCTATGGCTTTCCCGAACTCGCGCCGGACCAGGCCGACAAAATTCGTCATGCGCGCAAGGTCGCCAATCCGGGCTGCTACCCGACCGGCGGCATCGCGTTGCTGCGGCCGCTGGTCGATGCCGGGTTGTTGCCCACCGACTATCCCGTCACCATCAATGCGGTGAGCGGCTATTCCGGCGGCGGCAAGTCGATGATCGAGAGTTTCGAGAACGGCAGCGCGCCGGCGTTCGAACTTTATGGTCTCGGCTTGCAGCACAAGCATCTGCCGGAGACGCAGCTTTATGCGAACCTGACGCGGCGACCGATCTTCGTGCCGTCGGTCGGCAACTTCCGGCAGGGCATGTTGGTGTCGGTGCCGCTGCATCTCGACACGCTGCCGGGCAAGCCGAGCGGCGCCGATCTGCACGCTGTGCTGGCGAAACGCTATGCCGGCAGCGATTACGTCAAGGTGATGCCGCTCGACAATTCCGCTGCGAAGGGCGGGCGCATCGAGCCGGAAGCGCTGAACGAGAGCAACAAGCTCGAACTCTACGTGTTCGCCAACGAGGTGCTGCGGCAAGCGGTGCTGGTGGCGCGGCTCGACAACCTCGGCAAAGGCGCATCTGGCGCCGCCGTGCAGAACATGCGGCTGATGCTGGGCTTCGCGGATAGCACGGGGCTGCGTTAGTGGGAGAGATGTGGCGGATGCATCGCGTCCGTTAGTTTTCCGTCATGGCCGGATTTATTCCGGCCATCCACGTCTTTCGGACGCGCTGCAAGAAAAAAGACGTGGATGGCCGGGACGAGCCCGGCCATGACGAGCTACAGCGACAAGCGTGTAGCTTACGAGCATTTGAGTTCGTCTCTCACACCGCCTGAAAAATCGCCCACGCCAGATAGGCCTGAGCCAGGAATCCGACCGTGAAGGCGAGGGTGCGGAAGACCGGAATGCCGAGGGTATAGACGATCAGGTGCGCGACGCGGGCCCAGAAGTAGACGGCGCAGGCCAGTACGGTCCCTTTCGTCGAATAGTCGACGTCGTTGAGGATCAAGACCAGCGGCGCGAAGATGATGAGGTTCTCGACAGCGTTGTCGTGCGCGAACATCAGCCGGTTAGCCCACTCGGCTTGCGGCTTATCGTTGCGGGACGGATTGGCCATCGCGCCGCCGAGCCCGCGGACCTGACAGCGATTGAGGATGTAAGGCACCCACATCAGGCCGGTGAGAATGACCGTGAGCGTCAGCCAGAACAATTCCCGCGTCATCGAAGGGTTCCTTTTGCCAAGTGACTGCCAAGTGACTGCCGTATGACGCCGGCCTCCGTTGCCGAGTCTCCAGCATTACATTCATAGACGGTTGTTGTGATGCCGCCAATGCGCAGCGGCGCGCGGCACGACGCAAGGGTGGGGATTGTCCCAACCCACTAACGTCGTACCGCTCCGCCAATCCGCGTCACCAAGGTTATCGGCAGATGCTCAGGCGCGCACCCGCACGTAGCTGCCGGGGGCATCCTCGATCGGCGGGCGGGCGTCGTTGCCAACCGGTCGTGCCGCCACTTCCTCGGGATCGTGACCGGCGAGCCACTGCCGCCAGTCCGGCCACCATGAGCCCTTGTGTTCGACCGCACCTTTCATCCAGTCGGCGACCGAGCCGGCCTTGATGTTGTCGTTGGTCCAGTATTGGTATTTGCCGCCGGCCGGCGGATTGACCACGCCCGCGATGTGGCCCGAACCCGACAGCACATACTTCACCGGGCCGCCGAAGAACTGCGATCCGAACAGCACCGACTCCGCTGGCGCGATGTGATCCTCGCGGGTGGCGAGGTTGTAGATCGGCGCCTTGACCTTCGACAGATCGAGCAGCGTGTTGTCGATCACCATGGTGCCGGTCGAGAGCTTGTTCTCGAGATAACAGTTGCGCAGGTAATAGGAATGATTGGCCGCCGGCATCCGCGTGGCGTCCGAATTCCAGTGCAAGAGGTCGAACGCCGATGGCGTCTGGCCTTTCAGGTAGTTGTTGACGACATAGGACCAGATCAGGTCGTTCGAGCGGAGCATGTTGAAGGCCATCGCCATCCGGCTGCCTTCGAGCACGCCGTCCGTCTGCATCTGACGTTCGAGCGCGGAAATCTGCTCCTCGTCGACGAACACCATCAGGTCGCCGGCGTGGGTAAAGTCCACTTGCGCGGCGAGGAAGGTGGCGGACGCCACGCGCACGCGGCGCTTCTCGGCGAGCCAGGCCAGCGTGGTGGCGAGCAGGGTGCCGCCGACGCAATAGCCCATGGTGTGGACCTTCATTTCGCCCGTCACTTGCTCGATGACGTCCATCGCCGTCAGCGGGCCTTCCTTCATGTAGTCCTCGAAGCTCTTTTGGCCGAGCTTCTTGTCGGGGTTGACCCACGAGATCACGAACACGGTGACGCCCTGATCGACGCACCACTTGATGAAGGATTTTTCCGGTCGCAAATCGAGAATGTAGAACTTGTTGATCCATGGCGGCACGATCAGCAGCGGTGTGCGCAGCACGTTTTCGGTCGTCGGCTGATACTGGATCAGTTGCATCACGTCGTTCTGGTAGATCACCTTGCCGGGCGTCACCGCCATGTTGACGCCGACTTCGAGGTTGGCGGAATCGGATTGACGGATGCGCAGTTGTCCGTGACCGGCTTCGATATCCTCGGCGAGCATTGCCATGCCGCGCACGAGATTGTCGGCGTTGGTGGTCAGCGTCTGGCGCAGCACCTCGGGATTGGTCAGCACGAAATTCGATGGCGCGAATGCGTTGGTGATCTGCTGGACGTAGAACTCTGCCTTCTTGCGCGTGTGCGGATCGAGGTTCTCGGCCTCACGCACCAGATCGAACGCCCACTTCGTCGTCAACAGATAGGCCTGCATGACGAATTCGAAGAACTGATTGCTCTTCCATTCCGGATCGGCGAAGCGCTTGTCGCGCGGCGCCGGTTCGATGGTGCGCGGCGCATCCTCGCCGGCCATGCGGCGCATCGCCGAGCCCCACAACTCGAGATAAGCCTTACCGAGCTTCATCTGGACGTCGGTGGCGCGGGTCTGATCCGACATCCAGTATTGTGCCACCACGCCGAAGGTCTTGATGACTTCCGCGACTTCGCTCGGTGGCCGGTCGTTCGGATCGAGCGCCTGCCGCGGCTTCAGATAAGCGGCGAGCGCACGGCCGCCGCTTTCCATGGCGCGCGCCAGATTGAGAGAGAAGGCCTCGGGGTCGAAGGTCTTGGCGGCTTTGGTTTCGACAGGGAGATCGCTCATGGCTGGCACTTCACTTCTTGCACTTCACTTGGACTTCGTTTCCTAAAGAACCCGGCATTTGGAATCCGGTTCGACGCGATGATGGCACAGTTCATTTCGTTTGGGTGATTTCGATATACTGCAATGCAAGACGCAATCTTGGTTCGGTCATATTGCCGCCATATGGTTTTACCGTCCGCGATGCTTAAACGTTGAGTGAAGATATTGATGGCATGATTGTCGTTAGAGTTGCTGCGGTGAATTCAGGCCACCCTTAGCTAAGGTTTCGAATGCGTATCATTGAGCAGCGGTCCGTTGGTTCATTTCGCCGCAGCAAGATTTGGCTCGTCGCCGGCGCGATCCTGTCAGCGATTCCGTTGTCAGGTTGTGGGAGTATGGTTGCCGATCTTCCGGTCGTCGGTTTGCCGGAAGGCGCGCCTGCGCGTCCGAAGGATCCCGGTAAGTTTCCCGCCGTGCATGACATGCCCGCGCCGCGCGAGCAGACCGCGCTCGATCCGGCCGAACAGCTCAAGATCGAAAGCGAGCTAGCGGCTGCGCGCGACCGTCAAGCTGCGGCTGCCGCCGCCGCCAATACGGCGTCCGCCCCGGCCGCCAAGAAATAGGCTGGAAACCCGAAAAACCGGGCCGTTTTGCTGGCGCTTCGGAGCGTCCGTGCTAAAAAGGCCATGATTCAAGCCTCAATCGACATCAGCGCGGCATGGCCGGGGGCCACTGCCGCCGACCATCGAGAAGTGGCGCAAGTAACTAAATAAATTGATATTTTCGGCGTCAAGCGTTTGGCGCAGGGAATCGTCAATTGCAATCTTCCGATTCCGGAGACCGACCCATGGAAGAGTTCTACCGCATTCGCCGTCTGCCGCCCTACGTGTTCGAGCAAATCAATCGAGCCAAGGCCGCCGCGCGCAATGCCGGGGCCGACATCATCGACCTGGGAATGGGCAATCCGGACCTCGCCACCCCGCCGCACGTCATCGAGAAGCTCAAGGAGACCTTGGGCAAGCCGCGCACCGACCGCTATTCGGCGTCGCGCGGCATCACCGGACTGCGCCGCGCTCAGGCCGGCTATTACGAGCGCCGCTTCGGCGTGAAGCTCAATCCGGACACGCAGATCGTCGCCACCCTTGGCTCGAAGGAAGGCTTCGCCAACGTCGCGCAGGCGATCACCGCGCCGGGCGATGTGATCATCTGTCCGAACCCGAGCTACCCGATCCACGCCTTCGGCTTCCTGATGGCCGGCGGCGTCATCCGCTCGGTGCCGTCGACGCCGACGCCGGACTTCTTCGCGGCCTGCGAGCGCGCGATCATTCACTCGATCCCGAAGCCGATCGCGCTGGTGGTCTGCTATCCGTCGAACCCGACGGCCTGCGTCGCCAGCCTCGACTTCTACAAGGACCTCGTGGCGTTTGCGAAGAAGCACGAGATCTTCATCCTGTCCGACCTCGCTTACTCGGAAGTCTACTTCGACGACAATCCGCCGCCGTCGGTGCTTCAGGTGCCGGGCGCTATCGACGTCACCGTCGAGTTCACCTCGATGTCGAAGACGTTCTCGATGGCCGGATGGCGCATGGGCTTTGCGGTCGGCAACGAGCGCATCATCGCGGCGCTGGCGCGGGTGAAGTCGTATCTCGATTACGGCGCGTTCACGCCGATCCAGGTGGCGGCGACCGCCGCGCTCAACGGACCCGACGACTGCATCCGCGAGATGCGCGAGACCTATCGCAAGCGGCGCGACATTCTCGTCGAGTCGTTCGGCCGCGCCGGCTGGGACATTCCGCCGCCGAGCGCCTCGATGTTCGCCTGGGCGCCGCTGCCGGAAGCTTTCCGCGAGGTCGGCAGTATGCAGTTCGCCACCCTGATGGTCGAAAAATCCGGCGTCGTGGTGTCGCCGGGCGTCGGCTTCGGCGAGCATGGCGAGGGTTATGTCCGCATCGCCATGGTGGAGAACGAGCAGCGCATCCGCCAGGCCGCCCGCAACGTTCGCCGCTTCCTTGAAACCGGCCTCGAAACGTTGCACAACGTGGTTCCTCTCGCCAACCGGCGATAAGGTTTTTCCGACAGGTTTTGTCTATGGTCGCGCCACTCACGGTGGGAATTGCGGGTCTCGGTACTGTGGGTGCCGAGACCGTGCGCCTGATTGAAGCTCAAGCATCGTCGCTGACGGCGCGCTCCGGACGCGGTGTGCGCGTGGTTGCGGTGACCGCGCGCTCGAAAGCGAAAAAGCGCGGGCTCGATCTGCGCGGCGTGCGTTGGGTCAAGGATCCGCTGACGCTCGCCAGCGATCCCGAGATCGAGTGCTTCGTTGAACTGATGGGCGGCGACGGCGACCCGGCGCTGTCCGCCATCGAGGCGGCGCTCGCCTCCGGCAAGTCGGTGGTCACCGCCAACAAGGCGCTGATCGCCAAGCACGGCTTGCGGCTCGCCAAGCTCGCCGAACAGCACGGCGGCGCACTGAATTTCGAAGCGGCTGTCGGCGCTGCCATTCCGGTCGTCAAGACGCTGCGGGAGGGCTTGGCCGGAACCGAGATCGATCGCGTCTATGGCATTCTCAACGGCACCTGCAACTACATCCTGACCCGGATGGAGCAGGAGGGGCTGTCCTTTGCCGAATGTCTGAAGGATGCGCAGCGTCTCGGCTACGCCGAAGCCAATCCGTCGTTCGACGTCGACGGCCACGACACCGCACAGAAGCTGGCGATCCTCGCCAGTCTCGCGTTCGGCACGGAAGTCGCGCAGCGCGCGGTCTACGTCGAGGGCATTTCGTCGATCACGCCGCAGGACCTGCGCGCGGCCGAGGAACTCGGCTACCGCATCAAGCTGCTCGGCGTCGCGGTGCGGACCAAAACCGGCATCGAACAACGCGTGCATCCGACTATGGTGCCGCGCACCTCGTCGGTGGCGCAGGTGATGGGCGTCACCAACGCGGTCACTATCGACGGTGCCGGCATTTCGCCGATCACATTGGTCGGCCCTGGCGCCGGAGGCGCCGCGACCGCGTCGGCGGTCGTCGCCGATATTGCCGACGTCGCGCGCGGCGTTCGTGCCTTGCCGTTCGGGCGACCGGTGGCCCGCCTCAAGTCGACCAAGAAAGCGCCGATGCAGCGCCATGAAGGCGGCTACTATATCCGCCTGATGGCGCGCGATCTCGCCGGCACGGCCGCGACCATTGCCACCCGGCTCGCGGAGCGGGGCATTTCCATCGAGTCCATTGTGCAGCGCCACCCGGATCGTTCGGGCGACCACAAGATATCGGCCAAAACGTCTTCACCGGTCCCGGTTATTCTGATTACGTATGCCACCAGCGAGGACGCCATGCGCGGCGCGTTGCAGGCGGTTCAGCGCGACAAGGTGATCAGCGGCCGGCCGCAGGTGATCAGGATCGAGAAAAACTAGTACCGGGTCCGGCGCCCCGCCGCGGGTTCCGGGTCTGGATTGTCCGCCCCACTTTTGATGCGAGCCAGCGCGCTCGTTGTGACCGTCAAGGAGTACGATCGATGTCGACACATATTTCCGTTCCGCCGCAGCAGTTGCTGGAGCGCATTCTCACACTCGAGATCGTGCGCGTGACGGAGCGGGCGGCGGTGTCGGCAGCGCGGCTGCGCGGCCACGGCAACGAGAAGGCGGCCGATCAGGCGGCGGTGGACGCGATGCGCCGCGAACTCAACAAGATGCCGATCGAGGGCACCATCGTGATCGGCGAGGGCGAGCGCGACGAAGCCCCGATGCTGTTCATCGGCGAGAAGGTCGGTATCAACGCCGGGCCGCAGGTCGATATCGCCGTCGATCCGCTGGAAGGCACGACGCTGTGCGCCAAGAACATGCCCGGCGCGATTGCCACCATGGCGATGGCCGACGGCGGCACGCTGCTGCACGCCCCCGACGTCTACATGGAAAAGATCGCGATCGGCCCCGGCTACGACAAGAACGTGATCGATCTCGACGCCTCGCCGGATGAAAACATCCGCCGTCTCGCCAAGGCCAAGGGCGTGCAGCCGTCTGCCATCACAGCGCTGGTGCTGGAGCGTCCGCGCCATGCCGACATCATTGCCGCCATCCGTTCGACCGGCGCGGCCGTGCGCCTGATCACCGACGGCGACGTCGCCGGCGTGATCCACACCGCCGACACCGAGAACACCGGCGTCGATATCTACATGGGTACCGGCGGTGCGCCGGAAGGCGTGCTCGCTGCCGCCGCGTTGCGCTGCATCGGTGGCCAGATGCAGTGCCGCCTGATCCTCGACACCGAGGAGAAGCGCGACCGTGCGCGCAAGATGGGCGTCACCGATCCGAAGATGATCTACGGCATCGAGGACATGGTGAAGGGCGACTGTCTGTTCGCCGCCACCGGCGTCACCGATGGCTCGCTGCTCTCCGGCGTCAAGTTCCGCAAGGACGGCCTGATCGAAACGGAAACCGTAGTGATGCGTTCGGTCACCGGCACGGTGCGCATGATCAAGGCGGAGCATCGGCAACTGGAAAAATTCCACCTCGACTGAGGATGCGATGAAAAAGAACGTTGTCATCAAGCCGGTCGGCGAGGGTGAACGCGCGGCATGGGAGCCGCTGTGGGCGGGCTATCTGACCTTCTACAAGACCAGCGTTCCGGCTGCGACCAGCGACGTCACCTGGAGCCGCTTCCACGATCCCGCGGAGCCAATGCATCTGCTCGGCGCTTACGTTGACGGCAAGCTGACCGGCATCGTCCAGTATCTTTTCCATCGCTCGACCTGGACGCCGGGCAACTACTGTTACTTGCAGGATCTGTTCGTCGATGACAGCGCGCGCGGGCTCGGCCTCGGCCGCGCGTTGATCGAGGCGGTCTATGCCAAGGCCAAAGAGGCGGGCGCGAGCCGCGTGCATTGGCTGACGCACGAGACCAACGCGCAGGCCCGTATCCTCTACGATCAGGTCGCCGAGCATCCGGGTTTTATCCAGTATCGCAAGATACTCTGACATTCGGCGGCGGTGCTTCTGTCGATCCGATCACGTGAGGATAGTCATGAACGCATCTGCCGATTTGTCATCCGTGAAAGCCATGGTGTTCGATGTGTTCGGCACCGTGGTGGACTGGCGCAGCAGCCTGATCGCCGATTTCACGCAATGGAGCGCCAAGCGCGGCGTTACGGGCGACTGGACCGGCCTCGTCGATGCATGGCGCGGCGCTTATGTGCCGTCGATGAACGAGGTGCGCAATCATCCGGAGCGCGGTTATCTCGCGCTCGACCATCTGCACCGCCAGTCACTGGATAAACTCGTTGCGCAGTTCGGCATCGAAGGTTTGAACGAGGACGATCTCGCTTACATGACCTTGGGCTGGCACCGGCTGCAACCGTGGGCCGACAGCATCGGCGGTCTGACGCGGCTGAAGCGCAAGTTCACCATCGGCACGCTGTCGAACGGCAACGTCGCGTTGCTCAACAACATGGCGAAGCACGCAGGCCTGCCGTGGGATCTGATCCTGTCCGCCGAACTGTTCGAGCATTACAAGCCGGACCCGGAAACCTATCTCGGCGCGGCGCGACTGCTCGGCTTGCAGCCGGGACAGGTAATGATGGTCGCAGCCCACAACAACGATCTGGCGGCCGCGCAGAAAGTCGGACTGAAAACCGCGTTCGTGCCGCGCGTGACCGAATACGGCCCGTTGCAGAGCAAGGACTTCAAGGCGGACGGCGACTGGGATGTCGTTGCCGCGGACTTCAACGATTTCGCCGCGCGGATGGGCTGCTGATATGTCGACGGAGAGTTCGTTTTGCGCGGGGGGGTGCAACACGAAAACCGTCGTCCCCGCGCAGGCGGGGACCCATACGCCGCAGCGGTTCGGCTCCATCACAGAGGCGCGATCATCCTATAACGACGGGCGCCAGGGGTTATGGGGTCCCCGCCTGCGCGGGGACGACGCCGTGGATGGGGTGAGGGTATGACGCCGCCCACCATCATCCCGCAGGAAACCCCATCCGCCTTCCTCGGCGTATCGCGCTCCGCGACCGGGCGCCTGTGGCGCGACCGGCTCGATGCGCGTGGCGCGGCGCAGGCGCTCGCCATCGTGCAGCGTCATCAGTTGCCGGAGATGCTGGCCCGCGTGCTGGCGGGACGTGGCGTCGATCTCGACGCGGTCGACGATTTTCTCGATCCGACCATCCGCAAACTGATGCCGGATCCCTTCACCGTCACGCAGATGGAAGCGGCGGCAACGCGCATCTCCGACGCCGTGACGCGCGGGGAAAAGGTCGCGATCTTCGGCGATTACGATGTTGACGGCGCGACGTCGTCGGCGCTCTTGGCATGGCATCTGCGGCATTGCGGGCTCGATCCGCTGATCCATATTCCGGATCGTATTTTCGAAGGTTATGGGCCGAACGTCGACGCGGTGAAGGCACTCGCCGCCAAGGGTGCGAAGCTGCTCGTTACTGTCGATTGCGGCACCACCAGCATCGAGGCGTTGGCGGAAGCGAAGCGTCTCGGCATGTCCGTCGTGGTGATCGATCATCATCAATGCGGCGACGATCTGCCGATTGTCGATGCGCTGGTGAACCCGAACCGGCCGGACGATCTCTCCGGCCTCGGTCATCTCGCGGCGGTGGGGCTGGTGTTCGTCACGCTCGTCGCGGTCAATCGCGAATTGCGCAAACGCGGTTTCTGGAAGGCCGAACGGCCGGAGCCTGATCTGCTCGGCATGTTGCATCACGTTGCGCTTGGCACCGTCGCCGATGTCGCCTCGCTGACCGGACTGAATCGCGCCTTCGTCGCCAAGGGCCTGATCGCGCTGCGCCGCCGCGACCACGTCGGCCATACTGCGTTGATGGACGTATCGCGCCTGAACGGCCCGCCGGAAGCGTGGCATCTCGGTTTCATGCTGGGGCCGCGCATCAATGCCGGCGGCCGCATCGGTCGCGCCGATCTCGGCGTGCGGCTGCTGCTCGAAGGCGACGTGTCGGAAGCGGCGCGCATTGCCGCCGAGCTGGATCGCCTCAACACCGAGCGCCGCGTCATCGAGCAGGCGGCGGAAGCGCAGGCCGAAGCCGAGGCGCTGGCGGCGCTCGGCCTTGAGGACAAGGGCGCGGTGATCGTCACCGCTGCCGAAGGCTGGCATCCCGGCGTGGTCGGTCTGGTTGCCGCGCGGCTGAAGGAGAAATTCGCGCGACCTGCCTTTGCCATTGCGCTCGAACCCGGCGGCATCGGCACCGGCTCGGGCCGCTCGATCTCCGGCGTCGATCTCGGCAAGGCGGTGCGGCAGGCTGTGACCGATGGCTTGCTGATGAAGGGCGGCGGCCACGCGATGGCGGCGGGCATCACGTTGCGCAAGGAGCAACTGGCGGCGTTCCGCGCCTACATCGAGAACGCGCTGGCAGACGATGTCGCGCAATCGCGCAACGTCCGTGAGTTGATGGTGGATGGCGCGGTCAGCGCGCGCGCAGTGACGCCGGAGTTGGTGGCAACGCTTAATCGCGCCGGGCCGTTCGGCGTCGGCAATCCCGAGCCGGTGATCGCGCTGCCGTCGCATCAACTGGTCTATGCCGACGAGGTCGGGCAGGCGCATCTGCGGCTGCGCTTCAAGGCCGGCGACGGGGCCATCGTCAACGGTATCGCGTTTCGTTCAGTCGGGCAGCCACTCGGCAATGCGCTGAAGGAGCATCGCGGGCAGGTGCTGCACGTCGCCGGATCGCTGACGGTCGATCGCTGGCAAGGTGCCGAGCGCGTGCAGTTGCGGGTGATCGACGTCGCAGTGCCGGACGCGGGTCCGGCGATGATCCGCTGAGGGCGAGAGCGAAAATTCGTTGTGTGCTTGGATTTGCAGCAACAAAATCGTCGTCCCCGCGCAGGCGGGGACCCATAACCCCTAACCTTGATTATTATCACAAGCGCGGACAACGGACGTTTTCCGTATCACTTCCGCTGCGGCGTATGGGTCCTCGCCTGCGCGGGGACGACGCCGAGGCTTGAAACTCGTTTATTCGTCATTGCGAGGAGCGTAGCGACGAAGCAATCCAGTCCTGACTTCGTGGCTCTGGATTGCTTCGCTTCGCTCGCAATGACGATTCAATCTTACTTCGCTCGGTGCTAGCCGCCGCGCAGGCGCGCGAGCACCTTGAGGCCCGCGTAGCCGTCGGCAGGGAGGCCGACCTTCTGCTGGAAATCCTTCACCGCCTTCATGGTGTCGTTGCCGACGCGGCCATCGGTGCCGCCGGTGTCGAAACCGGCTTTGGTCAGGCGGGTCTGCACTTCCTGAACCTCGGCCAGCGTCAGCGCGCGCTCGGAGCCGGGGAACGGTTGGATGAACGGTCCCGCGCCGAGAATGCGGTCGCCGAGATGGCAGATCGCCAGCGCGTAATTCATCGACGGGTTGTAACTGCGCACCGAATAGAAATTCGGGCCGAGCAGGAATGAGGGACCGCCTTGCACCGGCGTCCATAATTTCGCGGACGCGTTCGGGTGCGGGAACGGGCGTCCGTCGGCACGTGTGACGCCGGCGCTCGCCCACGCCGCGTAGCTGCGGTTGCCGTTCGCCGCGCCGCCGGGCGCGCGCACCTCATAACCCCAATGTTCGTTGCGGTGATATTTGCCGCGCTTCACCAGATAGCGCGCGGTCGAGCCCAACGCATCGTCCGGTCTGCCGAACGGCGAGACACGGCCGTCGCCATCGTAATCGAAGCCGACGTTGAGCCAGACTTCCGGCATCCATTGCGTGTGGCCCATCGCGCCGGCCCATGAGCCGCGCATCTCGGTGGGCGTGCTCCAGCCGCGCTGCACGATCTTCAGCGCGTTGATCAGTTCGGTTTCCCAATAGGTGCGCCGTCGCGGTTCGCGCCACGCTAGCGCGGCGAGCGAGGGAAACACCGGCCGCATGTGGTTCTGCTGCACCAGCGGATCGCCGTAGGCGGATTCGACGCCCCACAGCGCCAACAATGTGCCGCGCTCGACGCCGAAATCCTTTTCGATGCGCGCGAACAGCGATTGATGTTTGCGCAACGCTTCCTTGCCGGCGATCAGCCGCCAGTCCGACACGCGGCGGTTGATGTATTGCCAGATCTGTTCGTGGAATTCCGGCTGCTTGCGCATCTTCTGGAAGACGCTCATGTCCGGCTCGATCCGACCCATCACGCTGCGATAGGTCTGGTCGGAAATGCCGCGCGCGCGGGCCTTGGCCTCGAAGCCGTCGCGCCAGGCATCGAAGCCCGCCGGCGCGGCGGCAAATGCCGTTGCCGGAGTGGCCAGAAAGGCGCTTGCGCCAGCAGCCGCCTGCAACAGGCGGCGACGTGTCATCGTCACGGGGGAATCGCTGTCATCCATTGATGCAGTCTAGGAGGTGCATCGCGATGCGCCAAAGGCCTTTTCGGCGCGGCGTTGGACGCGGGAACCCGGCTATTGGCTTTTCGTCGTCGGTTCCGTCGTGGCGGAGTCTGCGCTGGCCGGTGTTGCGGCTTTCGTCTCGGCGGTCGTTGCCGGAACCTCGCGGCCGCGCCCCTCGATCAGCCGCTCATAGGACGAGATCAGTGTCACGTAAGGATTGACCCAGAGCCAACCCTCGCGCGTGAACACCTGCACGTCGAAGTGCAGGTGGACGGTGGTGCCGCCCTGATAGTCCTGATAGTTCGACACCAGCCCGAGCTTCTCACCCTCGGCAACATGCCGGCCGTTCAACATGCCGTCGGCATCGAGATGCGCGGGATCCATATGCATGTAGCGGAAGCGGATGTGCTCGGTCTGGGTGTTGACCAGCAAGGTCAGGGCTTCGCGCTTGGGCGAGCGCAGCAGGGTGCCGTCGCGCACCGCGATCACCGGGAAGATGTTCGGCTCGCAGCGGTCGGCGCTCTCGTTGCGCAGCCGACAGGCGGAAGGCCGGATATCCTGGCCCTGATGGCCGAAGCCGCTGGCGCATTGTCCAACTTCAAAATCCCGCGCCTCGCAGAAATTATCCTGCCACGGGTAAGAGTAATTCTCGCGCGCGGATTCATCGAACACGAGCGGTTTGTCGTTCGACTTGCAGTGATACTTCGCGCCCTTGCGGTAAGGCGGCGGCACCCGGCCGCGATGGAAGCAATCGCCCCAGTTCAGGAACGATTGCGAGTTGGCGTAAGCGGGGGCTTCCTTGAGCGGAAAGCGGATCTGCGAATAGACCGTCCAGTCGGCGTGGCCGCTCTGCTCGCGATAGCCGCTGTTGGCGATGATCTCGCCCGATGGCCGATAGGTGAAATCGGGTGAAAAATTGGCGGGGCGCGGCGCGAGGTCTGCCGCCTTGTTGGCGCGCGGGCGGGACGGCCCGCCGCCAACGATGCGCAGTGCCTTGATGAAACGCTCGGCGACGCCGGAGGCCTCGCGGCAGGCGAGGCGGTCGGCGCGCGGCACGCTGTCGAGGCAGTGGATCGCCACGACGTAAGGCACGCCGAACGCGGTGAAGCGATAGCGCACGAAGCCTTCGCGGATGACCCGGCGGATATCGGGAAACTGGCCTTGCAGCGCGCGCACCGCTTCGCCCTTGCCCGCGACCGGATCGTTGAGGTCGTAAACCAGCAGCGAGCCGGTGATCTGCACCTCGACCGGCTTGGCGTAGACGCGCTCCGGCGTACTACCATCGGACGCGCGCGGCAGGCTGAACAAGGCGTCGTAACCCGCGCCGCCGGTCACGAACATCTCGGCCTTGTTGAAGCCGGATTGATAATGCGAGATCGCGATGCTGCCGGGCGCGCCGCTATCGCGGTCCTTGACGTAGCCGGCCGTATCGAACGGCAGCAGCACCGGGATCGGACTGCGGCTGATGCCGGAAAACAGCGGCGAGGTGATGGCGTTCAGTTGCTCGAACGCCGGCATGATGCGCGGATCGGACGGCGACAGCCGCCGGCGGCTGGTGAAGGTGAAGCGGCCCGCCAACTCCGGATGCGCCGCGATCTCGGATTTGAACTGATCGAGCGCCGCGCGCCATTCGACGTGAACCGCCGAAATTGCAGGCGTCTTGAATTCATCGGCGGCGGCGGGAGCAGCGAGAACCACCAGACCCACGAGCGCTGAGAGGCATCGCCTTCCAGAGATGATATCAGCGCAACGTGAGAGGGTGTTTCGCAATCGTTCGGCTCCCGCGGGCCGTCAGGCGATGGACCTGATCGAAGTTGGTTCTTATCGCGTTAGTCCTTGGCGCGCTCGACGTAGGAACCGTCCTCGGTCAGGACGACGATCCGCGTTCCGACGCCGACATGCGGCGGCACCGCCGAACGGACGCCGTTGGACAGCATGGCGGGCTTGTAGGACGACGACGCGGTCTGGCCCTTGGTCACCGGCTCGGTCTCGACCACTTCGAGCGTGACGCGCTGCGGCAAGGTGATCGCGACCGGCACCACGTCGTGCATCGACAGCTTCACGGTCATGTTTTCCTGAAGGTACGGCGCGGAACTGCCCACCACGTCCTTCGGCACCTGAACCTGATCGTAGGTCTCGGCATTCATAAAATGGAAGCCGTCGCCATCTTCATAAAGGAAGTTGTAGTTGCGGTCTTCGATGGTGGCGCGCTCGACCTGGTCGGTGGTCTTGTAGCGTTCGGAGATCTTTACGCCGTCGCTGATTCGGCGCATTTCGATCTGGCTGACCGGCGTGCCCTTGCCGGGATGGATGTTTTCGGCTGACAGGACCACATAAAGCTGGCCGTTTTGCTCAATAACATTGCCCTTGCGGATAGAACTGGCGATGACTCTCACAGAAAATATTCCTAGCGTTCGGGTTCGGGGCCGAGCCAAGCATGGCGGTTCCGGCGGCGAAGCGGTTTCGGGCTGCAACATACTGATTTGGGCCGCTGACGCTAGAGCGTTTTCAAGCGAAGTGGAGTCCGGTTCGCGTCAAAAAAACGCGTCAAAGCTGGAATCTGGAGCCCCGTTCCGATTTGATCGGAACGGAAATGGCTCCAGGGGGCTGGCCCCAACATTTGCACGCTGTATCGGCGGGCAATCATGAAACTGGATGATCGTCCTTCGCCCTGGTGGGATCGAAATCGCCATCAGGATCGCAGGCCGTTTTTGGCCGCGCGCGGTGCCATCACCGCTGCGTGCCGGACCTGGTTCACGGCGGCCGGATTCGTCGAGGTGGAAACCGGCGTGCTTCAGGTGTCGCCGGGCAACGAAACGCATCTGCACGCGCCGCGCACGGCGTTGATCGGTGCGGAGGGCGAAACGCTGCCGCGTTACCTGCGCACTTCGCCGGAGTTCGCTTGCAAGAAATTGCTCGCGGCGGGCGAGGACCGAATCGTCGAATTCGCCCGCGTGTTCCGCGACCGCGAGCGCGGCGACCTGCATCTACCGGAATTCACCATGCTGGAATGGTATCGCGCCGATGAACCTTACGAGGCGGTGATCGCGGATTGTCTGGCGTTGATCGCGCTCGCGGCGGACACCGCGCAGACCCGCGCCTTCGCATTTCGTGGGCGCAACGCCAATCCGTTCGCGGAGGCGGAATGGGTGACCGTCGCCGAGGCGTTTCGATGCTCCGCCGGTATCGATTTGCTCGCGACCATTGACGGCAGCGAAGGCAACCGCGATGCGTTGGCCGACGCCGCGCGCGGCAAGGTGCGCGTAGCGGACGACGACACCTGGTCGGACATCTTCAGCAAGATTCTGGTCGAGCATGTCGAGCCGCATCTCGGGCAGGGCAGGACGACGGTGCTCTATGAATATCCTGCGCCGGAATCGGCACTGGCGCGTGCGAAACCGTCGGACCCGCGTGTGTCGGAGCGATTCGAGGCCTATGCCTGCGGCGTCGAACTCGCCAATGGCTTTGGTGAGTTGACTGACGCGCGCGAACAGCGGCGGCGTTTCGAACTGGCGATGGACGACAAGGAGCGTCTTTACGGCGAGCGCTATCCGCTCGATGAGGATTTCCTTGCCGCGCTTGTGGCGATGCCGCAAGCGAGCGGCGTGGCGCTCGGCTTCGACCGGCTGGTGATGCTGGCCTCCGGCGCGCAACGGATCGATCAGGTGGTGTGGACGCCGCCGGCAGGCAAAGCATGAACCAGAAGGTTTCCACCACGCTGCGCCAGCCGCAGCAACTGATATCGCAGGGCCTCGCGCCTGCATCGGCTCTGCATGATCTGGAGAAGGTCGCGGCGCGCTACGCCGTGGCGCTGACGCCGGATGTCGCCGCGCTGATCGATCCGAGCGATCCGGCCGATCCGATCGCGCTCCAATACATTCCTGACGTGAAGGAGTTGAACAGCCAACCGATTGAGAATGTCGATCCGATCGGCGACCACGCGCGTTCCCCGGTGGAGGGCATCGTTCATCGTTATCCGGACCGCGTGCTGTTCAAGCTGGTGCATGTCTGCGCAGTCTATTGCCGCTTCTGCTTCCGCCGCGAGATGGTCGGGCCGGGCAAGGACAACGCGCTGACGCCGGATGTCTATAACGCAGCGCTCGATTACATCCGCTCGCACCCGGAAATCTGGGAGGTGATCCTCACCGGCGGCGATCCGCTGATGCTGTCGCCGCGCCGTATGGCCGAGGTGATGGCCGATCTCGCCGCCATCGATCATGTGAAGATCATCCGCATCCATACCCGCGTGCCGATGGCCGATCCCACGCGCGTCAGCGCCGAGATGGTCGCGGCATTGCGCGTGCCGAATGCAACGACGTGGCTCGCGGTTCATGCCAACCACGCACGGGAGTTTTCGACAGAGGCGCGCGAAGCCTGCGCGCGGATCGTCGACGCCGGTATTCCGATGGTCAGCCAGTCGGTGCTGCTCGCCGGCGTCAACGATAACCTGCAAGCGCTCGAAGCCTTGATGCGCGCGTTCGTCGAATGCCGGATCAAGCCGTACTACCTGCATCATGGCGATCTGGCGCCGGGCACCGCGCATCTGCGCACCACGCTGGAAAAGGGCCAGCAACTGATGCGCGAGATGCGCGGCCGCGTGTCGGGATTGTGCCAGCCGGAATTCGTGCTGGATATTCCAGGTGGCTTCGGCAAGGCCCCGGTCGGGCCGAATTATCTCGCGCGCGAGGCCGACAGCGGCGCAGCGGACTATCAGGTCACCGACTTCTGCGGCGGCATCCACGCCTATCCGCCACGGACATGACAAGGCGGTGCGATGACCATGCAGGACCCGCCCGACGACGATGGCAACCGGACCGTTGAGAACGCGGTGCTGCTCGGCTTCTTCGTGGTCCTGGTGGCCGCGGGGGCGTGGCTGCTGATGACCATGGCGGACGTGCGCAAGGGGCTGGATTGCTCGGCGCAGGGGCGGCGCAACTGCGGAACGATCGAGCTGCCGGAGCGTTCCCGTTAAGGCCCCTCAGCTTTTCGCGGCACTCTCGATCGATGCAGGCGCACGGTCCGGACCGCGAGGTGAAAAGCGGTCAGGGCGCGACGCGCTGTAGCGCGGCGCTCTCGAATCCGCTTCAATGAACTTGATGCCGTACCAATGGAGGCCGACATGAACAAATGGATTGCGACAACGGCCTTGCTGCTGATGGTCGCTGCACCCGAGGCGATCGCGCAAACCGGGCGGAGTGGTGCGAGCCCGACCATGCCGGGCGTGAGCACTCCCGTTCCGAGCGCGCCGGTGGGCCATCGTCAGCCGCGTCGCGGCGATGTGCCGTCGGAGAAAAATATCGACAATCCGAACGATCCCATTGCGCGCGAGGACGCCCAGCTCGACCGCAAGCTCAAGAGCATTTGTCGCGGCTGCTGAACCGGCAGGCTATTTTTCCCGCGCGGCGAGCGCCACGCCGATCAGTGTCGCGCCGCCGAACAGCAGGTTGATGCCGACCAGCAGGCCTATCGCCCATAGCGCCGAGCCGGGCAGGCCGGCGACGATGATCAGGGCGACGACGATATCCATGATGCCGGCGGTCAGCATCCAGCCCCAGCGCTGCGACAACTCCCGGCGATGCTCCAGCGCATACATGATGGTGGTGACGCCTTCCGCGAGGAAATAAGCCCCGACCACGATGGTCAGCGTCAGGGTGGCCTGAACCGGCCGCGTCAGCAGGATGACGCCGACAGCGATCGCCAGCAGCGCCGAGATCAGCGACCACCAGAAGCCGGGCATTTGCCGGGCCCAGAACGTCAGCGCCAATCCTGCGATTCCGCTGACGACAAACATCCAGCCGAGAAAGACGGTGACCGCGAGACTGGCCAGCGGCGGCACGACCATAGCCCCCAATCCGAGGATCACCAGCAGGATGCCTTCGATCAGGAAGGCTTTCCAGTTGGCATGAACGGCCGCGTGCATCTTTGACGCGAGATCGTCGGTATCATGGGGGAGCGTCATGGAAGTCTCCTGCGGTCGCGGGATTCCGCGCGCGGTGAGGGGGAGTTCGGCGCTGTCTCAACGAGCGGAAGCATCGCCGGGTTCCATTCCTCAATCGAGAATGGCAACGGCGCGCGTCCAGCCTGCGGACGCCCGCTCGATCTTCACCGGGAAGCACGAGACGGTGAAGCCGGTCGACGGCAGTTGCTCGAGGTTGTGCAGCTTTTCGAGATGACAGTAACCGATATGCCGGCCGGCCTTGTGACCTTCCCAGATCAGGCTGGCATCGTGGGTTTCGGCATACCGCTTCGCGGTGTGGACGAACGGCGCGTCCCAGCTCCAGCCATCGGTGCCGGTGAGGCGAACGCCGCGCTCCAGGAGATACATGGTGGCCTCGTAGCCCATGCCGCAGCCTGAGGTGACGTAGTCCGCCTGGCCGTACTTCGCGCCGGCGCCGGTGTTGACGACGACGATCTCGAGCGGCTTCAGCGTATGCCCGATGCGGTCGAGCTCGTCGGCGACATCCTTCGCAGTTGCCACGTAGCCGTCGGGCAGATGGCGGAAGTCGAGCTTGACGCCCGGCTGCAAGCACCACTCCAGCGGCACCTCGTCGATGGTCCACGAACGCTCGCCGCGATTCATCGTCGGATGGAAGTGATACGGCGCGTCGAGATGCGTGCCGTTATGGGTCGAGAGGTTGATCATCTCCACCGCCCAGCCTTGGCCGTCCGGCAAGTCCTCCGCCTTGAGGCCGTCGAAGAATTGCAGCATTCGCGGCAGGCCCTGTTGGTGATCGATGTACTGAATGGTGGGATGATTGCCGGGCGGGTCGGCCGGGACGTCGTTTTGCAGCGGCACGGAAATGTCGATCAGCTTGCGGGCCATGGGCGTTCCTGTCTCCAGCGGGAGGGTGCTCGGCCGCAAGAGTAACGCGCGCCGATCGCGGCCCCAACAGGATCGATGCGTCGGGGGATGCGGTCGCCTCCTTCCACAATGGCCGGCAAGACGGCTTGCCCGCGCCGGCAAACGCCATTATACGTTCGCCGCTGTCTCCGGATCGCGCTGCGTCGCGGCCATCCGGCGCGGAGTCGACGTTTCTCCAAGCGATTGATTTGGCGGATATTTTCACGGCAGCGCGGAACCATGGGTCTGAACGCGGCAATCGCCTCGGGCCTGGTGTTTCGCTCCCTTCGTCTATCGGTTAGGACGCCACCCTTTCACGGTGGAGAGAGCGGTTCGATTCCGCTAGGGAGCGCCACTTTCCTTTCCCTGAAAATGTAGAAATTTCAATCGCGTAGCGCGTCGCATGTCGGCTGGACAACCGAACCGTCGGGCCTTCATTGGTCGGGTTGGTGTCACGCTATGCTTCCGTCCCTTCACGCGGAACGTTCATCGCTCAGACAGGTTGCCTCTGCCAGAATATTTCATTCTGCATTTTGGAGGTCTCCAATGCGTTCATTGATCATCGCGGCAGCTCTCATTGCCGGCGTCGCTTTTGCGCCGCAGGCCAAAGCTATCGGCTGTTTGTCGGGCGCCGTCGCCGGAGGTGTTGCCGGTCACTACGCCGGCCATCATGGCGTCATCGGCGCGGTGGGCGGCTGCGTCGCCGGCCACCACTTGGCCAAAGAGCGCAAGCTGCAAAAGCGTCGGGAGCATCAGATGCAGCAGCAAACCGCGCAGCCCGTCCACGATAACCAGTAGTGCGTGGCGCTGATCAACTGAGTCCGCCGGCATAACCGACGGGCTGGTTGTTTGGTGTGATCGTTTGCGCGCCCGATTGAACCCGCGCAGCGCGGATCAGTATCCTCCGCGATAATATCGCTCGTCGCATTCGGCGACATAGATTCGGCCATCCGGTGCGCGGTAGCGGCACATCGGCGGGCCGTTGGGGTGCGGATTGGTTGAGTCCGCAACTGCTGCGCCAAGCAATGCGCCGGCACCGGCGCCGATGAGAGTGCTGCCGGTATTGCCGCCGATCGCCTGACCAAGCAGCGCGCCTGTCGCACCACCGAGGACCGCACCTGTCGCGGTGCGTTGCTGCTGTGGGTTCGCACACCCGGCCAGCGAGGCGGCGATGACAAACAGTCCGACTGCCGAAATTCTGGTGAGGTTCATTGGAGGAGTCCTGCCCCAAGTTTCAAATCCGGAAGTTGTATGTTGCCGATGAATTATGAATGCAGCCTGACTGGATACGACACGCTATCGACCGCGTTTGACCGCCATGGAACTGCCCACGTCCGAGAGGCAGTTAAATGTGCATTGGAAAACGATAGAGGCATCTATGCGGAAATCATTTCTCGTTCTTGTGTCCCCGTTGCACCGGGGACGTTCGCTGCGAGCGGGGCGAATGCAATGCCGATCGGGTCGGTGACGCCAACCGCGTCCGGCGTCGACAGGTTGCGTCGTGGTTGGCCGGAAATGCCATAATTTCAATGGTTGGGCCAATCATGTAAGATAGTCGACGAGGCCATCGGGCAATCCACCACGGGCAATCCACATCATGCTTAAAGTCGGACTGATCGTTGTTTTCGGATTGATCGCGACCTCGATGGCGCTGGCGCAATCCGATATCCGTTTGCCGAACGCGCCCCGCAAGCCGCTGGAGAAGCCGTTGAAGCGCGCGCCGAATCCATGCGCGGCGTTCGGTGCGGGATTCGTCAAGGTCGAGGGCTCGGACACCTGCGTCCGGCTCGGTGGCTCGATCAGTATCGGCACCGGCGGCGGATCTGGCATTCGTAGCGGGCCGCGCTGACGCGGCGGTGAGGTGAGGAGATCGCCATGCGTCTCGACATCGTCGTTCCGGTCATCATGTGTTGCGCGCTGCTGTGGTGGTTCGGCCAAGGCATGAGCTGGACCCGGCGCGCGGTGGTGACCGCGGTGACGCTGGTGGTGATCGTCGGCATCCTGTGGTTCGAACGGAGCTTCAACTAGAATTTGCGAGGGCTGCAAAAAGGAAGGCTGCAAAAAGAAAGGCTCCGCATCGCGGAGCCTTTCTCTTTCGATATGCGATCCCGTGCGACATCATTTTACTCAGCGGAAGAACAGCCACAGCAAAATGATGATCGGTATCGGCACGCCGAGCAGCCACAGCAAAATGCCGCGTCCCATAAGCATCTCCTCGATTTGTTTCATCGAGATAACGCATCGGGACGATGCATGTTCCAGCACTGTTACCAGTGTCCTGTGTTCGGCATCGAGGCCCACGGCTCCTGCGGCGGCTTGGCATCGCCGGCTTGCAAGAGTTCGATCGAATGCAGATCCGGCGAGCGGACGAAAGCCATCTGGCCGTCGCGCGGCGGGCGGTTGATGGTGATTCCGAGCTTCATCAGGCGCGCGCAGGTCGCGTAGATATCGTCGACCTCATAGGCGAGGTGACCGAAGAAACGGTCCTCACCGTATTTTTCCTCGTCCCAGTTGTAGGTGAGTTCGACCAGCGGTGCGCCGCGACCTTGGCTCGCCTTGATAAGGTGTTCGTCGGCGGCGGCGCCGAGGAAGACCAGCGTGAAGCGACCTTTATCATTGTCGATGCGGCGGACTTCCTTGAGCCCGAGCGCATCGCAATAGAATTTCAGAGCGGTGTCGAGATTGCGGACGCGCAGCATGGTGTGCAGGTATCTCATCTGGCAGAACTCCTTGAAGGCATTTTTCGATTTTCTTCTGGCTCAAGCATGGCGGGCCACTGAATAGCAGTAAAATGCATGACGGGGCAGGGTGCCGCGCGTCAATTCCGTGTCACCTATCCTGCGGCCGTTCGCGCGCGAAAACGTCCCGCCACCCGAGAAGAGCCGTTCTGATGCTTACATCCCACGTAAATTTATTGCAGCAACGCTGAGCACGCGATGTCGGCAACCGCCTTTCTCGTTCGTCGTTCCAATAGCAAACCGACAAAGTCGGCTTGAACATGGAGACACACGATGCGCGTGATGGTGCTGGTGAAGGCGACGCAGGAGAGCGAACTGGGCTTCCGTTCCACGCCGGAGACGCTTGCAATGATGCAGGCGATGGGGCGATTCAATGACGATCTGCGCGAGGCGGGAATCTTCGTCATGGCCGATGGCCTCACGCCGTCCTCGCGCGGCAAACGCGTTGCCTTCGATGGCACCGGCCGCACGGTGATCGACGGACCTTTCGCCATGCCGCGCGAACTCGTGGCCGGGTTCTGGCTGTGGGAGGTCAAGGATATGGACGAGGCGGTCGCCTGGGTGAAGCGTTGCCCCAATCCGATGCCGGGTCCGAGCGAAATTGAAATCCGGCCACTCTATGAACTGGCGGATCTGCAATCGGACTCTGACGTCGGCAGCAAGCCGTGACGATATCAGATCGTCGCGGTCAGCCGACGCGGGCCACGCATGACGTGGCCCGCGCGATGCGCGGTCGCCTTCAGGCGAGGATCGGATTGGCAATCGGCGTTTCGCTTGCCGGCTCGGTCTTGTTCTCGGCCGGGCTGGCCGGCAATTGCACGATGGCGGCCCGCTGACCCGGAATCAGATCGGTCAAGAGCACGATGGTGCCGTTCGAGAACTCGAGGGCGTCGTGATGATGCATCGGGCTGTCGAGATCGATCTGACGGAAGCGCGCCAACCGGGCACCGACGCTCTGATGAAATATCATGCGCTCGCGCTGCACGTCGGCCTCGAATGCAATCTCGGTCCCGGGCCGCAAGCAGACGGCGACCCTCGGATTATCCAACCCCGAGAAACCTCGTGTCGAGGTCAGATCGAACCGGGTTGTGACGAGGGTTTCGCCTGCGACGGCTGCACGCGATGCGACCGCATGTAAGCTGTAATCGCACATGGGATGCGCTCCTATGATCGCCACCCAGCAAGGCCGCAACGCGCTGCGCTGTCTTTGGTTGCTAAGTCCCGCAGAAAGAAATTTTCGACTGCCGCGTTCGTCACGCGCCGTGCTTCGCGCGTGAACCTGACGAACGCATCGCCCGACAAACGGCGCGACATTGCCGCCGCGCAGCCTGCCGGCGGCGCAACGAAAGGATGCCGATGTCTCCCTCGATCGATCGCCGCGTTTTGACGCGGATGCTCGCCGCCGCTGCCGCCGCCGTTGTCAGTCCCGTGATCGCAGCCGAGCAGCCGCAAAAGCTGTTCAGCATCGTCACGGTGAAGGATCAGGTCGTGGTCGGCCTGACACGCGCCGACGCCGCCATGGCGGGCGATGTCGGCGAGATCGGCAAGGCGCTGCGTAGCCGTGGATCGATGAGTTTCTGGCGTTACGCGGTGCGCAAGGGCAAGGACGGCGAGTTGGAACAGGCGCCGTTGTCGAAGATCAGCGTGCTCGCCAACGACGGCCTGCGGATCGAGCCTTATACGACACCGCTGCGGGTGATCGCGGCGGAGTAGGTGCCCGGTGCCGGCGTCTACGCTGTGGTATGATTGTATTCCGCGCGCTCGCAACCGGCAGACGTGGCTGACGACGTTTCCGCACGGCCGCTGATTGTCCGAGCAGTGCATTTGATGTCTGCGATTGCGCACAACCGGTTTGCGGTTGACGGGCAGCCCGCTAAAAGGAGCGCTTCGGTCGCTGCGCTTGGCGCGGCGGTCTGTCGGCCCTTCGAATGGTGAGCGCGCATGAGCGTGACGATCTACGGCATCAAGAACTGCGACACGATGAAGAAGGCCCGCGCGTGGCTCGATGCGCACGGCGTTGCCTATCAGTTTCACGACTACAAGCAGGACGGCATCGACAAGACGCGCCTTGCCGGATGGGTCGGCAAGGTCGGTTGGGAGACCTTGCTCAATCGCGCCGGCACCACGTTTCGCAAGCTCCCCGAGGCCGATAAAACCAGCCTTGATGAACGCCGCGCCATCGCGCTGATGCTGGCACAACCGTCGATGATCAAGCGGCCGGTTCTGGAGAAGGCCGGCAAGCTGTTAGTCGGCTTCAAGCCGGACATCTACCTCAAGGAGATAGCGCCGAAACGATAGACCGTCGTTGACGGAGAGTTCTGTCTGGCGGTACGGCAGAGGGAGCAACGGCGCTGATCCGCCACACTGGACGGCGCGCTCGGCTCCGACTAAGGGCTAATATCGATCGTGATGGATCATGCGTGCTTTGTGCCTTGCGTAGGTGCGGGCAAAAGCGGCATATTCCGGAGCAATAGGTCAGCCCATGATGGTTCCAGAACATTGTCGGGTAAGGCTGTTGACACAATTCGGTCACGCGTGGGACACAGCGCGCGAAGGCTGAGGGGGAAATTAATTGGCCGATGAGTTCATTCTTGAAACCCAGGGACTGACCAAAGAGTTCGCCGGGTTTCTAGCGGTTCGTGACGTCAATCTGAAGATACGTCGCGGTAGCATTCATGCGTTGATCGGACCCAACGGGGCCGGCAAGACGACGTGCTTCAATCTGCTGACCAAGTTCCTGCAGCCGACCGCCGGGCGGATCGTCTACAAGGGCAAGGACATCACGTCGATGGCGCCCGCCGATGTGGCGCGGCTCGGCCTCGTGCGATCGTTTCAGATCTCGGCGGTGTTCCCGCACCTGACCGCGCTGGAGAATGTCCGCGTGGCGCTGCAACGCCAGCACGGCGCATCGTTCGATTTCTGGCGCTCCAAGTCGGTGCTCGACCGCTTCAACCCGCGCGCGAAGGAATTGCTCGAGGACGTGGGCTTGAGCGAATTCGCCAATACCCAGGCGGTCGAAATGCCTTACGGCCGCAAGCGGGCGCTGGAGATCGCGACCACGCTGGCGCTCGATCCCGAGATGATGCTGTTGGACGAGCCGATGGCAGGCATGGGCCATGAGGACATCGACAAGATCGCGGCGCTGATCAAGCGCATCTCGGCCAAGTACACCATTCTGATGGTCGAACATAATCTGAACGTGGTGGCCAACCTGTCGGACGTCATCACGGTGCTGACACGCGGCAAGGTTCTTGCGGAAGGCGTCTATGCCGACCTGACCAAGGACGAGCGCGTCAAGGAAGCGTATCTGGGGGCGGGTCATGGTTGATGTGAAGACGGCGCCCGACGCTCCGGCAAAAGCAGGAGCTTCGCTGCTGGAGATCCGCGACCTTCAGGCGTGGTACGGAGAATCGCACGTTCTCCACGGCATCAATTTCGATGTTCGCACCGGCGAAGTGGTGACCTTGCTCGGCCGCAACGGCGCGGGCAAGACGTCGACCCTGAAGTCGATCATGGGCATGATCGCCAAGCGCACCGGTTCGGCGCGCTTCGACGGCCATGAACTCATCAAGATGCATTCCGATAAGATAGCGCGTCTCGGCGTCGCGATCTGTCCGGAGGAGCGCGGCATCTTCGCCAGCCTCGATGTTCGTGAAAACCTGATGCTGCCGCCGATCGTGCGCAGCGGCGGGTTGTCGACCGAACAGATCTTCGAGCTGTTTCCGAACCTGAAGGAGCGGCTGTCGTCGAGTCAGGGCACCAAGCTGTCCGGCGGCGAGCAGCAGATGCTGGCGATCGCCCGCATCCTGCGCACCGGCGCGCGCTTCCTGATGCTCGATGAACCGACCGAGGGGCTTGCGCCCGTCATCATCCAGCAGATCGGCCGCACGATTCAGCGGCTGAAATCCGAGGGCTTCACCATCCTGTTGGTCGAGCAGAACTTCCGCTTCGCATCCACGGTGGCGGATCGTTTCTTCATCGTCGAGCATGGCAAGGTGATCGACGGCTTCGCCAACTCTGAATTGCAGGCGAACATGGATAAGCTGCATACGTATCTCGGCGTATAAGCAGCCAATAATTTCAATAGGGAGGTGGTGTAACGATGGCTATTAAAACAAAAATTTCAGCCTTGATGCTGGGTACGGCGCTTGCGCTCGCGGCCAGCACCGGTGCTTTCGCGGGCGACAAGAACGTCAAGATCGGCGTGCTCAACGACATGTCCGGTCTTTACGCCGACCTGGCCGGCCCCGGATCGGTGATCGCCGCCCAGATGGCTGTCGAGGATTCCGGACTGACCAAGAAGGGCTGGAAGATCGACGTGATCTCCGCCGACCACCAGAACAAGCCGGACATCGGCGTCAACATCGCGCGTCAGTGGATCGATGTCGACAAGGTCGACGTCCTCGCCGACGTGCCGACCTCGTCGGTCGCGCTCGCGGTCTCGAACGTCGCGAAGGAAAAGAACTCCCTTCTGCTGGATTCCGGCGCGGGCACCTCGGACCTGACCAACAAGGCCTGTTCGCCCAACACCATCCACTGGACCTATGACACCTACACGCTGGCGCACGGCACCGGCACCGCGCTGACGAAGGCCGGCGGCAACACCTGGTTCTTCCTGACCGCGGACTACGCGTTCGGTGCGGCGCTCGAGCGTGACACCACCGCCGCGATCGATGCCGCGGGCGGCAAGGTCGTCGGCGCGGTCAAGCATCCGCTGAATACGGCTGACTTCTCCTCGTTCCTGCTTCAGGCGCAGGCCTCGAAGGCCAAGGTCATCGGTTTGGCCAATGCCGGTGGCGACACCGTCAACGCGATCAAGCAGGCGGCGGAATTCGGCATCACCAGCGGCGGCCAGAAGCTCGCCAGCCTGCTGATGTTCATTTCCGACGTCCACGCGCTCGGGCTTCAGACCGCCAAGGGTCTGAACCTCACCGAGACCTTCTATTGGGACCTCAACGACGGCACCCGCGCTTTCTCCAAGCGTTTCCAGGACCGCATGAAGAACCATGCCATGCCGACGATGGTGCAGGCCGGCGTCTATTCGTCGCTGCTGCATTACTTCAAGGCGCTGGACTCGCTCGGCGAGAACCCGCATGACGGCGCCAAGATGGTCGCCAAGATGAAGACCATGCCGACCGACGATCCGGTCTTCGGCGAGGGGACGATCGAGCCGAACGGCCGCGCGCTGCACCCGGCCTATCTGTTCGAAGTGAAGTCTCCGGCCGAGTCCAAGGGACCGTGGGATTACTACAAGCTGGTCGCCACCATTCCGGCGAACGAAGCGTTCACGCCGCTCGACAAGAGCACGTGCCCGCTGTTGAAGAAGTAAGTTAGCGACGCCCGGCAGCGTCGCTGCCGGGCGGATTTATTCAGAGATGTCGGCGGGAAGATTATGCAGGCTCTATACGCCCAACTCCTGGTTGGATTGATCAACGGCTCGTTCTACGCGCTGTTGAGTCTCGGTCTGGCCGTGATTTTCGGAATGCTCAACATCATCAATTTCGCGCATGGCGCGTTGTATATGATGGGCGCGTTCTGCGCGTACTTCCTGCTCAACATCTTCGGCCTGAACTACTGGTACGCATTGGTCCTCGCGCCGATCGCTGTCGGTATCTTCGGCATGTTGCTGGAGCGCACGCTGCTGAAATGGATCGCTGGACTCGATCACCTTTATGGCCTGCTGCTGACGTTCGGCATCGCGCTGATCATCCAGGGCGTGTTCCAGAATTACTTCGGCTCGTCAGGCTTGCCCTATGCGATCCCGCCGCAGCTTCAGGGCGGCATGAATCTCGGCTTCATGTTCCTGCCGATCTATCGCGGCTGGGTGGTGGTGTTCTCGCTCGTGGTGTGTATCGCCACCTGGTATCTGATCGAACGCACCCGGCTCGGCGCTTACCTGCGCGCCGCCACTGAAAATCCGAATCTGGTCCGTGCGTTCGGCATCAACGTGCCGCGCATGATCACCCTGACCTATGGCCTGGGCATCGGCCTCGCGGCGCTTGCCGGCGTGCTGTCGGCCCCGATCAATCAGGTGCGGCCGCTGATGGGCGCCGATCTGATCATCGTGGTGTTCGCGGTGGTGGTGATCGGCGGCATGGGATCGATCATGGGATCGGTCATCACCGGCTTCGCGCTCGGCGTCGTCGAAGGTTTGACGAAGTATTTCTACCCCGAGGCTTCCAACACCGTGGTTTTCGTTCTGATGGTGCTGGTGCTGCTGGTGAAGCCGACGGGATTGACAGGACGGGCGACTTAACATGTCAGTGATTACCGACAACTCCGCATCGGGCTCCTCCGGACGTGGTATCCGCGACGAGATGGTGGCCTTCGTCCTGATGGCCGTGCTGCTGGCGGCGGTGCCGTTCAGCGGCATCTATCCCTTCTTTGTCATGCAGGCGCTGTGCTTCGCGCTGTTTACCTGCGCGTTCAATCTGCTGATCGGCTATGGCGGCCTGTTGTCGTTCGGCCATGCCATGTTCCTCGGCACCGCGGGCTATTTCACCGCCCACGCGCTCAAGGTGTGGGGCGTGTCGCCGGCGATTGGCATCATTATCGGCACCGCCGGCGCCTGCGCGCTGTCGATCGTCACCGGCTGGATCTCGATCCGCCGCCAGGGCATCTACTTCGCGATGATCACGCTGGCGCTGTCGCAGTTGGTGTTCTTCGTCTATCTGCAAACGCCGTTCACCCATGGCGAGGACGGCATCCAGGGCATTCCGCAAGGTATGCTGTTCGGGTTGTTCGACCTGTCGCAGCCGACCACGCTGTACTACGTCATCCTGGCGGCGTTCCTGCTGGCTTTTCTGCTGATCTTCCGCGCCATCAACTCTCCGTTCGGCGAGGTCTTGAAGGCGATCCGCGAGAACGAACCGCGCGCCATTTCGCTGGGCTACAAGACCGACCACTACAAGCTGATGGCCTTCATCCTGTCGGGCACGCTGTCGGGCTTCGCCGGGTCGCTGAAGGTGTTCGTGGCCCAGAACGCCTCGTTGACCGACGTTCATTGGACCATGTCGGGCGAAATCGTGCTGATGGCCCTGATCGGCGGTCTCGGCACTGTGTTCGGTCCCGTGGTCGGCGCCTTCATCATCGTCGCCATGCAGCAGTATCTCGCCGGTTTCGGCCAGTGGGTGACGGTGATTCAGGGCGTGATCTTCGTGGTCTGCGTGCTGACTTTCCGCCGCGGCATCGTCGGCGAGATCGCGGCCCTTTTCAAACGCTCGCTCTAAGCGCGCGGTCAGGGCAGGGTCCGGGACGGGGCTTTGAAGAAGGGCTCCGGCTCTGAAACAAGACGCTGGCAGTGATCGTACTACCGCGCCCGTGCATAGCGTGCATATGTTGTGATCGGGGGGCTGGCTGGCGGCCGGGGCGATTGCGCGCCGTCCGAAGAAGTGTTTTATGACAACGCAATGACGCGCCGCCGCATGTCGACGGCCTGTCGCATCGGGAGTTCGAGGCGGTCCAGTTCGGTCCGGTTTCGACAGTTTGCCCGAACGACGGCGCGGTTTTGAGGCGGGGCACGCCGGTCGCATGACGGTGTTGGCGCGTCAATCGGATACCGCCAACCGAACGGCCGGGGAATAGCAATGTTACGCTGGTTCAGAGCTCTGCTGCCCAGGGAGGAGAAATTCTTCGCCCTGTTCGCCCGCCATGCCCAAGTTGCTGTACAGGGCGCGCAGGCGCTGCAAGGGATGCTTAAGGGCGGCGAGGAAACGCCGGTCTATTGCCAGCGCGTCGACCAGTTCGAGAGCGACGCAGACGGCATCACCCGTGAGGTGCTGACCGCGGTGCGCCGTACTTTCATCACCCCGTTCGATCGCGTTGACATCAAGAACCTGATCACGGCGATGGACGACGCCGTCGACCAGATGCAGCAGACCGCCAAGGCTGTGGTGCTGTTCGAGGTGCGCCAGTTCGAGCCGCCGATGCGCGAGATCGGCACGTTGCTGGTCGAATGTGCCAACCTGGTTGGCCGTGCGGTGCCGTTGCTGCAATCGATCGGCGACAACGTCACCATGCTGACGACGATCACCCAGGAACTGGGTAAGATCGAAGGCCGCGTCGACGATCTCCACGACATCGGCCTCAAGGAGCTGTTCCTCAAGCACCGCAACGCCAACGCGATGGACTTCATCGTCGGCGCCGAGATCTACGACCATCTCGAGAAAGTGGCTGACCGCTTCGACGACGTCGCCAACGAGATCAACAGCATCGTCATCGAGCAGGTCTAAGCGCATGATCCCGAAAAGTGGAAGCCGGTTTTCGGAGAAGATCATGCGCCTTCAAGAACGCTAGGCAGGGGCCGCCGGGTGGACGCCACGATTGCTTTTCCGGTTCTGGTCGGCCTGATCGCGGTCGCGCTGCTGTTCGACTTCCTCAATGGCCTGCACGACGCCGCCAATTCGATCGCCACCATCGTCTCGACGCGGGTGCTGCGGCCGCAATACGCGGTGTTCTGGGCCGCGTTCTTTAATTTCGTCGCGTTCCTGGTGTTCGGGCTGCATGTCGCCAACACCATCGGCACCGGCATCATCGAGCCCGATCTCATTACTCCGGCGGTGATCTTCGCGGCGCTGGTCGGCGCTATCGTCTGGAATCTGGTGACCTGGGCGCTTGGTATTCCCTCCAGCTCGTCGCACGCGCTGATCGGCGGACTGGTCGGTGCCGGCGTCGCCAAGGCCGGGCTCGCCGCAGTGATGTGGAGCGGGTTGTCGATGACCTTGCTCGCCATCGTGCTGTCGCCGGTGGTGGGATTCCTGCTCGCGCTTGTGCTGGTGGCGATCGTCACCTGGGCTTCGGCCCGGTCCACGCCATTCGCGGTGGATCGGGCGTTCCGGATATTCCAGTTCTTTTCCGCGTCGCTGTATTCGCTCGGCCACGGCGGCAACGACGCGCAAAAGACCATGGGTATCATCGCCGTTCTGCTCTATTCGCAAGGCCACCTCGGCAGCGAATTCAGCGTGCCGTTCTGGGTGGTGCTGGCGTGCCAGTCGGCGATGGCGCTCGGCACGCTGCTCGGCGGCTGGCGCATCGTGCGCACCATGGGGCTGCGTATCACCCGCCTGACGCCGATGCAGGGCTTCTGCGCCGAGACCGGCGGCGCGGCGACGCTGTTCATGGCGACATTCCTCGGCGTCCCGGTGTCGACCACCCACACCATCACCGGTGCCATTGTCGGCGTCGGCGCGGCGCGGCGCGTCTCGGCGGTACGCTGGAACGTCGCCAGTTCCATCGTTTATGCGTGGGTGATCACCGTGCCGGCCTCGGCGACCGTCGCGGCGCTGGCCTATTGGGCCGTGGTGCTATTTCGTCACTGACGCCTTATGTCACCAACTTCAGCCCGACGATGCCGGCGACGATCAGGCCGATCGAGCCGAGCCGCGCGGCGGTCGCCGGATCGCCCAGCAGCACGATGCCGAGAATGGCGGTGCCGACCGCGCCGATCCCGGTCCAGACCGCGTAAGCGGTGCCGACCGGCAGCGTCTTCAAGGCGAGACCAAGCAACACGATGCTGATCAGCATCGCCGCCAGCGTCAGCACCGACGGCACCAGGCGGGTGAAGCCTTCCGTGTACTTCAGCCCGATCGCCCAGCCGACCTCCATCAACCCCGCGATAAACAACATGAACCAGGCCATGAGACCCTCCTAACGTGTTAGGCAGGGCCGTCCCCGCGATGACTGGATGAAGCCGGAAGGTCGTCCTTCCGCCGGGCTGATATGGGGTGGCCGGAACCGGCTGGCAAGCCGCCGAAATCAGCGCGGAAACTCCTTGATCCCGCCCGCATTCCCTGCCACAGGCTCGCCCCATGACCGATATCGCTACTGCTTCCGACACCGCATCGCGCCCGGCACTGGCCACTGAGGTGGCGCGTCGCCGTACCTTCGCGATCATCTCGCATCCCGACGCCGGCAAGACCACACTGACCGAAAAGCTGCTGCTGTTCGGCGGCGCCATCAATCTCGCCGGGCAGGTCAAGGCCAAGGGCGAGCGCCGCAACACGCGCTCCGACTGGATGAAGATCGAGCGCGACCGCGGCATCTCTGTCGTCACCTCGGTGATGACGTTCGAGTTCGATAATCTCGTCTTCAACCTGCTCGATACGCCGGGCCACGAGGACTTCTCCGAGGATACCTATCGCACGCTCACGGCGGTCGACTCCGCCGTCATGGTGATCGACGCCGCGAAAGGCATCGAGGATCGCACGCGAAAGCTGTTCGAGGTCTGCCGCCTGCGCGACATTCCGATCATCACCTTCATCAACAAGATGGACCGCGAGAGCCGCGACACCTTCGATCTCCTCGACGAAATCGAAAAGACGCTGGCGCTCGACACCACGCCGATGACCTGGCCGGTCGGCCGCGGCCGCGATTTCCTCGGCACCTATGACATTGCCACCGGCGGCATTCGCCTGCTTGAAGGCAGCGGCGCCAAGACCGGGGCGGCGGAGCAGATCGCCATCGACGATCTCGCCGCACGCAATCCGAACCTCAACGTCGACGAGGTGAAGGAAGAACTGGGACTGGCGACGGAGGCCTGCAAGCCGTTCGATCTCGCCGCGTTCCGCGAAGGCCATCTCACGCCCGTCTATTTCGGCTCGGCGCTGCGCAACTTTGGCGTCGGCGATCTGCTCGAAGGCTTGGGCCGCTTCGCACCGCCGCCGCGCGCGCAGGAAAGCAGCCAGCGTCTGGTGCAGGCGGACGAGCCGAAGATGACGGCCTTCGTTTTCAAGATCCAGGCCAACATGGATCCCAACCACCGCGACCGTATCGCATTCGCGCGGCTGTGCTCGGGCAAGCTGACGCGCGGCATGAAGGCGAAGCTGGTTCGCACCGGCAAGCCGATGCCGCTGTCGTCGCCGCAATTCTTCTTCGCGCAGGATCGCGCCATTGCGGATGAGGCCTTCGCCGGCGACGTCGTCGGCATTCCCAATCATGGCACTTTGCGGATCGGCGACACGCTGACCGAGGGCGAGGACGTGTCGTTCGTCGGCGTCCCCAGCTTTGCGCCGGAAATTGTCCGCCGCGTCCGTCTCACCGACGCGATGAAGGCGAAGAAGCTGAAGGAAGCCTTGCAGCAGATGTCGGAGGAGGGCGTCGTACAGGTGTTCCGCCCGCGCGATGGCGCACCCGCCTTGGTCGGCGTGGTCGGCATGTTGCAGCTCGACGTTCTGAAGGCGCGGCTTGACGCCGAATATTCTCTGCCGGTGGAATTCGAGATCAGCGAATTCCAACTTGCGCGCTGGATTTCGTCGGACGATCCGAAGAGGCTCGAAGCTTTCGTCGCCGCCAACAACTCCGGCGTCGCCGACGACGTCGACGGCGATCCGGTGTTCCTCGCCAAGAACGAATTCTATCTCGGCTACACCAAGGAACGTGCCGAGGGCATCGTCTTCTCCAACGTCAAGGACGTGAAGAAGAGGTAAGGCGGGCCGAGCGGTGTCGCTTCCGCAAACAAACAAAAAGCCCCGCCATTTCTGACGGGACTTTCACTGCAAACCCCCAGTACATCCGTGGGTGGCTTGCGTCGCTCGGCGCTTGTCAGCTCACGAGCGACAGATTTTCCGCGCTGGTCTTGCCGCGCATCTTGTCGGTCTTGGCTTCGAACGAAACCTTCTGGCCTTCACCGAGCCCATCGAGGCCGGCGCGCTCGACCGCGCTGATATGCACGAATACGTCGGTGCCGCCGTCGTCGGGTTGAATGAAGCCAAAGCCCTTCTGGCCGTTAAACCATTTCACTGTACCTGTAGCCATAACGTCTTCTCCTGGAGCGCAAGCGCTCGATTTCCCGCACGACCTCCGTGCGAGTTGATCCAATTCCGGCGATGTCCGAGGAAAAGAGCCCGAAGGCGCGCTTACAAGGCAACTGCAACAAATCGAATTGCGGCACGGTATAGGTATTCGGCAGGATAGCAAGCGGTCAATTGTGTTCATGTGGAGGCGTCGAGGCGGTGGCATTTCGCCGATTTGCACCTACATATCGGAGATGAGCACAAAAACATCGTCGCCCAAATCGGAAGAACGTCGTGAGCGTCAGCGTGTGGCCGCAGTCGAGGGAACGAAGGCCCTCGCTGAATACGAAGCCAACGATGCTGCCGTGAGGAAAAACATGGCGAGACTTCGTGGGCTGCGGTTGGCGCAAGAGGCCAAAGAGCGGGAAGCGAAAGATTCAGCAGGTTTGCCGCTTCGCCCGGCGCGCAAGGCGCGGACAAAGAAGCCGCCATCGACCGTTTTGTCCTGACGGCAAAATCGATTGCACGTAGCATCGACATGCGCGGCGAGCGAAGCCGACGCGACATAAAAATAGCCGGCGCGTGCGCCGGCCGTAGAGTTTCGCCTTGGAGAGAGGTTAGCGCGACATGCCGCCTGGCGTCGTTCCGCTTGGCGCGCTGTCGCTGTCGGTGGTCGAGCCGCGGTGTTGCATCGCTCCTTCCGGCGCCGGCTTCACGGTTTTGCCGCTGCGGCTGCCGGCGTGGTTTGCTGATCCCACCGTCCCCGATGCGGAACCGGCTTTGCCATGTGGTGTCGTGGTGGAGCTTCCCTGTTGCATTTTCTGAGTCGGTTGCGGCGACGTCTGTGTCTGTGTCTGCGCCTGCGCGGCGGTCGCGGCAAGAGTGGCGATCGCAGCGGCGGTGGCGAGATATTTGAAATTCATGCATTCAGCTCCATGGTGTTGATGGAGCGTCGATGGTTGATGTGCGACGCGGTCATTCCGCGAAATTTCCAAGGTGATTGCGTGATGATGTTGCGGCGTCATCGTGAACGCGCACAACGTGCATCTCCGGGACGTGCTATACCGATGCGATGATGCGCGACCTCGCGCGCCGGAGAAAACAGCGTGGCAACGATTCGCGAAATGACCGTCGAGGATTTCGATCATGTGATCGCGTTGATGCGGCAAACGCCCGGCGTCACCGTGCGCGATGCCGATTCAAGGGAGGCGGTCGCGCGCTATCTGAACAGGAATCCGGGCTTCAGTTTTGTCGCCGAGCAGGCGGGCGCACTGGTCGGATGCGTGATGGCGGGCCACGACGGCCGCAGGGGCTATTTGCAGCACCTCATTGTCGCGCCGGCTCATCGCAATAACGGGCTCGCGACGCGTCTGGTGAACGCCTCTCTCGATAGGTTGAAAGCTGAAGGAATTTCGAAGTCGCATATCGACGTGCTGGCGACGAATGAGGCCGCGATGGCGTTCTGGGAAAAGATCGGCTGGCACCGTCGCACCGATATCGTGCGCTATTCCTTCATCCGCGACGGCGGAGAGAATGTGTAGGGTAGGGTGATGGCCCCGCCTGAGTTTCCTTCGTCGCTTGGCTTCTCGCAATGACGGAGGGATTTTGCACGTCGCCAACCCATCGCACGGAGTCGTCCCCGCGAAGGCGGGGACCCAGACTCCGTGTCGCTGGTCGTAAGGGGGGCGCTTGTCGATCGTGTTGGCACGCCTTGCTAACACGACTGACACAGGGGGTATGGGTCCCCGCCTTCGCGGGGACGACGCTGGCGATATAGAGTTTTGCGAGCCGGAAAGACGTTCAGAATGTCGTCCGGCTGCTGCGGGCCTCGACGTTGCGCTTGATGGCCTCGAGCCCGAGGCGGGCTTCCTGATCCATGCGTTCGATCACCTCGGCGGTCGGCGGTTTCGGCCGCGCCGGATTGCGTAACGTGCGGGTGAACTGCGTGCCGCCGTCGACGCTCTCGCAATCGTATTGCACCACCACCGGCCCCATGAACGAGGTCTGCGTCAGGCCGATCCAGAGTTGCGGGTGGTTGCAGGCAATCACCAGCCAGTCGAGTTCGACCTTGCCGGTGCGCGTGCTCCAGTGTTCGTGGAAAGTGTCTCCGAACCGCATCGGGCGGTCGTCGCAATCGATATGATGCGAGGTCGGCAGCCATTCGGGCCATGACTTCGGATTGGTGACGTAGTCGAACACCGCGGCCGGCTTTGCCGCGATCACGATGGAGTGGTGGCGTTCGAAAGGATGCGTCATATGCGGGCTGCCCCTCCGCGATGGCCTCAATGATCCGATAATCTGATGGCAGCGCGGCAATCGAGTCAAGCCGCGCGGCCGACGCTGTTGCGCCGGCCGGTGCTCGCGATGCTGCAACTAAAAGATCAGGCTTTTCCTGGATACTTGTATTCCGGCGCGGCCTTCAACTGGCCGGCATCGGTATCGATCTTCGCGTTCCACGCGTTCTTCTGGTTGTCATAGGTAAGATCAATCGCCGACGGTGTGACGGCGACATAGTGGTTGTCGATGCCGAGAAATCCGCCAACGCTGAGCACGTAAGCTGTGACGTGTCCGTCGTTGTTGATGGCGATATCCTTGATCTCGCCGATGTTCTTGTTCTCCTGATTATAGACATCGGTGCCGATGATCTTCGAACTCATTTCCTCGCTGCGTGGAATACGCACGAACAGGCCGTTGCTGGTGGATGCGGAGGAAGCGGTCTGATTGTTGTTCATGGCGACGGTGGTGATTTCGGCCATGGAGTTCGGCGTGATGAACATCGAGACCGGGTTGCCGTCTTGATCCTTGGCGCTGACATAGAACGAGCCGGGCGCGACTTTTACGTCGGAGAAGCCGGATTGGTTGAGGTTCGCCAGCATTCGCTGCTGCGGGGTCTGTGTGTCGCTCGCGGACGCGGTCCGCGCAAGCACAAGGGATGATGTGGTTGCCAGCGCAACCACAGCGACGACCATAAGCCGTTTCATGGAATGTCTCCTTGATTATCCCCCTGCCACATTGTCTCAATCAGGAAATAATATGGATCGTTCCGGCCAACGAGCGGATGGAGGAAACTTAATTCTTTGCTTTCCCGGTCGGTCGGCGGCACGCCCTCGTGTTCGGCCCGGCAATGCGATGCCATTGCGTGGTTGCGGGCAAAAATGCTAGCGATTTTGCGGCGCAATCGTCCGGCGGGAAGGCGGGATGGGATTAGGGATTCTGATCGTCGGCCTCGTGCTGTTTTTCGGCACGCATCTGGTGACGACGCGGCGCGAGTTGCGCGCGCGGCTGATCGCCGCACGCGGAGAAGCCGCCTACAAGGCCGGCTATTCGCTGCTGTCGGCGCTTGGCCTTGTGCTGATCGTCTGGGGCTTCGCGCATTACCGCGCGACCGGCTGGATCGACGTCTGGTATCCGCCGGTTGCGATGCGACACGTCACGCTGGCGCTGATGCCGTTCGCGGTCATTCTGGTGGTGGCCTCCTATGTCCGTGGCCGCATCTACGCCAAGCTCAAGCATCCGATGCTGGCGGGCGTCAAATTGTGGGCTTTCGCGCATCTCCTGGCCAATGGCGATCTTGGCTCGATCATCTTGTTCGGCTCGTTTCTGGCATGGGCGGTCTACGACCGCATCTCGTTGAAGCATCGCAGCGATCCCGGCGCACCGCCGATTCCGGTCGGCGGCGTCGGTAACGATGTCATTGCCGTGGTGCTTGGCATCGTGATCTATCTGGCGCTGGCGCTGGTGTTTCATCCCTTCGTCATCGGTGTTCCCGTACTCGGAGTTTAGTATGTCCGTTCAATCGACCATCCGGCGCAAAACGTCGGCCGATATCCGCGCGCGCAAGAACGGCGAGCCCGTGGTGATGCTGACCTCGTATCACGCGCATACCGCGGCGCTGGTCGATCGCTATTGCGATGTCATTCTCGTCGGCGACTCGCTCGGCAACGTCATGCACGGCTTCGAGACCACGCTACCGGTGACGCTGGAGATGATGATCCTGCAAGGCCATGCGGTGATGCGTGGCTCGAAGCAGTCGCTGGTGGTGGTCGATCTACCGTTCGGCAGCTACGAGGCTTCGAAAGAACAGGCGTTTCATTCCGCCGCGCGGGTTTTGAAGGAAACCCATTGCGGCGCCGTGAAGCTCGAAGGCGGCGAGCGTATGGCGGAGACGATTGCGTTTCTCACCGAGCGCGGCATTCCGGTGATGGCGCATATCGGCCTGACGCCGCAGTCGATCAACGCGCTCGGCTCGTTCCGCTCGCAGGGCCGCGCGGAAGCGGAAGCGATTGCACGCGGCGAGAACATGGTCGGCCCGATCCAGAGCGATGCCCGCGCGGTGGCGCAGGCGGGTGCGTTCTCCGTCGTGGTCGAAGCGGTCGCCGAGCCGCTCGCGCGCCGCATCACCGAGACCATCGACATTCCCACCATCGGCATCGGCGCCAGTGCCGCCTGCGACGGTCAGGTGCTGGTGCTGGAAGACATGCTCGGCCTGTCGGAGTGGGTGCCCAAGTTCGTTCGCCGCTACGGCAAGCTCGGCCCGATGATCGAAGAGGCCATCCAGGGTTACGCCAACGACGTGCGCTCCCGCGCGTTTCCGGGGCCGGAGAATGTCTACGGCATCAAGCCGAAGGGCTGAGCGCTGCTCGAGGCCGACACCAAGAAAGGATACGACATGCGCTTTTCGCTCGCCGCGATGGCCTTCCGGGCTTTCGCGATTGTCGCCACCGCGGCGCTTGTCGCCGGCGGCACTTCCACTCCCACACTGGCACAGGCCAAAGGAAAGACCATGACCACAGCTTCGGGTTTGCAGATCGTCGATACTCAGGTCGGCACCGGCGCGACGCCGACGCGCGGCCAGACCTGCGTGATGCACTACACCGGCTGGCTCTATGTCGACGGCAAGAAGGGCAAGAAGTTCGACAGCTCCGTCGATCGTAATGAGCCGTTCGAATTTCCGATCGGGATGGGCCGGGTGATCGCCGGTTGGGACGAGGGCGTCTCCACCATGAAGGTCGGCGGCAAGCGGACCCTGATCATTCCGCCAGAACTGGGCTACGGCGCGCGCGGTGCCGGCGGCGTCATCCCGCCGAACGCGACCCTGATCTTCGACGTCGAGCTGCTGGCGGTGAAATAAGCCGCGCCACGGATTAGCCATGGGATGGCCGCAAGAGTCCCGCGGCGCCTATGGCGGTTCCGCGCGCCGCGAAAGCGCCAACTTTGCCTTGCGGCCGCCATACCGCTAGGGTATCGCCTGACCTGTGGGCAATCGCCCGGTTTGCCGCCCGGGCGCGCGGCGCTGCCGCAATGGGGTTCTTTAAGTGTCTGAGATATTTAACGAAATCGACGACGAGCTGCGCAAGGAGCAGCTCAAGAAAATCTGGGATAAATACTCCGTCTATATCGTCGCGCTGGCGGTGCTGATCGTCGCCGGCGTCGGCGGCTGGCGCGGCTACGAATACCTCGCTACTCAGAAGGCCTACAAGGCCAGCGCCGCTTTCGATGCAGCCTCAACTTTGTCCGATGAAAACAAACACGCTGAGGCTGAAGCCGCCTTCAACGCGCTCGCGGCCGATGCGCCCGCAGGTTATCGCGCGCTTGCGCAATTGCGCGCCGCTGGCGAAGCCGCCACGCGCGATGCAGCCGCCGGCGTGAAGCTGTACGACGCCATCGCCGCGGATTCGAGCGTCGGCGCCAACGAACGCAGCCTCGCAACGGTACGTGCAGCGGCGCTGCTGGTCGATACCGCCAGCTACGACGACATGGTGAAACGCCTCGATGCATCCGCCAAGGCGGGCAGCATCTATCGCCACACCGCGCGCGAGTTGTTGGCGTTGTCGGCATGGCGCGCCAAGAATGCTGCTGAAACGCGCAAATGGCTGGATATGATCGCGGAAGACGGTGAGACGCCCGCAAGCCTGCGCAACCGAGCCGAAGCGTTGCAGGCGCTGCTGCCGCCCGCCGCCAAAAGCTGAAGTGATTTTGTCGAGACGCCGCATCCGCGGCGTGTCCTGACGAACGAGAGTGAAGAACGCCCTATGGCTACGCGCCGCTCACATCGCCTGATCGCTGTCGCCGTCCTGATCGCCGTATCGGGCGTGCTGGCCGGATGCAGCTCGAGCAGCTTCGATCCTACCGATATGTTCGACGTATTCGACACCAAGAAGAAGCTGCCGGGAAACCGCGAGCCGGTTTTCCCCGAAGGCGTTCCCGGCCTCGAACAAGGCGTGCCGAAAGAACTCTACAAGGACAACGTCGATCGGCAGCAGCTTCAGCAGCAACAGGCGGCTCCCGTGGAAGCCGCGCCGCCGCCCGCCGCCGAGCCTCCGAAGCCGCGCGCATCGGCGCACTCGCGCGCGGCGCATCCGCGCGCGCGCACACCGGCGCGTGAAAACGCGGCCGCACCGGAGCAGCAAGAGACGACAACGGCGCCCGCGCCGAAGAAGCCGGCCAAGCGGATCGTCCGTCATCGCAGCACCACAGTGCCGCCGCCCGATCCCGAAACGTCCGCGCCTCAGGCCCAGCCACAAGCCGCGCCGCCGGCTGCATCGGGCGGCTCGTTCCCAGCGCCATTGCCGAGCGGCAGTTTCCAGCGTCAGTAATCCAATCCGGACTTTTGGTTCGGCTCCGCGCATTGACATAACATCGCCGGTGGGCGAACGGATCGACGATGTCTTTCACCTTCGCGATCATCGGCCGGCCCAATGTCGGCAAGTCGACGCTGTTCAACCGTCTGGTCGGACAGAAGCTGGCATTGGTCGACGATCAGCCCGGCGTTACGCGCGATCGTCGCGAGGGGCAGGCGCGTCTCGGCGATCTTGAATTCACCATCATCGATACCGCGGGCCTTGACGAAGGCGCGCGCGGCTCGCTGACGGCGCGGATGCAGGAGCAGACCGAAGCCGCGATTGCCGCGGCCGACGCATTATTCTTCGTGATCGATGCGCGGATCGGCCTGACGCCGACCGATCGCTCGTTCGCCGATTTTGCCCGCCGCGCCGACAAGCCGGTCTTGCTGTTAGCCAACAAGAGCGAAGGCAAGCATGGCGAAATTGGCGCCATGGAATCCTACGCGCTCGGGCTCGGCGATCCGATCCAGATTTCCGCCGAGCATGGCGAGGGCATGGGCGAACTGTACGACGCGCTGCGCGATCTGATGCCAGAGCCCGCCGACGAGGATGACGAGGCGGACGCTGACGAGAACGATGACGGATCGCGTCCCATCCGTGTCGCCATCGTCGGTCGGCCCAATGCCGGAAAATCGACGATGATCAATCAGTTGCTGGGTGAGGAGCGGTTGCTCACCAGCCCCGAAGCCGGCACCACGCGCGATTCCATTTCGGTCGAGATTGACTTCAAGGGACGGCCGTTCCGTGTGTTCGATACCGCGGGACTGCGTCGTCGTTCGCGCATCGAGGAGAAACTTGAAAAGCTGTCGGTAGCCGACGCGTTGCGCGCGGTGCGTTTCGCGGAAGTCGTGGTGCTGATGCTCGATGCGCAGACCAAGTTCGAAGAGCAGGATCTGCGCATCGCCGACCTGATCGAGCGCGAAGGGCGCGCGCTGGTGATCGCCGTCAACAAATGGGACTTGATGGGGTCGCGCGGCAATCAGGTCGGCGCGTTGCGTGCCGAAGTCGATCACTGGTTGCCGCAAGTAAGGGGTGTGCCGATCGTCGCCGTTTCCGGCCTGATGGGCGAGGGCATCGACCGCCTGATGAAGGGTATCGAGGATGCCTACGCGGTGTGGAATCGGCGCGTCTCCACCAGCGCGCTGAACCGCTGGTTCGAGCAGGCTGTCGCCGCCAATCCGCCGCCCGCGGTATCGGGCCGCCGGCTGAAGCTCAACTACATTACCCAGACCAAGGGGCGGCCGCCGAGCTTCGTGCTGTTCTGTTCACGCGCCGACGCGGTGCCGGAATCCTATCTGCGTTACTTGATCAACAGCATTCGCGAGAACTTCGAACTGCCAGGGACGCCGATCCGCATCACGCTGCGTGAGAAGGCAAACCCGTTCGCGCACAAGCGCAAGCGTCCATCATAAAAAAGCGAGCGGCTGATGTCAGCCGCTCGCGAGATATGATGAGACGTTGTTCCGCTTACTTCTTCAAGAGCGGGCACGGATTCTTGTCGAGCGGCACCGCGACGTCCTTCGGGTCGAGCGTTGCGATCAGCTTGTAGTAATCCCACGGCCCCTTCGATTCTTCCGGCTTCTTCACCTCGAAGAGATAGGCCGGGACCATGCGGCGGCCATCGGCGCGAATTTCGCTCTTGCCGAACAGATCGTCCTCGGCGACGGTCGCCTTCATTTTGGCGACGACCTTGGCGCCGTCGTGCGGATTGCCGCCCATCGCTTCCAGTACCTTGAGATAGTGCCGGACTGCCGCGTAGACGCCGGCCTGGGTCATCGAGGGGCGTGCGTTCTTCGAGGCTTTCTCAGAAAATCGCTTCGACCACGCACGGGTCTTGTCGTTCAGGTCCCAATAGAAGGATTCAGTAAAGTTCAGGCCATGAGCCGTCTTCAGACCGAGCGCATGGACGTCGTTGATGAACAGCAGCAGCGCGGCGAGCTTCTGTCCACCGGAGACGATGCCGAACTCCGCGGCCTGCTTGATGGCGTTGGTCGTGTCGCCGCCGGCATTGGCGAGGCCGATAACCTTGGCCTTCGAGGCTTGCGCCTGCAACAGGAACGACGAGAAGTCGGCGGTGTTGATCGGATGCTTCACGCCGCCGAGCACCTTGCCGCCGTTCGCGGTGATCACCGCCGTAGCGTCGCGCTCCATCGCATGACCAAACGCATAATCCGCCGTCAGGAAGAACCACGTATCGCCGCCTGCCTTGGTCAGCGCCTTGCTGGTGCCGTTCGCCAGCATGTAGGTGTCGTAAGTAAACGAGAGCGTGTTGGGTGAGCAGGCCTTGCCGGTCAGGTCGGCGGTCGCCGCACCGGAGTTGAGCATGATGATGTTCTTCTCGCGCACCAGATTGCTGACGGCGAGCGCGACGCCGGAATTCGGCGTGTCGGTGATCATGTCGACCTTGTCGACGTCGATCCATTGCCGTGCGACGTTGACGCCGACGTCGGGCTTGTTCTGATGATCGCCGGCGAGGACATCGATTTTCCAGCCCTTCGAGAGCAGACCGGAATCTTCCACCGCCATCTTCGCTGCCACGACTGAATTCGGTCCGCCGATGTCGGCGTAAAGGCTCGACATGTCGTTGAGCACGCCGATCTTGACGGTCTTGTCCTGGGCGATGGCTGAAGTTGTGGCGCTGAGAGCGGCCAGCATGATGGCCACAGCTCCGCAACGCGTAACGATTGTCCGCATGGTCTCTCCTTGGTTTCCTCCGGGCACGCCGTCTTGTGCGGTCTTTCCCGGCATCCTGGTGATTGACTAGCTTCCGCGCTGGCCCGGCATCTTGCGTGTCGGTGACGAGCGGTAAGCGGCTGCATCACACCACAACCGGGAACCGGCGTCCATTCCGGAAATGCACGGCGCGGCCGTCGGAAGCGGCGAAAAGTCGCCATGACCGGCTCGGCCGTGGCGGAGATCAACAGGTCTACAAGTCCACGTTCAGTTGGCGCGGGATCACGTCGTCGATTTGCAGATCACGCTCATGACGCAGCCGGCGGTGGTGAGGGTATTACCGCTCAGCGTCATTTTGCCGGTGTAGGTCTTGCCGTCTTCCGGGTTAAAGGCGCTGCCGTTCCAGGTGTTCTCGCCGCTGGGCTTCATGTCGAAGAACACACGTTGGCCGACCTTGGCCTTGGGGTCCGCGCCTGGCTTCAGCCAAACGATATGGCCGCAGATCGCTCCGCCGCATTTGCTGAATTTGATTTTGGAGGCGCCGGTGTCGCGCAGCCAGGTGCCGGACACGTCGGCGGCGAACGAGGGACCGGCGATGCCGGTGAAAGCGAGGGCGGTCACGACAGCAAGCAGGCGACGCATGGGCGCATTCCTTTCCCGATCCGGCAAACGGCATGACGGAGTGCCGCATTCTGACGACAGCGCGGGATGGCGGCAAGATATCCCGATCAGGTCGCGTTGGATTCAGTCGGAAGCCGCGACCAGAGGGTCGCGAAATGCCATCAGCGCGCGCGAGGGGTAGTGATAGAGCTTACCGCTTTCGGTCCAATCCGGCGCGCACATCGGCACGATGAATTCCGCGACCTGTTCGGCGGTGTCCAACGTCATCGGGTCTTCGCCGGGAAACACCTGCGCGAGCATCCGGGTCCGGATCGGGCCAGGGCTGAACAGGTTCACCTTGATCGGGGTGATGGCGGTCTCGGCAGCCCAGACCCTCACCAGCGCATCCAGCGCCGCCTTGGAAGCGGCGTAAGGGCCGAGATAGGCATTGGCTTTGTTGGCGATGCCCGAAGTGACGAACACCGCGCGTCCGGCATCGGATTGTCGCAGTAGCGGCTCCATGCAGCGGATCAACTGGAAGTTCGCGGTGACGTTCACTGCGATCACGTCGCTCCACGGCTTGAGTTCGATGTGGCCGAGCGGCGACGACGGCCCGGCAATGCCGGCGTTACCAACCAGAATATCGAGCTTGCCGTGACGTTCATGCAACGCCGCGCCGAGCCGGGCGATGCCGTCGGAATCCGTCATGTTAAGTGGCACCAACGTCGCGCTGCCGCCGATGGCCCGGATCGCGTCGTCAAGCTCCTCGAGCCCGCCCTGGGTGCGGGCGACCGCGATGATATGTGCGCCAGCTTTGGCCAGCCCCAATGCGGTCGCGTATCCGATACCGCGCGAGGCGCCGGTGACGAGGGCGAGACGGGAGGCGAGGGGCTTTGTCATGGAAAGGGCGCTTTGTGCTAGGACCAGAGGGATAAGGAGTTCGGCGCGTTATGCCTGAATTATCTCTCGAAGCCAAAGGGCAATGGCGGCCGATGACTGCCGCCGACCTGCCGGGCGTGCTGGCGGTGGCAGACCGGGTCCACCCGGCATTTCCGGAAGATCCAGCCGTGTTCGCCGAGCGGTTGCAGCTTTACCCTGCGGGGTGTCTTGCTTTCAGTTCAGGCGACGACATCCTCGGCTACGCCGTCAGCCATCCCTGGCGCGCCTATGATCCGCCGGCGCTGAATGCCCGGCTTAGCGAACTGCCGCCTCAACCGGAAACCTATTACATCCACGACGTTGCGCTGCTGCCGGAATTGCGCGGGACCGGTGCGGCCGCGCTGGTGGTCGCGTTGCTGCTGGCGCGTGCGCAGAAGGAAGCGTTCTCGTCCGCCTCGTTGGTGGCGGTGAACAATTCGGCCGGCTTTTGGGAGCGTCATGGTTTTCGCAACGTCGCATCGCAAAAGGTTGTCAATGTTACGCTGGCGCGGAAGCTGCGAGGCTATGACGAGGCCGCGATTTTCATGGTCAGGCAACTTTGACCAAAGCCACATCAGCACACGATGCGTCGGCGCAGATCGTGGATATCTACGAACGGCACGCACGCGCGTTCGATCGTGAGCGCGGCAAGAACCTGTTCGAGCGCGGCTGGCTCGATCGCTTTCGCGCGGCTGTCGGCGCGGGCGCTTCCGTTCTGGATATCGGATGCGGATCGGGTGAACCGATCGCACGCTATTTCATCGAAGCAGGATACGATGTCACTGGCGTCGACTCGTCGAAGACAATGGTCGCGCTGTGCCGGGAACGTTTTCCAGCGCAATCATGGAGCGTTGCCGATATGCGCCGGCTCGATCTTGGCCGTCGCTTCAACGGAATTCTGGCGTGGGATAGCTTCTTCCATCTCACGCAAGACGAGCAAAGCGCGATGTTTGCGGTCTTTGCTGCGCACATAGCGAATGGCGGCGCGTTGATGTTCACGAGTGGCCCGCGAGCCGGAGAGGCGATCGGCTCGTATCAGGGAGAGGCGCTGTACCACGCGAGCCTCGATCCCGAGGACTACCGGCGCTTGCTTACAGCGCATGGTTTTGACGTCATTGATCACGTCGCTAACGATGCGGCGTGCGGTGGCCATACCATATGGCTGGCGCGTCAAATGCGGGAAGTTACACCGTAGCCGGCGGAGTTAGATGATCGCCAGCCCGATCAGCTCGCTTCCGCCAGCAGCGACAATTGCCGCGGTTGCGTCTCGGTTTGATTCAGGTCGGTCAGCGGTGTCGGATACTCGCCGGTGAAGCAGTGATCGGTGAACTTGGGCTGGGCCGGATCGCGACCGGGCTCACCCATGGCGCGATAGATGCCGTCGACCGAGAGGAAGGCCAGCGAGTCCGCGCCGATGATATCGCGCATTTCTTCCAGCGTATGCGTCGCCGCGAGAAGGCCGGCGCGATCCGGCGTATCGATGCCGTAATAGTCCGGGTGAGTGATCGGCGGCGAGGCGATGCGGAAATGCACTTCGCGAGCTCCGGCATCGCGCATCATCTTGACGATCTTCTTCGAGGTGGTGCCGCGCACCAGGCTGTCGTCGATCAGCACGATGCGCTTGCCTTCGATGGCCGCGCGGTTGGCGGAATGCTTCATACGCACGCCGAGTTCGCGCACGCTCTGCGTCGGCTGAATGAAGGTGCGGCCGACATAGTGATTGCGGATGATGCCGAGTTCGTAGGGGATACCAGCGGCACGGCTGTAGCCGAGCGCGGCGGGGACGCCGGAATCCGGTACCGGGACCACGACGTCGGCGGGGACGTGGCTTTCGCGGGCGAGCTGCGCGCCCATGGCCTTGCGCACTTCGTAAACCGGACGGCCACCGACGACCGAATCCGGTCGGGCGAAATAGATGTACTCGAAGATGCAGGGGCGCGGTGCCATCGGCGGGAATGGCTTATGGCTCTGCACGCCGTGATCGTCGAACACGATGACTTCGCCGGGCTCGATATCGCGGACGTATTTCGCGCCGATGATATCGAGGGCGCAGGTTTCCGACGCCAGAATGGGACTGCCATCGAGTTCGCCAAGCACCAGCGGGCGGATGCCGAGCGGGTCGCGCGCACCGATCAGCTTCTTGTTGGTCAGCGAAACCAGCGCGTAGGCACCTTCGATGGTCCGCAAGGCTTCGATGTAACGATCGATGAACCGGTTGCGTTGCGAGCGCGCGACCAGATGCAGGATCACCTCGGTATCGGTGGTGGATTGCATCATGGCACCGCCGCGCACCAGTTCGCGGCGCAGCGTCAGGCCATTGGTGAGGTTGCCGTTGTGGGCGACGGCGAAGCCGCCGGCGTTCAATTCGGCGAACAGCGGCTGCACGTTGCGCAGGATGGTTTCGCCGGTGGTCGAATAGCGGGTGTGGCCGACGGCGGCGGTGCCGGGGAGGCGGTCGATCACGTCGCGGCGGGAGAAGGTGTCGCCGACCAGACCGAGCCGACGTTCGGAATGGAAGCGCTCACCGTCGAAGGAGACGATGCCGGCGGCTTCCTGTCCGCGATGCTGCAAGGCATGTAGCCCCAGCGCGGTGATGGCCGCGGCATCGGGATGGTTGAAGATGCCGAATACGCCGCACTTTTCGCGCAGCGTATCGTCATGCTGGTGGAGATCGGACGGAGGGGCGGCGGCGGCAGGTTGCGGAGGGGTCTGCATCTCGTCCATCGCGCCTCACTTTCGAGGGAGCATGTCCCTCGTTCAAGATAACTAGCGTGTCGCCGGTTTGCCGTCGATCAATTGTTTCAGGCTGTCCCGCGCGGGTTTCGAGTATCCGTCGTTGGAACCGGGGTTGGCCGGTTCGGCGTCGGTCTGCTCGTCCTCGGGCTTGGTCTTCTTGAATCTCTTCAAGATGGTGTTTTCAGGGTCGTCCGGCAAGAGGGACATCAGCCAATCGCCGGTCGATTGCAACATGGTTAGCGATTTGGCGCCGGAAACCCAGTCCGGCCGCTGCTTGGCAGGGACCAGCCACGCAAAGAACAGGAACGCGACCACGACGATCAAAAGGCCGCGTGCGAGGCCGAACAGAAAGCCCAGCGTGCGGTCGAGGGCGCCGATACGGGAATCCAGGATCATATCGGAGATACGAACCGTGATGATGGACACCACGATCAAGGTGGCGATGAAGACGCCGGCGATCACCGCAATGCTCGCGAGGGTGTCGCTGGCGATGTAGGTTTTCGCGGTCGGCAGCAGCTTCTGATAGGAATACAGCGTGACCAGCGCGGCGGTGCCCCAAGCCGCGATCGACAGGATCTCGCGCATGAAGCCGCGGACCATGGCGAGCAGGCCCGAGATCAGCATCACCGCGAGCAGCACAAGATCAAGGATCGTTATCGGCATCGGCTGGTCAGGTCCGCTTTCAAATCCATCAAACCGCGAATCGGCGCGGTGCGTGACAGTCTACGTGATGACGCCATGGCGCGTCGTGCAAAGCCAGCGAGTTCCCGGCTGCGCGGGTGGTATAGCGAGGACGGCAGCAGAGGTCACGCCCGGTTTAGGAATCTTGACGGCGGAATCGAGGCGGGCCGGCATTTTTCCCCGAAGCTGTGGCGCGGTTGCCGCCATTTTCGTCGGCGTCGCCGTTTTTCGCTGCTGCGCGGGGCGTTCCGCGCGCCGCGATATCGGCGACAAGGCTGCTCAATCCGCCGATTGTATTGAGCGAGAGTCCGGCATCGCCGCCGCCGTCGCCGCGTGCCGATTCCGGCAGGACGGCACGACCGAAGCCGAGCTTGGCCGCTTCCTTGAGGCGCATCGAGGCCTGTGCCACCGGACGTACCGCACCGGATAACGACACTTCGCCGAAATAGACAGCGTCAGTCGGCAAAGGTGCGTTCGCCAGCGAAGAAACCAATGCGGCGGCGGCGGCGAGATCGGCGGCCGGTTCCTGAATACGGAGGCCGCCGGCGACGTTGAAATAGACGTCGTAGCCCGACAGCTTCACTCCGCAATGCGCCTCCAGCACCGCCAGCACCATCGAGAGGCGGCTGGAATCCCAGCCGACCACGGCGCGGCGCGGAGTGCCGAGCGAGGTCGGCGCGACCAGCGCTTGCAATTCCACCAGCACCGGACGGGTACCTTCCATTCCGGCGAACACCGCCGTTCCCGGCGAGCCGAGATCGCGCTCCGACAAGAACAGTTCCGACGGGTTGGTGACTTCGCGAAGGCCCAGGCCGGTCATTTCGAACACGCCGATCTCGTCGGTTGGCCCGAACCGGTTCTTGACCGAGCGCAGGATGCGGAACTGCTGCGAGCCTTCGCCTTCGAACGACAGCACCGCGTCGACCATATGTTCGACCACGCGGGGACCTGCGATCTGGCCGTCCTTGGTGACGTGGCCGACCAGGATGACGGTCGCGCCCGACTTCTTGGCGAAGCGGATCAGGGCCTGCGCTGAGGCGCGCACCTGCGTCACCGTGCCGGGCGCGGATTCCACAGTATCGGTCCACATGGTCTGAATCGAGTCGATAACGATAAGGCGGGGAGTCTTGCCTTCAGAAAGAGTTGCGACGATATCTTCAACTGATGTCTCTGCGGCGAGCTGAACCGGAGCCTTGGCCAGACCGAGCCGCGCGGCGCGCAACCGGACCTGGGCGATGGCCTCTTCGCCGGAAATGTAGACGGTGCGGTGACCGGCACTGGCAAGCACACTCGTCGCTTGTGTGAGCAGCGTGGACTTGCCGATGCCGGGATCGCCGCCCACCAGCAGCACGGAGCCCGGCACGAAACCGCCGCCGGTGACGCGGTCGAGTTCGGCCATCCCGGTGGGCAGTCGTGGCGCGTCGCGGCTCTCGCCCGCGAGGCTTTCCAGTGCGAATAGTCGCCCTTTGCGCTTGGAGCGGATGCTGGCCGGCACCGAATTGGTGCCGCTGACATCTTCCTCGACCAGCGTGTTCCACTCGCCGCAGGACTCGCACTTGCCCTGCCAGCGGTTATAGGCCGCACCGCAGTTCTGGCAGACGAAGGAAAGGGTCGCTTTGGCCATGAGTGAGAGTTCGCCGGATCAGGTCGCGTGAGTCGCGTTCCAGAGCATTGATAGGCCGGCAAAGAGCATGATGCCATCCATCACCAGCCGGAACACATTGGGATCGAGCCTGAGCACGAACCGCTTGGCGATGAAGGCGCCGAACATCAGTGAGGATCCGGCGATCAGACCTTTCAGCAAAACCGCCATGTCGAGGGCGCCGAAGCGCTCAAATGTCACCGACTTGCTGAGGTAGAGCCCGAGCGAACTCGCAGCTTCGGTGGCGAGAAAGGCACCTTTGGTCAGCCCGTAAAAAAGGAACAGCGGAACGCTGAGCGGCCCGGTTGAGACCACGATGCCGGTCAGATAGCCAATCACCGCGCCGCCGAGCGCGAGGTGCCAGAGGGTGATTTTGATGTCGCGTTTCGCCAGCCAGTGACGGGCGGGCACCATCGCGATGAGAAACAAGCCGATGGCGATATCGACCGCGCGGGACGGCAGCACCAGAAGCGTCCGCGCGCCCAACGCCGCTGCCGGAACGCCCGTGACGGAATAGGCTGCGCAAGCGCGCCAATCCACCTCGCGCCACCATGCCACGATGCGCGACAGATTGGCCATCACCGCCGCGACCGCCATGATCGGCACGGCTTCCTTGGGGCCGAATTCGTAGACCAGCACCGGGATCAGCATGATCGAGGAGCCGGTGCCGACGATGCCGCTGATGGTGCCGGCGACCAGCCCGACCGCCAGGACGAAGAGATAGGCCAGCACGGACGGTCTCCGCGATTGATGTATCGGATCTGAGCGGGCGAATCTTCGATGCCGCCGGGCAGCCTAACCAACCTGCGCGAGGGAGCGAACAGAAATCGAGATTGCGGTGGCGTTGCGCCGGTTCGTTCAGCCAAAGACGAGCAGGTCAGGCCGACCCGCCCTTGTAGACGCGGGCATAGCGACGGCCGAGGCTGGTCAGTACCTCGTAGCCGATAGTGCCAAAGTGGTGGCCCAATTCGTCGACCGTGATGCTGTCCCCGAGCAGGGTCACCATGTGGCCACGGCGCACGGTCTTCTCCGGCAGATCGGTGATGTCGATCGCGATCAGGTCCATTGAGATGCGCCCGGCGATCGGACAACGCTTGCCGGCGACGATGACGTCCGCGCTTCGGGTGCCGTCGGTGCTGCCGGCGGTGCGGAAATAGCCATCGGCATAACCGGTGGACACGATCGCGAGCCGGGTCGGCCGTCGCGCCGTCCATGTCGCGCCGTAGCCGACCGTGTCGCCGCGCTCGACCTCGCGGACCTGGATGATGCGGGTCTTCAGATCGACCACCGGCCGCATCGGATTGTCGGCATCCGGCGTCGGGTTGACGCCGTAAAGTGCCGCGCCCGGCCGCAGTAGATCGAACTGGAATTGCGGGCCGAGGAACACGCCTGACGAATTGGCCAGCGACGCTGGCACGCCGGAGAACTGCTGGGCGATCTCGCGAAAGCTCGTGAGTTGTCGGGCGTTGAGCGGATGTTGCGGATTTTCGGCGCAGGCGAGGTGGCTCATCACCAGTGTGATGCCATGATCGCCGGCATGAATGCGCGGCACGATGCCATGGGCGTCCTGAAGCGTGAGCCCAAGCCGGTTCATGCCGGTATCGATGTGGATCGCGGCGCCGCCGGACCATCCGCTGCGGCGGCAGAACACGTCCCATTCGGCGAGTTCGTTGAGATCGCCGATCACCGGCTGGCAGTTGAGTTCTGCGAAGGCGTCGCCGCCATTCTGGAAACAGCCGCCCAACACATAAATCGCAGCCGATTGGGTTGCGGCGCGCGCGGCGCGTGCCTCGTCCACCGTGGCAACGAAGAACGTCTTGCAGCCGGCGGCCGCGAGTGCGCGCACTACGGGCTCAGTCCCGCAGCCATAGGCGTTGGCCTTGACCACGGCGGAGCATTCCGCCGGCACGCCCTGGCTTTCCAGCTTGCGCCAGTTGGCGACGATGGCATCGAGATCGATGGTCAGGATGCCGGTGGCCGTGGCTGGAACGTTCACATCGGAAGAGGGCGGTGCGACAGCCGGAGCGGGCTGCGCAATCTCTGTGGCGGTATCTGAAATCTGGTCCATGAGCGCCGACGCCATCCCTTCGCGCGACATGTCGCGCACGATTCCACTGTCACGGTCCGAAGACTACGCGTCGCCCGGCATCGTTTCAAATTCCGGCTTATATGCGGTCGGGCAGATTGCCATCATGTGCGAGATCGCTGAACCGCGTGAACTGGCCTTCGAAGTGTAACTCGACCGTGCCGGTGGGACCGTGGCGCTGTTTGCCGATGATGACTTCGGCCTTGCCGTGCGCAAGGTCCATATCGGTCTGCCATTTCTCGTGCTCGGGGGTACCGGGGCGCGGCTCCTTGTTCTGGAGGTAGTATTCCTCGCGATAGACGAAGACGACCACGTCGGCGTCCTGTTCGATCGAGCCGGATTCACGCAGGTCGGCGAGTTGCGGGCGCTTGTCGTCGCGGTTTTCGACCTGACGCGACAATTGCGACAGCGCGACGATCGGGACGTTGAGTTCCTTGGCGAGCGCCTTCAGGCTGGTGGTGATTTCGGTAACTTCCTGCACGCGATTGTCCGAGCGTTTGCCGGAGCCTTGCAGAAGCTGGATATAGTCCACCATGATCACGTCGAGCCCTTTTTGCCGCTTCAGCCGCCGGGCGCGGGCGGTGAGTTGCGAGATCGACAGGCCGCCGGTTTCGTCGACGTAGAGCGGCAGGTGTTCGAGTTCGATGGTGTGGTCGCGGATCTTGTCGAATTCATTCTGGGTGATGCCGCCGCGGCGGATCGTGCTTGAGGCAATGCCGGTCTGCTCGGCGAGAATACGCGTGGCGAGCTGTTCGGCCGACATTTCGCAGGAGAAGAAGCCAACGATTCCGCCGTTGATCGTCTTCATGGTGCCGTCGGTCTGGGTTTCGCCACGATAGGCGCGCGCGATGTTGTAGGCGATATTGGTGGCGAGCGCGGTCTTGCCCATGCCGGGGCGTCCTGCCAGCACCAACAAGTCGGAGCGTTGCAGGCCACCCATCTTGGTGTCGAGATCGCGCAGGCCGGTGGCGATTCCAGATAGCCTTCCGTCACGCTGGTAGGCATTCGCCGCCATGTCGAGGGCGATCTTCATGGCTTGCGAGAAGCGCTGGAAGCCGCCGTCGTAACGGCCGGATTCTGCGAGTTCGTAGAGCCGGCGCTCGGCATCCTCGATCTGCGCGCGCGGCGCGAAATCGACCGGTGCGTCGTAGGCGACGTTGACCATATCCTCGCCGATGTGGATCAGGTCGCGCCGCAACGACAGTTCGTAGATGGTGCGGCCGTAATCGGCGGCATTGATGATCGTCGTCGCTTCGGCGGCGAGGCGGGCAAGGTATTGGCCGACAGTCACGCCGCCGCCGAGGTCGATGTCGGCAGGCAGGAATGTTTTGAGCGTCACTGGCGTTGCGACCTTGCCGGCGCGGATCAGGCTGGCGGAGGTCTCGAAGATCGTCTGATGAATCGGCTCGAAGAAATGCTTCGGTTCGAGAAAGTCGGAGACGCGGTAGAACGCGTCGTTGTTGATCAGAATAGCGCCCAACACACTCTGTTCGGCCTCGATGTTATGCGGCGCGGTCCGGTAGGACGGGCTGGCTGCATCCGGGGCGAGCTTGAGAACGTTGGAATCAAGTGACGACATGGCGGACGATGGTTTCTCTCGGATGTGTCGGAAGCTGGGCCGCTACTATAACAGGCCACGACTGGAAACACCGTCTGCACGGGTGGAAAAAGACGTCATCTGCCTTATTCACACGTCTGGCTAAAAAAACGGTGCGGAATCATTCCGCGCGATCTTATCACTTGACGCTGCCGTTGCGGTCATTTGCCGACAAGCTGGACCATCGACTGAACCATTCGCGCTTTTCCCCCGACTAATATTCCAGAGATTGGTGGAACTTTGCCCGCGGGTCGGGCGTTTGGATATCCGCCGGCCGGAAAAGCCCTTTCGGGCGAGGAGTTCACGTGGTTCGCAACGAACAGATGCCGATATCCAAGCGTTGGGATGGCTGGCTCGGTTCGCTCGTTGAGTCGCTGGAAGCGACGGCAACCAGCGAGAGCCTCGGGCGATGCGCGCCGGTGTCGTGCGCGGAAGCACGGCAGGCGGTGCTCGTGCACCTGTCGCGGCCCGCCGGAAGTTATCAACCCGCGGGTTTGCGTGATCCGTTCGGACTTCCCGATGTTCCGGCCGTTTATTCGCCGGCGATCTGCAACCTCGGCCGGCTACGGCGCTCGATGCCGCGCAATCGTGCTTCTTCGTGCATGATGTAGTCGCGTGTGATCGGCACGATTCCCTGCCGCTTGGTGATCTGAATCTGGATGTTCATCAGATTCTGTTTGCGGAACGACATCTCCGAAGCCGCCAGATAAAATTCCCACATCCGGACGAACCGCTCGTCGTAGAGCGCGGCGGCTTCCTCGCGCCGCGCCAGAAACCGTTCGCGCCAGGCCTTTAGCGTTTCCGCGTAGTGCAGCCGTAGGATTTCGATGTCGCACACCAGCAATCCGGCGCGCTCAATGGCGGCAAGAGCCTCTGACAGTGCCGGAATATATCCGCCGGGGAAGATGTACTTGGCAATCCAGGGGTTGGTGATGCCGGGACCTTCGGAGCGTCCGATTGAGTGCAGCATCATCACGCCGTCGTCGGTCAGCAACTCGGCGCAGCGCTTGAAGAACGTATCGTAGTGATCGATGCCGACGTGCTCGAACATGCCGACCGAGATGATGCGGTCGAACGGTCCGGGGATATCGCGGTAATCCTGCATCAGGAAGGTCGGCGCGTTCGTGCGCGGTCGCTCGCTGGCACGGGCCTGCGAAACCTCGAACTGCTCGCGCGACAGTGTGATGCCAGTCACCTGCGTCGACGCGATATCCGCCAGATAGAGCGCAAGCCCACCCCAGCCGGATCCGATGTCGAGGATGCGCTGACCGTTCGCCACCAGGAGTTTCGCGGCGAGGTGGCGCTTCTTGGCTAACTGTGCATCGTCGAGCGAGGCTTCGGGCGTTTCGAAATAGGCGCAACTGTATTGTTTGTCGCTGTCGAGAAAGAGCGAGTAGAGCTTGCCGTCGAGATCGTAGTGCCGCGCCACATTGTTCTTGGAGCGGCTGCGCGGATTGAATTGCGTGATGTTGCGTACCAAATAGCGCAGCCACCATTGCAGCTTGGCCCAGCGCGGGATCATGTCGGGTTGGTCAAGGGCGACCGCCAGAACGTCGGCGATCGAGCCTTGTTCGACGATGAGGGTGCCTTCGGTGTAGACCTCGCCAAAGGCCATTTCGGGGTCGAGCAGGACCTGTCTTTCCGCTGCCCGGGTCACAAACCGCAATGCCACCGCCTGTCCGGTGCCATCACCGCACGTGAAGCGGAAGCCGCTTGCGGTCGTGACTGTCATTGTCCCGCGCCGGATATACCGGCTGAGAAAAAACTGTAACACACGGTCCATCGCCACCACCCAACGGTCGATCAGACGCGCGCCAGAGGTGCGGGTCCATCGTTGTCCAGCGTGGACCCTTGTGCGCAATCTGGCGCATCCAAAGATATTAGTGTCGGTGTCGGTCTAGTTCCAGTGCGATGGCTGCACATGGGATATCCAAAATCGCCATGGATACCGGCCGCTTCTTCCGCATCTGCGTACTTCCATTCGCGCCGCGATAAGATAAAAGATGCAGCGCGCCCGTGACGTGACGGCTCAATCCCCTGAGACATCCCACGGCGAACGTGGACGCGGACGACGTCTGTCGATTTGGACATCTGTGGATTTGTAAGCGTACCGGTACGGGTCGATATCCGGCTTGCTGCGTTGCGGCAATGCGAGGACAAAGTCCCGCGACAGTGACGGTTTCGACATTTGGAGGATAATATGCTTGGCCGGACGCTTGGTTCCGCCGCATTGGCGATTGCAGTTTGTTTTTCGGTGGCCGCGCCGGTGCGGGCGCAAAACCTCGAGGCTGGCAAAAGCCCAGCACAGATTTTCAACGGCGCTTGCACGGTATGTCACAAGAGCCCGCGCGGGCTGGTGAAGTCGGTGCCGCCGAATGCGCTGCCGACATTTCTGCGTCAGCACTACACCACCAGCAGCGACATGGCCGGCGCGTTGAGCGGCTATCTGTTGGCCAATGGAGCGGTCGACCGCCGCTCTGGCGCAGCCGAGAAGCCACGTCGCGGTCGGGAGGCGGCACCCGCCGTTGCCGCTCCGGCGGCGGCACCAGCACCTGCGCAGAATAGCTGGTGGCCCTTCCAACGGCAGCCGGCGGCCCAGACCGCGGCGCCGGATAATGCGGGTGAGGCGGTTCATCATCCCAGTCGCAAGCAGCGCACCAAGCACAAGAAGAAGAGCAAGGCAGCGCCGGCTCATGAAGCCGCGCCGCAACAGCCGTCTCACCCCACAGGTAGCGACAGCGCCAAGCCGGAGAGTGCGAATTCATCCGCATCGAAATCGGAGCCGGCCAATAGCGCACCAGCGCAGCGGCCAGATCCGGTGCCTGCCGTGACTCCGGCGACAGAGTCCAAAGCATCCGAACCCAAGACGTCTGAACCGAAAGCCGCGGAACCCAAACCGTCGGATTCGAAAGCCGACTAAGGTTCGACGTATTCAGAAGCAAGTATTCGAGTCTAGAAAATATTATAGATAACAAATAGAAATGGCCGGACTCGAACCTGAAATGTCAGGGATTGAGTCCGGCCATTTTGGTATTCTCAGAGAGCTTACGACTCCGACGCCTCGTCGGCCGCAGCGGGCTCATCGTCGTGCTGCGCTTCCGGATCGAAGAACTCACCGGCGGCGGCCAGCGCTTCGGCGGCAGCGTCGAGATCCTCCTGGCGGCTGCTGACGTCCTCGCCACGATTGATGCGCTCGGCCTCGTCGGCGCTGCGAGCCACGGTGACGCTCACGGACACCTCGACTTCCGGATGCACAGCGATGGAAACGCCGTGCTGGCCGATGGTCTTGATCGGGTGGTCGAGCAGCACCTGGCTGCGGCTCAGGGTGATGCCGTCGCTTTCGAACGACGCCATGATGTCGCGCACCGACACCGATCCGAACAGCTGGCCGGTCTCGGAGGCCTGACGCAGGATAACGACGTTACGGCCGTCGATCTTCTCTGCGACCTTGGTGGCTTCGCCCTTGGCCTTCAGGTTGCGCGCTTCCAGTTCGGCCTTCATGCCGTCGAACTTGGTGCGATTGTCGTTGGTAGCACGCAGCGCCTTGCCGCGCGGCAGCAGGAAGTTGCGGGCGAAACCGTCCTTGACGCGGACGACATCGCCCATCTGGCCGAGCTTGGCGACACGTTCGAGTAGAATGACTTCCATGATGGATCTCCTGTTTGAAGTAACGTTTGGTTGGTGTGATCAAGTAGAGGAAAGGGGTGGCGGCTTGCGTTGCAGGTAGCGTTGGCGGATGCCGAAGAAGGCGTCGACAAGGCCGAGCGCGATCATGGCGATGACCGGCCAGCCGAACACCAGCACGAGGGCATAGGCGAAGCTGAGCAGGACGCCTCGGCTTTTGATACCCAGCGTGATCGTGTGGAGGACGGCGAAACCAGTGAAGGCATAGCCCAGCAGCAGCGCGGCGGCAGCGATTTGCGCGATCAGCGCCAGCAACCCGCCGGTGAAGCACAGCGCCAATGCGACGAACAGCGCCACCAAGGTCATCGGCGGCATGTTGACTTCACGTAGCACCGGCCAAGGACGCCGCAGTCTTCCCGACGCCGATGTGACGTAGGCGGCGAGCCAGACGTTCAGCGTCAGCGTTGTCATCGCGATGATGGTTGCCGCCGCCGGCGCGATGGCCGCGAGCGCGTCGATGATTTGTGTCGACTCGCTCGAAGAGGACGGCATCTGCATGATGCGTTCGAGACCATGGCGCAGCCCGGCCGCGATGGTTTCGCTATCGGCGCCGAGCGTAAAGAGGGCGGATACCGTGGTCAGGGCGGCGAAACCCGCAATCCAGAGCAGGAGACGCCCGACGGGATACCACTCGACGGCATCAACGGGAGCTGGAGCCCCTGCGGTTGCTGCTCCCGCCATCGGCCGCCCAAGTAAAACAAGGCGTCCAAGCCACCATGCCGGTAAGGCCACCGCCAGCAGGAATGCGACCAGATAGGGCAGGCTGAAAATCAGGCCGAGCGTGCCACCCGCCAGGATGCCGCCGATCGCAGCGCCAACCGGTCCCCAGCCGATCGCAGCCAGCATCAGCGGCAGCGGCGCCAGATAGAACAACAGCAGCGAAACCAGCGCGCCCGAACTGATCGAGGCGAACATCAGCGCTGAGGCGCAGCCGGCAGCAATGGCTATGAGAAGGCCGATCATCATGAGCTGTCCCGCCCCCTTCGAGCGGTTAGGGGCTTTGAGGCCCCAACTGTCGGCAACCGGTGTCCCAGGAGCCTTATGAAGGTTTCAAAAAGTTGGCCGCGGCGCGGACGCCACGGCCGGTGTCGGCTTTAGCGGATCACGTAGGGAAGCAGGCCGAGGAAACGGGCACGCTTGATGGCGCGCGCCAGTTCACGCTGCTTCTTGGCGGACACGGCCGTGATGCGGCTCGGCACGATCTTGCCACGCTCGGAGACGTAACGCATCAGCAGCTTGGAATCCTTGTAGTCGATCTTCGGCGCATTCGGGCCCGTGAACGGGCAGGTCTTGCGACGACGGAAAAACGGACGGCGAGCACCTGCATCAGCCATGGTCATTACTCCTGAGAAGCTGCTGCGGGGGCATCGGAGTCTTCGCGCGGGCGGCGCGGACCACGATCGCCACGGAAGCCACCGCCTTCGCGGTCGCCACGGAAGCCGCCGCCACGGTCGTCGCGATCACGGTCGCGATCGGCCTTGCGCATCATCGCCGACGGACCTTCCTCGAGTTCTTCGACGCGAACGGTCAGGTAGCGAATAACGTCTTCGTTGATGCGCTCCTGACGCTCGATTTCGGCAACCACGGCCGCCGGGCCATCGATGTTGAGCAGCACGAAGTGCGCCTTGCGATTCTTGTTCATGCGGTAGGTGAGGGAGCGTACGCCCCAATTCTCGGTCTTCGCGACCTTGCCGCCAAGGCTCTCGATCACGCCGGTGATTTGCGTGGTCAGTTCCTCGACCTGCTGGGCGCTCGCATCCTGACGCGCGAGAAAAACATGCTCATAAAGAGGCATGGGTGTCCTTTCCAAGTGTTAGCGCGGCTCCCGGCGGCAAGCCCTTCGAACCCTTCGGAAAGGACTCGAACGCTCAGAAGGCGGAAGCACGGGACGACGGACCGATTGGCCCTATCTCATCACGATCGCTAAAAGTGAACATGCTGAAACCGTCCGTTCAGCTCCCGGCCGGGACCCACGGATGGCGCGGGTTATACGGATTTCAGCAGGCTTTGCAAGGGAAAGCGGTGAGAAACGGCGGTTTTATGGGCCAATCAGCGGGCCATCGGAAGTCACCTCCTTGACATAAAGCCCGATGGCAGTGTCTTTCGGCCCACTTACAGGATTTCAGGGGCGCAAATGACCGTAGCATTCACCTTCCCAGGGCAGGGTTCCCAGACGGTCGGCATGGGCAAGGCTCTCGCGGACGCATTTCCGGCCGCGCGCGCAGTATTTGAGGAAGTCGATGCCGCGCTGGGGGAGAAGCTCAGCGCGATCATCTGGGAAGGTCCCGGCGAGACCCTGCAACTGACCGAAAATGCCCAGCCGGCGCTGATGGCGGTATCGTTGGCGACGCTGCGGGTGCTGGAGGCGGAAGCTGGGATTTCGGTGGCGAAGGATGCAGCTTTCGTGGCCGGGCATTCGCTGGGCGAATATTCGGCTTTGGCTGCGGCGGGGAGCTTTTCCATCAGCGATACGGCTCGTCTGCTGCGGACACGCGGCCTTGCGATGCAAAAAGCGGTTCCGGTCGGCGTTGGCGCCATGGCGGCGCTGCTCGGGCTCGATTACGAGACGGCGGTGGCGGTGGCCGAGGAAGCGGCGCAAGGCGACGTCTGCCAGGCCGCCAACGATAACGGCGGCGGTCAGGTGGTGGTCTCCGGCGACAAGGCGGCAGTCGAGCGGGCCACCGAGATCGCCAAGGGCAAGGGCGCCAAGCGGGCGATGCTGCTGCCGGTATCCGCGCCGTTCCATTGTCGTCTGATGCAGCCCGCAGCCGACGTGATGGCCAAGGCGCTGTCCGAGGTGTCGGTCAATCGTCCGGCGGTGCCGCTGGTATCGAACGTGCTGGCCGCGCCGATTTCCGATCCGGAAGAGATTCGCAAGCGGCTCGTCGAGCAGGTCACCGGCACCGTGCGCTGGCGGGAATCGGTTGCTTATATGGCGTCGCAAGGCGTGACGCATTTCCTTGAGATTGGCGCCGGCAAGGTGCTGAGTGGGCTGGTCAAGCGGATTGCCGATGGCGCCGTCGGTGTCGCGGTCGGCGGCCGCAACGATATCGCGGCCGCCAAGGATGCATTGGCTGCGGCGCGTCCCGCCTAAATTGAGCGGCAACGCCGCGCGAAGGAGAATTCGATGTTCGATCTGACTGGCAGAACCGCGCTTGTCACCGGCGCGAGCGGTGGCATCGGGGGCGCAATCGCCAAGGCCCTCTACGCGCAGGGCGCGACAGTGGCGGTGTCCGGAACACGGCGCGAGCAGCTCGAAAAGCTGGCCGGCGAACTCGGTGAGCGCAGCCATGTCCTGCCGTGCAATCTGGCCGATACCGCCGATGTGGAGGCGCTGATTCCCGCCGCCGAGAAGGCGATGGGACAAGTCGACATTCTCATCTGCAACGCCGGCATCACCCGCGACAATCTGTTCGTGCAACTACGCGACGAGGACTGGGATGATGTCATCAAGGTCAATCTCACTGCGACCTTCCGCCTGACCCGCGCCGCGACCAAATTGATGATGCGCAAGCGCTTCGGGCGCATCATTGCGATCACTTCGGTGGTCGGCGTCACCGGCAATCCGGGGCAGGGCAATTATACCGCCTCGAAAGCCGGTCTGATCGGCATGATCAAGACGCTGGGTGCCGAATATGCGCGTCGTAATGTCACCGCGAACTGCATCGCGCCGGGATTCATCGCAACTCCGATGACCGACGTGCTCAACGACAAGCAGCGCGAGACGATCCTGACCAAGGTTCCCGCCGGCCGACTTGGTTCGCCGGACGACATCGCCGCTGCCGCGGTCTATCTGAGTTCGAATGAGGCCGCCTACGTCACGGGCCAAACCATTCACGTCAACGGCGGAATGGCAATGATTTGAGGTATTTTGCGGGCCTGTCAGGGCGACTGGGGACCGCATCCCGGGCCGTATAGTCAAGGCTGGGGAAGTATGGTAACCGGACCCCGATGGGTAGGCAAAGAAGCCATTGCAGGATTCCGAAACCATGTATATTGGCGTTGCCGGACCTGACGTCGTTCGCCAGGTCTCCGTGGGTTGCGACGGAGCGATTGCAACAGAGCGCAGCTACGACGGGATCTAACTAGTTAAGCACCACGACGGCTCGTATCGTCCAACGGTCGAGTCCAATTGAACAAGCACGAGGTTGAACGATGAGCGAGATTGGCGAGCGGGTTAAGAAGATCGTGGTGGAACACCTTGGTGTTGAGCCCGAGAAGGTGGTCGACAACGCGAGCTTCATCGATGACCTCGGCGCTGACAGCCTCGATACGGTCGAACTGGTGATGGCGTTCGAGGAAGAATTCGGCTGCGAAATTCCCGACGATGCGGCGGAAACCATCCTCACCGTCGGCGATGCCACCAAGTTCCTCGAAAAGAACGCGAAAAGCTAACACACCTTCGGGGTGTCGATGAAGCCGGACGGGTCGTGATCGCACGGTCCACCGGCTTCTTGCTGTTGGTCCGCGACCATCCATCGACGGGAGTGCTGGATATGAGGCGTGTTGTCGTCACCGGCCTGGGCATGGTTACGCCGCTTGGCTGTGGCGTCGAGCCGACCTGGAAACGCATTCTCAACGGTGAAAGCGGCGCCAGAAAGATCGACACGTTCGAGGTATCCGATCTCCCCAGCCATATCGCCTGCATGATTCCGCGCGGCGATGGCACCAACGGCACATTCAATGCCGATCAGTGGATGGAGCCCAAGGACCAGCGCAAGGTCGATGACTTCGTCGTCTTCGCGATGGCCGCGGCGCGTCAGGCTTTGGACGACGCCAACTGGCATCCGACAACGGAAGAAGATCGCTGCGCGACCGGGACCTTGATCGGCTCCGGAATCGGCGGCCTGTCCGGCATCGCGGATGCTGCCATCCTTGTGAAGGAGCGGGGACCGCGCAAGCTGTCGCCATTCTTCATCCCGGGCCGTCTGATCAATCTGGCGTCCGGCTATGTTTCCATTGAGCACGGCCTGAAGGGTCCGAACCATTCGGTGGTGACGGCATGTTCGACGGGCGCACACGCCATCGGCGATGCCAGTCGTCTGATCATGCTCGGCGATGCCGATGTCATGGTGGCCGGCGGCACCGAATCGCCGATCTGCCGGCTCGCAATGGCCGGATTCTGCGCCTTGCGCGCGCTGTCGAGCGGCTTCAACGAGACGCCAGAGAAAGCGTCGCGTCCTTACGACAAGGATCGTGACGGTTTCGTCATGGGCGAGGGCGCGGGCGTCGTCGTGCTGGAAGAATACGAACACGCCAAAAAGCGCGGCGCGAAGATTTATGCCGAGATCATCGGCTACGGCCTGTCGGGCGACGCCTATCATATCACGGCACCAGCGCCGGATGGCGACGGCGGTTTCCGTTGCATGAGCGCGGCGCTGAAGCGCGCCGGCATCGAGCCGGCCGATATCGATTACATCAACGCGCACGGGACCTCGACGCCGCTCGGCGACGAGATCGAATTGGGCGCGGCGCAGCGGCTGCTCGGTAATGCGGCATCCAAGGTGTCGATGTCGTCGACCAAATCCTCGACCGGGCATCTGCTTGGTGCCGCCGGTGCGATCGAGGCGATCTTCTCCATTCTGGCGATCCGCGACAATGTCGCACCGCCGACCATCAATCTCGATTCCCCGTCGGTCGAAACTCCGATCGATCTCGTTCCCAAGACGGCGCGAGCGCGGGAGATCAATGTCGCATTGTCGAATTCGTTCGGCTTCGGCGGCACAAATGCGTCGGTCGTTGTGCGACGCGTGACGAATTGATCGCTGCCGGAGGCACGTTCCTCCGTTTCGCCGTATTCAGCCCTGAATCCTGTCGCGCCGTCTATTCGCGTTCACAGAGACTTTGTGAACCTCGTTGCGTTGCGATGCGTGACCGATCCGGCGGTCTATCGCGACGAGATGACGGTGGCGATCGTCTAGATCGAATCAACACGGGATAATGGCGTGTTTTCCAGATGCAGGAATGCCGCGATCCGAAATCCACTTCGCACTTTTCGGCGATATGCTTTAATGCTGACGATGGGTATGAGGTCATGATCGAGCAGACGGGATACCATCTTGCATGAGTGAGAGATCACCCATTTCACCGCGCAGTCCGCGTGCCGCGCTGGAGCCGGAGCAACTTCCGCCGCCGCCCAAGCGTTCCGACCGTGCGCGCAATCCGTTCGTCGTGGTCGGCAACGCAATCATTACGATCCTGCTGCTGGCCATGATCGGCGGCGGTGGATTGTATGTCTACGGCAAGCAGAAGATCGAAGCCGCCGGACCGCTCGAGCAGGACAAGGTGGTCAATATTCCACAGCGATCTGGCATGTCCGATATCGCCGACATTTTGCAACGCGAAGGCGTCATCGATAACAATCGATGGGCCTTCATCGGCAGCGTGTTCGCCTTGAAGGCGCGCTCAGATCTCAAGCCTGGTGAATATCTGTTCGCGAAGAACGCCAGCCTGCGTGAAGTGATCGGCACCATTGTCGAAGGCAAGGTGGTGCAGCATTCGATCACCATTCCGGAAGGGTTGACCTCCGAGCAGATCGTGACCCGGATCACCGACAACGACATTTTCTCCGGTACGATCCACGCCATCCCCAGCGAAGGCTCGTTGTTGCCTGAAACCTATAAATTCCCACGCGGCGCGCAGCGCGAGCAGGTGATTGCGCGAATGCAGCAGGCACAACGTCGCGTTCTCGCCGACGTCTGGGAGCGCCGCAATCGTGATCTGCCGTTGAAAACACCCGAGCAGCTCGTGACGCTGGCCTCGATCGTCGAGAAGGAAACCAGCAAGCCGGACGAGCGCAGCCGGGTGGCGGCCGTGTTCATCAATCGGTTGCAGAAGAAGATGAAGTTGCAGTCCGATCCGACGATCATCTACGGACTGGTCGGCGGCAAGGGGACTCTCGGTCGTCCGATCAAGCGCAGCGAGATCCAGCAGCCATCGCCCTACAACACCTATGTCGTCGAGGGGCTGCCGCCGGGACCGATCGCCAATCCGGGTCGCGCTTCGCTTGAAGCCACCGCGAACCCGGCGAGAACGCGTGACCTGTTCTTCGTGGCTGACGGCACCGGCGGACATAGCTTCACCGAAACCTACGAGCAGCATCAGAAGAACGTGGCCAAGCTGCGAACTCTGGAAAAGCAGATCCAGAACGATACCGTCGAGCCCCCAGAGGAAGCGCCGACCGGATCGGCTGCGCCCAACGCAGGCGACGAGACCAAGGCTGCGCCGGAGCAACCGAATGCTGCGCCGAATCCCGCAGCGAAGGCGAAGGGCGCGGCGCAGAAATCCTCTCACAGGCCGGCGCGTTCCGAACGCCGATAGCATTTCGCCATCGTTCCGGCCCGGTCCGTCGGCGGTGCCGCCGGTCCCGATCACGCTGGGCGGCATCGCGCAGGCGGTTCGCGTCGGACGGACCAATCCGGCCGTTTTGTTGAGAGCGATTTCTTGACGTGAACCGGTATCCAGCCTGCGGGAAAACGCTATAGTGCCGCAACCGCTGGTCGGGATTCCTCATTTTCAGATTGGAGCAAGTGACGCGATGGCGCTGTCGAGCATGACCGGCTTTGCGCGAAGCCACGGCACGAGCGGACCCTATACGTTCGAGTGGGAACTGAAATCAGTCAACGCCAAGGGCTTCGACTTCCGGATGCGTCTGCCGCCGGGTTGGGACGATGTCGAATTGACCGCCCGCAAGCGTGCAACCGAATTGCTGTCGCGCGGCACGGTCTACGCCAATCTGAACATCAAGCGATCCAGCGCCGCCTCAAATATCCGCATCAACGAAGACGTTCTCGCGGCAGTGGTCAAGATCGCCGGACAGCTCGCGGCCCGCATCGACGCGGTTGCGCCGAGTATCGACGGCTTGCTGTCGATCAAGGGCGTAATCGAGGTAGCGGAGTCGGAAGCGGATGAAGCCGAGGAGCAAGCCGCACGCATTGCGGTGGCTGCGGCGTTCGAGGACGCGCTTACCAGCTTGATCGATATGCGCAAGCGCGAGGGCGCGACGCTGGGCGATATCCTGAAGCAGCGGCTGGATCAGATCGAGCAGCTTGCGGAACAGGCCGAGAAAGCGCCGGGGCGACAGCCCGAAGCCATTCGCGCGCGGCTTGCCGAGCAGATCGCCGCGCTTATCGAGTCCTCGGATCGTTTCGATTCCGATCGACTCAATCAGGAAGCTCTGTTGATGGCCACCAAGGCCGATATCCGCGAGGAACTCGACCGCATCGCCTCGCATCTGTCGCAGGCCCGCGCCCTCCTGGGCAAAGGTGGCGCAGTCGGCCGCCGGCTCGATTTCCTGGCGCAGGAATTCAACCGCGAGGTCAACACCTGCTGTTCGAAATCCAACGATCTGGAATTAACCAACACCGGGTTGGAGATGAAGAACGTCGTCGAACAATTCCGCGAACAAGTGCAGAATCTGGAGTGACACATGGCGGGGGCTGGTGATCACGGAGCGGATGGCGTCGAGCGGCGGGGCTTGATGTTCGTGTTGTCGTCGCCGTCGGGAGCCGGCAAAACCACGTTATCGCGGCTGTTGATCGAGCGCGTCGCCGGCCTACGTATGTCGGTCTCCGTGACCACACGGCCGATGCGGCCAGGCGAGCGCGATGGGCATGACTATTATTTTGTCGATCAGCCTCGCTTTCAGCAAATGGCTCACGATGGCGAGCTACTGGAATGGGCGACCGTTTTCGACAATGGATACGGCACGCCGCGTGCACCGGTCGAAACTGCGTTGGCAAGCGGGCAAGATGTGCTGTTCGATATCGATTGGCAGGGCACACAACAGCTTCGCGAGAAAGCGGGCAAGGACGTCGTCAGCGTTTTCATTTTGCCGCCCTCGGCGCAGGATCTGGAAAAGCGCTTGCATACGCGCGCGCAGGATTCCGATGAGGTCATTCGCGGACGCATGAGCCGCGCGGCACACGAAATGAGCCATTGGGCCGAATACGACTATATTGTCGTCAACTACCAGGTCGAACAGGCGTTCGCCGAAGTGCAGTCGATCCTCAAGGCTGAGCGGCTCAAGCGCGAACGCCGCACGGGTCTGACGGCGTTTGTCCGCGAGTTGCAAAAGCAACTCGAGCGATAAGACCTATTCGCTGATTTTTTCCGTTGGAACGCGCTCAATCGCGATCCGTATCAGTTCGCTGTATGCGGGTTCGAAAATGCAGCGGCGGCGAGGCTGCACCTCGCCGCCATATCTCTCAGTTGATAGAGCAGGCTCTTCGCTCAATTGCAGAGCATGATGCGGCCGACCACCTTACCGGCGCGCAGTTCGTCGCTCCATTTCTGGACATCGCGCATCGGCTCCTCCTTGATCGGCGGCGGCTGGATTTTCCCGGCGCGTGCGAGTGCCAGCAGTTCCTTGCCTTCCGCCAGGGTGCCGACCATGAAGCCTTCGATGGTCATGCGCTTGTAGATCCACTGCACCATCGGCAGGCTGAAATTCCCGCCCATCAATCCCGACACCACGATCTTGCCACCACGGGCGACGGTGGAGACGGCAAAGCCCATCGACTTCTCGTTGCCGGCGAAATCGACCACGCCATCGAAGCCGCCACCGCTCTCCTTGAGCATCCGTTTGACCACGTCAGGTTCGGAGGGATCGTAGGCGACGGAAGCGCCGTTCTTGAGCGCGGTTTCCCGCGCGGCAGGGCTCAAATCCGCGACGGCGATGTCCTGTTTGAACATGGCCTTTGCGAAAGCGAGGCCCATCATGCCGACGCCGCCGAGGCCGATCAGCAGCAGGTTGCGCTGGCGCGGACGATCGACCAGTCGCTTCAGGGCGCCATAAGCGGTGACGCCCGAGCACATCAGCGTTGCCGCCAGATTGATCGGCAGGGGATCGTATTCGAGCAGGTATTTCGCGTCCGGCACCAGAACGTGGGTCGCAAAGCCACCGTCGATGGAGACGCCCATGAAGCGATGCCTGGCGCAAAGGTTCTCGTCGCCGTTGAGGCAGTCCTGGCACTTGCCGCAGCCGATCCACGGGAAGACGGCATACTTCTTCCCGATCAGATCGCGCGGCGCATCCGGGCCGACTTCATCCACCACACCGGCGATCTCGTGACCGAGCGTGAACGGCAGCGTCATGCCGCGCGTGGTGTCGAGCCGCTTGCCGTTGCCGAGGTCGGCATAGCCGTCCTGGATATGCAGGTCGGAATGGCAGAGCCCGCAACGCTCGATGCGGACCAGGACCTCGCGGCCTTGCGGCTTCGGCGTGTCTACGATGGTTTCGCACAACGGCGCATCGAACTTGACCAGTGATTGACGAAACATCTGCGCCATTTACGTGTTCTCCTCAGACTGATTGGGAATTTTCGGCCCGTATATTGGCCAATTCGCGCGCCATGGCAACAAAGCCTGCCAATGGAATTGTTTCAGCGCGCTGCGTGGGATCGATGGCGGCCGCAGCTGCAAGCCGCTCAGGGGCGACGCCGAGCGATTTTAGGCTCTGCCGGATCATCTTGCGACGCTGGCCGAAAGCAGCCGCTGCGACCTGCTCCAGCGCCTTGCGGTCGCATGGCATGGGAGCAGGGCGCGGCAGCAGCCGCACCACCGATGAGGTCACTTTCGGCGGCGGGACAAATGCCGCACGAGAGATATCGAACAGGATCTTGGTTTCCGCACGCCAGTTGGCGAGCACCGCCAGTCGTCCGTAAGCGTCCTCGTTATCGCGCGCGACGATACGCTCGGCGACCTCGCGCTGAAACATCAGCACCATCGTGTCGTACCATGGCGGCCACGGCTCGACCGACAGCCAACCGACCAAGAGCGCCGTGGCGATGTTATAGGGCAGGTTGGCAACGATTTTCGCGGACTCGCCGCCGAGCAGCGGGCGTGGATCGAAGGTCATGGCATCGGCGCAGACGATCTCCAGGCGCCCCGGATAGCGTGCAGCGATTTCCTCCAGTGGCCCCAGGGCGCGCTCGTCGCGCTCGATGGCGATGACACGTCGGGCGCCGACCGCGAGCAGGGCGCGGGTAAGCCCGCCAGGTCCGGGACCGATCTCGATGACGGTCGATTGCTCAAGCGGGCCGGCTGCGCGCGCGATCCTTGCCGTGAGGTTCAAGTCGAGCAGAAAGTTCTGGCCGAGCGATTTTCGCGCGGACAGTTGATGACGCTTGATGACGTCACGCAGCGGCGGCAGATCGTCGATTGCGGTCATCCCTGCGACGCTGCCATACGGGCTGCGAGTCGGAGCGCGGCGATCAGGCTGGACGGATTGGCGCGCCCGGTCCCGGCGATATCGAAGGCCGTGCCGTGGTCAGGCGAGGTGCGGATGAAGGGCAGGCCGAGCGTGACGTTGACGCCATCGTCGAACGCCAGCGTCTTGATCGGGATCAACGCCTGATCGTGATACATGCAGACCGCGCAGTCGTAAGTCTGGCGCGCGGCGGCGTGGAACATGGTGTCGGCCGGGAGCGGGCCGCGCGCGTCGATGCCTTCGGCACGCAGGGTCGCGACCGCTGGTGCAACGATAGCCTGATCTTCGTGTCCGAGCGAACCGTTTTCGCCGGCATGTGGATTGAGGCCGGCAATCGCCAGGCGCGGTCGCGCAACTCCGAAGCGCCGTATCAAGTCGGCGACGAGGATGCGCGACGTGGTGACGATGAGTTCGCTGGTTAATTGTGTGATCGCTTCGCGCAGTGGGACGTGAATCGTGACCGGTACCACGGCGAGCGTGGGGGACCACAGCAACATCACCGGCAGCGGTGTTTTTTCATCCCGCGTCGCGAGTTCGGCGAGAAACTCGGTGTGGCCGGGATGCGTGAAGCCGGCGTCGTACAACACACTCTTGGCGATCGGATTGGTCACGACAGCGGCAGCGCGGCCGGCGGCGACGTCGGCAACGGCGCGGCGAATGGCCGCGATGGCGACGGGAGCGCTGCTCGCGTCCGGCTGCCCGGGTTTGGCGGTGAGGGCTTCGCCGATATTCACGACAGGCAGGGCGCGCGCGAAGGTGTCCGCCGCGTCCCGTGGCTCAACTTCGGCGACGACGATATCGACGCCAAGAGAGTGCGCGCGCCGGCGAATTAATTCGGCATTACCGAGTAGATAGAACGGCGGAAGCTGATTTTCGACGCGGCGTTGCCAAGCCGCGATCGTGATGTCGGGGCCGATCCCTGCCGGCTCGCCTATGGTCAGTGCGAGAGGTTTCTGCATTGATCCGCAGCCCGTTGGCCCATCCGACAGTCGTTATCGCAAGAGCAGGCCATGACTGCATTGCCTGTTTACAGATGTCGCCCGATCAAGATGGTTCTGATCATTACGCCCGCCCGAAAAGTGACGGAGCGCAATCGCTTCCGATTTTTCGGTATGACGTTCTATCGATACTCGATCATCGCGGCCTTGCGAATGTCCTGTAGATAGGACTTCGACCTTGCCTCATATTTTTGCGTGTAAAGTTTCTCGCGGATCTTGCGCTGTTCCGGCGTGTCGCCGCTGGTGGGCTTGCGCTCGCACAACGCGACCATCTCGATGCCTTGGCGTGTCACCTCAGGAGCGGTCAGGTGGCCAACGGGCGTCTTATCCAGCAATTCGCGAAGCGCTTGCGGTAGGTCGGCCGAGGTTTTGACCACCGTGTCGCGGATCGTCGCATTGCGCATCGAACGAAACAGCGTGTTGGCATCATCGCAGCTTTGCACCCGGCTTCGCAGCGTCTCGGCTTCCTTGCGACGCATTTCGATCGTCGCGGCCGATGAGCCGCGGGGCACCACCAGCACGATGGGGCGCATCTGATATTCAAAATTGTTGCTGTCGCTTTTCCCGTCGGACAGGTCGCCGGACGCAGTGCGAACGGCCTTATCCGTAACCATGAGGCTGTCCTTGAAGCGCCCGCGTACCAAGCTGCTCCAGACCATGTCCGCCCTGATCCGCTCGCGTAATGTTTCCGGGCGGATACCCCTGCCTGCCAGCGTCTTGGTGAGCTGCTCGGGCGAGAGGCGCATTCGCTGGCTCATCGACGCGTAAGATGAGTCGATATCGGCGGCGGTGGGATTGACGCCGTACTTCTTGGCTTCCTTGATCTTGACCTTCTCGTCAATCAAGTCCTCGAGGACTTGCTTGCGGCTGCCTTTTTGGTTCGACAGCGCCATCAAGCGCATACGCTGGTCGATATCAAAATTGGTGATCGGCTCGCCATTGACCATTGCTGCGACAGATTGGGCACGCGCCGGCGTTGCGCCGGCGGTTGCCGAGAGGGCAGCGATGGAGATCAGAGCCGACGAGAGTGTCAGACGAAGCGAAAAAGTCATCATGTTCCGAGTTGACGAGCTTTCGAGCTGGAATGTTGGTCCACGGGTTACAGGGCGGCGAACTTCACGCGCGCTGCGTGATCAATAGACACCGCTGCCATTGGAGCCGGCTGACGTCTGGCCCAAGGTGCGCAATCCGAGTTGCAGCATGATAGCGTGGCTAAGCTGTGGCGCGAGGCCGCTCGTATAGGACGAATACGAGTAATTGGTGATGTAGTTGACGCCGAGAATGAAGCAGTCGTCAACATAACCGAAGCCCACGGCATAAGTGTCGATCGCGTTGCTTTCCAGATTGAAGCGGGCCGCACCGGTTGCCACCCAGTTGGATGCGAGCTTGATCGAGCCGCTACCCAGAATGCCAGAGCGCCGGGTCAGGTAGCCGAGGTCAGGCTGCGCCGCGTAGTCACCGTACATCACGCTGACCGACCACCGATTAAAGCTGGCGCGGCCCTCGACTTCGAGCCGTTGAACGGCGCCAGTTGCTTCGTCGAACCGGGCGCGTGAACTGAACGAATAAGTGCTGTTGGGCGCATAAGCGATGCTGGCGACGTAGTCCGACACCGGCTTTTGCAGGCCGGAATCGACGGCCGTGTTGGTGGCATCGGCAACCGCGAACGAATTCATGCCGAACAGGTGGTAGGACTGCCCGAACATCGCCTTTACGGTGCCGCCATGATCGAACTGCGTGGTCGCCTGGATACCGACATTGGCGCGACCGCCGCCTTCGACACGGTCATAACCGGAGAACTTGTCGACACTGAACAAGTTGCTGGTATCGAAGATCATGCTTTGCGCGTCTTCGTTCGGCAGCCGGCCGGCGTACTGTTCATTCGGGCGCGCAATCACCTGAGCGATCGGCTCGATGATGGTAGTGCCCCACGGCTGGACGTTGATGAAGGGATAACGGTATTCGAAGCCGACAGTCGGCATCCACCGCACGTCGTTGACGTCGCCGGTTGGCAGGAAATTGGACACGCCGGGCTGATTGGTGATGGAGGCGTTGATCGCGTCGGCTCGGATCGAGGCGAACGGCGTCCAGATCTGGCCGATAGGATCGGTATATGAGCGTCGCCACTGAGCTTCGGCGCTCAAACGGGAATAGGTGCCGGGCATTCCGCGCAGCAAACACGCGTCGCGCAACTTGGCGGCCGGATCAGCCGTTTGCAGGACGCTCGTGGCCGACATGCATGATGCGATGTCGGTCATTCGTGGTCCCGCGGGATTTGTCAGCGAATCGAACGCCGCCACGTCGCGCGTCAAGCTGGTGAAATTGGTCTTGTAGCTGACCTCGCCACCGAGGATCGGACGATTGAAGACGTTGGAATAGTCGATCACAGGCGCGACGATCGGCACCTGCGACTGATTGCCGGAGAGGCTGAGATAATAGATCGCACGCGCGTCGAAGTAGCTGCGATTGCCGACGCCGGTGAGATAAAGCTGCGAAATCGCCTCGGTCGGCAGGCTGAGGAAAGATGCCATCGGGTCGGCATACTGCGATAGCCGATAATCGCTCAGGAATGCATAGTCCGACAGGGCGACGCCGTCCCAACCCCACGTCCAGCGGTCGTTGATCGCGAACTGACCCTTGGTTTCGATACCGCTGCGAAGATCTCGATCGCCCGGTCGCCCGGCGAATGCTTTCGGATCTTCCTGACTGATCCCATAGGCGCGAATGCGATAAGCGCCGTCGATCAGCCGCTGCTGGAATTCAGCTTGCATCAACACGCCCTGGCGCGTGGTGAATCGCGGCGCGAATGTCGCGTCCATGTCCGGCGCAATGGCCCAGTAGAACGGAATGCTGACGCCGTAGCCAGTTTCAGTCGTATTCGAGAAGCCCGGCATCAGGAAGCCGGTCTTGCGCTTCACGGTCGGGTCCGGGGTCGAGAAGTATGGCAGATAGGCAATCGGCACGCCAAAGAATTCAAGCTTGGCGTCCTCGAAATAGAGCGTCTTGTCGGTCTGGTCGTGGATGATCCGGGCACCCTTGACCTGCCACAGCGGCGGCTTTTTCGGATTGTCCCGGCACGCGGCGCAGGCCGTGTAAACACCGTTCTGGAATACGGTGTAGTTGCCCTTGGTGCGATCGGCGCGGGTCGCGGCCATCCGGGTCTGGTCGGCAGTGTCGACGCGAAGAGAATCGACGAAGCCGTCGCGATAATCGTCGCTCAGATCGAGGATGTTGGCGTAGGTGATCTTGCCGTCGACGTCGGTGAGCCTGACGTTGCCTTCCGCGTGCAGCCGCTTCGACTTCTGGTCGTAGATGACCTTGTCGGCTTCCAGCGACGAGCCGTTGTAGAAAATCTGCACATTACCGACCGCCGACACCTGCGAGTCGTTGTAGTTGTAGTCGACCTCGGCAGCCTGCACGAGCATCTGCCCGTTGCTGCTCGCCGGCGGGGGCGGCGGGACGGGGCGGGTGTGAGGTGTGTTGTAGGTGAAGCCCTGCGCAGCCGCCGGCGTTCCGGTCGCCAACAGCATCGCGCTGCCGGAAACCAGGCCCAGAACGACCATCCATGCGGACAAACCTCTACGGTTGCGGTGCGGCCGGGCGCGTCGCATTGCGGCAGTCAAATGTCCCTGGCGGGTGGCGACGTTGGCCACTACCCGTCCTCCTGATACAGCAAGGCCAGAAAGCCGGTTAGGCCACCCACACAAACGGGTAGCCATGCGGCAGCGATTGGATGCATCAATTCGGCCTTGCTCAAATCTTCAGTTACCTTGGACAACACATAGAGCAGAAAGCCCGAACCCACGCCACTCAAAACCATCTTCTGCACTCCGCCGAAGCGAAAAAACCGCAGACTGACGGAAGCGGCCAATAACACCATGGCTATCAGCAGAAACGGCTGTGCCACAAGTTTATGATACTGCAATCGGTAGCCCGCGCTGGCCAATCCGGAGCTTTCGGACGATTTGATGTACGACGGCAGTTGCCAAAATGACACAGTTTCAGGGGTGGAAAAACTGTTCCGAACCTGCGTCGGGGTCAAACTGGTCGCGAGATCGAGCGTATCCTGGAGCACCGGGGGAGAATCAAGGAAGTACCGACGTACCGTCTTGAAGACCCATCGCCCCTTTTCCAGGGTGGCTTCGCGCGCCTCGATCCGCTCGATGAACTGGTTCGCATTGTTGAAGCGGAAGACGGTCAGCCCGGTGAGCCGCAAGCCCTGGTGCTCGCTGCGGGCCGCATTGATGATGGCCTGACCTTCGCTGTTGACCTGATTGATCCAGAAGCCGGTCGCTTCCTGCAGGCCGCCTCCCGGCGCGCTGCCGAACAGCTCGGCTTCCAATTGTTTCGACCGTTCGCGCAGATCGGCCGACATCGGATTGTAGAGAGTGGTCGCGATGATCCCCAACACCAATGCGCTCGCCAGGGCCGGGGAGATGAATTGCCAAGCGGAGACACCCGCCGCGCGCGCCACCACCAGCTCAAGGCGACGCGACAGGGCCAGATAGCAAGTCATGGCGCCGATCAGGACGCAGAAGGGCGTCAGTTTTTCCAAAAGCTGGGGAACGCGGAACAGCGAGGTTTCCGCAACCATGACGGCCGATGCATTGACGAGACTGGAGGTCCGCCGCACCATCTCGATGTAGTCCACCAACACCAGCAGCACGAAGATGCTGGCGAACACGCCGACGGCCGAGACCAGAAAACGGCCGGCAAAGTATCGTCCCAGCGTGTTGATCAACATGCTCATGATGTCACCGGGCGTCCCAACAGGCGGAGCAGCCGCGCGTTGGATCGGTTGATGGCTTCCATCACGGCCGCCGGCGGTTCGATGACGACGCCTCTGAGGATGATCCAGATGCTACAGCCAATTGCCGCAACCAGCATGAGATACTGAAACAGCGCGGCCACCGGCGATTTCACGGCCATGACAGAACAGGCGAAGCCAACCATCCGGATCCCGAAAACGGCAAGAATTGATGCCGTGATCGAGAAATTGCGGCTTTGCCGCGTGGTCCGCGGCGTGCCGAGAAATGCGAAGGTCAAGGCCGCGAAGGCGAACGGATAGATTGGCGACATGAGACGGTCGTGCAGGTCGGCGAAGAACTGCCCGGGTAGTTGCTTGTACATCGGATCGTTGGGATCCGGTGAGATCAGTTCCCAGAGATACCGTTCCCGGATGCCGTAAGTGACGGCGCCGCCGCGATTGGAAAACTTCGACATGTCGAAAGCGTAGCGGTCGAACGAGACCAGGATCGGATCGCGTTTGTTGGCTTCGAACCGTTCAAGATGCCCGTCCTGCAAAACCAGAAACGAGCCACGCTCGTTTTTCAGCACGGTGCCGCGTTCCGCCATGATGCTGACGCGTTCCTTGGGGTCGCGGCGGTCGTCGACGAAAACGCCTGCCAGCACGCCACCGGGAAGCCGCTCGCGGATTCGGATGGTGAGGTTCTGCTCGAGTTGCGAGAAGCGGCCCGGCTGCAGGATATTGGCGAGGACGTCGGCGGTGATTTCAGCGTCCCATTGCTTGATCCGCCGCATTCCGTCCGGTGCGAGGTAGGCCGCAATAAAGGCGACGAGGAGCGCGACCAGCGCCGTCGCGATCAGGAATGGCCGGAACAGACGGATCGGCGACAATCCGGCGGCATTCATCACGATGATTTCAGAGTCGGTGGCCAGCTTGTTGAGGGTATGGGACACGGCGATCATCAATGCGATCGGAGCGATGATCAGCACCAGCGCCGGAATCACCAGGCTGGTGATTCCGAGGAAGGTCATGATGGTCTGACCCTGACTCGTCATCAGGTCGATGCCACGCAACGCCTGGGTGATCCAGATCACGCCGGTCAGGCTGATCAGGACCACCGCGAACGATGCAAGCGTCGTCCGGACGATGTACTTGTCGATTGACCCCATCGGGTAGTGCCGTCCCCGTCTCGTAACTCAAAAACGCAACCTAACCCAGATTCGCAAGGAATCTCCCCGTGGGCCGTCGCTGAACTCCGGACATTACCAAGAATTGGGCCGGATAACACCGCCCTGATCGGGCAACAAAATGGCTGTGCCGTGGCGCACCCCGGGTATCGTTAACAAGACGTCGATAATGCGTTTGCCCGCCAGACCGTGATGGTGCGTGTGTCAGTCGTTTCGGGTTGGGTCGTCGACGCGAATTGGCTTGACGGATCGGTTGCCGCAACCAAAGAACTGTCAGCGACCGTGCGTCATCGCCGCTGGGCGGCGCTGGCGCATTCGATTGAATGGAGGATCGTTCATGCCCGACGCCGTCAAGTTCGGTTTCGTTTCGTTTTCAACGGCCGTGCGCGGTCCGCTAGTGGTTTTCTGCGACGATGCACTGAAGCTCGGGGCCGCGACCCGAAAGGTGCTGGGCAGTGCGACCGAGCTTGTCAAACGCGCAGCCGCCGCCAACCGTTTCAAGGGAAAGTCGGGGGCGGTTCTCGATATCCTCGCGCCGGAGGGATTGCGCGCTGATCGATTGATTGTGATCGGGGTCGGCAAGGTGAGCGCGCTCGCCGAGCGGGATTTTCTGAAACTTGGTGGCGTTGCCGCGGGCAAGATCGGGACGGGCAACCGCGTGGCAACGGTTGTCGCCGAATTGCCGACATCCGCGATGACGCCGGCTCAAGCCGCATCGGTGGCGTTGGGAATGCAGCTGCGCGCCTATAAGTTCGATCGCTACAAGACCAAAAAGAAAGATGACGACAACGGCGCGGCGCGAACCGAAATCGCCATTGCCGTGAATGATGTCGCCGCGACGCGCAAGGCGTTCGGGCCCCAGAGCCATATCGGCGATGGCGTGTTGCTGGCGCGCGAATTGGTCAATGAACCGCCGAATGTCCTTTTCCCGATCGAGTTCGCCCGGCGCGCCAGTCTGCTCCGCAAACTCGGCGTCAGCGTCGAGGTGCTCGACGTCAAGGCGATGGCCAAGCTGAAAATGGGCGCGCTGCTCGGTGTCGGGCAGGGGTCGACCCAGCCCAGTCGGACCGTGATCATGCGCTGGAATGGCGGCAAGCGCGGCGATGCGCCGGTTGCTTTCGTCGGCAAGGGCGTCTGCTTCGATACCGGCGGCATTTCGATCAAACCGGCCGGCAACATGGAAGAGATGAAAGGCGATATGGGCGGCGCCGCTTGCGTCGTCGGCCTGATGCACGCGCTCGCGGCCCGCAAGGCCAAGGTCAATGTCGTGGGCGCGATCGGTATCGTCGAAAACATGCCGGACGGAAATGCCCAGCGGCCCGGCGACATCGTGACGTCGATGTCCGGCCAGACCATTGAGATCATCAACACCGATGCCGAAGGCCGCCTCGTGCTGGCCGATGTGCTTTGGTACGTCGCCAAGAAATTCAAGCCGCAGTTCATGGTCGATCTGGCGACGCTGACCGGCGCCATCATGGTTGCGCTCGGCACCGAATATGCGGGCCTGTTCTCCAACAACGATCAGCTTGCTGAACGGCTCGCCGGAGTCGGGCAGGCGACCGGCGAGCGGGTGTGGCGGATGCCGCTTGGACCCGAATACGACAAGCTGATCGACTCGCAGTTCGCCGACATGAAGAACACCGGCGGTCGCCACGGCGGCTCGATCACCGCCGCGCAGTTCCTCCAGAGGTTCGTCGATGGAACGCCTTGGGCGCATCTCGATATCGCCGGCACCGCGATGGGTGCGCCGAAAACCGAGATCAATCAGAGCTGGGGCTCCGGCTACGGCGTCCGTCTGCTGGAGCGGCTGGTGGCCGAGCATTACGAAGCTAGGCGATGACCGAGATCCTGTTCTACCATCTGCAAAACATGAGCGTTGAAAACGTGTTGCCGTCGTTGCTTGAGAAGTCTCTACAACGCGGCTGGCGCGCCGTGGTGCAGACGGCCTCGGAGGAGCGGGCTGATACGCTCGACGCTCATCTGTGGACTTATCGGGAGGATTCATTCCTTCCGCATACGACTTGGCGCACCGCTGACGCCCACGATCAGCCCGTCGTCGTGGCCGCGGCGGAAACCAATCCGAACGAGGCGCATATTCGTTTTTTGGTTGATTGCGCGACCTTGCCGGCCGACGCCGCCAGCTACGAGCGTATCGTGTTGATGTTCAATGGTGACGACGATGAGGCCGTCACGGGTGCGCGAAACGCCTGGAAGGACGGCAAGGCGCGAGGGTTTGCGGTGACTTATTGGCAAGCCGATGAACGGGGGCGTTGGCAACGGCGGGAATAATATTGTTAAATATTTAACGATAGACGCGGTTTCGGCCATCCTGAATGGCGCGGAAACCTCGGTTGTCATGGTCGTGCCGTAAATCAATGATGGACACGATCTCAGAGATATTCCGATAGGCTCGAACCCGGATTGAACGTGCGAAATAGCTCTCCACACCGAAATGTTTTGCTCGCCGCAGCGCTGCTTGCGCCACTGCTGGCCGGTTGTTCGGGAGCCAGCATGTCCGATGTCTTTTCCAGCGACCTGATGTCCAAGGATGCCCAATGGTTTTCACGCGCCGGGCGAAGCTTGAACAGAAACGTCTCCATCGAGACGCCGCCGCTGACTCCGGAAAAGCCGGTCACCGCTGAAGATCTCATCAGTGCCGACGGTCAATGTCCTGGCATGGCGCCGCCGAGCGAGGCCAGCGCCATGGCCGAGGGGCCGGGCGCCACGCCGCCCGCGCAAGGCGGGCACGTCGCACTGGGCCATACGGAATGCGACGTGGCGCGCGGTGCTGGCGCGCCCGACAACGTCAATCTCTCCACCGGACCGGGCGGTGCCCGGATCGCCGTACTGACCTACGCCAAGGGCCCTCGCGCCGGGATCTATACCTTCAACTCCGGCCGGTTGACTTCGATCGAGCGATTGCCGGAGCCAGCTGCGCCAGCCAGGCCGACCCGCGCGAGATCCAAACGGCACACCGGCTAGACGCTGGCCTGCGTGAGCAGGCGTGTGGAAAAATGCCCACCTGACTTAGCTGACTTCCTCGTCCAGCGCCGCGCTGGCCGCGAGCCATTCATCCTCCGCGCGTTGAAGCGCGGCAGCCGCACCGGTGCGTGCCTTGCCGAGCTGCGCGGCTTGCTTGGGATCGCGTTGATACAAGTCCGGCATCGCCAGCGCGGTATCGATCTTTGCGATGATTTCGCTGATGCGCGCGATTTCCGCCTCGGCTTCCGACACCCGCTGTTTCGGTGATGTGCGCCTTTCCGCCTTCGGACGTGAATTTTTTTCTCGCGGGCGGGAATCGGTGGCGCGGTCGCGCGCCGCAGATTGCGCGCCACGCGATGACAGCACCGTGCGGCGGTAGCTGTCGAGATCGTCGTCATAAGGCGAGACGGTGCGGTCGGCGACCACCCACAACTGATCGGCGCAGGCTTCGATCAGGTAGCGATCGTGCGACACCATGATGATCGCACCGGGAAATTCATTGATGGCTTCGGCGAGTGCGGCGCGGCTGTCGATATCGAGATGGTTGGTCGGCTCGTCGAGGATGATCATGTTGGGGGCGGCGAAGGTGGCAAGGCCGAGCAGCAGCCGCGCTTTTTCGCCGCCGGACAGATTCCTGACGGTGGTATCGCCGGCCTTGCCGGAAAAGCCGATGGCGCCGACACGAGCACGGACTTTGGATTCCGGGGCTTCCGGCATCAATCGGCGGACGTGATCGTAGGGCGAGCCGGTGAGGTCGAGTTCGTCGGTCTGATGCTGCGCGAAGTATCCGACTGAAAGCTTATCGGCGCGGACGATCTTGCCCGAGAATGGCGCGAGCTTGCCGGCGAGCAATTTCACCAGCGTCGATTTGCCGTTGCCGTTAGCGCCGAGCAGCGCGATGCGGTCGTCATTGTCGATGCGGAGCGTGACGCGGTTGAGGACCGGCTTCGCCGGATCGTATCCGACAGTCACGCCGTCTAGCGCGATGATCGGCGGCGACAGCGTTTTCTCTGGTGTCGGGAAGGTGATCTCGCGGACGTCCTGCGTCACCAGCGCGGTCACTGGCTTCATTCTCTCCAGCATCTTGACGCGGGACTGGGCCTGCCGTGCCTTCGATGCCTTGGCCTTGAAGCGGTCGACGAAGTCCTGAAGTCGCTTTCGTTGTTCCTGCTGCCGCTTGGCGTGCTTGGCATCGAGCATCTCGCGCGCCGCGCGCTGTTCCTCAAACGACGAGTAGGTGCCCTTGTAAAGCGACAGCTTACCGCGATCGAGGTGCAGAATCTGATCGACCGAGGTGTCGAGCAGGTCGCGGTCGTGGCTGATCACGATTACCGTGCGTGGATAGTTGGCGAGGTGATCCTCAAGCCACAGCGTCCCCTCGAGATCGAGATAGTTGGTGGGCTCATCCAGCAGCAGCAAGTCGGGCGCCGAAAAGAGCGTGGCGGCGAGCGCCACCCGCATCCGCCACCCGCCAGAGAACTCCTGACATGACCGGGCCTGATCCGCCGTCGAGAAACCGAGACCGCTCAGGATGGCGGCCGCGCGCGCCGGGGCCGAATGGGCATCGATATCGGCGAGGCGGGTCTGGATATCGGCGATCCGATGCGGATCGTGGGCGGTCTCAGCCTCGCGCAACAGCGCGTCGCGCTCACGGTCGGCTTTCAGCACAACGTTGATCAGGCTCTCGGGCCCATCAGGAGCTTCCTGCGCGAGACTGCCGATACTCCAGCGGGGCGGGACAGCGATGCTGCCGCTCTCCAAAGGCAACTCGCCCCGGATGGCGTGAAACAAAGTGGATTTGCCGACGCCGTTGCGGCCGACGAAACCGACGCGCGAGCCCGGCACGATCTGTGCCGTGCTGTGGTCGATCAGGAGGCGCCCGGCGATCCGAACCGAGATGTCGTTAAGCGAAAGCATCGGGGCTTTTCACCAAAGATGCGCCCGAACGCAAGCATTGTCCGTAAGTCAGGATATGCGGGTGCGATTTAGCTGCTCACCGCAGGTGGGTGACCCGGGATGGCGGTTCGGAGGCCAAACGCTCCTGGTCCTCCTGCCGTTGCATCGCTGCGAGGAGAGACTGGAACTGGGGCGGGAGGTCGGCGGCGTCCGAAGGTCCCGTTCCAACCAGCTTTTCTCCGATCGCCCGGCAGATCGATGTGCTCGTCGCGTAATCGAGGCGATCTCGGCTGTTGGTCGATTGCTCCGCCATCTCTGGTTCCATTCGCTCGACTTCGTTCAATAGACGGAAGAATAAAGCCAGGAGGTTGAGATGGTTTCACTCCGACCAGGCATTGATGTTCTTTAGTAAAGATTGACTAAAGGGCAAGGTCTTTTGGAACCGGATCGCGTGAAAAAGCCCCGTCGCGGGCGGCGAACGGGGCAGTTCCACAGCTAACCGCGGACTTCAGTAGCAGCGGTTTACCCAGCGCCAGCGCAGCCCGTGAGGTGTCGGAACCAGACGACGAACCGTGCATCCATAGCCGCCGGCATAGACCGGGCCGCCGATGAAAACCCGCGGACCGCCATGGAAACCGTGATGGAAATGCCCGTGGAAGCCGTGGTGGTGGCCGTGATGATGAAACCCGCCGGCAGACGCGGCGCTGGGTGCGAGCGCGGCGAGTCCGAGAGAAGCAACGGCGGCGAAAGCGAGTGCAAACTTCTTCATGGTCATCTCCTGTCTCTGTGTGACGCGATCCGCTGTGGATGGGTTCGAGACGATCTCGAAAGCGTCGTGTCTGCTGGTTGGGTCGCATCGCTTTTCGATCTTGTTCAGTCCGCCGATCGTGGAATGTGATCCCGCGCACGTAGCCGTATTCGTCCTTGAACCTCTTCGACGGGCGATCGACTAAAGCGGTCCTCGGCCGGAAATGTCGCCTTGCCGGGGCGCGACGGCGCCGATATAAGCCCGGCAACCTCCCTCAATGGTTGTTGCAAGGACGAAGACATGGCGATTGAACGCACCTTTTCGATTATCAAGCCCGACGCTACCGCCCGCAATCTGACCGGCGCTGTCAATGCGCTGATCGAGAAGGCCGGACTGCGGATCGTCGCGCAGAAGCGGATTCGCATGACGCGCGAACAGGCCCAGACGTTCTATGCCGTCCACAAGGAACGCCCGTTCTTCGGTGAACTGGTCGATTTCATGATTTCCGCGCCGGTCGTCGTGCAGGTGCTCGAAGGTGAGGGCGCGATCGCGAAGTATCGCGACGTGATGGGGGCCACCGACCCGTCGAAGGCCGCCGAGGGCACCATCCGCAAGGCTCACGCCAAGTCGATCGGCGAAAATTCGGTACACGGTTCCGACGCGCCGGAAACCGCGGTGATCGAGATCGCGCAGTTCTTCTCCGGCAACGAGATCGTTGGCTGAAACACGTCGGCCGGCGGTTCGCGTGCCGCTAGACGGAGCGTCATGACCGGTTGACGACAGGAGCACGGTGCCATGGACGGGGGAATTTTCGATCCGGCGACCATCACTACGATGTTCGCCGAGTTCGAGCATAACCTCGCCCGGCCCGAATACTGGCTCTCCGTTCTCAAGATCATCTGGATCGATATTCTGCTCTCCGGCGACAACGCGCTGGTGATTGCACTTGCTTGTCGCAACCTGCCGGAGCAGCAGCGCAAGTTGGGCATGATCCTCGGTGCGGGGGCGGCGGTGGCGCTGCGCGTGGTGTTTGCCACCATCATCGTCGTCTTGCTGACCATCCCCTACCTGAAACTGGTCGGCGGACTGGCGTTGCTGGTGATTGCCGCCAAGTTGCTGGTGCCCGATCACGAGGATGAGGATGTCGGTGCCGCCAGCAATCTTTGGCAGGCGGTGCGGCTGATCGTGGTGGCGGACGTGGTGATGAGCCTCGACAACGTCATCGCCATTGCCGCCGCTGCCGACGGCAGCGTTTCATTGCTGATACTAGGTCTAATCGTCAGCATTCCGCTGATTATTGCCGGAGCCGCCTTGATCATGGCGGTACTGGATCGACTGCCTGTTCTAGTGTGGGCTGGCGCGGCGTTACTGGGTTGGATCGCGGGCCATGTCATCGCCACCGATATCGCCGTCGAGCCTTATCTGCATCATGTGTTCAAGGGGCAGTTGACCCTGACGCTCGATGCATCATCGGCGCTCTTCGGCTTCGTGGGCAAGTCGGTTGGATCGACCGATCTCGGCGAACTCGTCATGTCGCTGATCGGCGTGATCGTCGTGCTGATTGTCGGCGCGATCTGGCGCCGCAGGAAATTGCGCAAGATTACGGCTCTCAAAGCGACTTGATCAGAGCCCGTTCGCGTGCCCTGATGACGCGCACCAGCGTATCGTTGACCGGCGTGGGCACCCCGAGCGGTTGACCAAGGTGCGGAATCGATCCGTTGATGGCGTCGATCTCGCACCGCCGCCCGGCCTCATAGTCCAGCAGCATCGACGGCTTGGCGTGCGGGATTTTTCCGCCGAGCTTGCGGATATGCGCGATCGGATCGCCCACCTCAAGCTTGATGCCGGAAGCGACCGCGACCGCGACGGCTTCCTCGGCGCAGCCGCGCGCCACTGGCCACGCATCGGCATCATCCATCACTTCGCCGATCGTCAATCCGGTGGTGCAGCAGGTGGCGGAAAAGGTGACATTCATGATCAGCTTTTCCCAAACCATCCGCCTGATGTCGTCGAACAACATCACCTTGAAGCCGGCGGATTCCCAGATCGCCGCTGACGCTTCGAGGGAACGGCGCGATAGCCCGGAAAACGCGCCGAAGCGGATCATCTCCATGCCGTTGTGATGGACATGACCGGGGCCGCGCATCGATGCGCCGAAGCCGCCGACCACGCCGACGGCCAGTCGATCCGCGCCGACGATCGGCGCGGCGACCTCCGGCGAGCCGAGTCCGTTCTGAATCGATTGCACCACTGTGTCGGGGCCGATCAGTGAAAGGCTGGCGCGGGCCGCCGCCTCGACATCGAATGCCTTGGTGGCGATGATGACGAGATCGCAGATGCCGACACCGTCCGTCGTCGTCGATGCATGAAGGCGAACGGTGCGGTCGCCGCTAATGCCTTCGCAGCGCAAACCGTTCGCGGCCATCGCCGCCGCGTGGTCGGGCCATAGCGTGATGGCGTGAACCTCATGGCCGGCATCCGTCATCAACGCGGCATAGACGGAGCCCATCGCTCCGCAGCCCACAATCGCAACCTTCGCCATGTCGTCGTCCTTGTCGGTTCTTGCCGCCGACCTCTAGATCGTCGTCGGGGAAATCAGCGTATCGTCGGGACTGCCGGTTGCAGCTGTCCTGCAAACGGCGTTGTCGATATGCGCATCGCCATTGGCAACCAACCGAAGTGCCTCCGGATAGATGCGATGCTCGATGTCGAGGACGCGCGCCGCCAGCGTGTCGGGCGTATCGTCCTCGCGCACCGCGACCGCGCCCTGCATCACGATGGGGCCGGCATCCATCTCCGGTGTGACGAAATGCACGGTCGCGCCGGAAATCTTGACTCCCGCTCGCAATGCCTGACCATGCGGATCGAGGCCGCGAAACGACGGCAGCAGCGAGGGATGGATGTTGAGCATCTTGCCCGCCCAACGCTCGACGAATTCGGTAGTCAGCAAGCGCATGAAACCGCCGAGACAGATAACTTCGATACCATGTTGATCGAGCGCCGCCTGTAACGCCGCCTCGAACGCCGCGCGGTCCTTGCCGAACGGCGTGCTGTCGATCACCAGTGTTGTGATGTTGTTCTCTTTCGCCTTGGCGAGGCCGGCGGCATCCGGCTTGTTGGAAATCACCACGGTGATTTCGGCCGGGAAATCGGCGGCCTTGGCCGCTGCGATCAGCGCCGCGGTCCAGTCGGCCAGCTCCGCGATGCTGCCGAGCGGCTTGCCGCCGGAATGGCCGTGGCCCGGCAGGTCGGGCGCGAGAAGATTGTAGCCGTGATGCGCGAACCAGCGGCTGTGCAGCGACCACGTCGATGAGTCGAAGCCCGCGCCGTGCAGCATCACCACGGTCGGCAGCGATGCGTCGAAGTCGCGTCCGCCGCAGGCGATGAAGGTGTCGATGCCGTTGACCTTGAGCTGCATGGCTTAAACCTTCTGCGAGATGCGGAGCGCCTGGCCGAGATCGTCGAGGATGTCCTGCGCCGCCTCGATGCCGACCGAGAGCCGCACCATTTCCTCGCCGATGCCGGCGGCCTTGAGCTGTTCGGCATCCATCTGCTGATGCGTGGTGCTGCCGGGATGGATCACCAAGGTCTTGGCGTCGCCGACATTGGCGAGATGGCTGATCATGCGCAGTGTCTCGAGGAATTTCTTGCCGGCAGCGCGGCCACCCTTGATGCCGAACGAGATGATCGAGCCCGCGCCGCGCGGCAGCAAGGTCTTCGCCAGTTCGTAGTCGGGATGGTTTTGCAGCGAGGGATGCAGCACCCAGTCGACCGCCTTGTTGGCGGTGAGGAAATCCAGCACCGCCTTGGTGTTCGCCATGTGGCGATCCATGCGCGGGCCGAGCGTCTCGATACCTTGCAGAATCTGGAAGGCGTTGGTTGGCGACAGGCACGCGCCGAAATCGCGCAGGCCCTCGGTGCGCGCGCGCATCATGAAGGCGATCGGGCCGAACTGCTCGTCGAACACGATGCCGTGGTAGCCGGCATAGGGTTCGGTCAGCACCGGGAATTTGCCCGAGGCGCGCCAGTTGAAGCGGCCGCTGTCCACCAGCACGCCGCCGATGGCGATGCCGTGCCCGCCGAGCCATTTGGTGGCGGAGTTCATCACGATGTCGGCGCCGAGTTCGATCGGCCGGCTCAGATACGGCGTGGCGAAGGTGTTGTCGACGAGGAGCGGAATTTTCGCGTCGTGTGCGATCTGCGCCACCTTCGGAATGTCCAGCACTTCCATGCCGGGATTGCCGATGGTCTCGCCGATCACCAGCCGCGTGTTGTCCTTGATCGCGGCGCGCATCCCGTCATGGTCGCGCGGATTGACGAAGGTGGTGGTGATACCGAAGCGCGGCAGCGTGTGGGTCAGGATGTTGATCGAGCCGCCATAGAGCGACGACGAGGCGACGATGTGCTCGCCGGCGCTCACCAGCGTGGCGATGGCGAGATGCAGCGCCGCCATGCCGCTGGCGGTGCAGACCGCGCCGACGCCACCCTCCAGCGCCGCGATGCGCTCCTCCAGCACCGACACCGTCGGGTTGGAGATGCGGGTATAAATGTGGCCGGGGCGTTCCAGGTTGAACAGCGCCGCCGCGTGGTCGGCGTCCTGAAACATGAACGACGTGGTCTGGTAGATCGGGACCGCGCGCGATCCGGTGACCGGGTCCGGATGCTGGCCGGCATAGAGGCTGAGGGTCTCGAAGGCGGGCGGTTTCGGTGCGGGCATATCGGCTCAACGTGCGATGAAAGGATCATCGCCTATGCCACATTTCGCCGGGGAATGTTAGGGGCCTATCGGGCCGGTGGCGAGTGCGTCGCAAGGCGTCTCACCAACCTCAGCGTCGTCCCCGCGCAGGCGGGGACCCAGACGCCGTGTCGCTTGTGATGTGGGTGACGCGAGTAACTTTGATAGGTATTGTTCTCACCACAACCGTCAGAGGTTATGGGTCCCCGCCTGCGCGGGGACGACGACTTTGGTGTTGCACGACCGAGCCACCAAGCCTCTCAATCCCCTTGCCCCGGCTTCGGCGAGAAGAACTGCTTCAGCTTGTCTTTCACGCCATCGAACGCCTTGGCGTCGGGGGGCGGGTCGCGTTTCTGGGTGATGTTGGGCCACTGCGGCGCGTATTCGGCGTTGAGTTGCAGCCAGCTTTCCAGCCCCGGTGTCGAATCCGGCAAGATCGCTTCCGCCGGACATTCCGGCTCGCAGACGCCGCAATCGATGCATTCGTCCGGATGGATCACCAGCATGTTCTCGCCTTCGTAGAAGCAGTCCACCGGACAGACTTCGACGCAGTCCATGTACTTGCACTTGATACAGTTGTCGGTGACGACAAATGTCATCGTCGCAACTCCGCGTTCGGGTTGTTGTTCAGGATAGGAGCCGCGCGCCAGCACTCACGCCGGCCTATCCGGCGATGTTGCACGATGCGGCTGCGTTGTAAGCGGAGGTCAGACCACCAGCGCCACGACGATGACGCCGAGCACGGTCCAGACCAGCGAATTCACCAGCATCCGGATCAGGTCGCTGTATTCAGAGCGGGGCAGGCCGAGCACGTCGCAGGCGATGTTACCCGGCAGCAGAAACGGCCATGCGAGTGCTGCGCCGATTGAAGAGCCAGATGACATTGCGTTCTCCTTCATCTTCATGATCCCAACCTAATCCAGCGGACGGCTAAAAGCAATATTATAGATATATCTTTTAAGGCATGGCCAGGATGCATTTTGCGGCAACAAGGATGTAGTCCCGGAAAGGTGAAGCGGTCCGCTGCGGTTCGAAGGGAACCCGCGCGGGCGATCGCAGGTTGGTCCATCCCATCCGCATCAATCCGCAGGCATCATCGTGACCGATCCAACGCCACAAGACCCCGCTGCGCCGGCCGAGCCCGATACGCGACGCATTCCCCACGTCCGCTATCGGACGACTCTGACCGGACAACCGGCTCTGGTGACCGGCGCCAATTCCGGCATCGGCAAGGCGGTCGCGCTGGGGCTGGCGGCGGCCGGCGCCGACGTCGTCGTCAATTACGTCGTCAACCCCGAAGCGGCGGAGGAGGTGGCGCACGCCGTTGAGGGCATGGGCCGGCGCGCGATCGCGCTGAAGGCTGATGTCAGCCGCGAGGACGAGGTGACCGCGATGTTCGCGCGGGCGATCGATCACTTCGGCACGCTGCATGTCGTGGTCAGCAACGCCGGGCTGCAACGCGATGCGCCGTTCGATCAAATGACGCTCGCGCAATGGAATACGGTGATTGGCGTCAACCTCACCGGGCAGTTTCTATGCACCCGCGCGGCGGCGCGCGAATTCAAGCGGCGCGGCGTCGTCGACGACATCTCGCTCGCCGCCGGAAAAATCATCTGCATGAGTTCGGTGCATCAGGAAATCCCGTGGGCGGGACATGCGAATTATGCGGCGTCGAAAGGCGGCGTGATGTTGCTGATGAAGAGCATCGCGCAGGAGCTTGCGCCGTATCGGATTCGCGTCAACAGCATTGCGCCCGGCGCGATCCAGACGCCGATCAATACCGCGGCTTGGCAGACCCCGGAGGCGTATCGCGATCTGATGACGCTGGTGCCTTACAAGCGGATCGGCGAGCCGGACGATATCGCGCAGGCGGCGGTGTGGCTGGCGTCGGATGCCGCCGACTACGTAACGGGCGCGACGTTGTTCGTCGACGGCGGTATGACGCTGTATCCGGGCTTTGCCACCGGCGGATAGTCGCCGTTGAACGAACGGTCGCGCTCGCCGCAGGGCAGCCATGAGCCACCTTTCTTGTGCGAGAATCCGGATCGGTCATGATGCGGTGGCGGCGAATATCTCGTCGAATCTCCGGAGACCTTCATGAATCGCATCACCGGCCGTTCCGCATTCCTGGCTTTGCTCAAGGACGAGGGCATCACCCATCTGTTCGGCAATCCGGGCACCACCGAACTGCCGATCATGCACGCGCTGAAGGATCACCCGGATCTGACTTACGTGATGGCGATGCAGGAGAGCCTCGTGGTCGCCATCGCCGACGGCTACAGCCGCGCCTCGGGGCGGTTGGTGGCGTGCAACGTCCATGTCGCGCCGGGGCTCGGCAACGCCATGGGCTCGCTCTACAACGCGCAATTCACCGGCACGCCGATGATCCTCACCGCCGGCCAGCAGGAGCAGGGCCACGGTTTGATGGAGCCGCTGCTCTATGGGCCGCTGGTGCGGATGGCGGAGCCGCTGGTGAAATGGGCGGTGGAAGTGACGCGGCTGGAAGACCTGCCGCGCATCGTGCGCCGCGCCGCCAAGATCGCCACCACGCCGCCGACCGGGCCGGTGTTCATCTCGCTGCCGGGCGATATCCTCAACGCCGAAGCCGGCATCGAACTGGGCGCATCGACGCGGATCGATACACGGGTGCGCCCGTCGGACGAGGCGGTGCAGACGCTGGCGCAACGGCTGTTGAAAGCGGAGCGGCCGGTGATCATCGTCGGCGACGAGATCGTCAAAAGCGATGCGTTGCAGGAGGCTGCGGATTTCGCAAGCCGGCTCGGTGCGCCGGTCTATCAGCAGTCGGCGCCGTATGGCTCGCACTTCCTCTCCGAGCATCCGTGCTTCATGGGCGCGCTGTCGCGGGTGCAGACGCAGGTGCGCGATCTGTTGTCGGCTTACGATCTTGCGATCGTGCTCGGCGCCGATCCGTTGCGGATGTCGGTGCACAGCGAAGTCGAGCCGCTGCCCGCGAACATGCCGCTGGTGCAGATCGGGCTGGTCGATTGGGACATCGCCAAGAATTTTCCGGTTGAGATCGCAATGAAGGCTGACGTCGGCGAGACGCTGCGCGCGTTGACGCCGGCGCTGGTGGCGGCCGGCGGCGCAGCGTTATCCTCGCGCGCCAAGGCGAGCATCGCGGCGCTCGCGGCGAAGAACTGGACTGCGCGCCGCGCACAGCTTGTGACGGAAATCACCGCGCGCGGCGACCGCACGCCGATCGATCCGGATTGGCTGGCGTTGCAGGTGGTGGATGCGATGCCGGCGAACGCCATCCTCGTCGACGAAGCCTTGACGTCGTCGCGCTACATGCCGGCGCTGCGCGCGCATCGCGATCGCTACGGCTATCACGCGCTGGCGTCCGGCGGCATCGGCTGGGGCGTGCCGGCCTCGGTCGGCGTCAGCCTGGCGCAACCGGGACGGCCGGTGGTTTGCTTCTCCGGCGACGGCAGCGCGATGTATTCGATCCAGGCGCTGTGGACCGCGGCGCGCAACAAGCTGCCGCTCAACGTGGTGATCGTGAACAACGGCGGCTATCGCATCATCAAGCAGCGGCTGCTCGCGTTCCACAAGGACGACAATTACGTCGGCATGGATTTCGTCGATCCGCCGGTGGACTTCACCGGCCTCGCGCGTTCGCTCGGCGCTGAAGCGCTGCGCATCGACGATCCGCGCGCGTTGAAGCCGCAGCTCACGGATGCTTTCGCGCGTCCCGGCACGAAACTGATCGAAGTGATGGTCGATCGCGCGGTGTGATATTTGCCATTGGTTGAAGGTTGGTTTTGTAGACGGACCTTCAACACGAAGATCGTCGTCCCCGCGCAGGCGGGGACCCAGACGCCGCAGCGGTTCGGCTCTCTCACCAGAGCTAGTTTCTTTTGTAAAAACTGAGGCTAGGGGTTATGGGTCCCCGCCTGCGCGGGTCCGACTCGGAGCTGTATTGAAGCTCACGCTTCTCATGATAGTCCGAAAACCATCAATCTCTACCTCCGCCCGAACAGCTTCTCGATATCCGCGAGCTTCAATTCCACATACGTCGGGCGCCCGTGGTTGCATTGGCCGGAATTCGGCGTCGCTTCCATCTCGCGCAGCAGCGCGTTCATTTCCTCCGGCTTGAGGATGCGCCCCGAACGCACCGAGCCGTGGCAGGCCATGGTGGCGGCGACGTGCAGCAGCCGCCGCTCCAGCGGCAGCGCTTCGTCCCATTCCGCCATGTGCTCGGCGAGATCGCGCAGCAGTCCCGCCGCATTGGCTCGGCCCAGCAGCGACGGCGTCTCGCGCACAGCCACCGCGCCGGGGCCGAAGGATTCGATGGCGAGGCCGAATTGTCCCAGTTCGTCGGTGCGCGCCAGCAGTTTCTCCACCGTGGCCTCGTCGAGTTCGACGATCTCCGGGATCAGCAGCATCTGCCGCTGCACGCCGTTCTCTGCGAGCGAGGCTTTCAGTCGCTCATAGACGATGCGCTCATGCGCGGCGTGTTGGTCGACCACGATCAGGCCGTCGCGGGTTTGCGCCACGATGTAATTCTCGTGGATCTGCGTGCGCGCCGCGCCGAGCGGACGGTCGAGCATATCTGGCGCGGGCGCTGCCGCCTCGAAGCGCACGTCGGCGGAGGGCGCGCCGACATCGAATGCCGGCTGCGCGCGTTCGGCGAACTCCGGCGCGCGGTCATAGGCAAACGCGGGCGAGGCCGGCGAGCGTCGCCAGTCCCAGTTCGCGGGGCGCGGCGAGAAGGCCGGGCGGAACGAGGCGAGCGCCGCGCCGTCGCTGTTCGCCGCCGTACGCTGGCCCTCGCGCGCGAGGCCATCCTTCAGCGCATGAACGATCAGCGCGCGCACCAGGCCCGCGTTGCGGAAGCGCACTTCGGTCTTGGCCGGATGCACATTGGCATCGACCTCCTGCGGATCGAGCGTGACGAACAGCGCCAGCACCGGATGACGGTCGCGCGGCAGATAGTCGGCGTAGGCCGCGCGCACCGCGCCGACGATCAGCTTGTCGCGCACCGGGCGGCCGTTGACGAACAGGTATTGCCCGAGCGCGTTGGCGCGGGTCAGCGACGGCGTCGCTGCGTAGCCCTTGACGCGCACGCCCT
>JAFKKM010000162.1 GCA_017305555.1 Hyphomicrobiales bacterium | reverse complement strand
GCCCCGCCTGGCCGCCAGACGGGTCCAAAAACGCGCGACGCCGATAGGGACGGTCCTCCGGTCGGGCTACGCCCTTCCTTCGGTCCGTCCCCATCGGCGCTGTCTCATCCTGATTGTCGCCGGAGTCTCACCCTGATCGCCGCCCCGCAACCCTTCGTGAGAAGTGGAAAAAGGTCACTAAGAACCACTTGCTGAGGACCGAGCTGGAGCCGAAGAAGCCGGCACGTGGGGGTCGCAGCCATGGGAACGTCTAATCCCTTCAAAGGCGGCAACAATCGTAATCCGCTCGTTCCTGACTGGGTCGGCGGAGATGGATCCGACACCCCCGCCCCAGGAGATCCCGATGGTCCTAACCCCGGAAACCCGAATCCCGGCGGTCCTAATCCGGACGGCAGAAATCCAGGGGACGCTCCTGCAGACGGAGGAAGTCCCGCCGGTCCGGGAGACGGCGATGCTCCGACTCCAAACCGCTTCCAGAGCGCCCGCACCAACTTCTTCAAGTTCGCTAAGTCCACCGGCGGCGGAGGCGAAGGGCGCGGCGGCGGGACCAATCGTAATTTGCGCCGCGCGGCCCGGTCGTTCGTCGGCAAGTCGAGCGGCGGCGCTCGCCAGGCGACGCAGCGCATGGCGTCAGAGCGTAGCGCCACGGCGAGCTTGGGACGGATCCTTTCGACCGCTGGCACCGCCGGCATTCGGGAGACCGTTCGCCGCCTCGGCTTCGCGCAATTGGCTACGCTGCCGGTTCAGGACATCTACGCTGCGCTGGTCGACGTCATCTGCGAGCCCGGCGGCGAACTCGACGAGTCGTTCGCGAGAGAGGCCTACCTCAAAGCGCTCGCCGAAATCAGCGAAGCCAAGGCTGATCTCGAACGGCCTTCCCCAGAAACTACGGTGTCGTTCCTGGCATCCTTCATCGCTAACGCGATCCAGAACCGATTACTTAACGCGATCGGAAACAAGGTCGTCGCTATTCCGCGCGACGTCGCCTCCGTCCAGAACGTCGAACAGCAGATCAACGACTACATCCGTGGCAATGTAAATGACGCAATGGCGGAGGCCGGCGAAGATTTTCCAGTCGAGCTCATCGTGTCGACAATCGACGACATCTATGAGCGCTCAGTCGTCCTGTTGGAGGGGCCGGACCAGGACGGTCCCGGCGACGACTTCGAAACGGAAAACCATGAGGAGATCGAGTGATGACAGCGTACGCTTTGATCGGCCACATGGGACCGGCAGACCAGCCCGTGCAGATCGCGGGCCGTTGGCAAGCACAGTTTCCCGTCGATCTCCTGAGTGGCAACCGGACGTTGGGATACGGGATCGGCCTGGTCGTCCGCAGTCTTGGGAAGCTCGACGTCTATCCGAGCGAAGTCGGCATCGATGTCCTCGTCCTCGCGGCGATGGTGCATGCCGCCGACACTCGGATCAATCGCGAGGAGACGTCGCAGGATGCGTGGACGCGCGAGCTCGGCATCTCCGTGCCGGTGTCCAGTCCGGACCTTTGGAATGGACAACGCGCGCTGCTCGAAAAGATGCTCAGATTTCTCACTGGAGACCACTGGACCGTCTTATTTAGGGCGCGCCCTGAAGGCATGACCGACTTCGTCAGACGCCCGGTCGCTAATCTGCAGGGCCACGTGTTCGACGGAGTAGCGCTTTTTTCGGGTGGACTGGATAGCTTGATCGGCGCGATCGATCGTCTGGAGCAAGGTTCCTTTCCCCTGTTCGTGAGCCATGGAGGCGACGGAGCGATCAGCAAGCCTCAGAAGGATCTGTTCGTGGACGTCGCGGCGGCGTACCACAACGGCAATCGCGAACCGAGGCGCGTCCGCCTCGGAATGAGCTTCAGCGCCAAGATCACCCCGGGGATCGGCCGCGAAGAAAGCACCCGTGGTCGATCTTTCCTATTTATCGCCCTCGCCGCCATGGCCGGGTCAGGTCTGGCACGGCGCTTCTCGCTCGAAGTCCCGGAGAACGGTCTGATCGCCCTGAACGTCCCGCTCGACACTGTCAGGCTCGGATCGTTGAGCACCCGCACGACCCACCCTTTCTACCTGCGACGTTGGAACGAATTGCTGTCGCAGGTCGGAATCGACGGTGCCATCGTCAACCGATACTGGGACAAGACGAAGGGCGAGATGATGGACGGCTGCCTCAACCAGGACCTGCTGCGGAAGCTTGCCGGCGATTCTCTCTCTTGCGCTCACCCTGCGGCCGGCCGATGGATCAAGTCAGCGGGCGGTCGACACGCCCATTGCGGGCACTGCGTCCCATGTCTTATCCGCCAGGCCGCTTTCGACCGCGCCTGGGGGCGCGGGAACGATCCCACCGGATATCGAGTCAACATCCACCATGACCGGTTGAGCACGAAAAAGGCGGTCGGCACACAGGTACGGGCTTTTCAGTACGCCGTTGCACGACTCGAAGGCCGCCCCGATCTCGCCCGCGTCCTGGTCCATAAACCGGGACCACTGCTCGAGGACATCGCCAACCTGGACGGGCTCGCCGGAGTCTATTCACGAGGCATCATGGAGGTCGGCGAATTGCTTAGCGACGTTGAGACGTTTTCACCGGCGGCAGAGGCCGAAATGACGGCATGAGGCTAGTCGATTTCCACTGTCACCTCGACCTATATCCCGAGTTCGAAACGCTCGTCGCCGAATGCGAGCGTCTCGGAATCTTCACGCTTGCAGTTACCACAACTCCGAAGGCTTGGGCGCGCAACAACAAGCTGGCCTCCTCGACGAAGTATGTCCGAGCTGCGCTCGGCCTGCATCCGCAGTTGGTGGCAGAACGCTGGCGAGAGATCGATCTCTGGGAGAGGCTTCTCGACGAGACGCGATACGTCGGCGAAGTGGGGCTCGATGCCGGCCCTCGGTACTATTCTTCGATGGACCGTCAGACTGAGGTCTTCCGTCGCATCCTCCACAGCTGCGCTGAGGCGGGTGGCAAGATTTTATCTATCCACAGTGTCCGGACCGCGCCCAAGGTTCTCGATCTTATTGAGGAGGAAGTCCCTCAAGGCCGCGCAAAATTCGTTTTCCATTGGTTCACGGGATCGGCGGCGGACGCCCGGCGGGCGGCGGATTTGGGGTGCTACTTTTCAGTCAACAGCCAAATGCTGACGGCCGACCGTGGACGAGCATTGGTCTCCTCTCTGCCAATAGACCGCCTTCTGACCGAGACCGATGGTCCATTCACGTCCCATGGGTCGACCCCCACCCGGCCGCGCGATGTCGCACAAACCATAAAGCACTTGGCAGCGACGAGAGGTCTATCGATCGAGGACACCGCTTCAATTGTACTTCGGAATCTTAAGGCATTGACGGCGTGACGCTTTGATCTTTTCATCGAACGGCCGTGCTTTATGCCCTCTTACGACCGTTAACGCTGTGTCCTTTTATCAGAGGAAAATTCCACGGAAACCATTCTCGACTTTCCGCGCCGAACCGTCTGATGGACTACCGTGACGTTCTTTTGGGGACGAGACGGCTCCGGTTTTATACCTGGTGGTTTTTTGGCGCTGCCTTTGAATTTTTGGCGCAGGCTCCTTTTCTTCTTTTCCTGCCCCTTAGGTATGAGACGCGTGCCGGTCCCGCGAGATTCCGTGAATGCTGCAAGAGACGCTTGTTCAACCGGCGAAAGCGGGCGCTTGGGGGCGCTATCCGACTTCTTTCGCTTCGCCCACTTTGGTGATTTTTTGCCGAACCACGACGAATTCCAGGGACGAATGATCGTGCTTCCCCCGTTATAATGCCCTTTCCTGCTCATGGATTTTCCTCGGTCATGCCGGCGCTGATAACTCCGCGCGTTCCCGTTCGCCCCATCCCCGCGACAGCCGCTTCTTGACGTCGTTCCGCGCCAGAACTTTCTCGCAAAGCTCCCATCGTTCGTCCTTCGGCACGACGTCGTCTGCATATCGTAGATCAAAGGCGTTAGCTCGCGCGCGGCGATTGGTGTAGTTCTTCAATTCCTCCTCAAGCTTCTCCTCGTCGTCGATCCAATCGTCGTCAATCACATCAGGCAACGTCCCGAAGATGTCGAACCTATCCCGCATGCGGGATGACAACTTTGCGTAGACTTTCTCATCGACGGTGTGGGCGGAACCATGGTAGAGAAGGTTGAGCATGTCCACGCGGTCGCGTCGTTGTCCGAACCTCTTGATGCGACCAATGCGCTGCTCGAGCCGTGAAGGATTCCAAGGCAGATCGACGTTGATAAGAGTGCCAAGGGTCTGGAGGTTCAGCCCCTCGCAGGCGGCGTCCGTCGCCACGATGAGTCTGATCGTGCGCTCCTTGACGGCTTTCTTGATCTGCTCGCGCTCAACACTCTTCCACTCTCCGTCGATGTAGATTCCTGATTTTCCGGCTCCGGCGTAGACGGCCACAGGTTCGCGCGGAAGACGCGCAGTCAACCCCTCCGCCACCCATTTGGTCGTATCGAAATACTGGCTGAAAATGATGCAGCCCAGTTCCAGCCATCGCCTTTCTTCCAGAAAATACAAGACAGCGTCGAATTTCGGATCCGTGGGATGAGGTGACAAAACGTCGATGATGGTCTGAAGATGACGACGTTCCTCATCGATCAGACTTAACCCTTCGTCGCCCAATTCGAGTTCAATCTCTTCATCCTCCAAGGATCGTCCCGCAAGCAGCTTCTCGGCCGTCGCCAAACCGCTGGCGTAGCTGGAACAAAGCCGCTGTAGCATCAAGCTGCGCATGAAGCCTGCTGACTTCTTACGTTTGCGTAAGACCTTGGTGAATCTGTCCGCTGCCTCGTACGCCATATCGAATGCGTGCGATGTCCCCAGCCCCAATCCGCTGAACATCGGCGGCATGTGTGACCCTGGCAACGGATGAATGTCTACCGGGATTCGAGGGATCAAACCCAGGCTTTCCAGCGTCGACCGCTTCCGCAAAACCACGTGGCGGACCACCGGGTTGTTGCGTTGGAAGAATCCAAGGTCGCCCTTTGGAGTTAAGACATCATCCACGAACTGATCGCGGCAGAACGCGTCGTTGATATCGCTGAAGCTGACCTGCGTGACAAAGCGGTCCGCCGGAAGTTGAATTGCTTCTCGGACAAATCCGAAAATCACCTCGTCCTCGGCCGCAGCGGGAAGCGGATTGCGGAATAGAGACCAAGCTTCACGTTCGGACGTCACCTTGTTCTTGCCGGTGATGACCGGGACGGCCTTCTCGGTGGACCGCCAGTCGCTCCAGGCATCCCCGATAACATGCTCGGCGCCCATCCCGAGGATCTTGAGGAGATCCCACATGTCTTCGACATCGGTCTGGATGGGCGTCGCGGTGCCCAAAAGGATATGTCGCGCGCGCTTGGCGATCTCAAACATGAAGGACAAAAGGTTATTGGCGATGCGGTCTTTTTCCGCCGGATCCTCCTTGCCTCGTGCCCGATGCGCTTCGTCCAGAATAACCATGCCCAGCGACTTGGACATCAAATGCTTTCGCTCTTCGGTGTTATGGAAGATGAGACCGGTCGAAACGATCGCGATCTGCCTGGGGCATTTGACGACCCCCTCCGGACCGATCGACGGCATCGGAATCTCGTCCGGATCCAGCAACCAGGCCTTCTCCGTCGAAAGCCAGACGGCTGACGGGATGTTGAGGCGATCCTTAAGCTCGATCTGCCACTGGATGGTGAGCGTCGCCGGGCACAGAATCAGGACCGGGCCGTCTCCCAGCAGGGCCGAGACCAAGGCCGCGCCGGCGAGCGATAACGTCTTGCCGACCCCGACCTCGTCGGCGAGCAGCAGGCGGACGCGGCCGTACGTTTCGCGGTGCTCCAGGAACAGGGATACGAACGCTCGCTGCCATGGCATGAGCTCCTCTCCCTTCCTGTAGATGTCGGCTTCGACGAGAGCGGCCGGGGCGACTTCCTCCGGCTTCAATTCCTCAAGTTGGACCTCCACCCGTCTGGCGCTGCGACCGATCTCCTCGACGATCGCGTCCGGAAGCGGCTTGCCCCGCTCCCAGAGGGCTTCGAACTCCTCCTCCACCCAGGCTACGCCGTCGGCGGAGGTGTCCTCCCAGACCATCTCGTAGTTGCTGGTCCAACCTTCCCGAGTCTCGTTGAGACTGCCCATGAAGGCCGACGCAGCGCCGTCCGGACGGCGGATGACGCCGGCCTTGCCGTGGACGAAGGGGGCGTCCCTCCTCGATACCACCCTGATCTCGACGTTGCCGCGCGTCAGGATCTCATAGAGCCGCTTATAGCGGGGGCGCCGGAAGAAACTTTCGACGGCGTCGTCGACCTCGTTCCATTTCTCCTTAAGCAATTGTTCGCGGGCCTTCTGGGCGGCGTTGATATCCAGTTGGTCGAGGTCGGAGTTGCAGACGATCCTGACCTTGTCGATCGTCTCTATCTCCTCGTTGATCAGGTCGAAGATCGACGATCGGAAGTAGCCGGCAATCCGGAGATACTCCGAAGCACCCTTGAGCTGGTCCTTCAGGTAGACGTGCGAAAGTCGGTGAGTCCGGGACGAGAAGCGTTGCAGGTTGCCGCCCCCGATAAGGCCGGTCGTCCGGCCATGCACCTGCGCCTCCATCTTTTCCCTACCCCAAGCGTTCGTTCCGGATCAGGCCGTGGAGAATACGCGCTGCGCGGGATTCTGTCTCGTCCACCTTTTCGCGCTTCCTAGCGATGTACTCGGCGATGGCGGCCAAATCGTCTCGTTTGGAATGGTACGTGGGCAACACGTCCCGAAGGTGGGAAAGAACTTCATCGCCTTCGACCTCGTTCTCCAGTTCGTAGATGGCGTAGAGAACAGCCCTGGTCGCCGACGGGCCGAATTCAGGAATCTCGAAACCGGATTTCTTGAATTCCTTGGCCGTCTTCAGCCGTGCCTTGTTCGGCTCCATGTTGCCCATCAAGACGCCGTAGTCGCCGACCCGGAACGCCTTCGCGAAATTCTGGTAGTTGTCGAGCTTCCGCAGCGCCGTCGTCTCGATGTCCATCATCTTGAAGTAGAACCGCTCCGGCCCCGAAAGCTGCTCCCAAAGCTTCGGTTGCATGTTTTCCGGTGACGTTGCCCCCTTGGCTTGATCCAGTGTGAAGTAGACTCTGGCCCCACGACAAGGACCAGAGATGAAGCGCAACAGGTTCACCGAAGACCAGATCATCGGAATATTGAAGGAACAGGAGGCCGGGGTTGCGGTCGCCGATCTGTGC
>JAFKKM010000024.1 GCA_017305555.1 Hyphomicrobiales bacterium | reverse complement strand
ATCGGGATCAGGATGAAACTGCCGCCGACGCCCATGATGGCGCCGAGGAAGCCGATCAAGAGGCCGATGAGGTTGACCGGGATCACCGACAGATAAATCTTCGAGCGCTTGAAGCGCATCTTCAGCGGCAGGCCGTGGACCCAGGTATGTGCGCCCGGACGCCGCAAGGTCGCATTGCCGCCGCGCCGCGCCCGGCGGATCGCGCGCAGGCCCTCGTAGCACATCGCGCCGCCGACGCCGGTGAGCAGCACGACATAGGACAGTGCGATCACCAGATCGAGTTGGCCGTGGGCGCGCAGCAGCGTGAACAGCCAGACGCCGAGAATGGTGCCGACGACGCTGCCGCCGAGCAGCACCAGTGCCAGCGTCGGATCGATCGAGCGTTTGCGCCAATACGACAGCGCCCCGGACAGCGATGACGCCGCGATGTGCGTCGACACCGACGCCACCGCCACCGACGGCGCGATGCCGATGAAGATCAACAGCGGCGTCAGCAGGAAGCCGCCGCCGATGCCGAACATCCCCGACACGAATCCAACCGCAGCCCCCATCGCCAGGATGAGAAACACGTTGATCGGAATATCCGCGATCGGAAGATAAAGCTGCACAGCGCGTTCGTCTCGGATGCCGCCGCGAGCCGGGCTAAACCGCTCACGGCGAGTGTTGGAGCGCGGCCGGAATACGCGCCACGCCCCTGCATAACCGAAATCGACCGAAAGGGGAGTTAAAGAATCCGGAAGCAGCGTGTTTCACTGCTCCCGATCTTGTTTCAGTGGTGAATTGGTGAAGATTTCACCTTAATGCACAGCCCGCGCGGTCCGCGACGCAGTTTTCGCCGAGGCCGTTTTCTCAAGCGGCGCATCCCAGCCCTTCGGCGGTGCGGTGACGCTGACCGCATCGTCCGGCTGTTTTTCCGGGGTGAAGCTCGTGACTGCCAGCTTGGCGGCGGCGAGCGATTGCGGGTCGAGCCGCTTGGCGACATCGTCGCGCTTGCGGGCGGCGTCGGCGTCCCCTTGGGCCGCGGCAAGGCTGAACCACTTGAAGGACTCGGTGAGGTTCTGTTCGACGCCGATACCACGCGCGTAGAGGATGCCGAGATTGAACTGGCTGTCGGCGACGCCGCGCGCCGCGGCCTTGTGGAACCAGGCCGACGCGCTGCGATAGTTGGCGCCGTTGCCGCCGCCGTCGGCTTCGAGCACCGCGAGGTTGTGCATTGCCTTGGCGTTGCCGCGCTCGGCGGCCATGGCGTAGTAGCGCCGCGCCATGTCGAAGTTCTTGGTGACGCCGGTGCCCTTCTCGTAAAGCGTGCCGAGCCGGAACATCGCGGGGACGACGCCGCCTTGCGCGGCGCGCTCGTACCACTTCGCCGCTTCAGGAAGACTTGCCGCGACGCCCTTGCCTTCGGCGTAGCGCAGCGCCACTTCGTGTGCCGCCGCCGGATCGCCCTTGAGCGCGGCATTGCGCAGCACGGGGCCGCCGATCGCATCGGGCAGTTTCTCCGATGCGGGGATCTTCACCATCGTCAATTGACCGCTGGCGGCGGGAGCCGCTGCGCGCGTGCCTTGCGCGGCCGTCAGGCTGCCGGTCTCGTCAGTGGTCTGGGCGGCGACCGGAGCCTGCGCGGGGGCAGGGGTGTCTGCGATGGCGTTCACGGTCGGTGCCGCTATGTCATGGATCTGCGGGGCCGCGTCGGCGCGGTCGTTGCTCTTTAGAGGATTGCCGGCCGGCATCTGTTGCGACTGGCGATCAATCGGCGTCGGCGACGTCATCGATGGCGCGTCGGTCGTCGCGGAAGGCGCGGCCGGGGCCGGCGCGGGCATCTTCTTCGAGACGGCATTCTGCGCCATCGGCGTCGACTGGCCATCAAGGAATGTCATCGCGAGCTTGAACGTGCCGAGCACGATCACCACGACACTCGCACCGACCAGCAGCGCGCGGATTTTCGAGCTGATCTTGCCGCCCTTGTTGGCAGCGGCACGGATTGAATCGTTGAGCTTGGCGCCGCGGGCCGCCTTCTCGGTCGCTGCCGGAGTGGCGGTCGAGGCGGCCTTGGCCGCACGACGCGCGGCCGCGATGAAGCTCGATGTGCTGGCCGGTTCGTCGGGGGCTTGCGCCGCCCCGATTTCGCTCAGCGCGTTTTCCGACGCGGTGATGCGTTCGGCCGGCGTCATCGAGCGGTTCGACGGGCGGGTGCCGGGTTCGAGAGGGTGGTCCGGTGGCAGGTCGAGACCGAGCGTGGTTCGCGGCAATTCGCTGCGCATCTCGATCGGTGGTGGCGCGATGGGGGCGGATTCCGCGCGCGGGCGCGGCGTCAGGATATCCCGGATCGCGTTTGGTTCAGGCGTAACCGGCGCTTCGGCCGGGGCCGACAGCATCGACGGTGCGAATGGCGGCTTTTGCCCTTGCGCCGGGTTGGGCAAGTCCGGCCGCTTCGGCAACGGCGCGGCCGACGGTGCCGCGACGAAGGATGGCGCCGGCTGCGCGGTGCGAAGGTCGCCTTCGATGACGGTGAGGCGATCGACGACGTGGGCGAGCGTGTTGTGAACTGCTTCCAGCGTGTCCTGCGTGGTGCGGTTGGATTCCGACTGACTGTGGCGGATGTCAGAGAGCTCACGCCGGATCGTGCCGACCACGGCATCGTCCATCGCTGGGCCGGCGCTTGGATTGCTCAGCGCGGCGAAGCTGACCTGTTGTCGCTCCAGGTGGCGCAGGATGTCCTGCAAGCCTTCCTCGACGCGGCTCAATCCGCCCATGCGGTGATCGGCGGACGCTTCCAGCCGCTCCAACAGATAGGAGACGCGCTGCTCCAGATGCGCGAAGGCGGAGGGACCGTCCTGGGCGACCGGCATCCGGTCGAGCCGTTCGGACAGCGCGCGCAGAGCGCTCTCGATCTGTTCGGAGCGATCGTCGACGATGCGTTGCGGCCGGCTCTCCAGCGCGGACGTCAAGGTCGCGATGCGGGCTTCGAGCGCGGCGAAGGAATCGGAATGGATTTCGGAGCGCGCGAGCTGATCGACTTTCGACGACAGTGCCTGAACGTGCTCGCTGAGTTGCGCCAGCGCCTCGTTGGAGGCGACGTTGGAGACGATGCCGCGTAATGCCGCGATCGCCTCTTCAAGTTGCTGCATCGTCCCCGGGCCTTCGCCGGTGCGGACGATGGTGTCGAGCCGCGCGCCGAGGCCGCGGATCGCGTCGTCGAAGCCCGCCAGTTGTTCGGCCGGCGTCAGCGTGCGCAGGGTGTGCTGGATATCGCCCAACGCGCGTTCGACGCCGACCAGCGTTTGGTCGTCGCTGCCGTTGTGGCGGCTGTCGTCAATGCGATGCGCCAGCAGCCGGATGTCGCGTTCGATCGACTCGATGGCCTGGCGCGGCATCGCCTCGGTAATGACGCGGCGGATATCGGCCAGTTCGCCACGGAAGGATGCAATCGCGTGGTCGACCTGAGCCGGCTGATGCAGCGCCTCGATGTGGCTGCTGATCTTCGCGAGCTGGCGTTCGAGCGCCGACATCTGGCCGGATGTCGCTGGTCCGGGGGCGGGCGCGACGGCTGCGGCCGGAAACGGCGGCAGCGATCCCGCACGGTCTGTCTCCAACTCGCTTTGCCGGGCGAGGATTTCCGCGATGGCGAAGTCGAGTGAGGACGCGCGACCGATTGAGGCGGCGGTTGTCCGTGCGGCCGCCGGGCGCTCCGCTACCGGTGCGGGCCTGGACTGGGTGAAAGCAGGCTGCGGCGGCTGTTGCGGCTCGGCTTGCGGCCGCGGCGTGGTGATCCGCGACAGCCGCTCGTCGAGTCGGGAAATCGCATCGTTCAATTGCCGGGCGACCGGGGGCTGATCGCGGTCGGTCGGCCGCGAGATGGTCTCGATCTGGCGTGCGATCGAATCGAGTCGATGATGGATTTCGGCGACTTCCGGCGTATTTTGCGAGGACAGCGGCGCGGTGGCTGGTTGGCTATGCTTCGGCGTTTCATCGACGCCGCCGATCGAGGAATTCAGCCAATCGGTGAGCGACATGCCGGCGCGGCCTGCGGCCGCTTCCGCCCTCTCGCGAACGGACGGTTCGATTTCTTCAACGTTCCATGATCCGCGCGAATTCATGCTGTGGTCCGGTGTCCGCTCTGGCGCTGTCGTTGCGCCGTCTGGCTCCACGCGTCCCCGTTTGGTTAAGACAATCCCATCGGGCGGCGCTCGTCTGCCTCTCAACCGGACTTTTTCGTGTTAGGGTAAACATCCCGTTAAGGATTGATGGAACCGGCCGAAAAGTTGTCGGGGAGGCCGCCCTCGCGCCCGGCGAGCTGCCGCGACCAATGATGCTGCGATCACTCGAGCGTCTCGATATTATTCAACCTATGAGGGTGTCTGCGGCAACAGATTCATTGCTGCGGTGCAAGATTCCTTGGTAGAAACGGTTCCAATAACGCCAGTTTAGAGGAACGACATGCCGAGCTACAAAGCACCCATCGACGACGTCAATTTCCTCCTCAATGATGTCTTCCAGTTCGACCGCTACAACAATCTGCCCGGCTTCAGCGACGCCTCTCCGGACGTTCGCGCTGCGATTCTGGAAGAGGCGGCCAAGCTGTCCGAGCAGGTGCTGCAACCGCTCAACCGGGTCGGCGACCTCGAAGGCTGCGTCCGTCATGACGACGGTAGCGTGACCACCCCGAAAGGCTTCAAGGAGGCGTTCAAGCAGGTCGCGGAAGGCGGCTGGCTCGGGCTTTCAACTCCGGCCGAATTCGGCGGGCAGGGTCTGCCGGTGACGCTGTCGCAGACCGTCGCCGAATTCCAGATTTCGGCCAACATGGCGTTCTCGATGTATGGCGGCCTGACCATGGGTGCGACCGCGGCGCTCCTGGTCCATGGCACGCCGGAGCAGAAGGCGACCTATCTGCCGAAGATGGTGGCTGGCGAATGGACCGGCACCATGAACCTGACCGAGCCTCAATGCGGTACGGACTTGGGCCTGTTGCGCACCAAGGCGGTGAAGCAGGCTGACGGCAGCTACAAGGTCACCGGCACAAAGATCTTCATTTCCGCCGGCGAGCACGACCTCGCCGACAATATCATCCATCTGGTGCTGGCCCGCATCGAGGGCGCGCCGGCCGGCATCAAGGGCGTCTCGCTGTTCGTGGTGCCGAAGGTGCTCGTCAATGCCGATGGCTCGCTTGGCGCGCGCAACGGCGTGTCATGCGGCTCGATCGAGCACAAGATGGGCATTCACGGCAATTCCACCTGTGTGATGAACTACGACAACGCCACTGGCTGGCTGATCGGCGAAGAAAACAAGGGCATGCAAGGCATGTTCGTGATGATGAACGAGGCGCGGCTCGGCGTCGGCGTTCAGGGCCTCGCGATGTCGGAGGTGGCCTATCAGAACGCGGTGACCTACGCGCGCGAACGCTTGCAGGGTCGCGCGCTGACCGGGCCGCAGGCCCCCGACAAGCCGGCAGATCCAATCATCGTGCATCCCGATGTGCGTCGCACGCTGCTCTCGATCCGCGCGTTCAACGAAGCGGCCCGCGCCATGGTGGTGTGGACCGCGCTCAAGAGCGACATCGCGCACCGTTCCAACGATGCCAAGGATCGCGAAGCTGCCGACGATCACATGGGCCTGATGACGCCGGTGCTGAAGGGCGTGCTCACCGACGGCGGCTTTGCCAACGCGGTTCAGGCGCAACAGGTGTTCGGCGGCCACGGATATATTGCCGAACAGGGCATGGAGCAGTTTGTCCGCGATGCGCGCATCGCCATGATCTACGAGGGTGCCAACGGCATTCAGGCGCTCGACCTGGTCGGCCGCAAGCTGCCGCGCCACGGCGGCCGCGCCGCGATGGCGTTCTTCGGTGAAGTGACGGCCTTTGCCAAGGAGCATGGGAACGATGAGGCGATGAAGCCGTTCATCGCGCCGCTCTCCACCGCGCTCGGCCATTTGCAGCAGTCGACGATGTGGCTGATGCAGAATGCGATGGCGAAGCCGGACAATGCCGGCGCCGCCGCCACCGACTACATGAAATTGTTCGGCCTGGTCGTGTTCGGCTACATGTGGGCCCGCATGGCGAAAGTCGCGCAGGACAAGATTGCGGCGGGTGATAGCTCTGCCTATCTCAAGACCAAGCTGGTGACCGGACGATTTTTCATGGAACGGATGTTGCCGGAAACCGCGCTGCATCAGGCGCGCATTCAAAGCGGAAGCGGGACCACCATGGAACTGCCGGCCGAGGCATTCTGAGACTGTCGAGACGGCGCCCGTTGTGGCGCCGTTCCCATATGGAATTGAGAACAACCCCGAGGAAAAGCGATGGCTGAAGCCTATATTTACGATCATGTCCGCACGCCGCGCGGCAAAGGCAAATCCGACGGCTCGCTGCACGAAGTCACGGCGTTGGCGCTGGCGACTGCGCCGCTCAAGGCGATCAAGGAACGCAACAATCTCGCAGCCGGCAGCGTCGACGACGTCATCCTCGGCGTGGTCGATCCGGTCGGCGAGGCTGGCGGTGACATCTCCCGTTTCGCCGCGTTGCAGGCGGGCCTTGGCACCTCGGTGCCGGGCGTGCAGATCAGCCGCTTCTGCGCATCGGGTCTCGATGCCGTGAACTTCGCGGCGGCGCAGGTGATGGCCGGTCAGCATGACCTGACCATTGGCGGCGGCGCGGAATCGATGAGCCGCGTCGGTATTCTGTCGTCGGGCACGGCGTGGCCGATGGACCCGTCCATCGCGGTGCCGTCCTACTTCCTGCCGCAGGGTATCTCGGCCGACCTGATCGCGACCAAGTACGGCTTCTCCCGCGCCGATGTGGATGCTTACGCAGTCGAGAGCCAGAAACGCGCCGCCGAATCCTGGGAGAAGGGTTACTTCAAGAAGTCGATCATCCCAGTGAAGGATCAGAACGGCCTCACCATTCTCGATAAGGACGAGCATATGCGCCCGTCCACCACGATGCAGTCGCTTGCTTCTCTGCAGCCGTCGTTCGAGGTGATGGGTGCGATGGGCGGTTTTGACGCGGTGGCGACGCAGTCGCATCCGGAAGTCGAGAAGGTCGTGCATGTGCATCACGCCGGCAACTCGTCGGGCATCGTCGATGGCGCCGCCGCCGTGCTGCTCGGCAACGAGGCCGCCGGCAAGAAGCATGGTCTCAAGCCGCGCGCGAAGATCAGGGCGTTCGCCAATATCGGCTCGGAGCCTTCGATCATGCTGACCGGCCCGGTCGACGTGACCAAGAAGGTCCTCGCGCGTTCCGGCATGAAGCTTGAAGACATCGACCTGTTCGAACTCAACGAGGCGTTCGCCTCGGTGGTGCTGCGCTACATTCAGGCATTCGACATGGACCCCGCCAGGATCAACGTCAACGGCGGCGCCATCGCCATGGGCCATCCGTTAGGTGCGACCGGCGCGATGATCCTCGGCACCGTGCTCGACGAACTGGAGCGCCGCGACCTCAACACCGCGCTGGTGACATTGTGCATCGGCGGCGGCATGGGCACCGCGACCATCATCGAGCGGGTGTGAAGCTTCGATAGAAAACAACGTCATCCTGAGGTGGTTGAGCGAAGCGAAAACCCTCGAAGGATGGCGGCAAAATTTTCAGATCATCCTTCGAGGCTCGGCCACGCGGCTTCGCACCTCAGGATGACGGCAGAGTTGGGAGCGCCAAATGGCATTCAAGAATTTCAAAGTTGAAACCGACAGCGACGGCGTCGCGCTGGTGACGTGGGACATTCCCGGCAAGTCGATGAACGTGCTGGACACCGCCACCATCGAGGAGCTCGGGCAGATCGTCGAACAGACGAAGGGCGATGCTGCAGTGAAGGGCGTCGTCATCACCTCCGGCAAGGATGCGTTTTCCGCCGGCGCAGACCTTTCCATGCTGGAAGGCATGAACCGCACCTATGCTTTGATGCTCAAGGACAAGGGCGAGGAAGCCGCCAACCAGATGCTGTTCGATGAGAGCCGCAAGCTGTCGCAGACGCTGCGCACCATCGAGACCTGCGGCAAGCCGTGGGTCGCGGCCATCAACGGCCTCGCGCTCGGCGGCGCGTTCGAACTGACGCTCGCGTGCCACTATCGTGTCGCGGCGGACAATCCGAAGACCCGCCTTGGTCTGCCGGAAGTCAAGGTCGGCCTGTTTCCGGGCGGTGGCGGCACGCAACGCCTGCCGCGCATGATGCCGGCGGCGGATGCGCTGCAACTGTTGCTCAAGGGCGACCAGATGACGCTGGCCAAGGCGAAGGCCGCCAACATCGTCGGCGCCATCGTGCCGGCCGCCGATCTCATCAAGACCGCGAAGGAATGGATCAAGGCCGGCGGCAAGCCGGTTCAGCCGTGGGACGTGAAGGGTTTCAAGCTGCCGGGCGGCGCGGTGTATTCCGCCGCCGGCATGAATGTTTTCCCACCGGCCAACGCGCTGTATCGCAGCCAGACCTACGACAACTATCCGGCCGCGCGCGCTATCATGAGCTGCGTGTATGAGGGGCTGCTGGTCAATATCGACAACGGCCTGCGCATCGAGTCGCGTTACTTCGCGAAAATCCTGCGCAGCAAGGAAGCGGCGGCGATGATCCGCAGCCTGTTCCTGTCGATGCAGGAATTGAACAAGGGTGCGCGCCGCCCGGCGAATGTGCCGCCGACCAAGGTGAAGAAGCTCGCGGTGATCGGCGCCGGCTTCATGGGCGCCAGCATCGGTTATGTCTCGGCCAAGGCCGGCATCGAAGTGGTGCTGATCGATCGCGATCAGGAAAGCGCCGACAAGGGCAAGGCCCACGCCAAGTCGGTGATCGACGGGCTTGTCGCCAAGGGCCGCGCCAAGGAGGCAGATCGCGACGCACTGATGAACCGCATCACCGCGACCGCCGACTATGCCGCGATCGGCGATTGCGATCTCGTCATCGAGGCCGTGTTCGAGGATCGCAAGGTGAAGGCGGAGACCTTCGCCAAGGCGCAACAATATCTGCGCAAGGATGCGATCTTCGCCTCCAACACCTCGACCCTGCCGATCAATTCGCTGGCCGAGGAATGGCCGGATCAGTCGCGCTTCATCGGCATCCACTTCTTCTCGCCGGTCGAGAAGATGATGCTGGTGGAAGTGATCCTCGGCAAGAATACCGGCGACGTCGCGCTCGCCACCGCACTCGACTACGTGCGCCAGATCAGCAAGACGCCGATCGTTGTCAACGACTCGCGCGGCTTCTTCGCCAACCGCTGCGTGCTGCGCTTCACCGCCGAAGGGCTGGAAATGCTGATGGAAGGCGTGCCGCCGGCCATGATCGAGAACACCGCGCGGATGGCCGGAATGCCGGTCGGCCCGCTGTCGCTGTCCGACGAAGTCGCGCTCGATCTCGTGCTCAAGATCATGAAGGCGACGGAGGCCGATCTCGGTGCCAACGCCGTCGATCAGCAGCAGAAGAAGCTGATGGTCGCGATGGTTGAGAAGGAAGGCCGCTTCGGCCGCAAGAACGGCAAGGGCTTCTACGACTATCCGGAGAAGGGCAAAGGCCAGAAGTCGCTGTGGTCGGGCATTGCGGCCTTGCAGCCGAAGCACCTCGATCCCGACACGCTCGATGTCGAGGAATTGAAGCAGCGCTTCCTGGTGGCGCAGGCGGTGGAAGCTGCGCGCACCGTTGAGGATCACGTCATCGTCGATCCGCGCGAGGCGGACGTCGGCTCGATCCTCGGCTTTGGCTTCGCGCCGTTCACCGGCGGCACACTGTCCTACATCGACTTCATGGGAACGAAGAACTTCGTCGCGCTGTGTCACAAGCTGGAAGCGAAGTACGGCTCGCGCTTCACCCCGCCGAAGCTGCTGGAGGACATGGCCGCCAAGGGCGAAACCTTCTACAGCCGCTTCCCGCCGAAGAAGGCCGCGGCGTAACTCGCCATCTCAACGCTGTCGTGGCCGGGCATAGCCGTTCGAAGAACGGCGTCGCTCCGCTCGCCTATGACCCGGCCATCCACGCCTTGCTTGCGGACTCTCAGGGAAGACGTGGATGTCCGGCACAAGGCCGGGCATGACGAACACTAAAGCCCGGCAAAGCAGAAGGGCCGGATCGTCGATCCGGCCCTTTCGATTGCTGTGTCGTTCGCCAATTCGCGATGGCTTACGCCAGCCCTTCGCTCTTGAGCGCCGCCTGCACCTGCGGGCGGGCCGCGACGCGGGCCTTGTAGGCCGTCAGGTTCTTGAGCGCGGAAAGGTCGAACTTGTGAGCGTCGGCCCAGCGCAGCATGGTGTAGAGATAGCCGTCAGCGACGGAGAACGCGTTGCCCATCAGGTAATCGTGACCGGCGAGCTTCTCGTCGACGTGCTTCAGCTTGCCCATCAGGCGGTCGCGGAAGAACTGCTTGGTCTCGTCGCTCAGGACCGGCGCAAACAGCGGGCTGAAGTTCTTGTGCAGCTCGCTGGTGATGAAATTCAGCCATTCCTGCAAGCGATAGCGCTCGGTGCTGCCGCTCGCCGGCGCCAGGTTCTTGCCGGCGGCCTTGTCGGCGATCGCCTGCACGATCACGGGGCCCTCGGTCAGGATGCTGCCGTCGTCGAGTTGCAGCGTCGGCACCTGCCCCTTGGGGTTGACCTTGAGGAAGTCGCTGCCGTCCTCGAGTTTCTTGGCCTTCAGATCGACCTTGGTGAGATCATGCGCCAGGCCGGCCTCGAGCAGCGCGATATGCGGTGACAGCGAACAGGCGCCCGGCGAATAGTACAACTTCATCAGAATTGTCCTCCTTGAGGATTGTCGGTATGTGAGATGACTTGATTAAATGCGCCTGCATGGAATAGTCAAGAATGATGCACGTGCATATATGGTGGCATGACCGGAGCGATCTTCGACCAGTATGGACCAGGGGATGAAGCGCAAACCATCGATGGAAGCGACCGCGGCGTGGATACGGCTGATGCGTATCCAGAGCCGTGTGCTGGGCGCTGTCGAGCAGGATTTGAAGAAGGCGGGATTCCCGCCGCTCGCCTGGTATGACGCGTTGCTGGAATTGTCGCGGGCGCCCGGTGGCGAGATGCGCCCGGTCGAGCTTGAGAAGCAGATGCTGATTCCGCAGTATTCGACCTCCCGTCTGATCGATCGGCTGGTCGAGGAAGGCCTTGCCGCGCGGCGCGAATGCAAGATGGATAAACGCGGACTGTTCGTCGAGATCACCGAAGCCGGCCGCGACTTGCAGAAGCGGATGTGGAGCGCCTATTCGGCAGCCATCGAGCGGCACGTCGGCTCGAAGCTATCGGACGTCGATGCCGCGAAATTGTGCGGGCTGCTGGACCGGCTCGGCTGTTCCTGCGATCAGGCGACGACGCCGGCTCCTCCCAGCGCGGCGGCGACACGATGAATTCGACCGCATCACCCGGTCGCGCGCCGCTCGGCCGCGATCTTGTCTCTTACCGCGCGGACACAGGTGTCGCGGTTCTTCTCCGGATTTTTCATGGCGCGTGATCTGACCGATACGACGCCGTTGCGTTCGCGCGACGAGTTGGTGGCGTGGTTCGAGGCGGGTATCAAACCGAAGTCCGAATTTCGGATCGGCACTGAGCACGAGAAGACGCCGTTCACGGCGGTGGGGCATCAGCCGGTGCCTTATGAAGGTCCGCGCGGCATCGGCGCGTTGCTGGAAGGGATGCGGCTCCTGCTCGGCTGGGAGCCGATCATGGAACGTGGTAACATCATCGGGCTGCACGACGTCACCGGCGGCGGCGCGATTTCGCTGGAGCCGGGCGGACAATTCGAGTTGTCCGGCGCGCCGCTGGAAACCGTGCATCAGACCCAGGCCGAACTGATGGCGCATCTCGCGCAGGTTCGTGAAGTCGCCGCGCCGCTCGGTATTCGCTTCCTCGGTCTCGGCATGACGCCGTCATGGTCGCGCGCGCAAATCCCGGCGATGCCGAAGGGCCGCTACAAGATCATGACGAACTACATGCCGAAGGTCGGCCAATACGGCCTCGACATGATGTACCGGACCTGCACGGTGCAGACCAATCTCGACTTCTCCTCCGAAGCCGACATGGTGAAGAAACTGCGCGTTTCGTTGGCCTTGCAACCGGTGGCGACGGCGTTGTTCGCTAATTCACCCTTCACCGAAGGTAAGCCCAACGGTTTCCTGTCGTTCCGCTCCGAGATATGGCGCGACACCGACAACGCGCGCGCCGGCATGTTGCCGTGGGCGTTCGAGGACGGCATGGGTTTCGAGCGTTGGGTCGACTACGCGCTCGATGTGCCGATGTACTTCGTCAAACGCGGGGACACGTATATCGACGTGTCGGGAACGTCGTTCCGGGATTTCTTCGAGGGCAAGAACCCAAAACTTCCCGGCGAACTCCCGACCTTGTCGGACTGGGCCAACCATCTCTCGACCATTTTCCCTGAGGTGCGCCTGAAGCGTTATCTCGAAATGCGCGGCGCCGACGGCGTGCCGTGGGGCCGCCTGCCGTCGCTGCCGGCGTTCTGGGTCGGGCTGCTTTACGACGACACCAGCCTCGATGCGGCCTGGGATATCGCCAAGCACTGGAATGCCCACGAGCGGCAGGCGCTGCGCGACGACGTGCCGCGCTTCGGCTTCAAGGCGCGGATCCGCGATCGCTATCTGTTCGAGATCGCCAAGGAATGCCTGACCCTGGCCCACGCCGGATTGCGCCGGCGCGGGCACGTCGATCATCTCGGCCGCGACGAGACGCGCCATCTCACTGCGCTCGACGAGATCATCGAAGCCGGCCGTTCGCCGGCGGAAGAGATGCTGGAGAAATATCACGGCGCCTGGAACGGTTCGGTCGCGCCGGCCTACGACGAATACGCATTCTGACGCTTGCGGCGTGAGGCGGTCGCTGTCGGCGGCGCGCTCCATAACCCATAATTGCCTATCAGTAAGTCGTGAGGTGCCAGCGCTGTTCATCCGCCGTACAGGAAGATGGCGATTAGATGGTTTTTGCTGCGGCGCACGACGGCATCGCGGCAGAGTGAATGTTTCAGCGGTTTGAGCGCGCACCTCGCGTCGGCTTCGCATGCATTCAATTTTGAAAGGCGGCAATCGCGCCCGGCTGCGTCCGCTCGATAGCTGAAAGGGGTTTGGCATGTTGGGCGCCTCCATTTTCAGAACGTCAATTTTCAGAACGGCGATGGCGCTCGTCACGCTGGTCGTTGCATTTCTGTCCGTGGATGCGTCATTTCCCGCCCGTGCTCAGGTAAATTTCGATCGGATCGGCGGCGACTATCTGCGCTCGCCGGTGCGCTCCGGCGATCCGGCGGATTGCGCGATGATCTGCGAGCGCGACAAGCGCTGCCGGTCGTGGACTTTCAGCTATCCCACCCTCGTCGACGGTGCGTTCTGCTGGCTCAAGAGCAGTGTGCCGCAACGTTCGCAGAGCGATTGCTGCATTTCGGGTGTTCGCGGTGCCGGCGTAATCGAGCCTCATATCAAGGGCATCGAGATGTCGACCGATCGCAGTGGCGGCGATTACCGCAGCTTCGAGGTCAAGGGAAAATCGGCCGAGGATCACTGCAAGGCGGCCTGCACCGGCGACAACAAATGCCGAGCCTGGACCTACGCGCGGCCGGGCTATGCCGGTCACGAGGCACGCTGTTTCCTGAAAAAGGAAATCAAACCGCCACGCCGAAGGCCGGGATTTATTTCCGGCGTGGTCAGATAAGCCGGGCAAATACGCCGTTTAGAGATCAAACGTTTTTTGCGCGGTCTTCGATGCGAGCGCGCGCCACTGTCGTTTCAGAAGCGGTTCGACATCGGGGCGTTTCGCCTGCGACAGGCGGATCAGGACGATGGGGTAAGCGCGGTAGTGCTCGGTGAAGTAGAACACCTTCGGCTGCCGCTCCATCAGCATGTCGCGCTCGTCGGGCGGCACACCGGGCATGACCAGGCTGTCGCCGTCTTCCTTAAGACGCACCAGCAGTGTCTTGCGAATCTTCAACGCTGGCGTGCCATAGGAGGTCCCGTCGGTGACCTCGGGCCACGCCAGCGCGATGCTCCGGACGTCGTCGAAAGTCATGATATCGGCCTTTCGGGCTCCGCGATCGTTGTTTTCGGCGGTGGTAGCACTGTCAACTCAGGCCAGAGCCTTTTCCATCGCGCCGCCTTGGCCGCATAAGCCGAGGCGGAAAAATTTGCGGTGGTGTTCGGCCGGACGATCATCTGTTCAAGATCATCGAAGCCGAATGGCGCATAGACCTTATCGCCGTGATGAGATCGTTGAAGGCCGACCTGCGTGCATCGCGTCAGGAAGCGGTCGATGCCATCGGCGGAACAATGCAAAGGCGGGTACGGCGTTCCATGTTTTGCCGTGTACCAAAGATGCACGCGAGCCTGATTGCGGACTTCGACGGCGAGGCCCAATCGCGTCGATATCGGACGCATATGCGCAATGATGCGATCCTCGGCTTCCCACGATAGATCCGGGTCGAAGTAAAACACGTCATAATCACCGATGCCGTAGCCGTGCGCACGCCCCGTCTGCATGTTCCAGATGGTCTGGGTCAGGCAGCCCGCAACAATCCAGGCGTCGGGTAAAGCCAGCCGCGCCACTTCGTCGAGTAGGGCGTCCAGCGCGGAGAAGCGAAGCACCAATTGTCGGAATTGCTCGGCGTCGATCGGCATGGGTCAATGTTTCCCATGCCGTCTGCGTCGGTCAATGTACCGCTGAGAAGAAACGCGCCAGGCGGAAGCCCGAGAGCCAGGTCCAGACCGGCTGACTGCGGATGCCGAGGTCCCAGGAGCCGACGATAGCATCGACCCGGCCGACGAGATCGGTGACCGGCAGCAACCCGACGCCGCCTTCGGCGACCGGCACGCGGCTGTCGGCGGAATTGTCGCGGTTGTCGCCCATCACGAACAAACGGCCGGGCGGCACGGTCACCTCCGCGGTGTTGTCGAGCGTGCCGTTCATGCGCAGCTTGAAGATCAGATGCGAGGTGCCGCCGGGCAGCGTTTCGATGTAGCGCTGGGCGATTTCGCTGGAGCCGTTGTCCTGCTCGGCTTCGCCAAGGCCATCGGCCTTCAGTGCGACCGCTGCGCCGTTGAGCCAGACCTGGCCATTGCGCATTTGCACATGATCGCCGGGCAGGCCGATCACGCGCTTGACCCAAACCTGCGAGGTATCGCCGGGCCAGCGGAAAACGACGACATCGCCGCGTTTCGGCAGATGCCCGAGAATCCGCTCGGTGGTCGGCACGGTGATGTGGATCGGCAGCGAGGCGGCGCTGTAGCCGTAAGGGAATTTTGAGGCGAGCAGCGCGTCGCCGATCAGCAGCGTCGGCTCCATCGAGGCCGACGGCACATAGAACGGTTCGGCCAGCGCGCCTTTGGCGACAAACACAGCCAGCACGATGGCCGCGATCTGACTAATCGAGGATAGCCAGCTCTGCCGCGGTTTCGCGGCGCGGGTGGTCTCGGTGCTCATCCGCCGGTGCCTCCGATTGTGATGCGATCCATCCGCAGCGTCGGCTGGCCGACGCCGACCGGCACGCCCTGACCTTGCTTGCCGCAGGTGCCGATACCGCTGTCGAGCGCGAGATCGTTGCCGATCATGGTGATGCGATGCAGGTCAGTCGGGCCGTTGCCGATCAGCATCGCGCCCTTGAGCGGCGCGCCGAGCTTGCCGTTCTCGATCTTGTAAGCCTCGGTACACTGGAACACGTACTTGCCGGAGGTGATATCGACCTGGCCGCCGCCAAAGTTGGCGGCGAAGATGCCGTTCTTCACCGAGGCAAGAATTTCCGCCGGGTCGCGGCTACCCGCCAGCATATAGGTGTTGGTCATGCGCGGCATCGGCACATGCGCGTAGCTCTGGCGGCGGCCGTTGCCGGTCGGCTTCATGTTCATCAGCCGGGCGTTCTGACGATCCTGCATGTAGCCGACCAGAATGCCGTCCTCAATCAGCATGGTGCGATTGGTCGGCGTACCTTCGTCGTCGATCGACAGCGAGCCGCGCCGCGCGGAAATGGTGCCGTCGTCAACCACGGTGACGCCCTTGGCGGCGACCTGCTGACCCATCAGGCCGGCGAATGCGGAGGTCTGCTTGCGGTTGAAGTCACCTTCGAGCCCGTGGCCGACGGCCTCGTGCAGCATCACGCCGGGCCAGCCGGGGCCGAGCACGACATCCATCTCGCCCGCCGGGGCCGGGACCGAATCGAGATTGACGATGGCTTCGCGCAGCGCGCCGTCGGCGGCCTCGCGCCAGGCCTTGGTCTCGATGAAGCGGGCATAGCCCTCGCGGCCGCCGTAACCCTTGCTGCCGCTTTCCTGCCGATCGCCTTGCCCGGCGACGACGGAGATGTTGACCCGCACCAGCGGGCGGATGTCGCGATAGCTTTCGCCGTCGGGGCGCAGGATCTCGATCACCTGCCAGGTTGCGCCCAGGCTGACCGAGACCTGTCGTACCCGCGGGTCCTTATCGCGGACATAGGCGTCGATTTCCGCCAGCAGCTTGACCTTGGCCTCGAAGCCGGGGGCGTCGAGCGGGTTGTCATCGCCGTAAAGCCGGACGTTGGTGTGCTGTGGTGCCGCTGCGAAGGTGCCTTGGTAGCCGCCGCGCACCGCCTGCACCGCATCGGCAGCGCGAATCAGCGCCGGCAGCGAGACGTCGGAGGAATGGGCGTAGCCGACCGCATCGTCCTTGACGGCGCGCAGCCCGAAACCCTGCGCGGTGTCGTAGGTGGCCTGCTTGAGCCGGCCGTTGTCGAAGGCCAGTGCTTCGGTCTGGCTGTATTCGAGGAAAAGTTCGCCGTCGTCGGCGCCACTCAGGCCGCGCGCGATCTCGTGGCGCACCCGGTCGCGATCGAGTTTGGCGCGGTCGAGCAAGGAGGTGGCGGTGAGATCGGTCATGGCGGGCTCCAAGGACAGCAAAGAGAGCGACAAACGGAATGTCTGGTCCCGAAGATAGGCACGGAAGCCCGCGAAGGGGAGGGCCTCGACAGGGCAATCCCGCCAAAACGCGACGGCCTCATCGCATGGGGGCTTTCCTCGCGCTTTCCGCCGCTACGGGAGCTTGTCGTAGCCCTCGGCCAGCCCGTTCAGGCTGAGCGGGAAGCCGATGCCTTCTTCCGGCGTCTCGAAGATGATGAAGGTCGCGGTCTTGGCATTGCGGATCTGATTCAGCAGCTTGTCGTCCATCACAACTTCGGCAACACAGCCGTTGGGAAGGCAGCGCACGAACCCGGCGCGACCGACGTCGACGTTGTCGAGCTTGAGCCCGAGGCCGGAGGGCAGCAGCACGCCGAGCGGCGCAACCACCCGCATCAGCTTGCTTTTCTGGTCCGCGGTCTTGAGCACGATCACGGTCAGGCCAGCGTTGGAGCGGTCTTCAGCCACCACACTCTGGATCAGGGCGCATTGTTCCGCTTTTGCCCCCGGCGGGGTGTCGCAGCGGATCTGCCAGTCGCCGTGAACCGAGCGGACCGCGCCCTGCGCGTGGGCGGAAATGGCTGTGCCACAGAGCAGAAACGCCATTGCAGCCCCGCAAATCCACCGGGCGACCCGTCGGGATGCCGGGATCATGGTCGAGGCGCGGTTATGGTGTTGATGCCTGATTTGCTGGTTCGAAGGCCCCATCGGGGTCGATCCCTTCAATGTCTGTCCAGTTTTCTGTCTGGTCCTGGACTGATACGGCAATGACGGCGCCTTGAAGGCACGCCGTGCCAAAAATGCGTCCGCCGTTCCAACGAATCAGGTTCCGGCGCAACGCCTTGCCCGTGGGTACATCGGTCAATTCGCCTGTCAAGCGCCGTCGCGGAGGCGCCGGCAAAATCATCCGGTTTCGCGGCTATTTGAGCCCTCCGCAGGCAATCCCTTCAAATGCGTCGTGTCCCCCCTACTACTGCATTGCGAGAACCGGCGAATTATGATTTGAGAGGCAAGATTTCGACGCGTTCTAACGATCTGACCAGCAGTCTTTGTCGTCAGGGGGCGTCGTTCGGCACGGGCGCCGTGGGCGGCGGGTGCTTTTGAGTTCTATGACAAGGAGCGCGAGCGGCATGACTATGTCGAGGGGCAAGATCGGCCGGCAGTTGTTGGGATTGGCGGCTATCGGGATCGCGCTGGCGGTTGGCGGTGTCGCGTATGCGGAAGTCGGCCAGCCGAAGCCCTGGGAAATGACGATGCAGGCATCGGCTTCCCCGGTGATGGACAACATCGAGTGGTTTCACACCTTCCTGCTCTGGATCATCACATCAATCACCGTTCTGGTGATGGTGTTGCTCATCTGGGTGATGGTGAAATTCAACTCCAAATCCAACCCGGTGCCGTCGCGGACCACGCATAACACCCTGATTGAGGTAATCTGGACCATCGTTCCGGTCATGATCCTGGTGGGCATCGCGATCCCGTCGTTCCGCCTGCTGTTCGAGCAGACCGACATTCCGAAGGCGGATCTGACCATCAAGGCCACCGGCAAGCAGTGGTATTGGACCTATACATACCCCGACAACGGCAAGATCGAATTCGATTCGCTGATGGCGCAGGACAAGCCGCCACGCCTCCTGGCGGTCGACAATGAACTGGTCGTGCCGGTCAACAAGGTGATCCGCGTGCAGGTCACCGGCGCCGACGTCATTCACGCTTTCGCCGTGCCGGCCTTCGGCATCAAGATCGACGCCATCCCGGGCCGCCTGAACGAGACCTGGTTCAAGGCCACCAAGACCGGCATGTTCTATGGCCAGTGCTCGGAACTGTGCGGCAAGGATCACGCTTTCATGCCGATCGCTGTCCACGTTGTGAGCGACCAGGAATTCGCGACTTGGCTCGAGGTTGCCAAGAAGAAGTTTGCCTCGTCCGGCACGGATACTTATGCCGTGGCGCAAGCGGGACAGCAGTAACAACCAGGACGGAATTTCGCTCGCATCGGCCGAAGTGGGCGATAGGATTGCAAGGTCCGGAGACGGCAGGACAGGATTTCGAAAATGGCAAGCACGGCAGCAGCTCCTTCCCATCAAGGTCATGACGATCACGCGCATGGTCATCCGACCGGTTGGCGGCGCTACGTCTACTCGACCAATCACAAGGACATCGGCACGATGTACCTGATCTTCGCGTTGATCGCCGGTTTGATCGGCGGCGCGATGTCGGTCGCGATCCGCCTCGAACTGATGTATCCGGGCGTGCAGTTCTTCCATCAGACCCACGAATACAACGTTTTCGTGACCTCGCACGGTCTGATCATGATCTTCTTCATGGTGATGCCGGCGATGATCGGCGGTTTCGGCAACTGGATGGTGCCGCTGATGATCGGCGCGCCGGACATGGCCTTCCCGCGCATGAACAACATTTCGTTCTGGCTGCTGCCGGCGGCCTTCTCGCTGCTGCTGATCTCGACCTTCGTGGAAGGCGAGCCGGGTGCCAGCGGTGCCGGCACGGGCTGGACGATGTACGCGCCGCTATCGACTTCGGGGCATCCGGGGCCGGCGGTCGACTTCGTCATTCTGTCGATGCATCTGGCCGGCGCTTCGTCGATTCTCGGCGCCATCAACTTCATCACCACCATCTTCAACATGCGCGCACCGGGCATGACGCTGCACAAGATGCCGCTGTTCGTGTGGTCGATCCTGGTGACCGTGTTCCTGTTGCTGTTGTCGCTGCCGGTTCTGGCGGGCGCCATCACCATGCTGCTCACCGACCGTAACTTCGGCACGTCGTTCTTCGCTGCCGATGGCGGCGGCGATCCGGTCCTGTTCCAGCATCTGTTCTGGTTCTTCGGTCACCCCGAAGTGTACATCCTGATCCTGCCGGGCTTCGGCATGATCAGCCAGATCGTCGCGACCTTCGCGCGCAAGCCGGTGTTCGGTTATCTCGGCATGGCCTACGCCATGGTCGCGATCGGTGGCATCGGTTTCGTGGTGTGGGCGCACCACATGTACACGGTGGGTATGTCGGGTGCGACGCAGGCCTACTTCGTCGCCGCGACGATGGTGATCGCGGTGCCGACCGGCGTGAAGATCTTCTCGTGGATCGCCACGATGTGGGGTGGCTCGATCGAGTTCAAGGCGCCGATGCTTTGGGCGCTCGGCTTCATCTTCCTGTTCACCGTCGGCGGCGTTACCGGCGTGGTGCTGGCGAATGCCGGCGTCGACCGGGTGCTGCAGGAAACCTATTACGTCATCGCGCACTTCCACTACGTGATGGGCGTCGCCGCGGTGTTCGCTATCTTTGCCGGCTGGTACTACTGGTTCCCGAAGATCACTGGCTACATGTACTCTGACACTATCGCCAAGCTGCACTTCTGGGTGATGTTCATCGGCGCCAACATTCTGTTCTTCCCGCAGCACTTCCTCGGTCTGTCGGGAATGCCGCGCCGTTACGTCGACTATCCGGATGCGTTCGCCGGCTGGAACCTGGTGTCGTCGATCGGTGCCTACATCACGTTCTTCGGTGTGCTGATCTTCCTCTACGGCATGGCGCTGGCGCTGATCCGCAAGGAGAAGGCGGCGGACAATCCGTGGGGTGCAGGTGCGACCACGCTGGAATGGACGCTGTCGTCGCCGCCGCCGTTCCATCAGTTCGAAACGCTGCCGCGCGTGCAGTAATGGTCATCGCGGCGCGTTTCGACGCGCCGCGCCGTTGTCGACGCTTTCGCCGCGGGCCGCGATGTCCCGGCGAAAGCCGTTACGGAAGTGAGAGCGATCTTGTCGATTGTCGATAATCACTCGTTGGCGCTGCCGCCTCGCATCTCCGAGGCGGGCGTCGGCGATTACATTGCGCTGCTCAAGCCGCGCGTGATGTCGCTGGTGGTGTTCACGGCGCTGGTCGGTCTGCTGATCGCGCCGGGGCACGTCCATCCGGTGCTGGCGATCACGTCGATCCTCTGCATCGCGGTCGGTGCGGGCGCGTCCGGTGCGCTCAATATGTGGTACGACGCCGATATCGACGCGCTGATGTCGCGCACCGCCAAGCGGCCGGTGCCGACCGGCCGGGTGACACCGCAGGAGGCGCTGACGTTCGGCCTCATCCTGTCGTTCTTCTCGGTGGTGACGCTCGGCATCCTCGTCAACTGGGTTGCGGGCGCGCTGCTCGCCTTCACGATTTTCTTCTACGCCGTCGTCTATACGATGTGGCTGAAGCGCTGGACCGCGCAGAACATCGTGATCGGTGGTGCTGCCGGCGCGTTGCCGCCGGTCGTGGCGTGGGCCGCGGCTACCGGTTCGTTGTCGGTCGAGCCGATCCTGTTGTTCCTCATCATCTTTTTCTGGACGCCGCCGCACTTCTGGGCGCTGGCATTGTTCCGCAGCGACGACTACGCCCGCGCTGGCGTGCCGATGCTGCCGGTGGTCGCCGGTCCCGACGCGACGCGCCTGCAAATCCTGCTCTACACCATCGTGCTGGTGGCGGTCGCCGCGGCGCCGTGGGCGCTGGGTTATTTCAGCGCGGTCTACGGGGTATCGTCGCTGGTGCTGGGCGGCTGGATGCTGCTGCTTGCAATCAACGTCTATCGCCGCCGCGAGGGCGCGCCGGCGGTGCGTGCGGCGCGGCAATTGTTCGGCTTTTCGCTGATCTATCTTTTCGCCTTGTTCGCCATCCTGCTGCTCGAGGTCGTGGTTGCGGCCGTGCTGGCGCAGTTCGGCTAGGGACGAGTCCGATCCATGGATGAGGAGCAACCACAGGGGATCGTGTTGACCGAGGCGCAAAAGAAAAAGCGCCGTGAGCGGTCGATCGCGATTGCAGTGGCGTTAGGCATTCTGGTGGTGTTGTTTTTCGCCGTCACCCTGGTGAAGGGACCGGCGGTGCTCAACCGGCCCATGTGAGGTGGTCGGTGTGAGGGCGGTCGACGGAGCTGACGAAGGGCTGAGCGGGACGTGACGAGGGTGTGGGGCAAATCGGAAGGCAGGTCGATATGACGACGCCCGAAGCGACAGACGGCAACAAGCCGATGCCGCGCCGTGCGCGCGGTTTACGCCGTGACACCTATGTCGCCGCGGCTTGCGGCCTGTTCGTCGCTGTCATGGTTGGCGCAGCCTACGCGGCCGTGCCGTTCTACAACTGGTTCTGCCGCGCCACCGGCTTCAACGGCACCACCCAGGTCGCGACCACGCTGCCGTCGACTCAACCGCTCGGTCGCAAGATCGCGGTGCGCTTCGATTCGAACGTGAGCGGTGGGCTGCCGTGGAAGTTCGAGCCGGAGAAGACCGAGATCGAAGTCCACATCGGCGAAGTGGTGACGGCCTATTACACAGTCACCAACACCGCCGCTCGCACCACCACCGGCCAGGCTGCCTACAACGTCGCGCCGCTGACGGTGGGATCGTATTTCCAGAAGATCAACTGCTTCTGCTTCACCGAGCAGACCTTGGCGCCGGGCGAGAAGCGCGAGATGGCGGTGGTCTTCTACGTCGATCCCGCCCTCACCAAGGATAGCGAGAGCAACAACGTCGACACCATCACCTTGTCCTATACGTTCTATCCCGTCCGCGAACCCGCTCCCAAGCCGGTTGCCTCGGGCGAGCCGGATCGGCGCAAGGGAAATCTGTGACGCTCACTTCCGCCGCTGAACGCGCGCGATTGATTTTTGAACGAATATGTGCCGACTAGTGCGGCACGCCCTACGGAGAGACTGCAATGGCTACGGCGCACGCGAAGCACCACGACTACCACCTCGTTGATCCGAGCCCATGGCCTGCGGTCGGCTCGCTCTCGGCCTTCATCATGGCGGTGGGCGCGATCTCGTGGATGCACCACCTTTACTCGGCCGCTCCGATCGTTTTCGGCATCGGCACCATCGGCGTGCTCTATACGATGGCCGCCTGGTGGGGCGACGTCATCCGCGAGGCCGAGCACAAGGGCGACCACACCCGCGTGGTGCAGATCAGCCACCGCTATGGCATGATCCTGTTCATCGCCTCCGAAGTGATGTTCTTCGTCGCGTGGTTCTGGGCCTACTTCAACTCGGCGCTGTTCCCGGCCGACCCCGTTCACTTCACCCGCGAGGCGCTGTTCGGTGGCGTCTGGCCGCCGAAGGACATTCAGACCTTCGATCCGTGGCACCTGCCGCTGCTCAACACGCTGATCCTGCTGACCTCGGGCACCACCGTCACTTGGGCGCATCACGCGCTGCTGGAAGGCGACCGCAGGGGCTTGAAGTGGGGTCTGATCCTCACTGTGCTGCTCGGCGCCTGCTTCACCTGCGTTCAGGCTTACGAATATCATCACGCTGCGTTCAGCTTCGCCGGCAATGTCTATGGCGCGACCTTCTTCATGGCGACCGGCTTCCACGGTTTCCACGTACTGGTCGGCACCATCTTCCTGCTGGTTTGCCTGTTCCGCGCTTATGCCGGGCACTTCACGCCGACCCATCACCTCGGCTTCGAATTCGCCGCCTGGTACTGGCATTTCGTCGACGTGGTGTGGCTGTTCCTGTTCATCTGCATCTACGTGTGGGGCCACGGTGCCGCCGAGATGGCGCACGCCGCCCACTAGAGCTTTTCCCGTTCCGCTGGAATCGGAACGGGGCTCCAGGTTCTTGTTTGGACGCGTTTTCTTCACGCGAACCGGTATCCACTTCGCTCGAAAACGCTCTAAGGTGGAGTGATTGTGCTACAAAGGGCGGCCGCAGGGTCGCCCTTTTGCATTTCGCCGGGGCGTCCCGGCAAACTGGAAAGAAGATCGATGTCGGACGACTATTCGACGACGCTGTCACAGAGCGTCACGCGTGGTCTGCTGTGCCGCTGTCCGCGTTGCGGCGAAGGAAAGCTGTTTGCGGGATATATCCGGCTGCGGCCGAAGTGCGATCGCTGTGGGCTGGATTATGCCTTTACCGATAGCGGCGACGGCCCGTCGGTTTTCATCATCCTGATCGCGGGCTTCATCGTCGTGGCCTGCGCCTTGATCGTCGAGGTCAAGTATCAGCCGCCGTTCTGGGTTCATGCCGCGTTGTGGATTCCGCTGGTGGCGCTCACCACGCTATTGCCGCTGCGCGCCATGAAGTCGTTGCTGATCTCGCTGCAATTCCACCACAAGGCAGCCGAAGGCCAGTTGTCGCAACGGGATCCGACATGACCGCCGCGGCGGGGCGGCTACGGAGAGTCGCTGGGCTCAGCATTTTCTCCGCCGTGATCGTGGCGCTGCTGATCGGGCTCGGCGTCTGGCAATTGCAGCGGCGTGTCGAGAAGCACGCGTTGATCGCCATGCTCGACGAGCGGCTTGCCGCCGCACCCGTGCCGCTCCCGGCGGCTGCCGACTGGCCGAAACTGACGCAGGCGCACGACGAATTTCGCCGCGTGACCTTCCCCGCGACCTTCGAGGCGCGGCCCGAGGGGCATGTCTTCAGTTCCGGCTCCGCCGTCCGCGCCGATATCACCAGTCCCGGCGTCTGGGTGTTCGCGCCGGTGCAAGTGGAAGGTTCGGGCGTGGTTGCGATCAATCGCGGCTTCGCGCCGGAAGGCCAGTTCGCGCGCATTTCACCGGTCCCGTCGGGCACGGTGACGCTGACCGGCTATCTGCGCTTTCCGGAAACCCCGGGGATGTGGACGCCGCAGGCGGACCGCGCCAAGCGGCTCTGGTTCCTGCGCGATCCGGCGGCGATGGCGAAGACGCTGGCATGGGACAATATCGCGCCCTTCTATATCGACCTGGAAACGCCTGCGCCCGCCAACGGCGTGCCGAAGCCGGGCCCGCTCGTGGTGCATCTGAAAGACGACCATATGCAATACGCCATTACCTGGTTCGGATTGGCGGCAGCGGTCGGGATCGCCTTCGCTGTGTGGCTCGCCCGCGCGCTGGCCGAGGGACGGTTGCCGCCGGACGATGGCTCGAAACAGGTCGGATGACCGGCGCTGCCCGATCGCGACGGTGGTTTCCCTATCGCCTGAAAACGCTATAACGGTCCCGCCTTTGGAGGACATCTTGACGCGATATATCTCGACCCGTGGCGAAGCGCCGGCGCTTGGCTTCTGCGACGTGATGCTGACCGGCCTCGCGCGCGACGGCGGGCTTTACGTGCCCGAGGTCTGGCCGCAACTGACGCCGGACGTTGTCGCCGGGTTGGCCGGGCGGCCGTATTGGGAAGTCGCGGTCGAGGTGATCCGTCCGTTCGTCGGCGGTGAAATTTCCGACGCCGATCTCGGCCGCATGGCGCACGAGGCCTACGCGACGTTCCGCCATCCGGCGGTGGTGCCGCTCGACCAGAGCGGCGCCAATCAGTTCGTGCTGGAGCTGTTTCACGGCCCAACGCTGGCGTTCAAGGACGTCGCGATGCAGTTGCTGTCGCGGTTGATGGATCATGTGCTGGCGAAGCGCGGGCAGCGCACCACCATCGTGGTGGCGACGTCGGGCGATACGGGCGGCGCGGCGGTCGATGCGTTCGCCAATCGCGACAACGTCGATCTCGTCGTGCTGTTTCCGAACGGGCGTATTTCCGACGTACAGCGGCGGATGATGACGACGACCGGCGCCACTAACGTCCACGCGCTGGCGATCGACGGCACCTTCGACGATTGCCAGGCGATCGTGAAAGGCTGCTTCAATCATCACGCCTTCCGCGACAAGGTTTCGCTGTCCGGCGTCAACTCGATCAATTGGGCGCGGATCGTGGCGCAGGTGGTGTACTACGTCACCTCGGCGGTGGCGCTCGGCGCGCCGGCGCGCAAGGTCGATTTCACCGTGCCGACCGGCAACTTCGGCGATATCTTCGCGGGCTATGTCGCGAAGCGCATAGGCGTGCCGATCCGGCAGTTGCGCATCGCCACCAACAGCAACGACATTCTCGCGCGTACGCTGAAGACCGGCATCTACGAAGTGCGCGGCGTTCATGGCACCACCTCGCCTTCGATGGACATTCAGGTGTCGTCGAATTTCGAGCGGCTGTTGTTCGAGGCCGCCGGGCGCGACAGCGCGGTGGTGCGCGGGTTGATGGCCTCGCTGGAGCAATCGCGCCGCTTCGTGCTGCCGGATGCGATGCTGGCGGCGATCCGCAACGAGTTCGATGCTGGCCGTGCCGACGAGACCGAAACCGATGCCGCGATCCGCGCCGCCTGGCGCGAGGCGGGGGATCTGATCGATCCGCACACCGCCGTCGCGCTGGCGGTGTCCGATCGCGACGTGTCCGATGCAAGCGTGCCCAACATCGTGCTGTCCACCGCGCATCCGGCGAAATTCCCCGACGCGGTGGAGGCGGCTTGCGGCGTGCGTCCGGTGCTGCCGCCATGGCTCGATGGCTTGATGAGCCGTCCCGAACAGATGCGGACGATGAACAACGATCAAGGCGAAGTGGAGCGGTTCGTGCTGTCGGTCAGCCGCGCCGCCAATGCGGGAGTTGCCGGATGAGTGTCGAGGTCAGCAAACTTCCGTCCGGCCTCACGGTCATCACCGACACCATGCCGCATCTGGAAACCGCCGCGCTGGGCGTGTGGGCCGGCGTCGGCGGCCGCGATGAGAAACCGGACGAGCACGGCATCTCGCATCTCCTTGAACATATGGCGTTCAAGGGCACCGAGCGGCGCTCCTCGCGCGAGATCGTCGAGGAGATCGAAGCGGTCGGCGGCGATCTCAACGCCGCCACCAGCACCGAGACGACCGCTTATTATGCGCGCGTGATGAAGGCCGATGTGCCGCTCGCGCTCGACGTACTGTCGGACATCGTTTCGCACCCGACCTTCGTGACCGAGGAGCTGGAACGCGAGAAGAGCGTCATCGAGCAGGAGATCGGCGCGGCGCAGGATACGCCGGACGATGTGGTGTTCGAATATCTCAGCGAGCTTTGCTATCCGGATCAGTCGATCGGGCGTTCGCTGCTTGGCACCACCAAGACGCTGAAGACCTTCAACCGCGACTCACTGCAAAATTATCTGGCGACGCATTATCGCGGTCCGAACATGGTAGTGGCGGCGGCGGGCGCGGTCGATCACGCGCGCGTGGTGGCGGAAGCCTCCGAGCGTTTCGCGGGATTCGATACCGCGCCGGCACCGGACCCCACGCCCGCGATCTTCGGCAACGGCGGCACGCGCGTCGTGCATCGCGAACTGGAGCAGGCGCATCTGACAATGGCGCTCGAAGGTTTGCCGCAGGCGGACCCGGCGCTGTTCAGCCTTCAGGTGTTCACCAACATCCTCGGCGGTGGAATGTCGTCGCGGCTGTTCCAGGAGGTCCGCGAGAAGCGCGGGCTGTGCTACTCGATCTACACTTTCCACGCGCCGCACGCCGACACCGGCTTCTTCGGGCTCTATACCGGCACCGATCCGGCCGACGCACCGGAAATGATGGAAGTGATCGTCGACGTCATCAACGATGCGGTTGAAACGTTGACCGACGCGGAGATCGCCCGCGCCAAGGCGCAGATGAAGGCGGGCCTGTTGATGGCGCTGGAGAGTTGCAGCTCGCGCGCCGAGCAGTTGGCGCGGCATATTCTCGCTTATGGCCGTCCGCTCGGCGTGGACGAACTGGTCGCGCGCATCGAGGCGGTGACACGGGACTCGACTCGCGATGCAGCTCGGACCTTGTTGGCGCGCAGCCGGCCCGCGGTGGTGGCGCTCGGTAGCGGACGGGGCCTTGAAGCCGCCGCGGCGCACGCCGAGAGCCTGTGCCGGCCCAGGGTGAGCTATCACTAGACGAACGGCGCTGTGCGTTTTGTGGAGGCGTTCTCCCATGCGAATCGGTATCCAACTGGCGCGAAAACGCGATAGGATGGAGCCGGATCGCAAGTTGGCGAGGACCCACCATGGCTTTGTTTCGTTTGCCCTCGAGCGCGCCTGCGGCGCTTGAGCCGCGCGGCAACGGCCTGTTGCTGCGCGCGCCGCAAGCGGGCGACTATCTGCCATGGGCGCAGCTTCGCGAACGCAGCCGGTCCTATTTGACGCCATGGGAACCGATCTGGCCGTCCGACGATCTGACGCGCGCTGGCTTTCGCCGCCGGCTGCGGCGCTATGCCGAGGATGCGCTTGCCGATCGAGCCTATCCGTTTCTGATTTTTCGCGAAGAAGACGGAGGCCTCGTCGGTGGCATCACGCTGGCCAATGTGCGTCGCGGCATCGTGCAGGCCGGAACGGTCGGCTACTGGGTCGGCGAGCCATTCGCCGGTCGCGGCTACATGACGGCGGCGTTAAGGCTGCTGCTGCCGACGTTGTTCGGCGAACTCAGTCTGCATCGTGTCGAAGCTGCCTGCATTCCTGGGAATGCGGCGTCGGTGCGGGTGCTTGAGAAGTGCGGCTTCGTCCGCGAGGGGCTGGCGCGGCGCTATCTCTGCATCAACGGCGTCTGGCAGGACCACCTGCTGTTCGGCATGTTGCACGAGGATTTTCGGCACTGACGTCATCGGGGTTCGGGGCATGGCGACTGCGGTCGATGCCGCCATCGATCACGCCGTCGATCACGCCTTGGGTTTGCCGCCATTGAACTGCTATAAAAGGGCCGGCTTGCCGCCGCGCGGGAACCGGGGTTTCCCTTGGCGCGGTGCCGGGAAGCCGGAGTTCGTCGGGGGACATCTGCATCATGTTGGATTTGCGTTGGAAGCATTGCGCCGTTGCGCGCGCGGGCCGGCCTTCACTTCGTTTTGCGGCGCTGGCGGTATCCGCGCTGATGTTGTCCGGTTGTGGCGGTGGCAGCATGTTCGGCGGCACGCAAGCAAGCCAGGACAGCCCTTCGCTCAGTAGCCGGTTCAGCCAATTGTTCGGTTCGAACTCGCAGCCCGCCACGACCGCGGTCACGGCCCCCACGCCATCCTCGGAACCGAGCCTGCCGACCTGCCCGGCGGTGACCATCCGCTCCGGTGCCTCGACCTATGCGGTCGGTGCGCCCGGCAAGGAAGCCACGGGCAACGATTTGCGTTACCAGGCGACGATCGTGCGCACCGCGCGTGATTGTACGCTCAACGATGGCCAGGTGACGGCGCGGATCGGCATTGAAGGCCGCGTCATCGTCGGCCCGGCGGGCGCACCGGCCTCGGTCGAGGTGCCGCTGCGTATCGCGGTGGTGCAGAGCGGCGTCGGCGAGGAGAAGACCATCTTCACCAAGGCCTATCGCACCACGGTGACGATGCAGGGCGATAGCACGATGTCGTTCAGTCTGGTCGCGGAAGACGTGGTCTATCCGGCGCCGAGCGCGGCGGTGGGTGATTCCTACGTCTTTTATATCGGTTTCGATCCGCAGGCCCTGCGGCCCGAGCCGCGCCGGCGCAGCCATCGGAAGCGGTAAACCCAGCCTCGACTTGAAGATCGCTCATTTGGGCGTCATTGCGAGGGGCGTTAGCGACGAAGCAATCCGGTCCTTGCTTTGTCGTTTCTGGATTGCTTCGCTTCGCTCGCAATGACGATTCAATCTCAATTCGTCCTGCCTCGGTCACGCTTTCGCGAACGGACTTTCTCCAAAACAAAACGGCCGGTGCAATGTTTTGCACCGGCCGTTTTGTTTGGTTGAAGATGTTCCGATCAGTTCAGCTTGGCGCGAACGTCCTGGATGCCCTTGGCGAGCAGATCGTCGGCGACCGAACCGGAAACCGACTTGGTCAGGATCTGCGAGGCTGCGGCCACGGCCGCATCGGCGGCGGCGGCACGAACGTCGGCCAAGGCTTGCGCTTCGGCCTGAGCGATCTTGGATTCCGCTGCCTTGGTGCGGCGGGCAACAAAGTCTTCCATCCGGGCCTTGGCGTCGACGGCAATGCGTTCGGCTTCGGCCTTGGCGTTGGTGACGATGTCCTGCGCCTCACGCTCGGCCGACGCGTAGCGGGCCTTGTAGTCGGCGACCAGCGCGGCAGCTTCGTCCTTGAGGCGGCGGGCGTCATCCAGTTCCGCCTTGATACGGTCGGCGCGATGATCGAGCGCCTTGGTCACCACGCCGGGAACACCGACATAGATGAAGATGCCGACCATGACGACGAAGGCGACGGCGACCCAGAATTCCGGTTGGGACAACATCGTCTTATCCTCTCAAGGATGCGTCGACGGCACTCTCGACCGCCTTGGCGTCGGGTTGTGCGCCCGTCAGTTGATGCACGATCGTGGTGGCGGCCTCGGAGGCGATCTCGCGGACGTTGCTCATGGCAGCGGCGCGGGTGCCTGCGATGGTCTTTTCCGCTTCCGCCAGCTTGACGGCGAGGCGGTCTTCCAGCGTCTTGCGTTCCTGTTCGGACTGCGCGTTCAGCTTGTCGCGGGTCTCCGCGCCGATCGCCTGTGCCTTGCCGCGGGCATTGGCGAGTTCGGTCTCATAGGCCTTCAACGCATTGTCCGACTCGTCGCGCAGTTTCTGCGCGGCGGCGAGATCGTCAGAGATGGCCTTCTGGCGTGCCGCCAGGATACCGCCGACGCGCGGCAGAGCGAGCCGCGAGACGATCACGTACAAGAGGACGAATGAAACGACGAGCCACACCAACTGCGACGGGAAGGTGTGCGACTCGAACGGCGGAAACGGCGGTTTGCCGCCGTCTGCCGTGGTGTGAGCGGACGTGCCGCTCGAATGGCCATGTTCTGACGCCACGGGCGCCTCCAGCTCAGGCAATTCCCGGCCCCGCGCGGGGGCCGGCGAACGGCCGGATCAAGTAAAGCTTACAGTGCGAACAGCAGCAGCAGCGCGATCAGCAGCGAGAAGATGCCGAGCGCTTCGGTCACGGCGAAGCCGAAGATCAGGTTCGCGAACTGGCCCTGGGCAGCGGACGGATTGCGAACCGCCGCGGCAAGGTAGTTACCGAAGATGATGCCGACGCCGGCGCCAGCTCCACCCATGCCGATGCAGGCGATGCCGGCTCCAATGTACTTAGCGGCGATCGGGTCCATAGTAGCTCCTTCGTGTGTTTGCTTGAGGTTGCTTGGAAAACGCGAGCCTTAATGGCCCGGATGGATTGCATCGTTGAGATAGATGCAGGTGAGGATGGCGAAGACGTAAGCTTGCAACGCCGCGACCAGCAGTTCGAGCGCGCTCAGCGCGATGGTCAGCGCCAGCGGCAGCACAGCACCGGCGACACCGGCGATCCCGAGCGCGCCCAGCATCGTGATGAAGCTCGCGAACACCTTCAGGGTGATGTGACCGGCCAGCATGTTCGCGAACAGACGAACGCTGTGCGACACCGGCCGTGACAGGAACGAAATGATCTCGATGGCCACCACCAGCGGCAGGATCGCCATCGGAATGCCGTGGGGCACGAACAGTTTGAAGAACTTCAGGCCGTTCTTGTAGAGGCCGTAGATGATGACGGTGAAGAACACCAGCAGCGCCAGCGCCACGGTGACGATGATGTGGCTGGAGATGGTGAAGGTGTAGGGGATGATGCCGACCATGTTCGAGACGAAAACGAACATGAAGATGGAGAACACCAACGGGAAAAACTTCATGCCGTGTTCGCCGGCCGTCGAGCGCAGCATGTCGGCGACGAATTCATAGGTTAGTTCGGCCAGCGACTGCATACGGCTGGGCACAAGCCGCCGTCCGGCGGTGCCGCCCAGCATCAGGGCTGCGGTCAGCACCACGGCCAGCACCATGTAGGCAGCGGAATTGGTGAAGGCGATCTCGTGGCCGCCGAAGGTGCCGATCGTGAAGAGGTTCTTGATCTGGAATTGATGGATCGGATCCATATCGCCGGCCGCTCTCTCGTCATCGTTCGCCAGCGGAGCTGGCATTTGAAGGTCGCCAGCGGGGCTGGCGCTTGAAAATCATTGGTCCCGCGGGGGACCGTTTACACGATCGTGTACGTCAGGAACTACCCCCGCGACCCGCATCAGGTTGATCACTCCGGCGGCGAAGCCGAGAAGGAAAAACACAATGAGACCCCAGGGCGAGGTCGACAGCACGTAGTCGAACCCCCAGCCGATGGCGGCGCCGACAGCAACCCCCGCGACCAGCTCGGATGATAAACGAAACCCGCGAGCCAGCGCCGAAGCCCGTGCCGATGCGTCCTGCTCCTGCCGTTCGTCGAGGTTCGCCTTGGATTTCCGGGTGTCCTTCAGCGAGGATAACCGTTGGTCCAGACGTCCGAGTCTTGCGGAAAGCGCAGCATCGTCAGAGAGCGGTTTGCCGGGTGCTCCGTCATGATCTGATCCGCCGTCATGTGTGCCGTTCGCCATGATCGTCATTCACCTGGCTGTCGACACCCGAAAGGTGGTCAAAATGAAGGAAAAACGCGCCCCGCAAGCCTTAAAATCCGCGCGGACCATACTGACGGCATCGCACCAAGTCAAGATTGCCGAAAACTCTGTTAGGCCCTTGATTCATAGGACTTTATTGGATCGCACTCAACTTGATGCGCGGGATCGCCGCAGCGAAGTGCCGGCGGTGTTGCAGTTGAGTTGTGCGGAATGTCCTCTTGTTCCCTGCCGGTGGCTCTGTTGGGATGCGAGCGCGGCACGCTGCCGCATTTTGTCGGAGCAAGCATGTCCCGTTCGATCGACTATTATTTCTCGTTCCAGTCGCCCTGGGCCTATATCGGGCACAAGGTCTTCCGTGATCTTGTAAGTGCCTATGATCTCAAGGTAAATCATAAGCCAGTGGTGCTGCTTGACCTGTTTTCCGAGACCGGCGGCCTGCCCTTGATGAAGCGCCACCCGGTGCGGCAGCGCTACCGGATGGTGGAATTGCAGCGCTGGCGCGACAAGCGCGGCCTGAATTTTCACCTGCAACCCAAGCATTGGCCGTTCAACGCGCGGCTGGCCGACGGCGTGGTGATCGCCGCCGCTGAAGCCGGGCACGATCCGGACGGATTTTTGCGCCGGGTCTATGCGGCGATCTGGGAAGGCCAGCTCAATCTTGCCGATGCGGACGTGGTGCGTCGGTTGGCGGATGAAGCCGGGCTGCCGGGCAGCGAACTGGTGGAGCGCTCGACGAGCGATGCGGTAAGCGCCGCCTACGAGCAAAACCGGCAGGATGCTTTGACCGCCGATGTCTTCGGCTCGCCCGCCTACGTGCTCGACGGTGAAGTGTTCTGGGGGCAGGACCGGATCGAATTGCTGGCGGATGCGTTGAAGAGCGGACGCGCGCCCTATCGGCCGAAGCCTTGACGGGTTTTCGGGCGCGCGCCTGATTGAAACGGAGGACGTGTATGGCGTTCGCGGGCAGGCATCCGGGCGTGTTGCTGATATCTGCGGCATTGTGTGGTGTGGTCAGCGTGTCGAACGCAGTGCAGGCGCAATCGATGCCGGACACCGAGAATGGTCGCTATACGCTTGCGCCGGTGGCGGATGGCGTATTGCGGCTCGATACCCGCACCGGAACGATGTCGACCTGCAACAACAAGCGGATCGGCTGGGCCTGCTACGCGATGCCCGACGAGCGCGAGGCGCTCGACACCGAGATCGGACGATTACAGAAAGACAACGAGGCGCTGCGCGCGCAACTGGCGCAACGCGATTCAGCGACGGGAAAAATCGAGGACGCGCTGCCGAAGACCGATTCGCTGCGTAAGGATTCGCCGAAGAACGCCGAGAAGCCCGCCGATTCCGAGCGCAAGCTCGAACTCACGCTGCCGAGCGATCGCGATATCGACCGGGCGATGAGTTTTCTCGAACGCGCTTGGCGCCGTCTCGTCGAGATGGCGAATCGCATGCAGAAAGACGTCTCCGGCAAGATATGACGTGGCGCGGATCGTGCAGCGTTTGATAGCCGTCCCGAGCAGACCATGATGGATACATTGACTTCGACCGTGTTGACGGTGCCGACGCGCGGACAGGGATTTGTCGATCTGACCGCCGAGGCGCAGGCCTTCGTCGATAGGTCCGGCGTCGGCGAAGGATTGCTGACGCTGTTCTGCCGGCACACTTCGGCATCGCTGACGATTCAGGAAAACGCGGATCCTTCCGTGCAGGTCGATCTCGCCACCGCACTGGATCGGCTGGCGCCCGAGGACGGCGGCTGGACCCACGACACCGAAGGTCCGGACGATATGCCCGCGCATATCCGCACGATGCTGACGGCGGTGTCGCTTCAGGTTCCCGTCCTGAATGCGCGGCTGGCACTCGGCACCTGGCAGGCGATTTATCTGATCGAGCATCGCCGCCGGCCGCATCGCCGTGAGATCGTGCTGCAAGTCATCGGCGCTCGCCGCTGAGCGGATCGTGCGCGCGATAATCCTGTTTTCGCGGATATTTTCGGCTCGTCTCGCGGGCGAAGGCAACGGGATTTGCAGGCGTGCGTTAACTCCCTTGCATCGAAATGGAACAGGCCGCTTGCATGAAGTCATCGATCCGGGTGAGTATCGGCGCATGATCCGGTGCGTGCCTGATCGGTAACCGGTTGCTCAACCCATTGACATGACCTGAATGAACGCCATCGCCAGTACCCATCTCGTTATTGCTGACGACCATCCGATGTTTCGCGACGCGCTGCGACAAGCGGTCGCAAGCGTGGTCGCGTCAGCGCGGATCGACGAAGCGGGCTCGTTCGAAGAGCTAACGGAACTGCTCGGCAACGATTCCGAAGTCGACATGGTGCTGCTCGATCTGTCGATGCCGGGCATCAGCGGATTTTCCGGCTTGATCTATCTGCGGGCACAGTATCCGGCGATTCCGGTGGTGATCGTCTCGGCGAGCGACGATCTCGCGACGATTAGAGGCTCGTTGGAATTCGGCGCGTCGGGGTTCATTCCGAAGCGGTTCGGTGTCGAGACCCTGCGTGATGCACTGGTGAAGGTGATGGCCGGCGATGTCTGGATTCCGCCGGATGTCGATCTGACGGCGGCGGCCGATCCCGAGATGACGCGGCTGCGCGACCGGCTGGTGACGCTGACGCCGCAGCAGGTGCGGGTGCTGATGATGCTGTCGGAAGGTCTGCTTAACAAGCAGATCGCCTACGAGCTTGGCGTCTCCGAGGCGACCATCAAGGCGCACGTCTCGGCCATCCTGCAAAAGCTCGGCGTCGAAAGCCGCACCCAGGCGGTGATTGCCGCCGCGAAGATTTCCGGCGGACAGTGGCGCACGGGCGACGTCGCGTCGCGCTGACGCTCCTCCCGATTGTTGCAGGTTTCTGCAAGCGGCTATTCCGCGGCCGCCATCTGCTGCGTCCGCCATTGTCCAAGCAGCGCCCTGAGTGACGCAGGCTTCACCGGCTTGTTGAGAACCGCGATTTTCTCCTGGGACGCAGCGGTGCGGACATGTGGGCTGCGGTCCGCCGTAATCAGGATTGCCGGAATGTTGCGGCCGTACTTGCGGCGGATTTCGCGGATGGCGGCGATGCCGTTGCCACGGTCGAGATGATAATCGACCAGGAGGCCGGTGATTTTGTCCCCGCGCGAGGCGATGGCTTCGACGGCGGCTTCCGGATCAGCGGCGACCAGCACGTCGGCGTCCCATGCCGTCAGCAAGGTTTTCATGCCGTCGAGAATGGCAAGATCGTTTTCGATGCAGACGATCAACGCACCGCTCATCGAGCTTCGCGCCACCGGCGTGCTGCTGGTTACCACCGGCGTATGCGTCGTCACGGCCTGGGCGATCGGCACGGTGACGGAGAACACTGTGCCGCCGGCGCTGTTGGCGTCGAGTGCGATGCCATGGTCGAGCATCCGCGCCAGACGTTCGACGATGGACAGTCCAAGGCCGAGGCCGCGCGCGATCCGCGCACCTTGTTCGAGCCGGTGAAATTCCTTGAAGATTTCGCTGCGCTTGACCGCCGGCACGCCGACGCCGGTATCGTGGATGACGACTTGCAGCGATTGCCCACGCCGCCGGCAGCCGACCAGCACGCGGCCGTGCAGCGTGTATTTGATGGCGTTGGAGATCAGGTTTTGTAGTAGCCGCCGCAGCATCAGGCGATCCGATTCCACCGGTAGCGAGCATGACACGAACGTCAGGTCGATGCCCTTGGCGCGCGCGATCGGCGTGAACTCGATTTCCAGCGATCGCATCAGGTCGCCGATGCGGAAACTGCCGATGGAGGGTGTCATCGCGCCGGCATCGAGCCGGGAGATGTCCAATAGCGCGCCGAGGATTTCTTCGATGGCCTCGAGCGAATCGTCGATGTTCTCGACAAGTCGCGCGTCCTCGCCGCCGCTCTGGCGCTCGACGAGGCTCGTCACGTAGAGGCGCGCGGCGTTGAGCGGTTGCAGAATGTCGTGGCTGGCAGCCGCGAGAAACCGCGTCTTCGACAGGTTGGCATCTTCGGCGACGCTCTTGGCCTGCGCCAGTTCGGAATTGAGCCGGGTCAATTCTTCGGTGCGCACGCGGACGCGGCGCTCCAGCGTAGCGTTGGCGCGCTCCAGCGCCTCGGCGGCCTCAAAGCTCGGCGTGACGTCGGAGAAGGTGATCACCAGCCCGCCGTCCGGCATTCGGTTGGCGCGGACCTCGATAACGATCTGCCGGGTCGGCATCCGCTCGAGATAGGGTTCGCCTTCGGTGGTCCAGGTCACCAGACGGACTTCGGTGAAGGTGTGGCGGTCGGATGCGGCGGTGCTGGTCGCGCCGAGGAAGTCCAGAATCTCACGCAGGGGAATGCCGATCTGGACGATATGCGACGGTAGGCCGAGGATTTCACCGAACTGATGGTTGGAGCAGATCAGTTGCAGGTCCGGGTCGAACACCGCGATGCCCTGCCGCACATGATTGAGCGCGGTCTGAAGGATTTCGCGGTTGAAATGCAGTGCGGCGTGGGAATCATCCAGCAGCTTCAATGCGGCCTTGGCGGAGAGCGTGCGCTTGCGCAGCAGCAGCGACAATACCAGCCGCGACGAGGCCGCGCCGATCGACGATGCGATCAGGTGTTCGGCGTGTTGCAAGAGTTCGAATTCAGCGGGCGCCGACGGTTCGAGGCTGATACGGCGGCTGGCGGCAAAGGTCTCGAACGATTGCCGCGCGCGGTCCGGGCCAAGATACTGCGCCACGGTGCCGTGGATATCCTGCACCGTCACCGTGCTGCGCCAGCGCCGGAACGCCGGTGCCATCGGCGCCAGTTCGCTCGGCACGAACAGATCGGCTTGCAGCCGCTCGATTGAGGACGGCTGGCGCATCAGCGAGAACGCGACATAGGCCAGCACGTTGAGCGAGAGGCTCCACAACACGCCGTGCATCAGCGGCGGCAGATCTGCGCCGAACAGCGCTTGCGGTCGCAGCGCTTCGATGCCGAAGGGGCCGTGCTGGATAAACAGCATACCGAGGGTGCTGCCGTCGACGAAGCTCGGCAGGAACAGCGTGTAGCTCCACACCGCGAAACCGACCAGCATCCCGCCCATGGCGCCGCGCGCGGTGCCGCGTCGCCAGATCAGGCCGCCGAGGAAGGACGGTGCCAGTTGCGCGATGGCCGCGAACGACAACAGGCCGATCGCCGCGAGTTGCGCGGTGCCAAGCGCGCGGAAGTAAAGATACGCCATGATCATGATGGCGAAGATCGCGACGCGGCGGATCTTCAGCACCAGCCGGCCGAAGTCTTTGTTGGCGATGTGCGGGTTGCGCGGCAGGATCAGCGGAATGAGGAGATCGTTGGACACCATGATCGCCAGCGCGACGCATTCCACGATCACCATCGCGGTCGCGGCCGACAGTCCGCCGATGAAGACGATGATTGCGAGCAGTGGTGCCTTGCCCTCGACCGGCAGCGCCAGCACGAACATGTCGCTGTCGACCAGGCCGAACGGGAACGACACCAGCCCGGCCAGCGCGATCGGGATGACGAACAGGTTGATCGCGACGAGGTAAAGCGGAAACAGCCAGCGCGCGCGGTCGACTTCCTCGGGATTGGAATTCTCCACCACGCTGACGTGAAACTGACGCGGCAGGAACATGATGGCGAAGAACGACAGCAACACCATCGTCAGGAAGTTGCCGATCGACGGCGTGTAAGTCATGGCCCGCACGGCTTCCGGCGTCTTCAACGCACGCTCGAACAGTTCGACCGGGCCGAACATCCAGAACGTGACGAAGGCGCCGGCGGCGATGAAGGCGACCAGCTTGACGATGGACTCCGTCGCAACCGCCAGCATCAAGCCGTGCTGGTGTTCGGTGGCGTCGGATTGCCGGGTGCCGAACAGCACGGCGAACGTGGCCATCGCCAGCATCACCAGCAACGCGATGTCGCCGACGATCGGCACGCTGGTGATGGCGTGGTCTTCGCCCATGATGGTTTCGAGCGACGAGCCCACGGCTTTCAACTGCAAGGCAATGTAGGGGACCGAGCCAATGATGGCGATGATGGCGACGGTCGCCGCCACCGCCTGACTCTTGCCATAGCGCGCTGCGATGAAGTCGGCGGTGGAGGTGATGTTCTGCGATTTCGCCAGCTCGATCACACGCCGCAACAGCGGCGTGCAGAACGCGATCATGATCACCGGGCCGATATAGATCGCGAGAAAATCGAAGCTGTTGCGGGTCGCGAAGCCGACCGATCCGAAGAACGTCCACGACGTGCAATAGATCGCCAGCGACAGCGGGTAGATCAGGCCGGCGCCGCTGCGACGTCGGCGACGCGACGGCCGGTCGCCGTAGTAGGCGACCAGAAACAGAAAACCGATGTAGCAGAACGCGGCGGCGATTACGCCCCAATCGTGCAGCATCACGCGTGCCCCATCGCCAACCGGATTCTCCCTCGGCCCCGCGCTTTCAAACGCACGGGTGACCGGCCGAATTGTAGCGCCATTCCGCGTAGGACGCACCGCGTCGCATTGCAATTGTCAATGCGGACGAATCAGGTTACACACGTATAAGTTGTAGTACATCCCGCAATTCTACCTGGAAGGTTGCGATGGCCGCACAGCTTCAAGTCGATGCCGCCGCCGTTTTCATTGTCGATGACGATCCCTCGGTGCGCGACGCCTTGAGCCTGCTGTTGCGGATCGAGGGGTTTGCCCCCCGCGCCTTCGGGGACGCCGGCTCGTTTCTGGAGGCTTTCCGCCAGCGGCAACCGGCTTGCGTGATCCTCGACGTCAACCTGCCGGACGAATCTGGCCTGCAGGTCTTGCGCGAAATGGCGGTCGAGCGGACGCCACCGCCGGTGGTGGTGATGTCCGGGCAAGGCGATATCGCCACCGTCGTCGCGGCGATGAAGTTCGGTGCGACCGACTTCCTGCAAAAGCCGTTCGCGGCGAGTGCGATGGCCGATCGGGTGCGTGAGGCAGTGGCCACCTATCGCCGAAACCGGGAAGAACACATCGAGGGGTTGGCGGACTTCGCCGGGCGGCATCGGCTCACCGGGCGCGAGCGCGACGTGTTGCAGCAAGTGGCGCAGGGCGCCTCGAATAAGGAGGCCGGACGGCGATTGGGGATCAGCCCGCGCACCGTGGAAGTTCACCGCGCGCGGATCATGGACAAGCTCGGCGCGAAAAATGCCGCTGACCTGATACGCATCGTCATGTCGGAAGAAACGGCTAGGCGTCCGACAACGTTGCTATCGGCTGCAACTGCCTAGCGAAACGAGCAGCTCGTTTATTCGGCGGCCAACGGCGCCGCGTGCAGCGGCAGGTCGAGCCGCTGCCAGACCTGCACCAGCGCTTCAGCGAGTTGATCAATCAGTACGTCGTCGTGATACGGCGACGGCGTGATGCGCAGCCGCTCGGTGCCCTTGGCGACGGTCGGATAGTTGATCGGCTGGATGTAGATGCCGTGCTCTTGAAGAAGGAGATCGCAAGCCTGCTTGCAGCGCTCGGGATTACCGACGAACAATGGCACGATATGCGTCGTGCTCGACATCACCGGAAGGCCGGCTGCATTGAGAACAGCCTTGGTGCGCGCCGCGCGTTCCTGATGACGCTCGCGCTCCCAACTCGACGATTTCAAGTGCCGGATCGCCGCCGTCGCCGCCGCGCAGACCGCGGGAGGCAGCGAAGTGGTGAAGATGAAGCCCGGCGCGTAGGAGCGCACCGCATCGATGATCTCTGCCTTCGCGGTGATGTAGCCGCCGAGGCAGCCGAAGGCTTTCGCCAACGTGCCTTCCAGCACGTCGATGCGATGCATGACGCCATCGCGCTCGGCGATGCCGCCGCCGCGCGGGCCATACATGCCGACCGCATGGACTTCGTCCACATAGGTCATCGCGCCGTAGCGTTCGGCGAGATCGCAGATCTTCGCCAACGGTGCGATATCGCCGTCCATCGAATACAGGCTTTCGCAAGCGATCAGCTTGTTGCGTTGCGGACCCGCCGCGATCAACAATTCCTCGAGATGAGCGACGTCATTGTGACGGAACACCTGACGCTCGCAGCCGGATTGGCGGATGCCCTCGATCATCGAGTTGTGGTTGAGAGCATCGGACAGGATCAGGCAGTCGGGGATCAGCTTGGCGAGGGTCGAGATACCGGTCTGGTTCGACACATAGCCTGACGTGAATAGCAGCGCGGCTTCCTTGCCGTGCAGATCGGCAAGTTCGCGCTCAAGTCCAACAAGCGGATGATGGTTGCCGGCGATGTTGCGGGTGCCGCCGGCACCGGTGCCGACGCGCGTGGCGGTTTCCACCATGGCGCCGACGACTTTCGGATGCTGGCCCATGCCGAGATAATCGTTGGAGCACCACATCACCACGGGGCGCTCGCCGTTCGGTGAGTGCCAGGTGGCGTGGGGGAAGCGGCCCGCGATACGTTCCAGGTCGGCGAACACGCGGTAACGCCGTTCATCGTGCAGACGATTGACGGCGTCGCTGAAGAACTGATTGTAATTCATCGCAAAATCCGAACTCGACAAGACCGGGCCGCGCCCTGGTACAGCTCTTTTTAGAGCCTTTCCAGGATCGCTGTCGAGCCGAAATAAGGTCTAAGAGACCGCGCGGCGGCTCTGCCGCAGGCGCAGTCTCAAGTTTGCGCTGGCGCAACGTCAGCCGGCGCCGAGGCACGATAGTCGTTCAGGTGGCCCGGAACCGCAGGATGCCGTCGGTATGCGGTTCGACCAGCAGCCGTCCTTCGTTGAGCATGTAGTTGACGTGCGCGATCAACTCGCCCGCGGCAAATCCGGTCTGGTGAGCATCGAGCGGATACTTGTAAAACACCACCGGCACCAGCTCTGCCGACGTCTTCGGAGACTCGCGGCAGGCGGCGGCAATCATGCCGCAACGTTCCTCGTGATGATCAGCGAGTTGCTTGATGCGGGTCTTCAGGCCGAAGAACGGCACGCCATGGCCCGGCAGCACCAGCGCGTCGTAGGGCAGGGTGGTGGTCAGGCTGGCCAGTGAGGCCAGATATTCGCCGAGCGAGTTCTGGTCGGGTTCGACCGCCCACACGCTGACGTTGGGTGAGATTTTGCTCAGCACCTGATCGGCCGACAGGAACAGTTTGTCAGCGGCGCAATACAGCATCACCTGATCGAGCGCGTGACCGCCGCCGGTGATGACCTTGAAACGTCGGGTGCCGATCGAGATCTCATCGCCATGCGAGATGCGGCGATACGAGGCTGGCAGGGTCGAAACCCGCTTGAGATAATCCTGGCCGCGGCCAAGTAGCTTGTCGGTGAGGCTTTCATCCATGCCGTGGCGGCGGAAGAACAGCCGCTGTGCTTCCTTGCGCTCCTCGGTGCCGCGGTTCTGATGATAGACCGATTGCAGATATTCGACCTGCGACATCACCAGCGGACAGTTGAAGCGTTCGACGATCCAGCCCGCGAGGCCGACGTGATCGGGATGTGAATGGGTGACGATCAACCGCGTGATGTTGAAGTTCTTCAGCGGTCCCTCGAACAGGGCCGTCCACGCCGCGATCGTCTCTTCGTTGCCGAAGCCGGAATCGATCATCGCCCAGCCGTCGCCGTCGGCGAGCAGATAGATGTTCACGTGGTTGAGCTGGAACGGCAGCTTCTGGCGAAGCCAGAGAACGCCCGGCCTCAGTTCGATGACCTCATTGGGGCCCGGCGGTGTTTCCCACGGATACCGCAGGGTCTCGGCCAGGCTCTGGAAGGCGGGTTCTCTGAATTTCATGGGTGGCGATTGCGGTTTCATTCACTCGGCTTAGCCAAACAATCGGCAGGGCGCCAGCTGAAAAACCACGGTCCAGACCCGCATTCGCAGGTCTGGACCTGACATCCGAAGTGTTCAAGGCGGTGAAGACGTACCGCCATTGGCGAAGGTTTATTCGGCGGCCTGCGATGGCAGGGCCGCGTGGCGCACGTCGTCGAGCTTCGAGCGGATGCCGAGCCGATCCAGCAATTCCGCGTCGCGAACAGTCTGCGGATTCTTCGTGGTCAGCAGCACGTCGCCGATGAAGATCGAACTCGCGCCGGCGACGAAGCACAGCGCCTGCAACTCGTCGGTCATGTATTGACGTCCCGCAGAGAGACGCACCACGCTTCTCGGCATCATGATCCGCGCAAGCGCGATCATCCGCACCAGCGCGATCGGATCGGGACGGTCGGCGGTGTCGTTGACCGGCACGCCCTTGACCTTATTCCACATGTTGATCGGCACGCTTTCCGGATGGCTCGGCAAGTTAGCCAGCAGGATCAGCATTCCGATGCGGTCGTCGACCTGTTCGCCCATGCCGATGATGCCGCCGCAGCAGATCTTCAGTCCGGCGTCGCGGGCGTGCGCCAGCGTATCGATGCGGTCCTGCATCGTGCGCGTGGTGATGATGTGCCCGTAGAATTCCGGTGAGGTGTCGACGTTATGATTGTAGAAATCGAGCCCGGCGTCGCGCAGCCGCTGTGCCTGGTTGGGTGCCAGCATTCCGAGCGTGGCACAGGTCTCCATGCCGAGGTCCTTGACGGCGCTGACCATGTCGCAGACCCGGTCGAGGTCCTTGTCCTTCGGGTTGCGCCAGGCTGCCGCCATGCAGAAGCGGCTGGCGCCGTTCTCCTTGGCGCGGCGCGCGGTGTCCAGCACCGCCTGATGATCCATCAGTTTGGTGGCCTTCACGTCGGTGTCGTAGTGCGCGCTCTGCGAACAGTAGCCGCAATCTTCCGGACAGCCGCCGGTTTTGATGCTGAGAAGGCTCGCGGTCTCGATGTGATTGGGATCGAAATGAGCGCGATGCACGTTCTGCGCTTGAAAGATCAGATCCGAAAACGGCAGGTTGTAGATCGCTTCCGCTTCGGACCGGGTCCAGTCGTGGCGTGGTTCGCCGAGCGCGGCGACGTCTTGCGGGTTTGAATCGATCGATGCGCTCATGCGTAGGCCCTCATCCGGTGGGTTGCGATAGCGCCCGAATGCGTCGCTTTGGCAGTCAGGCGAATTTGCGTGCGCTCAGGGACCACGCGTCGGCACCGGTGTCAATCGGTGCCGACCGGGAACAGGACCGCTTGTTGCGACCCCGTCAGGCAGCGCGGATACTCGAGAGAAAAGCGTCGATCTCGCCGCGCAACACATCCGCCTCGCGACGCAACTCGCCCGACGCCGCCAGCACGTGGCTCGCCTCCGCGCCGGCATCGGCGGACGCCTGACTGACGCCGACGATGTTGCTGGAGACCTCGCTGGTTCCGGTCGCGGCGTGCTGGATGTTGCGCGCGATCTCGCGTGTCGCGGCGCCCTGCTCCTCGACCGCAGCGGCGATTGCGGTGGTGATCTCGTTGATCTCGCCGATGGTCAATCCGATATTCTGGATGGTGCCGACCGCTGTGGTCGTGACCTGCTGCATGTTGGCGATCTGCGAACGAATGTCCTCGGTGGCCTTCGCGGTCTGGCTGGCGAGGTTCTTCACTTCGGATGCCACCACTGCGAAGCCCCGGCCCGCTTCGCCGGCGCGCGCCGCTTCGATGGTTGCGTTCAACGCCAGCAGGTTGGTCTGTGAGGCGATGGTCTGGATCAGGTCGATCACGGTGCTGATGCGCGCGGCGTTCTCGGCGAGTCCTTGCATGGTCGCATCGGTCTTGCTCGCCTCCGTCACCGCCTTGCTGGCGATCTCCGTCGAACTGATGACCTGGCGGCCGATCTCGAGAATCGACGACGACAGTTCTTCGGTGCCCGACGACACGGTCTGGACGTTGACGGAGGTTTCTTCCGCCGCCGATGCAACGGTGCTCACCAGCGCGTTGGAGCGGTCAGCGGTCGCGGACATGTTTTGCGCGGTCGCCTCCATCGTGTTCGCGGAGGACTGCACGCGTTCCAGCGCGGCACGCACGCTGGCCTCGAAGTCCATAATGCGTGCTTCCATGCGCGAGGCGCGTTCGGCGCGGCTCAACTGGTCGCGCTCTCGATCGGCTCCCAAGGTGCGGGCGCTGATCATGTTCTCGCGGAAAACCTCGAGAGAATCCGCCATCACGGCGATTTCGTCATTGTTACGCCCGCGCGCGACCTTAGTTTCGAGATCGCCATCCGACAACAGTTTCATCGCGCGTTGCAGCTCGCCGATCCGTCGCAGGATGTTGCGGCCGACATAGAGCCAGACGAACAGGATCGACGCGATCAAGGTGAGCGCGCCGAGCCCCATCATCACTCGCGTCGAGACAGCAATGGTCTGCCGCGCCGTCGAGGATGAGGTCTCGGTCTCGGTTTGCACGCCTTCGACGAGTTGACGCACGCTGATGCCGAGGCCGGTGTTGAGCTTGCGGAATTCGTCGAGGATGAGTTGCCCGTAATCGATGGAGTCGAGTTCGCGCTGCCGGACCTTGAACACGCCGTCCTTGCCGTCGGCGAGCGGCAACAATTTTTGCGCGGCCGCCTTGATGTCGGCCGTGCTGCGGCGATCGGGCAAGGCTTCGAGGCTGGATGTGGCGCGCTTCTTGGCGGCTTCGAGCGATGCCGAAATTTGTTCGAGCGCGTCGCTGGTCGGGGCGGACAACGCCGCCATCATATCGGAGGCGACGACATTGGTGCTGGATACCGCATTGCCCAGCAGTTCGACGGCCCGCGCGGCCTCGGTGGCGTCGTCCGTCGACAGATTGGCGGATGTGAGAATGGCATTGATATTGGCTTGAGCCGACATCATCGCCGGATTCGCGGCGGCGATGAACGCGGCCTGACGGGTTCGCAGTTCTTCGTAGAGCTTCTGATGACGGGTTGCGAGGTCGAGCCGTTCCTTGGCGGCGTTGCCGAGGCTTGTCACCGCGTCGTCGATGTTTTTGACGTTCTCCTGTAACGCCGCGACGGTCGATTTGTCGGCGCCGAGCGTGATGATTTCGCCGAGTTTACCGAGCGCTGCGTCCTGAAGCTCTTTGACCTTACCGAGCTGTGCCGTCAGGTCGGCCTCGTCGTGAGAGGCCAGCACGGCCGGTCCCTGGCTGGCAAGGTCGGCGCTGCGGGCCGCCAGTTGCAGGCTCGCGGCCAGTCTCGGAATATCCCGCCCGCCGAGATCCTGCATCATGCCGCCGAGCTGGCCGAGGATCATGCCCGCGCCGACGCTGATCAGAACGGCAACGCCGGCGATTACGGCGAATGCCGTGAAAAGACTTTCCTTGATGCCCCAGTTTTTCAAACGCGGCCGCGCAAAGTTCAGTTGCCGCAGGCTGCTCAACGCAGTTCGCAATGCCATATCGTCCCCGCCCCGGTGATTTTTATCAGGTCAATCGGGGGCGCAGTATCAGGGGCACGGGTTAATAAATTTGGGAAAATGCGGTCGATTTCGTCATTTTAATACCGCAAACGCAGAAGGCCGGCGCGAACGCCGGCCTTCCGGAGGTATGTCAGGTCCCAAGCTGGAAGCCTGGAGCTGAGCCTTCGTACTTTAAGCCTCAGTACTTGGCGACAACCGGGGCGCCCCAGTTGAAGCGGTAGTTCAGGCCGACCTTGATGGTGTGCTCGTCGTTGCGGAAGCGACCGACGATACCACCCGGCGCAATGACGTTCACGTTGCCGAAGTCGTAGTACTGGTATTCGATCTTGCCCGACCAGTTCTGGGTGAACAGGTATTCGAGACCGCCACCGACGGTGTAGCCGTCACGGCCGCCGTCACCGCCGAAGCCGTTGCTGAAGCGGGTGTCAGCCCAGCCGTAACCGCCCTTCACGTAGAGCAGCGCCGGACCCCAGGTGTAACCGAGGCGGCCGGTGACCGAACCAAGACCACGGTTGGCGAAGAAGCCGTTGGTGTCCTTGAAGCTGTAGTTGGCTTCCAGACCGAACACCCAGTTCGGGGCGAACTGGTTATCGTAACCAACCTGCACACCGCCGAGGAACGAGCCGTCGCGGCTGCCACCGAACACGTTGTTGTCGTCGCCGCGGAACGAACCGCCGACGTGACCACCGAGATAGAAGCCGGTCCAGTTGTAGATCGGGGCCGGAACGTAGGCCGGAGCCTTCGTGTAGGGACGAGCGGCCAAGTCGGCGGCAAGTGCTGGCGCGGTCGCGCCGAGGGCGATGAGCGCCACAGTACCAAGCAGAATCTTTTTCATTTTTCTCTCCAAGAGCAAACTGGCGGAGGTGGAAGCGCCGCCGTCGAGCCATCTCATAAACGCGTTTTGTGTAAAATGCTGTTACCCAGAGGTCACAGGTGCTTGGTTCCTAACCTTTTGAGGAACCACAAATTTTTGTTACTTAATGGAACCTTAACGTACCCAGATATTGCCACATTTGAGTGTCGGTTCGCCGCATTTCCGTCGCTCTTTGGCGTGGAGGGGTAGCACGGCACCGCATCGCAGCAATATGCGCATATCAGCGATCCGATTTGGTCGCATCGGGAACCGCAGAAGGCCATGATTGAGGTCCGTCTGATGGCTGAATCTACCCCAATCAGGCGAGTTCGCGCGATAAATTCAATCTTTGATTGTTTGCGAAGGTCTCAAAACCGTCATGGCGAGCGATCGCCACCAGCGTTATTCCGGCAGCCGCGGCCATTCGGACGGCGAGCGCGGTGGGCGCCGAGACCGAAGCAATCAGCGGTGCGCCGATCACGGCGGTCTTCTGCACCATTTCGACGGACACGCGGCTGGTGAGCAGCACCATGCCGTTGGTGACGTCGGCGCCGTTCCGCAACAGCGCGCCGGCGAGCTTGTCGAGCGCATTATGGCGGCCGACATCCTCGCGCAGCGCGACGATGCCGTCGGCAGGTGTCCAGAACGCAGCGGCATGGACCGCCCGCGTGGCGCTATTGAGGGCCTGCAACGGCGACAACGCCGCCATGGCCGCCATGATCTGCCCTGCGGTAAAGGAGCCGCCCGGTGCGACGATCGCCGCCGGCCGCATCGCTTCGGCGATCGAATCGATGCCGCACAACCCGCATCCGGTCGGACCGGCGATATGGCGGCGGCGGTCGGCAAGGCGATCCGCCTCGGATTGCCGCAGCCACATCCGCAATTCGACGCCGTCGTCCTGCGGAATTACTTCAAGGCTGTCGATATCGGCTGGGCTCGCGATGATGCCTTCGGTCAGGCTGAATCCGATGGCGAAGTCCTCGAGGTCTTGCGGGGTCGCCATCATCACGGCGTAGCTGCCGCCATTATAAGTCAGGGCGACCGCGGTTTCCTCGGGGATCGCGCGATCCCCGGCCTCGACGCCGGTTTCCCGCCAAATCTGGCGGCGGACGATATGCACCGGATCTTGCACGCGCGGCTCCGCTGGTCTGATGCCGGAACACTACCGCCGGAAGGCACAATTGCCCAGCCATCACAATTGGCTATGGGGCAGTAATGGTGTGAGAGAAATTCGCGAGAAGCGGGGGTGGTGCTGCCAGACAGGATTGAACTGTCGACCTCTTCATTACCAATGAAGTGCTCTACCACTGAGCTACGGCAGCAAACGCCACATCAGGGCCAGCCCGAAAGAGCTGCGCCGAGGCGGCCGATCCTTGCCACAAGGCTCACCGAGGTGCAAGCACGGACGCCGGAAATCGGCGTCATCGGGGAAAATTTACGGTCAGCGGGCCGATGTCGCCGATTTCAACGCCATCAATTGCGGGCCGATTCGGTTCCCCATGGCTTCGGCTAACGCCTGCAACGCTTTCAGCGGGCGGATCATCACCTCGAACTCGACCATCTTCCCCTCGGCATTGAACTTGATGAGGTCAATGCCCTTCAGCTCGAATTTGCCGACATTGGCAGCGAATTCGAGCCCTGCATCGTGGCTTCCGGATGAGAATTCGCGCTCGTAGCGGAAATTCTCGAAGATCTGCACCACGGTGGTCAGGACCAGAAGCGTTGCCGGCCGGCCGGGAATCGGCGCGTGGACGGCCGGGGAGCGAAACACCACGTCTTCCGCCAAGAGCGAGGCCAGCAGCGCCTGATCGCGGGTCGCGACGAAACGGTGCCAGTTGGCGACGGTCTGGCGCGGCAGGTTGGCCAGCGAGGACGCAGAAGGCATGGCTTATGTCTCCAGAACAGTTTTCGGTCGCGGTCGTAGCCGCTAAGATTGGGGTGCAGCATATGTGATCGAATCGCCGCCGCATATCCGAGCAGATCATCAGGGCCCTGCCAAAGACCATCGCTCATGTCAGACCAATCAGACGCCAGCAAGCCTCGTTCCGGCGGTCGGACTCAGGACCAGCGCAAGGACCGTTTGAAACTGGCGCTGCGTGAAAACCTCAAGCGTCGTAAGGCCCAGGTGCGCGGACGCAATCAGGAAGCGGTCAAGTCCGATGGATCTCCGGACGCAGATGTCGGCGCGATCCGGAAAGGTCTCGACGCGTGAGCGGTCGCAAATTAAAAGTCATTTTGTTCGGCGCGACCGGAATGGTCGGGCAGGGCGTACTGCGCGAATGCCTGCTCGACCCCGATGTCGAGCACGTTCTTTCCGTCGGCCGCAGCGTGACCGGCCGGCGCAACGTCAAGCTCGAGGAGTTGCGTCACGATAATTTTCTGGATTTCTCCGTCATCGAATCCAGATTGTCTGGTTACGACGCCTGTTTCTTCTGCCTCGGCGTCACCTCGGTCGGATTGACCGAAGAACGTTATCGTCATCTCACCTATGACATCACCATGGCCGCCGCGACGACGCTCGCGAAACTCAATCCGCAGATGGTGTTCGTTTATGTTACCGGGCGCGGCACTGACAGCACCGAGCGCGGGTCGGTGATGTGGGCCCGTATCAAGGGTAAGACCGAAAACGATCTGCTCAAGCTGCCGTTCAAGGCGGCCTATATGTTCCGGCCGGCCGGCATCCAGCCACTACACGGCATCCGGTCGAAGACCGCGTGGTATCAGGCCGCCTATGTGGTGGCCGCTCCGCTCCTGACTTTCCTGAATAAAGTTGCCCCGAATTACATGACCACCACCGAGCAGGTCGGTCGGGCCATGCTGGCGGTGGCGCGTCACGGCTACCCGAAGCCGTTGCTGGAAAGCGAGGATATCAACCGGCTTTGAGGCTTATCGGGGCAATACCGGCCTGATTTGCCGGTGGTCTCATCAAATCGCCGCAAAGATTGGAACTTTGGGGAAGGATTTTGCAATGGGGCGCGGCTTCGCCTAAACATTTGTGCGTAGCAACAACGGGACTGGGCATGGATCGCATTCGCATCGTCGGCGGCAAACAACTCAACGGCACAATTCCGATTTCCGGCGCGAAGAACGCGGCGCTGCCGTTGATGATCGCCAGCCTGCTGACGGATCAGACGCTGATCCTCGATAACGTGCCGCGTCTCGCCGACGTCGCGCAGTTGCAGCGGATTCTCGGCAACCACGGCGTCGACATCATGGCGGCGGGCAAGCGTCCCGGCGACCGCGAGTATCAAGGTCAGACGCTGCATATTTCGGCGGCGAACATCATCGACACCACGGCGCCCTATGAACTGGTGTCGAAAATGCGCGCCTCGTTCTGGGTGATCGCGCCGTTGCTCGCGCGGATGCATGAAGCGAAGGTGTCGCTGCCGGGCGGCTGCGCCATTGGTACGCGGCCGGTCGATCTATTGATCATGGCGCTGGAGAAACTCGGAGCCGATATTACGATCGACGGCGGCTATGTAATCGCGAAAGCGCCGGGCGGCCTGAAGGGCGCCGAGATCGATTTTGCGAAAGTCACGGTGAGCGGCACCCATGTCGCGCTGATGGCGGCGACGCTCGCGAAGGGCACGACCGTTATTACCAACGCGGCTTGCGAGCCGGAAATTCTCGATGTCGCCGATTGCCTCAATAAAATGGGCGCGCGCATCACCGGTGCCGGCACGCCGCGCATCGTCATCGAGGGTGTCGCCAAGTTGAACGGCGCGCGACATACGGTGCTGCCGGACCGTATCGAAACCGGCACCTATGCGATGGCAGTCGCGATGACCGGCGGCGACGTGCAGCTCAGCGGCGCACGGCCTGAACTGTTGCAGGCGGCGCTCGACGTGCTGGCGCAGGCCGGCGCCAACATCACCGTCAACAACGACGGCATTCGCGTCACGCGCAACGGTGCGGGCATCAAGGCGGTGAACGTGGAAACTGCGCCGTTCCCGGGTTTCCCGACCGATCTGCAAGCGCAGTTGATGGCGCTGATGACGCGCGCCGAAGGCAATTCGCACATCACCGAAACGATTTTCGAGAACCGTTTCATGCACGTGCAGGAGTTGGCGCGGTTCGGCGCGCGGATTCATCTCGACGGCGAAACCGCCATCGTCGAAGGCATGAAGAAGCTGCGCGGCGCGCCGGTGATGGCGACCGACCTGCGGGCCTCGGTGTCGCTGGTGATTGCGGGTCTCGTCGCCGAAGGCGAGACCATGGTGAACCGCGTCTATCATCTCGATCGCGGCTTCGAGCGGCTGGAAGACAAGCTCTCGGCCTGTGGCGCGACCATCGAACGCATCAGCGGCTGATCGCATCATGCCGGCGCGTCTCATCGCACTCGATCAGGACGATCTCGCAGTGATCTCGGCGCATGTGCAGGAAGCCTCGGTGACGGCGGCGGATATTCTCTGGCGTCAAGGCGACAAGCGGCTGATCGTTGGAATGCGTCGGCTTGATTGGGAACAGACACTGACCGGCGAGACCACGCCGCGTCGGTTGGCATCCGCGCTGCGGTTCGATCGTGTGTTGTCGTGCCAGTCGCGCAACATCGATCTCAATGCGCCGCACGCTGCGTTCGATCTGCTCGGCATCGAGTTTTATCCGGCGACCCCGCCAGGCGGCACGGCGGTGCTGATGTTCGTCGGCGGCGCTGCGCTGCGGCTCGAGGTTGAATGCCTCGAATGCGAACTCGCGGACCTTGTCACCGACGACGCCTGAGCATCTTGACTTAATCCGTGAAAACAAAGGGTTGACGCCGATTTGCGGTCGCGTCATTGAGCAGGGTGTCGTCCTTCGTGAAAAGGATGCTGGAAACCTGCCATGCCGATCCGCATCGATAGCCGCAACTCCGATTTCGCCCAGCAATTCGCGGCATTTCTCGCCAGCAAACGCGAGGCGTCGGCCGATGTCGAAGCCGTGGTGCGCGTCATTATCGATGATGTGCGTCTGCGCGGCGATGCCGCCGTCATCGAGGCGACCCGCAAATTCGATCGTTTTGCCGTCGATGCCGGCGGTTTGCGCTTCACGCCAGCCGAGATCGATGCGGCGGTCAAGGCGTGCGACGCCAAGACGCTTGATGCGTTGGCGTTCGCGCGTGACCGGATCGAGGCGTTTCACCGACGGCAGATGCCGAAAGACGAGCGGTTCACCGACGCGCAGGGCGTCGAACTCGGTTGGCGCTGGAGCGCGGTCGAGGCGGTTGGTCTGTATGTGCCGGGCGGCACCGCCGCCTATCCTTCGTCGGTGCTGATGAACGTGGTGCCGGCCGTGGTGGCCGGCGTTCCGCGCGTGGTGATGGCTGTGCCGACGCCGGATGGCAAAATCCTCAACCCGCTGGTGCTGGCGGCGGCGCGGCTTGCGGGTGTCTCGGAGATCTACCGGGTCGGCGGCGCGCAGGCAGTGGCGGCGCTGGCCTACGGAACGGCGACTATCGCACCGGTGGCGAAGATCGTCGGGCCGGGTAACGCCTATGTCGCCGCCGCAAAGCGGCTGGTGTTCGGCAAGGTCGGTATCGACATGATCGCCGGTCCCTCCGAGGTGCTGGTGATCGCCGACAGAACCGGCAACGCCGACTGGATTGCCGCTGACCTCTTGGCGCAGGCCGAGCACGGCGAGGACTCGCAGTCGATCCTCATCACCGACGACGACGACCTCGCGCGCGATGTGGAGCGCGCGGTGGAGGCGCAACTTGCCACGTTGCCGCGCGAAGCGATCGCGCGCGCCTCGTGGAACGACTTCGGCGCGGTCATCCGGGTGCAGAACCTCGATGAGGCAGCGAAGCTCGCCGATGCCATCGCCGCCGAGCACCTCGAGATCATGACCGCCGATCCGGACGCGCTGGCGGCGAAGGTCCGTAACGCCGGCGCGCTGTTCCTGGGTCCGCATACGCCGGAAGCGATCGGCGACTATGTTGGCGGCTCCAACCACGTTCTGCCGACCGCCCGCTCGGCGCGGTTCTCCTCCGGGCTCGGCGTGCTTGACTTCATGAAGCGAACGTCGATCCTGCGGTGTGGGCCCGATCAGTTGCGCGCGCTGGGGCCGGCGGCCATGACCCTTGGCAATGCGGAGGGGCTGGACGCCCATTCGCGCTCGATTGGACGGCGCCTCAATTTGTCATGAGCAAGACAGCCTCAGAGGATGACTCCCGCAACCGCATCGTCGCGGTCACCCTCGACGAGGACTCGATCGGCCGTTCCGGGCCGGACATCGAGCACGAACGCGCCATCGCTATCTACGATCTGATCGAGCAGAACCTGTTCGCACCGAACGGCGCCGACAATGGCCCGTTCGCGCTGCATCTCGGCATCACCGGCAATCGCCTGATGTTCGACATCCGTCGCGAGGATGGCGCTCCAGTGGTGGCGCATCTGTTGTCGCTGACGCCGTTCCGCCGCGTCGTCAAAGACTACTTCATGATCTGCGACAGCTACTATCACGCCATCCGCACCGCGACCCCGGACAAGATCGAGGCGATCGACATGGGGCGGCGCGGCATCCACGACGAAGGCTCGCGGGCGCTGATGGAGCGGCTGTCGGGCAAGGTGCGGGTCGATTTCGAAACCGCCCGCCGTCTGTTCACCCTGATCTGCGTGCTGCACTGGAAGGGCGAGAAATGATCAACGGCGGCGCACGACGCTTCAACGAACGGCGGCGATGATCGATGGAGGCGCCGCCGCGCGTCCGTCATCCGCAGGCCGTGCTGTTCGCATGTACGATGAATGCTGTCCGCTCGCCGATGGCGGCGAGCCTGTTGCAGCAGATGTTCCCGAAAACGCTTTACGTCCGCTCCGCCGGCGCGCGGAAAGGTGAACTCGATTCGTTCGCGGTGGCCACCATGGCGGAGCTGGGTCAAGATATCTCGCGGCATCGGCCGATGACATTCGAGGATCTCGAGGATTGGGAAGGTCTCAACTTCGATCTCATCGTCACGCTGTCGCCGCAGGCGCATCACAAGGCACTGGAATTGACCCGCACCCACGCCATCGAAGTGGAGTATTGGCCGACGCAAGACCCGACGCTGGTGGAAGGCAGCCGCGAGCAGCGGATGCAGGCCTATCGCGACGTCTGCGACGGGCTGTCGCTACGCATCCGCAAACGCTTCGCGCACGGCGGCAGTGTGGGGTTGTAACCCGCAATGATTTTTAGCTGTCCTCACGCAGGTGGGGGCCGATAACTTCTGGCGCTGGTTCTCTGAAAATAATCTCGCGTTGGTGATGGAGCCGAACCGCCGCGGCGTATGGGTCCGTCTGCGCTGAAAGATTGCTTGCGTTCGCGCAGTAACATTTAGAAAACTTCTTAGAATCAATCGAAGTAGAAAGCGAAAAACCACTGTGCCGCAGGGGTTTTGCGACACATCGGCAACACCGCGCCCGGTGATGCGTGGCATTTAAATGGCTTCTAAGCGTGCGCGGGCTGGTATTCGTTGCGGGAATGATAAGGAGGGGCAAACACGCCACCGGCAATGCGGTGGACCATTGGAGCGGGGGTTTTGAAGATGTCGTGCACGCGTTGGGCCAAGGCAAACTTTCTGACAAGGGCCGGCCTTCTCGGAGCAGCAAGTGTGATCGTTCTGTCGATGGCGCCTGGCGAGGTGTATGCGCAATCGTCGGACCTGCCGACGGTCACCGTCACCGCGCCGAAACCGCGTGCCGCCCGCCGCGCGCAGCCGACCCGCCGCGCCCGACCGCGTCCGGCGCCGGTCGTGCCGACGCAGCAGACCGCTTCGCGGCCCGGCCCGAGCGTACCGGCCGAGCGCGGCACCGGCCCGGTGGTCGGCTATTCCGCCAAGCAAAGCATTTCCAGCAGCAAGACCGACACGCCGATTCTCGAGACGCCACAATCGGTGTCGGTGGTCACTCGTGACCAGATGGTGGCGCAGGGCGCGCAGGACCTGCCGCAGGCGCTCGGATATACGCCGGGCGTCACGGTACCGAGCTTCGGCCCCAACCAGTTCTTCGATAACTTCAAGGTGCGCGGCTTCGACGCGCCGCGTTATCTCGACGGCCTGCGGTTGCCGTCCGACATCACCACCTTCGCCGCGCCGAAGATCGAGACCTACGGCCTCGAGCGGCTGGAAGTGCTGAAGGGCCCGTCCTCGGGTCTGTACGGCGCCAGCGATCCGGGCGGTATCGTCAACATGATCAGCAAGCGGCCGCAGGCGACACCGCATTACAGCGTCGAGGGTAATTTCGGATCCTACGACCGCTATCAGGGCGCGTTCGATATCGGCGGCCCGGTGGATGCCGCGGGCCAATGGCTCTATCGCCTTGTCGGATTGTTCCGGCAGAGCAACACCGAGGTGAACTTCGTTCAGGACAACAAGGTTTTCATCGCGCCGAGCCTGACCTGGCGTCCGAATGCCGACACCAGCTTCACGATCCTGTCGCACTACCAGAAGATCGATAACAAGGGATATCAGCAATACGTGCCGGGGCAGGTGGCGTTCTCGGGCAATCCGCTCGGCCGCATCAAGCGCAGCACCTATCTCGGCGAACCGGGTGCCGACGGCTACTTGTTGGAGCAGATGGCGCTCGGCTATGCCTTCGAGCATCGCTTCGACAACAACGTCCAGTTCCGTCAGAACTTCCGCTACACCGAAGCGACGCAGGATCTGCATTCGATCCGCCCGGAAGGCATGATCGGCAACAACCTGGTGCTGCGCTCCTATGACTACGTCCGCGCGCACACCCAGAACCTCACCCTCGACAACCAGTTGCAGGCGGATTTCCGCACCGGTCCAGTGACGCACAAGGTGCTGGGCGGATTCGATTACACCCACATGAAGGCGAATTCGGAATTCCGCATAACCTATGCTTTCCCGCCGATCGACGCCTTCAATCCGGTCTATGGCGCGGCGATCCCGTCATGGGATTCGCTGCTGCCGCCGTTTATCAAGCGGGACGATCGCCAGACTCAGGCCGGTTTCTATCTGCAAGACCAGATCAAGTTCGACCGCTGGACGCTGACGCTTTCGGGTCGTCAGGACGTGGTGAACACGGCGTTCACCAGCGCCGGCGTCTACCCGATGGCGGGCAACTACGCGCGCAGCGATACGGCGCAGACCGGACGCGTCGGCCTGAACTATCTGTTCGACAACGGCGTATCGCCTTACGTGACCTACTCGACGTCGTTCACGCCGAACCTCGGCGCCGATCTGTTCGGCAACACCTTCAAGCCGACCACCGGTGACAACATCGAGTTCGGCGTCAAGTATCAGCCGCTCGGCACCAACCTGATGCTGACCGCGGCCTATTTCGACACCCGGCAGAACAACGTGCTGACGGCGGACCCTGCCAATCCGTTCTTCAACACCCAGACCGACGCATTCCACGTGCGCGGCTTCGAACTTGAAGCCAAGGGCAACATCACCCGCGAATTCGAGATCGTCGCCGGCTACAGCCATCTCGATCCGAAGGTTGCAACGAGCATTGCCGGCAATGCCGGCAAGGACATGATCAACACGGCGCGCGACCAGGCATCGCTGTGGGGCAAGTACACCTGGCATGACGGGCCGCTGGCCGGCCTCGGGCTCGGCGCGGGCGTGCGCTATGTCGGCGACACATTCGGCGACTATGCCAATACTCTGAGGGTTCCGGCCTACACGGTGGTCGATGCCGCGATCAGCTATGATTTCGGCTACACGCGCCCCGACCTGAGGGGCCTGACGGCGCAGGTCAACGTCAGGAACCTGACGGACCACTACTATGTCCAGTCGTGCTTCACGGGCCTGCCGTATTGCGCGTTGGGCCAGGGCCGCACCGTTCTCGGCACGCTCAAGTATAGCTGGAGCCCTGAGCCCGCTCCGAGACTCGTGACGAAGTGAGGTCCGTACCGTACTCGGTACGCTGACGTATCGCTGGAACCGACACGAACCCTTGCGGTTCGGAAGAAGCCGCTCCCTGTGTGACTGTCGCGTTGCGATGTCCGTGGGGAGCGGCGATCGCTTTTTCAAGTCGCGGCTTCGTCGCGGTTCGAGAACTGTGTCAACCTGATCGCATCGAGTGGTAGGACGTATCGTGATCTCGGGAACAAGACCGCTTCGCCGCTGGCACTGGGTCCATAAGTGGTCCAGCATTGTTTGCACCGTCTTCATGCTGATGCTGTGCATCACCGGGCTGCCGTTGATCTTCCATCACGAGATCGACCATCTGCTGCATGAGGAGGTCGATCCCAGCGTCGTGCCGCCGGGAACGCCGAAAGCCAATCTCGATCAGGCCGTCGCCAACGCGCTGGCGAAGTTTCCGGGGCAGGTGCCGCATTTCCTGATCTGGGATCGTGACGAGCCCAATGCGCTGTTGATCTCGATCGGGCCGACCATCAACGCCAATCCGGTGGACAACCGTTTCGCGCGTGTCGACGCCCATACCGGCGCGTTCCTGGATTCGCCGGATGTCACCGGGCGCTTCACCTACTTCATGCTGAAGCTGCACACCGACATGTTCGCGGGGCTGCCGGGCAAGCTGTTTCTCGGCCTGATGGGCATCCTGTTTTGCGTCGCAGTGATCTCCGGCATCGTGGTCTATGCGCCGTCGATGCGGAAGCTGCGCTTCGGCGCCTATCGCAAGGACCGGCCGCGCATCGTGCGCCGGCTCGACGTGCATAACCTCGCCGGCATCCTGCTGGTGATGTGGACCTTGGTGGTGGGCTTCACCGGCGTCATCAACACATGGGCCGATCTTGTACTGAAGGCGTGGCAATACGGTCAGCTCGCGGAGATGACCGCGCAATACAAGGGCCGCGAGATACCGGCCAAGCTGACGCCGGTGCAGGACGCGGTCGACGTCGCACGCCAAACCATTCCGCACATGCAGGCGGCGTTCGTGGCCTACCCGGGCTCGATCTTCTCCAGCAAGAGCCACTACACGGTGTTCATGCGCGGCGACACGCCGGTGACCTCGCGGCTGCTCAAGCCGGCGCTGATCGACGCCGAGACCGGCAAACTCACCGACAGCCGCGACATGCCGTGGTACGTTTCGGCGCTATTTCTATCGCAACCGCTGCATTTCGGCGACTACGGCGGGATGCCGCTGAAAATCATCTGGGCGATCCTCGACACCATCACCATCGTGATCCTGTGGACCGGGCTCTATCTGTGGCTGCGGCGACGCAAGCCGGCGGCCAGCACGGCGCGGACGAGCGCCGACGCCCAGCGGATCGACGGACAGGCGGTGACGTCATGACGACGCTGAAGACACCGCCGGCGCGCGCGCGAAGACAGACGCTGTCGCAGATTTTCGGCTGGCCGCTGGTGATCGGCGTGCTCTCCACCGTCGGGCTCATCGCCGCACTGGTCGGCGACGGTATCTGGGACGGCGTATCGTGGCTGGCGCTGCTGCTGCCGATCCTGCTCTACGCACTGTTTCTGCTGCGCCCACGGCGCTGATCTTCCCTCGCAGCCCGCCCATCCGTTTTCGCGCCTTGCGCGTGCGGTGAAAATATCGTGATTGTCGCCCCGACAGGTTTCAAGGGCGAGCAATGAACGACGTGACGGAATCCGGCCTGCCGGCACAGGGCTGGAGCATTCTCGAGGACGACGGCTTCATCGGTTATGTCGGGCCGCTGTGGCATCGGGTGGTGGACGGCCGGCACGAATACGCCATCGAAGGCCAGCGCAAGCATCGCAACCGGCGCGGACTGGTGCAAGGCGGGCTGCTAATGACGTTGGCGGACCGCACTTGCGGCATGACCGCGCGTTACCAATCGGGATCCGAACATCTCGCCACCATCCAGATGGACACGCATTTCATCGACGCGGCGCGGATCGGCGACCTCATCGTCTCGGTGCCGCGCATGGTCCGCAGCACCAAAACACTGATCTTCATGAGCGCGGAATTGAACGTCGACGGCCGCTGCGTCATGCTTGCCAACGGCGTATTTAAAATCATGCGTGGTGGTCACGCGGGAAAATAAAATGGGGAGTGTCCGATGCAGTATCGTCAGTTGGGCCGCAGCGGCCTGAAGGTTTCGCCACTCTGCCTCGGCACCATGATGTTCGGCGGCCCCACCGACGAGCCGACCTCGAAACGCATCGTCGACAAGGCGCGCGACGCCGGCATCAATTTCATCGACACCGCCGACGCCTATTCCAATGGCACCTCCGAGGAGGTGGTCGGGCGTGCCATCGCCGCGCAGCGGCAGCATTGGGTGTTGGCAACCAAGCTCGCCAATCCAATGGGAAAGGATCCCAATCGCGTCGGGCTGTCGCGGCGCTGGGTGTTCGGTGCCTGCGACGAAAGCCTCAAGCGGCTCGGCACCGAGGTCATCGACATCTACTACCTGCACAAGGAAGACCACGCGACGCCGCTCGACGAGACCGTGCGCGCGATGGGCGATCTGATCCGCGACGGCAAGGTGCGCTATTTCGGCGTCTCCAATTATCGCGGCTGGCGTGTCGCCGAAATCTGCAACATCTGCGACCGCCTCGGTATCGACCGCCCGGTGGTCAGCCAGCCTTACTACAATGCGGTGAACCGGATGCCGGAGGTCGAACACCTCCCGGCTTGCGGTTACTACGGCCTCGGCGTGGTGCCTTACAGTCCGCTGGCGCGTGGTGTGCTCACTGGCAAGTACGATCCTGAGGCGGCGCCGGACAAGGACAGCCGTGCTGGCCGCAACGACACCCGCATGATGCAGACCGAGTGGCGGCCGGAATCGCTGCGGCTGGCGCGCGAGATTCGCCAGCACGCCGAAGCGCGCGGCATCTCTGCCGGACAGTTTGCGGTGGCGTGGGTGCTCAACAGCGGTTTCGTCAGTTCAGTGATCGCGGGGCCGCGTACTGAGGAACAGTGGGACGACTATCCACGCGCGCTCGACTATAGCTTCACCGCCGAGGACGAAGCGCTGATCGATCGTTTGGTGACGACCGGTCATCCCTCGACGCCGGGCTTCAACGATCCGGCTTATCCGATCGAGGGTCGCCGTGCCCGCACGACAGCGAAAGACTAGGCATCGACAACATCGATGCGATGCATCGGAATCTTCGTTTCAACGCGATTTTAATTTTCGGAGCGCGTCATCAGTTGTGGAACTGGGGACGTGTGAATGTCGATCGATTTTGCCGCGCTGATCGGTCTTGAACCGACCGATGCCGAAAAGCTTCGTGCGCTGAAGCCGGACCTGCTCGGCAGGCAGGACGATGCGATCAATGCCTTCTACGGACGCATTCTGGGATTTCCCGAATTCAAGGCCATGATCGAGGCGGCCTGTGCGCGACAGGGCATCGATGCCGGCGGGTTGGTAGCACATATCAACAACGTGCAGTTCGCGCATTGGGCGCGGGTATTCGAAGGTACGCCCAGTGAGGAATTCCAGACCGTCGCGCGCAAGATCGGCACCGTGCATGAAAAATGCGGGGTGACCAACGATATTCATGTCGCAAGTTCCGCCGTGCTCCTGGAAAAATTTCTCGGCGGAGTGGTCGAGCATCATCTCGGCGCGGGAGAGGACGCGGCGCGCATAAAGGACTCGCTCGCTGCCGTGGTGCGGATGTTCTTCCTCGATCTGTCTCATGCGATCTCGGCCTATGACCACGCCGCTGCGCAGACCGCGTTTCGGCAAGCATCCGAGCCGTTGCTGCAAGCGTTCGAGCACGATGTCGCGCATGATCTTGAGGCGATGGCTGGCGCGGCGCAAGCGCTCGACAGTACGATCCGCAGCATCGTCGATCTCAATAAGGGCAATATGCGGCGCTGTCATGAGACGGTGTCGAGCATCGAAATACTCACCACGCATCTCGACGAACTCGGGCAGATTACGCGGCATATCGAGAATTTCGTTCAAGTCATCACCGATGTCGCACGCAAGACCAAGCTGCTGGCGCTCAACGCCGCCATCGAAGCCGCGCGCAGCGGCGAATACGGCCGCGGCTTCAACGTCGTGGCGGGCGAGGTGAAGGCGCTGGCCAACGAGGCCGAGGAAGCCACGCGGAAAGTGACGGTGCAGGCGCAGGAAATCCGCGCGGCGATTGCGACCGCGCTGGCGCAGGTCGATGGGTCGCATAAGCTCGTGCAAGCCATCGATCAGGGCGTCGCGACCGAGAGTGAAGCCATCGCCCAGCAGAGCGCAGCGGTGAGCGAGATTTCCAATAATCTTGCCGCCGTCTCCGAAAGCGCACGGGGGTTACGGGACAAATTCTCGTCGCTCGATGCGGCGTAGGGGTTTCGTGCGACGCAGCCATATGGATGCGAAGTTGCTATCCGGAGTGTCTGGCCAAAAGCTCGTTTGATGAGACGTGCGACACAAAAGTCGTCGTCCCCGCGCAGGGACGACGCTGAGGTGTGACTGGCCTTAGCCGCGACCCGATACAGTCTTAAGCGAACGTCACGTACAAAGGTTGCAATTGCCCGTCACCGGCGCACAATGGCCTTCGGACCATGACTCGTGGTGGAGCCCGGCGTGGCGGAGAACGACATCATCCTGCATCACTATCCGCGCTCGCCCTTCGCCGAGAAGGTCCGCCTTGCGCTCGGATTCAAGGGCTTGTCGTGGCTCGCGGTGGAGCAGCCGCGCGTGGCGCCGAAGCCGGGCCTCACCGCGTTGACCGGCGGCTATCGCCGCATTCCGGTGATGCAGGTCGGCGCCGACATCTATTGCGACACCCGCCGCATCCTACGCGAGTTGGAGCGTCGCCACCCGAACCCGACGATTTTCCCGGCCGAGAGCGCAGGCCGGGCGGAGATGCTGGCGGGGTGGGCCGACCATTATCTGTTCGCCGATGCGCTGGGACTGGTGTTCGGGCTGCACGGCGACCGTTTCCCGCCGGAATTGCATGCCGACCGCGCGCGCTTCACCGCCGGCAAGTACGACCGCTGGGACAGCGTGCGGATGAAGGCGCGGGTGCCGGACCTGCGCGCGCAGTTCGCCATTCATCTGGCGCGGCTGGAACAGGCGCTGGACGACGGCCGCGCCTTCCTCGCCGGTGCGGCGCTGTCGGTAGCCGATCTCGCGGCCTATCATCCGCTGTGGTACGCGCGCGGCAATCTTGGCGACGAAGCTGGGCTCGACGCTTATCCGCACATCGCGGCGTGGCTGGCGCGGCTCGACGCTATCGGCCACGGCGCTTCGCGAGAGCTGGCGCCGGAGGCGGCGCTGGCGATCGCCCGCGATTCCGGGCCGATGACGCTGCCGCCGTCGAGCGACATCGGAACATTCCGGATCGGGATGCGCCTCACGGTGACGCCTGACGATTGGGGCTTCGATCCGGTGGAAGGCGAGTTGGTGGCGATCGATCGCGACGGCATCGCCATCCGTCGCGACGATGCGCTGATCGGCACCGCCCACGTCCATTTCCCGCGCGCGGGTTTTACGATTCGTCCCGCGATCGGGCAGTAGCGCGACCGCGTCGTCGTGAAGGGCTGACCGAAAAGTCGTTTGATGAGACGTGCCATACGAAGTCGTCGTCCCCGCGCAGGCGGGGACCCAGACTCCGCAGCAATCGTGATACAGAAAGTGCCTGTAACCCGAGCCTAGGATCATCATCGAGGCTGAGGTTATGGGTCCCCGCCTACGCGGGGACGACGATTGTTCGCGTTCTTGCGCTCTCACGCCACCCGCGCGTCGACGGCGATGTTGCCGTCGAGGAAGCCGGTAAGGCGGCCGCGGATGATGCGTTCGGCATCGCGCATGATACGGTCGATCAGATCCTTCACGGTCGGGATGTCGTTGATGAGGCCGACCATCATGCCGCAGCTCCACGCGCCGGCATCCATGTCGCCGTCGATCATCACGCGCGGATAGACGCCCGCGACCTGATCCATGATGTCGTCGATCTTCAGATTCGCGCCCTTTTCGCGCTCGATCTCAATCAAGCGGTCGACGTTCTTGTTCCTCAGCACGCGCTCGGTGTTGCGCAGCGCGCGCATGATCAGGCGGGTGTCGAGTTCGGTTGCCTTCACCAGCGCCTGTTTGACGTTGTCGTGGATCGGCGCTTCCTTGGTGGCCATGAAGCGGGTGCCCATGTTCATGCCCGAGGCGCCCATCGCCAGTGCCGCGACCAGGCTGCGCGCATCGGCCATGCCGCCGGAGGCGACGAACGGAATCTTCAGTTCGTCCGCCGCGCGCGGCAGCAGGATCATGTTCGGAACATCGTCCTCGCCGGGGTGGCCGCCGCACTCGAAGCCGTCCACGCTGACCGCGTCGCAGCCGATCTTCTCGGCCTTCAGCGAATGTCGCACCGAGGTGCATTTGTGGATCACCTTGATGCCCGCGGCCTTGAGCGCCAGCATGTATTCCTCAGGACTGCGGCCGGCGGTTTCCACAGCCTTGATGCCGCCTTCCTTGATGGCGGCGATGTATTCCGGATAAGGCGGCTTGGCGAAGGTCGGCAGGAAGGTGAGGTTCACGCCGAACGGCTTGTCGGTCATGTCGCGGCAGCGGGCGATTTCCTTCGCCAGCAGTTCCGGTGTCTTCTGGGTCAGGCCGGTGATGATGCCGAGGCCGCCGGCGTTCGACACCGCCGACGCCAGTTCGGCGAAGCCGACGAAATGCATCCCGCCCTGAATGATGGGATGCTGAATGCCGAACAGTTCAGTGATCGCTGTCTTCACGCTGACCTCCAGAATATCGAGCGGACTTCGCCGCTACCGACGGGAACGGAACTGGCCGAAGTGTGGCACACGGGAACGGGCGGAAACAACCTCTCGGTTGCGGCGCGGAAAGCGCGTTGCGCGGGCCTTTTCCGGCAATCCTGGTTTGTCGCGTTTTCTTGACGCGAACCGGTATCCACTTCGCTTGAAAACGCGGTAGAATTTCGTGATGGCCGCGACCACCCTGTTCCAGAACGCGACGCTGACGGTAACCGACTATCGCTGCGAGGCGACGCGCGGCGACCGGCCGTTCGCCGAGGAGCATCGGCAGCATTCCATCGCCTATGTCCGCAAGGGCAGTTTTGGTTGTGTCACGCGCGGACGACACCATGAACTGATTGCCGGCTCGTTTCTGGTCGGCCATCCGGGCGACGAATACACCTGCACCCACGACCATCACGATTGCGGCGACGAGTGCCTCGCCTTCGCGCTGGCGCCGGATCTGGTCGATGGTCTGGAGGTCAATGCCGAGGCATGGCGGCAAGGTGCGCTGCCGCCGTTGCCGCAACTGATGGTGATCGGCGAACTGGCGCAATCCATCGTCGACGGCCGCAGCGATATCGGCCTCGACGAGGCCGGCTTTGTGCTGGCGAACCGTTTGGCTGAAACGGTGTCTAGCGGCGAGCGCAAACCGCCTGGCGGGCAGGCTCGCGACCGCAGGCGCGCGGTGGAGACCGCGATGTGGATCGACGAACAGTCGCATCGGCCGATCGATCTGGCCGACGCGGCACATGAGGCGGGCGTTAGCCCGTTTCATTTCCTGCGCACGTTTTCCGATGCGCTCGGGGTGACGCCGCATCAGTATCTGGTGCGTTCGCGGCTGCGCCACGCCGCGCGGCTTCTGGCCGACGAGGAGCGGACCATCACCGACATCGCCTATGATGTCGGCTTCGGCGATCTGTCGAATTTCGTGCGGACCTTTCATCGTGCCGCCGGCGTCTCCCCGCGTGACTTCCGCAAGGCCTCGAAAGGCGACCGCAAGATTCTCCAAGAACGGCTGGCGCGGGGCTGAGTAGGGTTGCTTCAACGGCGCAGTGTCGCGCCGATGGAGAATCTTCATGTACGACCATATCGGACTCAAGGTGAAAGACCTCGACGCCAGCGTGCGGTTTTATACGGCAGCGCTGAAACCGCTCGGCTTCGTGTTGTGTTCGCACGACGACAGCGGCGCCGGCTTCGGACCCAAGGATGCGCCGGCGCTGTGGCTGCATCTCGACAAGAAAGCGAGTGGCAAGGGTGCCCACGTCGCATTCCGCGCCAAGGATCACGCTGCTATCGCCGCGTTTCATCGTGAAGGGCTGAAAGCCGGCGGCCGCGACAACGGCGGTGCTGGTCCGCGTGCGGATTACGGCCCGACCTATCACGCCGCGTTCCTGTTCGATCCCGACGGCAACAACGTCGAGGCGGTGTGTACGTAAGGTTTGGATCGTCATTGCGAGGAGCGATAGCGACGAAGCAATCCAGTCTTTCTTCTCCCTCTCCCGCTTGCGGGGGAGGGTTGGGGTGGGGGCTTTTGGATTGCTTCGCTTCGCTCGCAATGACGACTCATAATCGTTTGTCGAGAGGAAAGAAGGAGCCCCCATGGCCTCCATTCATAAAGACGTCGCACTCGACGCGCCCGCCGCCGACGTGTGGTCAGCCGTGCGCGATTTCGGCGCACTGCATACGCGGCTGGTGCCGGGCTTCGTGCTTGAGACCAAACTCGACGGCGACGCGCGTATGGTCTCGTTCGCCAACGGCACCGTTGCGCGCGAAATGCTGGTCGATTGCGACGACGCGCAGCAGCGTCTGGTCTATGCGGTGACAAGCGAGCGCGTGGCGCAGCACAGCGCTTCGGTGCAGGTGATCCCCGACGGCGAAGAGCGTTGCCGGCTGGTGTGGATCGTCGACGTGCTGCCGCACGCCATCGCCGGCTACATGGCCGCGCAGATGGACGAGGCGGCCAAGGCGATGCAACGCGCGTTTCCCGGCCGCAGTGCTTGACGGCCGGGGCTAAGCGATCCGGACTGCGTCAGTTGAATTCGGCGCTCGGATGGATGCGCTTGGTCCGATGCAGCGTGTTGCGATCGGTATGGTGCATCGTGGTGCCGGTCGCCGCCAGTTTCAGCACGAGGTCCGACGTGTAGCTGAAGGTGCCGTCGTCGTTGAAGGTGAACGAACATTCGAACGCGGTCGCCTCGGCCCGCTCGAGCAGATATTGATTTTGCGCCAGGCCATAACCCTTGGCGCCGGGCTCGGCCTTCAGCGCGAACGACTTGTCGCGCGGTTTGGCTGCGCCACCGGCCAGGATCGCAAGCCCGCGCGGCACCGCAAAGCAACGGATCACCTGTCCGTGCGCCTTGTCCCACAGCAGATAGCCGACCTCGTCATGGAACGGATCCATGGCTTCCTCGCCATGACGCCATGCCGTCATGCTGTAGTTCAAGCCTTCCATGGTTTGCTGGCCGTTCTCGACGATCGGGATTGGGCGAAACCACGCCTTTTCGAAGTAGCTGGTCTGAATTGTATCGTCGTCCTTGTTGCGATACGAAAGATCGACGCCAAAATTACCTTCCCATTCGCCGACAAACGCCGTCAGCGGCCCCAATTTCTGGGGGCCCAGTATTTCCGCCATTTATCTTGTCCTTGTCACATTACATGCGCGTCCGCGCAGGGCGGGCGCCGCCTCAATCGCTCACGTCAGTCGGCGTCGCGATTGTCAGCGAGCCTATGGCGCAAAACATATCTGATCAATCAATCTTTAGATTGAGTGCAACGGATCGTCTGTCAGGGAGGGGCAGGCCTCAGAAAATGAACTGGAAAGCCCAGTAAACGCCGATTGCCATCTGCACGGCGAAGGCCGTGAATCGTAGGCTGACGGCGACGACGCTGGTCGACACCAGATGGATGACGGATTGCACGACGCGTGCCGCAAGCAGCCACAGCGCGAGTGAATCCGTTATCGCCGCCTTGTCGAGCAGAAGCGCAAAGACCAGCAGGCCGCCGAAGATCGGTAGTCCCTCAAGGCAGTTCGCATGGGCGCGAGCAAGCCGTTGCATGAAGGGCGACAGATTGCCGTTGTCCGGGGTGAAGCCGTTTGCCGGAACCCGGCCGGTCACAACCAGATAGGTCCGGATCGTCTCCATCAGCACCAGTAAAAAAAGCGTCCAAGCGATGAAGCCGATCAATGCAAAGGCAGTATTGCTCAAGGGCCCCTCCTTCCGAGCGCGCTGGCCTTATTTGTCTATCTCGGCCTCAATGCTGCTCACCGTTGCCTGACTTTTGCAGATCGATGCTATCGGGCCCGCCGACTGGCGACAGCCTGTCGATAGATAGTCGGACGGACCGAGCCATCGTTCAAATGCAATCCGTTTGTCGAGCGAAACAGCCGCCCAGCTGCTATCTCGGCGGGGCGCGGCCAGATCAGGAGGGCGCCACTTCATGGCCTGCAGCGCGGTCGCCATCACACGCCGCCCAATAAGCCACTGATAAAACGGGAGGTTGGGGAATGAATGGTGCCCAGGGGCGGACTAGTGCTGTCACAATAAATCAATGGCTTAGTTCTGAGTTGGGCAATTTTCCTTACCGTTGATTGCCGTGGTTTTTCGTCATTGGTGCCCAATCGGGCGAGGCCTTCAAGATGTCTGATCTTCCAAATGGCGGCCGAGAGTCCGCCGCCGAGACTATTTCCGCAAACCCCGCCCTCAGTGGCGGGGTTTCGCTTTCTAGTCTCAATGCAACACAGTGGGATAAGGACATTGTGAACCTAATCGAGGGTGAAGACGATGTTGCCGTCCCGCCCGTTGGCGATGACAAGCCCTCCGACGCTGAAGCTGCATCCCCCCGTTCTTGGGGCTTCGACGTTGCCGAAATCAACCGGAACTACGCGCTAGCAATTTGGGGCGGCAAAGCCGTGGTGATCAATGAGCAACCGAACGGGCCGGTAAACGACCGTGTTCGGGTAATGTCGTTTGAATCCATGAATTCATGGTTTGCGAACCGGCGCACCGAGATCGTCGGAGCCGACGGCAAGATTAAATCAGTCAGTTGGGCTAAGGCTTGGCACTCACACCGCGATCGCCGCCAATATGATGGAATCGAGTTTTTTCCCAATCCCGATGGGGCGCCAGGCACACCGAACTACCTGAATTTCTGGCGTGGGTTCGATGTTGAGCCGTCCCCGGATGGTGGAACCTATGGGCGTTTTCGCGATCACCTATTCATCAACGTTTGCGCCAGCGATCCGAAACTATTCGATTACGTTTTCGGCTGGATGGCGCATCTGGTGCAAAAGCCGCGCGAACGACTCGGGATTGCGTTGGTGCTCCGAGGCAAACGCGGGACAGGAAAAAGCAAGGTTGGTGAGGTGATCGGTTCGCTATTCTCATCGCATTACTTTCAGGTCGATGATGCGCGGTATGTCACCGGGCAGTTCAATTCGCATATGGCGAGTTGCCTACTACTGCAGTCCGATGAAGCCATATGGGCGGGCGACAAGGGAGGCGAGGGACGTTTAAAAGGTCTTATCACTTCCGAAACACAGATGATCGAATCGAAAGGTGTTGATTCGATTCGAATGCGGAATTTTTTGCGCGTTATCATGACCTCGAATGAGGGATGGGTTGTGCCCGCCGGACTCGATGAGCGCCGTTTCTGCATTTTGGACGTGGGCGACGCGTCGATGCAAAAGCGCGAATACTTTGCGGAAATGGATGATGAGCTTAATAGAGGGGGGCGCGCGCGCCTGCTGTATGATCTCCTGAACTTCGACCTTAAGAATGTCGATCTCTGGCGCGTTCCCCAAACACAAGCCCTACTTGAGCAAAAGGTGCGATCGCTCGATACGATCGATGATTTTTGGTTTAATCGGCTAATGGAGGGGGATGATTGGCCGGCGCGAGTCGTATGCGCGGACCTCTATGAGGAATACATCAAGGCGTCGGCTCGTATTGGTGTGGGGCGAAAGCGCGGTCCGGCAGAATTCGGCGCGCGGCTATTGAAACTCGCACCCGAGATTCGCAAGTCACGCCCCGTGATCGAAAGTGAGCCGGGAATCACTAAGCGGGCTTGGTGTTACGACATGCCATCCCTAAATGACTGTCGCTCAATGTTCGAGGAACTGCTCGGGCAACCCATCGAGTGGCCGGCGCTCTCCCTGGGAGAGGGCGAGCGGACGGAATGTCCGCCTTCGGATGAAGTGATTTCCGTCTAGGCGGTCCAAGGTGGACATCGGCGCTTGGACTGCATTTCGATCAATAAAATCAGGCATGCGTCTAGGCTGTCCATGCGGTCTAGGTCGCGCGCGTATAGGCAAAATCTGACGCAGTGCGTCTGCCGTACTCTGGTTTCCTTCTGACTCTCTAAAATACCTAGACTACCTAGACGCCCTAGACCAACCCCCAATTTACAACGGTTTCTTTCAGTCCAAGAGCCATTCCGGCGCTTGGACTGCTTGGACATGCCACGAAAGGTAACAAAGTGACGCGGCTGACTAATGAACAAATTGAATTCGCAAAATCGATGACGATCAAACAACGCGGTGTGTTGAAGGCACTCGCGACGTATGCGGCAGGCTGGTTCATGAGCGCGAGCGAGCGTGCCGATCCCGAGTTGTATGAACTCATCCGGTATAAGCTCGTTCAATGCAGCCATGCCGTCTTTGGCGGCGGCCTTCCGTCGTGGGGTGTGACAGAGATCGGCATGCGTGTGGCGCAGCGTCAGGCCAAGGGCCTCTACTAGGCGCGGGTCCTTCCTGGCCCCCGCCCCCCTTGCGGCGCATAACGGCCCGAAACCGCGCCAGTAAATCAGGTCTGAAATCAGGGTTAACACGCTTACGAGCCACGCTTCGGAGCTTAACACGCTGCGCCTCGCGAAAGCCTGGCGCGGAAAGGAAAATCCATGTCCACAATTCTTGAAGCCCTTGCCGTAATCAGGGGCAAGGATGCGACCGGCAATGCGTTCGATTCCGTCGCGAACAAAATCAAGCGCCTGTCACGCGCGGCGAAGGTGCTCGATCACGATGTAGGCAAGCAGATGGCGGCCGTGCATCGTGCCGAGGCGGCAGCAATGCGTGGCCAACGTGCAGCAACCGCGATCGGTCATGGCGTCCGCGCGGCGGCCGGCGCGGCGGCGGCCTATCAGGGCGCGCATGCGACGCGAGCGATCGTCGAGCATACCGCCAAGGCTGCGGCCGATCGGCAGCACGAGGAAGTGCGCGCAGCCGCGTCCGGCATGTCGGTTGATGAGATCAGGGAGTCGGGCGAACTGGCCGGGCGTCTCTCGGCGAAATACAAGTCGCTGTCTCAAACCGAGATCATGCACACGGCACGCAACATTCGGTCCGTCGTCGGCACGTTTGAGGAAGCGACACACATTCTCGATCCGTTGATGAAGCTGCGAGTCGTTGCCGAGGGTGCGCACCCGGAACGCAGGGCGGAATTGGGCGATGATTTCGACAAGCTGATCAAGGGTATGGAAATCAAGGGTGTGACGCAGCACCTCGATCAGTTCAACCATTACATTGACAGCATGGCGAAAGCCTTGAACGTGTTCGGCGACACGCTGCGGCCAACCGATTACTATGAAATGTTCAAGTATGGTCGCGCGGCGACCAATGCCTTAAGCGACGATTTCATGCTCAAGACTGCGCCGACGCTAGCGCAGGAATTGGGCGGTTCGAGCGCCGGTAAAGCGCTGTCGAGCTTCTACACCCAATTTGTCGGCGGCAAGATGTCGAACAAGGCCGTTGCGCAGTTAGCGCAGTACGGCATGCTCGACGAAAAGAAAGTCATCAAGACGCAAACCGGCAACGTCAAGGGCGTATTGCCGGGCGGTATCATCGGCAGCGAGTATTTGCAGCCGGGTAAAACCGATCCTTACGGGTGGGTGCAGAACGTGTTGCTGCCGCACCTCGCGAAAAAAGGCATCACCGATCCGTCGCAAATCCAAGAAGTGATTGCGGCGATGGCGTCACAGCAAACCACGGCGCAGATGATGTCGATCTTTGCGATGCAAAAGTCGCGCATCGAAAAGGACTGGCACCTTGTTCATGGTGCCGAGGGTGTGAGCGCGGCGGATCGCTTTCTGAAAGACGATCCCAAGGTCGCGCTTTCGGCGGTCAAGTCGCAGACCGAAAACGTCCTGTCGGGTGCCGGTCAGTTCGCGATGCCGGGCGCGCTCAAGGGTATGGACTGGCTGTCGAGCGGCCTCAGCTATTTCAATGAGAACGCCGCATCTTCGCAGAAGGCAGGGGCCGTGGGTTTCGCGGGTATGGTAAGTGCCGCGCTCGGCCTTGATGGCGCGTTGTCGGCATTTAATTCTTGGAAAACCCGATCATTGACCGGGAGTCTTGCCGCCACGCGCCTCATGGGCGTTCTCGCGCCCATCGTTGATATTGCGACGCGGCCCGATGTTCTCGCACCGGATCGCTATCGCAAGCACGCGCCGCTCGGAGCCGATCAGCTTAACGTTGTGCACGATCTTGATCGTGCGGATGCGATGTTGCCCAAAGTGCGGCCTGGCTCGCGGCTCGGCACCTATGTCGCCGGCATTGTCGCCGAGCATGATGCGCAACGCGCGAAAGCCGAGGCCGAGCTAACCAAACTCGGCTTTGCCGGGCCGGCTGTGCCGGGCCGTGGCTTGATGGCCGGGCAATACTCGCTCGACGATCTGCGCCGGGCGATTGGTGTGCGCGATCAGGTTAGCGCGGCGGTTGAGCCGTCAGGGTCGAAGCAACCCGATGCGCCCGGTTGGGTGCCGCAATTGATCGATGGCATGCGCCGCGCGCTTGCCGTGCGCGATCAGCCGTCGCCGGCGACCGAGGCGGCGGCAGAAGGGTTGCCGGGCGTCGATCCGAGGGAGTTGCCGTACTCCGTTGAGGATGTCGGCCGAGCCCTCTCGCCCCGTGCGCCCAAGGCGAGCGTTTTTCCGGAAATTACCGGGTTTTCGCTCGACGACGTTCGCAAGGTCGTGGGTGGCGGGTCGGGGCCGCAGGAACCGGCCAAGGCCGAGGTGGTTGGTAACGCCACGCTTGAAACCAAGGTGACGGTGTCGCCATCGCCGGACTTCCTGACCCGGATCGAGCAGACGGTGCAAAACGCGATCAACGCCTTTCGCTCGACTGGCAAGCCAGCGACCGGCTCGACCGGCTCGACGGGCGACCGGATGCCCGAGGCGACCGCTCCAATGTAGCGCACCGCGCGCCAGCCGTGGCGCGTGGTTAGTTAAATCTTCCGCGCCGCTACCCATGCGGCGCGGCACGTATTCCTGAGCCGTCTCAGGGGCGGTGAGCGATATCCCATTGTATCGTACGAAACAAAACTGCGCGCCGCAGCCCTCTCGGGAATGCGCTTGCGCGACTCTGGGAAATAATGGATTTTGTCCGTGGGCCTAGAAACCCGGACTCGAATAGGCGCGCTCTCGATTGGCGTCGGAACGCGTGCCGAATGCAGAAGCCTTTTTCGGCTTGCTGCGGGATGCACCTTGGCGGGTGCACCAACCTGGCCATAATGGCCGGGAGGGGTGCGTCATGTCCAGAGCGAAAGCTTAAAAGTCACCCGCCTGTTTTCGAGCAGGTTTCTAGCTCCCGGCTGCCAGCCCGACGCTGGCGACGGCCCTAGAAGGCCAATTCTCGAAAGCTAATCCGATGAAATCCAATCATGATGGCATTGCCGTTGCGACTGAGTGTTCGGCTGCTCGCGGCGTCGTATCATCAACCATCACGAGGCGTTCCATGTTGCGTTCCGATGCCTACGATCCAGCATCCCCCCGCGTTCGATTTGCGAGTTTTCTGAACGAGGATACCGGTGAGACAAAGCCGCTCTACTTGCATACTCATGCGGCCATCGATGAAGAAATCGACGATCGAATTCAACGAAATCTAGATTCAAACCCTGAGCGCATCGCAAAGCTTGAGACCAAACGCGCGAAACTACATTCCGAGCTTGATGAAGATGCAGCGAAATCGCATCGTGAGGCTTTGCCGTACTTGCTGGCATTCGTCCGAGAGCTTGCAAAGTGCGCCGCAAGGGAGGATCACGAACGCGAAGTTAGTGCTCGCGGGGCCTGTGCGTCAGAACGACTTGCGATAGAAGCGTAGCCACAAGATTGTGATCGGGTGCCTTGCGCCCGCTGTTTCGGCTGACGTAGCAGGATACTGCGACAAAGCCGACCCTCTCAACTTATCTAAGATCGTATCGCCAACCGCGAGGCGGTCTTAGGTCGCCAATTGCTTAATTTTCCAAACGCAAAGAATTGAAATCGGCAAAGCTATCCACCGCCGTTCGTTTGCAGGGGTTCCTTGACGAATCGTCGCGTCGGTATACGAGCGAGTGCCACAAAGCCAACCATTGAGTCGTTCAACGTGAAAACTTCCGGCGTCGCCATTGGATCACCCGTTCTTTCGGTCGCAGCGGCCAAAGAAAAGAAGAAACGAGTATCTGCTCAACCCAAAAAATCGAGCATCGATAAATTTCTAAATTCAGGAAGAAAAGACCCGACCGACAAACTCCTACTTGTGGCCGCCGCGCTGTGGTTGGAGTTCTGGCTAGTGCTCCACCAAGTCGAGGGACCGCAAGCAATTCAGTATGGCGAGCGAGTGAATAAGTCGCTAACGCATATGGCCGTCCAGACTTGGATGCAAAAAAATAGCGACACATCAACGCAAGCTCGACGTTATAGGGTGGAACGGACCTGCCCCCGCGCACGTGAATTGCTGGATGCAATTATCATCGAAAATTTGACGGTCGAGGAATGCGCTAGGCGTCGATTCGGCCATTCAAAGAATCTCGATGTGGAAAAGCTTCCAAAGCTCGATGTAGAAAGGACTCGTGTCGAGATTAAAACATTTCTGATGAGCTTTGCAGGGCTTGTCAGATTGCCCGGCGCGAATTGAGGTACCCGAAACCATGCAGATTTGACTGGTACCTGAAAACTGTCCATTGTTCGTACATCTTGAAGTTTGCCCGGCCGCAGCCTGCGCGCCGGGTTTTTTGTTGCCTATCAGAAAGAGGTTCAAATGAGTACTACAAACGAGGGCTGCACGGTTAAAGACCTTGCCAAGCTGGCGCAAATGACGGTCGAGCAAATGCAAGTAGTCCTGCGCGATCATACATCGCCTTCTACGATTTCCCCGCTCAAGCGCCGTTTCACTTATGCTGTTGCTCTTGAAATCGAAGTTGCTCGTCAATTGAGTGACAATTCCGGCGTCCCGATCAGTGAGGCACTCCGCCTTGGTGTCTACACCATGGCCGTACAGGGGTATGTCAATGGAGCCAGCGCAAACACTTCCGGTGATTTCTGGATGGCTGTTGTTGCGTCCCGCAACACGTGGGGCAAGGAACCGCGCGGTTCTTGGCCTGTAACGGGATTTGGCCCGAAAGAGTATTGGGCTGAACTTCATTTCAGCGGATCGCTAGGTGCAATCGCGGGTGAGATTTCAGAATGGATTGGTCGAGATCAAATCAACCATCCTGACTCCGATCCGGCACGCATTGTCATGGCGAACGTTTCGGCGGCGGATCGTCGCCTGCGAAAGCGTGCGACCGAGCTTGGGATCAAGGTTGTCGGCAACGAATTCGCTTAGGAACAGACGATGTCCGAACCCGGTCCATCGTATCCGGATTTGCCGACCGACTTCGAACAACGATGTTCACGGATGTACGCGCGGCTTGAGGCCGGCGAACCGATGACCATCGAGTATCTGGCAGAGCAGCTTGGTCTACCGTTCGAATTCCTCGCCACCACGCTTGCAGTGTATTGCGCCGCAACTCACCGGGTGAGCGCCCTGATCGATTTGTCACCGTCTCGATCTCTCCATTAGGAAATTACAATGACACGAAATGCCACAACGCGCCGGCAATCGCCGAGCGCGCCGGCAGCCGTGCGCAGCGGCGAGCCGCCCACAGGCACCATCCAACGTTCTGCCGCCGCTGCGAACCGGTTTGCGGCAGAGTCTTATGATTCTGAAACGCGATCCGCCGTCGCAATTCTCTCAACTGGCGCTCGCGTTCCTCGCTTTGACGCTATCGAGGAATTGGCGATCGATCGCGAGGCGATCGATCTTGCCCGTATCGCGCGCGGTCAAGTCCGACTTCTCGATAGTCACAACCAATCCTCCGTCGGCAGCATCTTGGGCATTATCTCTGATGCCTGGATCGAAGGCGGTAAGTTGATCGGCCGACTTGAGTTCGCCGATACCCCGGCGGGGCGGGCTGCTGAGGGAATGGTTGCGCGCGGCGAGGCTACAGGGATTTCCGTCGGCTATCGGGTTTCCCAATGGTCGCCAGCGGGCATCAACGACGACAAGCAGATTTGGCGGGCCGATCGATGGGAGTTGATGGAGGCATCACTCGTATCTGTTCCCGCTGATCCTGACGCGCTGATTCGATCGGCGCAATCCAGTCACAACACGAAAGGACACCGGATGGACCCGGAAATTATCGACGACCAAAGCACACACTCGACCACGCACGAGAATGACACATCGGTCACGACGCGTTCGGCACCGCGCGGCCGGCCGGCCATGTCGGCTGGCGATGTTCGTGACGCATACGAAATGGCAGAGCGGCACCGTCTGCCTTCAGATATGGTGCGGCGGCACGTCGATGCTGGCGGAACGATGCAAGAATTTCGCGTGCTTGCGTTCGATCATCTCGCTCGCGAGGCCGATAAAACGAGGACCAGTCCCATTACGCCAATGTTTGGTGGCGAAGATACATTTAACAACCCTGAATTTCTGGGTCGCGCGATCAGCGATGCCCTTTATGCCAAGATGACGGGCGCACCGCCGGCCGCAGCCGCTGCCGAATTGATGGGCCGCTCGATGCTCGAAATGGGATCGATGATTCTCCGTTCGCGCGGCGAACGCGTTTCTTGGGCCGATCGCAATACGATCGCCGATCGGGTGCTTGAACGGTCGGGCGGGTCACATTCGACTTCCGACTTTCCATATTTGCTAGCGTCTTCCGGCAATCGGGTGATGGCCGACGCTTATACCGTTGCGCAGACTCCGCTTAAAACCCTCGCGCGCCGCCGCACCGCGAGCGACTATCGTCCGGTGTCGATTATGCGACTGAGCGAAGCGGCGCGACTGGAAAAGGTCTCGGAAGGCGGTGAGATCAAGCACGGCTCACGCGGCGAAGCGAAAGAGGGATTCAAGATCGAGACCTACGGGAAGATTTTTTCGATCTCGCGTCAAGCTATCATCAACGACGATCTTGGTGCTTTCGGGGATACCACTGCGGCCTTCGGTCGGGCCGCCGCTTCTACTGAGGCTGATCTTATTGCGGCCCTTCTGCTCGCCAACGGCGGCGATGGCACCAAACTCGATGACGGCAATCCCGTTTACACGACAACACGCGGCAATAAGGCCGCTGCCGGGGCCGCAATCACCGTTAGCGCGCTTGGCGCTGGTCGCAAAGTTTTGCGCGATATGAAGGATATCGACGGGAAAACGCCTATCGTCGTGACCCCGAAGTATCTCGTCACCGGCAGCGCAAAGGAAACTGAGGCCGAGCAGGTCCTACACGAGATTGCCGCAACCACCGTCGATGACGTGAACCCCTTCTCGGGCAAGCTGTCGCTGTTGGTAGAGCCGCGATTGACCGGCAACGCCTGGCGTCTGTTCGCGGACCCGAGCCAGCTTGCCACCATCTTGATCGCGTATCTCGACGGACGCGCCGGACCGCAAATCGATTTGCGTGAGGGGTGGGACGTTCTCGGCGTCGAATTCCGCGCAGTGCTGGATTTCGGCTGCGCCATGCAAGATTGGCGCGGGACGTATCTGAACCCCGGCGCGTAGCGAACTACTGCAAGCAAGCATTCTCCTAGAGGGTGTCGCGGCCCATCCGTTAGCGACAGTGATCCTCCCCCGCTTGCTTGCAGCCGCACTTCATTGGAGGGGGTCAAGGATCGCAAGGCCGCACTAATTTCCCAATATTCAGGCCCGGTCATGTCTGTCACCAATGCATCCGCTCGCGACAAACGTCGCGGCGACATTCTGCCGTTGTCACTGCCGCCGATCGGCTTATCGCGTGAGATTTCAGCGGCTTACATTGGAGTTGGAACCACACTGTTTGACGAAATGGTAGCCGACGGTAGGATGCCCGGGCCGCGAGTAATCAACGGCCGCACGGTGTGGGATCAGGAAGAATTGTATGCCGCCTTCAAGGCGCTGCCGCATCGTGGTGTGACTCAGGTGAGCGCGTTGGCCACTGACTGGAGCAAGATGTCGTGAAAATCAGGTTGCTCGATGGCAGCGGGACGATCGACCTCAAGTACCTGTACGAAGATGTTGATCGCTACAATAAGGTTCGCATCTATTTTCGCCGCAAAGGCTTGAAGAAGATTTGTCTCAAACAGCCAATTGGTTCCGCAGCTTTCATTGCAGAATACAAGCTTGCTTTCGCCGGCAACGCGCTAGCGGCAGCACCTCCGCAAAAACTAGTGAAGGCGCGGGCAGTTCAAGGAACGCTGCGGTGGCTGATTGAGCGATACTACACCGAGAGCGAGGATTTTTCGTTGTTGGACGATCGGACTCGGCACGTCCGCAAATTAATTCTGGATGCGGTCTGCGATGAAGCGTTTAGCGATGATGATCCGACCCGCGTCGGCGCGCTTGGGTTTGCCTCGATGCCACCGTTGGCCATTCGCCGAATCCGCGACCGTAAAAAGGATGCGCCGGAAGCTGGCAATGCTCGCGTCAAGGCGCTTCGACAAGTATTTAAGTTCGGCATCGCCGAGCAATATTGCCAGCACAATCCGGCCCGGGATGTCTCATACATCAAAACGGGGTCGGATGGATTCCACGCGTGGGACGTTTCGGAGGTTCGGCAATTTGAAGAAAGGCACCCTATCGGAACAAAGCCGCGTCTTGCCTTAGCGATCTTGCTTTTTCTCGGTGCCAGGCGATCGGACGCCGTGCAGTTCGGTAAGCAACACATCCGCGTGGCGGATAGCATGCCTGACGCCTTGCGCGATATTCATGACGGCCGATGGCTGCAATATACGCAGCATAAAAACCGGAGAAAAAAGCCGGTTACTCTGACACTGCCGATCTTGCCCGAACTTGAGAGTGTATTAGGGGCGTCGCCTCTTGGCGATCTGACTTGGCTCGTGACCGCGTTCGGCAAAGGGTTCACGGCGGCCGGTTTTGGAAACTGGTTTCGCGAACAATGCAACAAGGCTGACTTAAAGCACTGTTCGGCGCATGGCCTTCGAAAGGCTGGTGCGACGATCGCGGCCGACAACGGGGCGTCGGGACATACTTTGATGAAAATCTTTGGCTGGTCGACTCTCAAACAGGCCGAGCATTACACCCGCTCAGCCGACCAAAAGCGGCTCGCAGCAAGCGGCATGCATCTGCTCGTACCGGGCCAGAAAAAGAACAAAAGTGCCCAACAATCGTAAGGATGCAAGTTCATTGGGCAAAAAATGGGGCTAACCCATTGATTTATCGGCACCGGCTTTTGCCAATGGTGCCCAGGGGCGGGATCGAACCACCGACACTGCGATTTTCAGTCGCATGCTCTACCAACTGAGCTACCTGGGCTGCTGCCGGAGCAAAAGCCCGGGCGCGCCGGTTTATAGTGGGGCCGGAGCGCCGTGTCCACCCGTCAGCGGCGCTTTGTGGATGCGATGAGGGAAGATCGCGCCGGCCCGGGTTCGGGAGTGGGAGCAACGGCTTATTCCATGGAGAGGCGCGTCAGTCGGCATCTTCGGGGTCGGTGTCGCGGCCCGGTACCACATAAGATCCGGAGAGCCAGCGATTCAGATCGACGTCGCGGCAGCGCTCGGAGCAGAACGGCCGCGATTCCGGCGTCGCCGGTTTGCCGCAGATCGGGCAGGGGTTCGCCGTCGGCTTTCCGGCGGTCTTGTCGGCGGATGGCGGCTTAGCCGGCATTGAGCCATCCGTCGCGGATCGGGAATTTCTCGCCGCCGAGCAGGGTCACCGTCTCGTAGAGCGGCAGCCCGACTACGTTGGTGTAGGAGCCGACCATCTTCACCGCGAAGGAACCGGCGATACCCTGGATGGCGTAGCCGCCCGCCTTGCCGCGCCATTCGTCGGAAGCGATATAGCCGCGCAGGTCGTCCTCGGTAAGGCGCTTGAAGCGCACCCGCGTCTCCACCAGCCGCTGCCGGAACGCCTCGTTCGGCGTCACCAGGCAGATCGCGGTGTAGACGCGGTGGTTGCGGCCGGATAGCAGCCGCAGGCATTGCGCGGCCTCGTCCGCCAACTCCGCCTTGGGCAGGATGCGGCGGCCGACCGCCACCACGGTATCGGCGGCGAGGATGAAGGCGCCACGCAAATTGTCGTCGAGCTTGAGTGCGGCCAGCGCCGCGTCCGCCTTGGCGCGTGCCAGCCGGTTCGCGCAGGCGCGCGGCAGTTCGCCCCGCTTCGGGGTTTCGTCGACATCGGCAGGGCGCAGCGCGTCCGGCTCGATGCCGGCCTGGTTGAGCAAGGCGAGGCGGCGCGGCGAGCCGGACGCGAGAACGAGTTTGGAACGGCCAGACATGTGGTTGAACGGTTTCCGGGCGATTTGCGGCGCGCGGGACCGTATCGGAAGCCGCCCGCTTCGACAACCGGAGCCGAAGAACATTGCCAAAGCCGCGTTCCGTTGCCATCAAGGGGCATGATCCGCCTCTTCAACGACACCACCCGGCACGAGATCGCCGGACGTTGCGCGGCCTTCACGCGTGCCGTGCCGGATGCTGCCTCCACCGGTCTGAAACGCGCTGCGGTCGCCCTGACGCTGGCGCGGGCCGGCGATGCGACAGAGGGAACCGCGCTGCTGCTGACGTTGCGGGCGGCGAGCCTGCGTGCGCACAGCAACCAGTGGGCGCCGCCGGGTGGGCGTTGCGATCCCGGTGAGGGGCCGGTGGAAGCGGCACTGCGCGAACTTGGCGAGGAGATCGGGCTCGAACTCGATGCCGGTGCCGTACTCGGCCTGCTCGACGATTACCCGACCCGCTCCGGGTACCTCATCACCCCGGTGGTGATGTGGGCCGATGACACCGCGCGCCTCAAGCCCAATCCCGACGAGGTCGCCTCGGTGCATCGCATCGCGCTGACCCAGATCGAGCGTGACGATGCCTTTAACTTCGTGAGCATCCCCGAGAGCGAGCGGCGGGTGATCCGTTTCAGCCACGACGGCGATTTCATCCACGCGCCGACGGCGGCGCTGATCTACCAGTTCCGCGAGGTGTTGGCCGGGCGCGATACACGTGTCGCGGAGCTGGAGCAGCCGGTGTTCGCCTGGAAGTGAGTTCCCGACGCGCCGGCTCACGGCAACGTGCTTGCTGACTTGTTAATGCCGACTTCACAGTCGGCTTGTTACAACGAACCCATGCAGGCAAAAACGATTCGTTTCTTGGGTTTGGGTTTGATCGCGGCGGGACTTGCTGCCGGAACCGCGTGGGCGCAACCGCGACCACTACCAGCCAACATCGTCAATGCGCGCGCGCAGACGGCGAGCCCGCAGGCCATCGCTGAATATCGCCGCAAGATGCAAATCTATCTCGCGGCGCGCGAAGCCTTCAACGCCGAGGCCGGTGCTTATTGGGAGACCATCGCGGAGAAGCGGCGCACGCGTTTTGCCAAGCGTCGCCACGGCCAGCGGATCGCGCTCGACGATTATGTGCTGACCCAGCCGCCGCTCTATGACGGACCGAAGCGGCCGGTGAATCCGGAACCGGATGAGACCGAGCCGCGCGAACGCAAGCCGTTGCCGGTGGTGGCGGATTTCCTTCAGGCCGCGCGCGAATATTATCAGTTCGTGCCGACGCAGCCGGCGCATGAAATGGATTTCAAGCGTGCTTACGCGCGCACCGCCATCGCCATGGGCCTGACGCGCGAGCAGGCGGTGCGGGTCTATTCGTTCGAGACCGGCGGCAACGGCCATCACGACATGCAGTCCGGCTTGAGTTCGGGACGGCCGGGCGCGAAAGCGATCTCGACGGCAGTGGGTTACAATCAACTGCTCACGACCAACACCCTCAATCTGGTGGCTGAGCAAGGCAACAGCATTCTGAAGGCGTTGCAGGAGAAGGCGGCGCGGCTCTCGGGCCCGCAACGTCAGGCGATGGAGCACAAGATCGCGGCGTTCCGGAAGATGCTGGCCTTTGCACGTTCGGTGCCCAATAGCTGGAGCGAACAGGCCAAGCTCGGCGCAACGCCGCGCGGCTGGGGTGTGCACGCGCTGGTGCTCGACATGGATGTCGGCCCGCTGCTGCAAACCCACAAGCTGCTGACGTCGGTGATCTTCGCGCGCGCCAAGGGCTATCACAAGCCGCTCACCGCCGCCGAACTGGAGATGATGAATCTCACCGGCGACGGCACCGGCTTCGATATGGTGACGATGCCGCAGTCCTATCGCGAGCGGGTGCCGACCTCGAATTTCTTCCAGCGCTCGGGCTATGAGCGCAATCCGGTGGCGATCCGCCACAACACCGTGGCGAAGCTGCTCGCGATCACCGACGAGCGCATGGACGTCAATAGCGCCAAACCCGGTGCGCGCGAACTGGCGGCGGCGTTTTGACAGCCTCAATATTGTCGTCCCCGCGCGGGTGGGGACCCATAGCTCCTAGTCTTCATGACTATCGCAGGCGCGGACAACAAGCGCTTTCCGCGTCGCGGCTGCTGCGGAGTCTGAGTCCCCGCCTGCGCGGAGACGACGCGGAGGGGGCGCTGCTAACACGCGTAGCCCTCATTGCATTCCGCCGCCTCAACTCGGGCCGAACTTGAAGCTGCCGTCGCCATCGAGGAATGGGCCGGTGCGCATGTAGAGCTGGCCGTTGGCGCCGAGGAAGAACAGTGTGTTCTTCGGCACCTTCTTGGCCCCCTTGAACAGGTCGCCGGCATTGTTGGTGCCCATCTGATATTGCCAAGTCTTGAAGTGGGCGTCGTAGCCGTAGCCGATGTTGGGTGCGATTACCCATGGCACCGGCTTCGTCGTTTGCGCCGGTGCCGTCGTGGGCAACGCCGTGGTGGCGATGGCGGCAAGGAGAAAGAAGGAGAGCGTCAAGGGTCGGATCATGTCGAAGCCTCCACCGGAGCGGCCGGCTGCCGCCGGCCGATAATGTCGAGGCGGGTATCATGCGACGGCGATGTCATCACGACAAGTTTCCCGGCGGCCGGGACGCTTCCCGATGTGTCGAGGCTTTGCCGATGCCGCCGTCGCGGCTATCTTCGCCGCCGATTCGAGCCGGGGACTGTCGCGGCGTAAGGGAGACAACTGGGATGGCAAAGGTGGCGAAAGCGGCGATCTGGCTGGCGTTCGGTGGCATCATGCTGGCCGGTGCCGCGCACGCGGACGATCAATTCAAGCTCGGCAACAATCAGCGGATCGCTTGTAGTCGCGGGCTCAGCTCCGGCAAGCTCAACACCGCGACCTGCCGGTCCTATGCCTATCTCTTCAACACCAGGACGTCGGAATATTTTCGCTGCACGGTCAGTCTGGCGCTGACCCGCAACAACAAGGAAATCCTCAGCGTCCAAACCGATGGTAGTTGCGTGAAGAAGCCGCGCATCTTCGAACAGGATTCGCACTATTCGTTTGAAGCGACCGAGACCGAGCCGCCGAACACCAATTCGTTCTTTGGTCAGGGCGGCTACGCCATCTGGGTCAGCGACGCTACCGCGCAGAAGGTCCGTGGCTGCATCACCATCGCCTCGGGGCTCGGATCGGACGTGTCGAAATGCGTCGACATGAAGTTCGAGTGACGCAGGCGCACGCGCGATGACGGCGCGCCGTATCCGCCCGGCGCGGTTGTGCCGGGCCTGGTTGTTTCTCGAAGGCGCCAACGAGGCGGTGCTGGCCAACGCTGTGGCAAGCGGCGCCGATGTTCTGATCCACGAGCTTGAGGATTTCACGCCGCCGTCGCTGCGGCCGAAGGCGCGCGCGCTGGCGCCGGAGTTGTATTCGCAATGGCGCGCGCAAGACGCTGTCGTGGCCGTGCGCGTCAATCCGCTCGATCAGGACGGCATGGACGATCTCGCCGCCGTCATGCGCGGGCGGCCGGATATCGTGGCGCTGCCCAAGGTCGCCGATCCCGCGCATATCATGCAACTCGTTGAGGCGGTGGCGAGGTTCGAGCGCGACTATGGCATCCCCGAAGGTTCGACCGCGTTGCTGCCGAATATCGAGTTCGCGCGTGGGCTGGTGCAACTTGGCGCTATCGCCAGTGTGAGCCCGCGGATCACCGCTTGCCTGATGGCGGCGGAGGATCTTGCGGCCGATCTCGGCGCCGAGCGCGAGCCGGACGGTGTCGAACTTGCCTATGCGCGCCAGCGCTTCCTGCTGGAATGCGTGGCCGCCGGCGTGGTCGCGGTCGATTGTCCTTACACCTTCAGCGATGCGGAGGGCGTCGAACGTGAGACGCGATGGGCACGGCGGCTGGGCTACAAAGCCAAGAGCACCGTCGATCCGGCGCACCCCGCCATTATCAATCGTGTGCTGACGCCGAACGCGACGGAGTTGGCGCGCGCCCGAACCATCGTTGCCGCATTCGACGCAGCGCGGGAGCGCGGCGAGGCTCGCGTCGAGGTCGATGGCGCTTTAGTCGAGGTGCCGACCTATACGACTGCAAAACGGTTGCTGGTGCGCCACGACGAATTGCAGAGCTGGACCCCTTACTGAGGCAGCGTCACCGGCTGGGTGAGCGCGGTGCGGGCGAACTTGCGCGGCGCCGTCGCCTTGCCGAACAGAAACCCCTGCGCCACGTCGAAACCCAACTGGTGCGCGGTGACAAAGTCGGCGCGGCTCTCGATGCCTTCGGCGACCGTGCGCACGCCGTAATTCTCAGCGAGATCGATGATGCCGCGGCAGACCGTCTGCTTGAGGCGGTCGCCGCCGAAGCCGGTGACGAACTGACGGTCCACCTTGAGTTCGGCAAATGGAAACACCTGTTGTCCCATCAGGGCCGGCCACTCGGCTCCCACGCTCTTGATCGAGACGGCGATGTTGTGAAAGCGGATGCGCCGCGCGACGTCGACGATGTGGTCGAGATCGTCGATCACTTCGGCGCATTTGAGTTCGATCAATAGCCCTCCAAACGCCGGATGCGACGGCATTCGCCGGCACAGCGTGCGGACGGCGTTGTCGTCGCGCAGGAACGAGGCGGGAAGATTGATTGCGAGATCGACCGGTCCGATGCGTTCGATGAAATAGCGCCAGTCGTCGATCACGCGCGCAATGACGAACTCCGACAGGTTGTGGAAAGCGATGTCGCGGCGATCCGGAATGAAGGAGGCCGGAAGCACCACGCCCCAGGTCGGATGCCGCATCCGGATCAGCGCCTCGGCGCCGCGCGGCATCAAGGTTCGGACGTCGATCTTGCGCTGGTACCACAGTTCAAGCCAGCCGGCCTTGAGCGCTTCCGCGACATCGACCGCCGGACTTGGCGGCGCTTCGGTCGGGATCAGCGGTGCGACGCTGTGGCGCAGTGTTTCGGCGCTGAACGGCGTCGGCAGCGTCGGCAGCGTGGCGATGCCGAGTTCGCGCGCCATCTGTCGGGTGGCGAAGGAGAGAATGGAATCCGGGACGGCGACCGGCATCACCTTGCCGCGAAAGTTGGCGCTCGCCAGCGTCTCGAGCACCTTGCCGGCCTCGATGCCGCCGGCCGACAGCCCGAGCACCACGAGATTGAACATTTGGGTCTCGAGCAAAGGCTTCAAATCGGCGGCGCGTGGGCATTCGAAAGTGATGAAGCCGAGGTCTTCGAGAGCATCGGCGAGAAAAGTGCGAATGTGAGGTTTGTTGTCGGCGATACAGACGCGCGGCGACAGTGTGCGTTGACCGAAGGCGGCAGGCCGGACGGAAGGGGTGGTGGCCACCGATGTTGTCATGTTGCTTGCTCCCCGTGCTGGCGCCACAGGTTTAGCGTTACCCACGAGGTGCAAAGATGGAATCGACTCGCTGCTCCACGGAAATGGGCCAGTAAGGTTAAATGATCGAATGCAGATCAAATTGCGCAGACCGGAAGCGCATTGATTTCAAACGTGTGACGTGGATGCGAAGTTGTTCCAAAAAAGTTCGGCGCGCGCTCTTGTGTATAACGTTGCGATCGATCGCGCCGGCGCGGCCGGTGTTTCGGCGCGAATCGATGCGACTGATTCGGCGTGTGACGATGTGAAGGTGTCACGGAATCGACGAACTGAGTCGAAAGCCGTCACCACACTTTCAAAGTCGTCCCGCGCAGGCGGGAACCCATACCCCCTGGCTTCAATGATGGCCGTATGCGTAGCGCAATGGGCGCTGTTCGCATCACCGCGGCTGCGGAGTCTGGGTCCCCGCCTGCGCGGGGGCGACGATTTTCGTGGTGCCGGTGACGAAACAATCCAGACTCTAGGCGAAGTCTGGATTGCTTCGCGGAGCCTTCGCTCGGACAACGCGAGGTGCTGATCCGAGTGCGCGCAACGACGGAATCGCCTAATGGCTCATCCGCGCCGACGCCGGGTGCCCCGGAACCTTGAAGCGCTTGCCGGTGTCCTTCACCTTGGTACCGTTGACCTTGAGGATCGAGAAATCCTGATCGAGGTAGTTGCCGACCAGGATGTATTTGCCGTCCGGCGTGAACACTACCGCTTCCGGCAGGCCGCCGACTTCGATGTCCTGCGTCTTGGTCACTTTCTTGCCGTCGATCTTCAGCAGCACCACCGAGCCGTTGCGGTTGTAGAAGTCGGTGACGTTGAGGCCGTTGACGTAGAACGAGTTCTCCGCCACCGACGAGCCGCCGAAGGAG
>JAFKKM010000023.1 GCA_017305555.1 Hyphomicrobiales bacterium | reverse complement strand
GCGTTCGTCGAGCTGGAGCCGGGCATCGAAGGCTTGATCCACGTCTCGGAGATGTCGTGGACCAAGAAGAACATGCACCCCGGCAAGATCGTTTCGACCTCGCAGGAAGTCGAAGTGCAGGTGCTGGAAGTCGATTCCGTCAAGCGCCGGATTTCGCTGGGCCTCAAGCAGACCATGCGCAATCCGTGGGAAGTCTTCGTCGAGAAGTTCCCGGTCGGCTCCACCGTCGAAGGCGAAGTCAAGAACAAGACCGAATTCGGTCTGTTCCTTGGCCTCGACGGCGACGTGGACGGCATGGTGCATCTGTCCGACCTCGACTGGAAGCAGCCGGGCGAGCAGGTCATCGACAACTTCAAGAAGGGCGACATGGTCAAGGCCATCGTCCTCGACGTCGATGTCGAGAAGGAGCGGATATCGCTGGGCATCAAGCAGCTTGAAGGCGACCCCTTCGCCGAGCCGGGCGATGTCAAGAAGGGCGCCGTCGTGACCTGCGAAGTGCTCGACGTGAAGGATGGCGGCATCGACGTGCAGATCGCCGGCACCGACTTCACCACCTTCATCAAGCGCTCGGAACTGGCGCGCGACCGCAACGACCAGCGCTCTGAGCGTTTCGCCGTTGGCGAAAAGGTCGATGCCCGCGTCATCCAGTTCGACAAGAAGGCCCGCAAGGTCCAGGTGTCGATCAAGGCGCTGGAAGTGGCGGAAGAGAAGGAAGCCATCGCACAGTACGGCTCGTCCGATTCGGGCGCGACGCTGGGCGATATTCTCGGCACCGCGCTCAAGCAGCAGCGCGACGGCAAGTAAGCCGACAACGGTTGCGAGGCGGTACGGTCCGTCTCGCGTCACACATCAAGGCCCTGGTGCAAACCGGGGCCTTTTTGTTTGTGGGTTTGCGATGGATTAGCAGGCAGAGAGGCAAGAGTCGGCTGCGAAGAACTGTTCTATCAGTCGTCCCTGCGAAGGCAGGGACCCATAACCCCTGGAGTCGCGATGTGGATAGCGCCTCAACACCACCATGAATGCCTCGCGTAACGACAAACGACACGGAGTCTCCCCTCCCCGCCTGCGCGGGGACGACAAAGGCCCGCTTTCTTCAAATTGCCGCGCAATTGATGTATTGCAGTGACGACATCTCAATGCCGCTTGGGCACAACCGCGCGGCTTGCACGCGAGGGCGTGCAGTCAACCGCTCAGGAGCCTGCCATGTCGCTCGATTCCGATGCGATCCTCGATCGCCGCCGCATCCGCCGCAAGCTGACGTTCTGGCGCGTTACCGCCGTCGTGGTGGCGATTGCCGCCGTCGTCGGCGTCGGGCCGATGGCCGCGCCATCGGCGCGCTCGGCACTGTCGCGGTCGGGCTCGATCGCGCGCATCAACATCGAAGGCTTGATCCGCAGCGATCAGGCGCGCGTCGAGGCGCTTGAGCGGCTGGAGAAGTCATCCGTCTCCGCGGTCATCGTGCATATCAATTCACCCGGCGGCACCACCGCCGGCTCCGAGCAGCTTTACGATTCGCTGGTGCGGCTGAAGGCCAAGAAGCCGCTGGTGGTAGTGGTCGAAGGGCTCGCCGCATCGGGTGGCTATATCGCCGCGCTGGCGTCCGATCATATCGTGGCGCAGCAAAGTTCGCTGGTCGGCTCGATCGGCGTACTGTTTCAGTATCCCAACTTCACCGAATTGCTGAAGACCGTCGGTGTGCAGGTGGAATCGGTCAAATCCTCGCCGCTGAAAGCTGCGCCGAACGGCTACGAGCCCACCAGTCCCGAGGCACGCGCCGCGCTCGATGCGCTGGTGAAGGATTCCTACGCATGGTTTCGCGATCTGGTACGCAACCGGCGCGGCATGGATGCGGCGCAACTCGACAAGGTCGCGGACGGCCGTGTTTTCACCGGGCGTCAGGCCATCGGTCTCAAGCTGATCGATCAGCTCGGCGACGAGAAAACCGCGGTGGCGTGGCTGGTTGCTGAAAAGAAGGTGAAGCCCGATCTGCCGGTGCGCGACTACAAGCTGGCGCCGCGTTTCGGCGACCTCACATTCCTGCGCACGGCCGCGTCGCTGACGCTCAACGCGCTCGGTCTCGATGGTCTCGCGCGCCGTGTTGCGCAGTCCAACGTCGCGCAGGCGGTGGATCGGTTGACCCTCGATGGCATGATCGCGCTGTGGCAACCGGCGGCGTCGGATTGAGCCGTTGTTGCATCTGCGTTGAATGATGTGAATCGCATTTCAGCGCGAATGTTGCCGCCGATGCTGCATTCGCGCTGCGAAAACTTGCTTGCGGTCAGATGATTTGCGATGATCGCAGACGAATTAGCCGCTTGACAGTCCGCGACTTTTTCAAGGAAATGTCGCCTGCACGCCACGGGTCCCTATATCGATGATCAAATCCGAACTCGTTCAGCGCATCGCCGAGCACAATCCGCACCTCTATCAGCGCGATGTCGAGAACATCGTGAATGCCATTCTCGACGAAATTGTCGCAGCGTTGGCACGGGGCGATCGTGTCGAGTTGCGCGGGTTCGGCGCATTCTCGGTGAAGCATCGTCCGGCGCGTGCGGGACGCAATCCGCGCACCGGCGCGCATGTGCCGGTCGATCAGAAAAGCGTGCCGTTCTTCAAGACCGGCAAGGAAATGCGTGAGCGGCTCAATCGCGATCTTCCGGCCGCCGAGGCCGCCCAGCCCAGCGCCTGACGCTTTCGCGGTTTAATCGTAATTGCACTGACGAACCGTTCAACGATGGTCTCTGACGGATTGCGCGCTGGATTTTCGCAAGTCCGCATGGTCCAATTGCCGCAGCGGTTTCGATGGGACTTGACGGTGCCCACCCTGTCCGCCGCTCCGGCTGATCCGCGATCGCATGTGTGAGAGAGGCGATGCGTAAGTTCTTCACCGCGCTGGTGCTGATTCCACTCGGCGTCATCTTCCTGGCCTTCGCCATCGCCAACCGGCGGCTGGTGACGGTGTCGTTCGATCCCTTCAACGCCACCGATCCATCGGTCGGGCTCACGCTGCCGCTGTTCATGGTGATCATCGTGGTGGCGATCCTGGGTGTGCTGGCGGGAAGTTTTGCAACCTGGTTGCGGCAGCGTCACTGGCGCCGCGCCGCCCGCCAGAACGAGGCCGAGGCGCGGGATGCGCGGGCACAACTGGCGCAGTTGCAGGCCGCCATGCAGCCGCAGCGGACCCCGAGTAGCCCGGTTTTACTGCCCGATCTCAGCGGAACCGGCCTCGGCACCCGCGACAAGCACGACGCGACGTTGTAGAACCCGCCGAAGCGGCGGCTGCGGGCTTTAAGCCCGGACATCGGTACCGCGACCCGCGAAATCGTCTCGAATCGAAAGCCACGCGCCAAAGCCATGTCCCTGATCGTCAAAATCTGCGGCCTGTCGACGCCCGAGACGCTCGCGGCGGCGCTGGAGGCCGGGGCCGACATGGTGGGCTTCGTGTTCTTCCCGCCGTCGCCGCGTCATATCGATCTCGGCACCGCGGAGCGGCTGGGCCGGCAGGCCAAGGGCCGCGCGCTGAAAGTGGCGCTGTCGGTCGATGCCGACGACGCGCTGCTCGCCAACAGCATCGAGGCATTGCGTCCGGATCTGCTGCAATTGCACGGCAAGGAAACGACTGCGCGTCTCCGCGACATCAAGCAGAAATTCGGCCTGCCGGTGATGAAGGCGGTCCCGGTCGAAGTGGCCGCCGATCTCGCGCCGCTGCCCGGCTATGCCGCGGTGGCCGACCGCATCCTGTTCGACGCCCGCGCGCCGAAGGACGCGACGCGGCCGGGCGGACTTGGTGCTGCGTTCGACTGGCACCTGCTGGAAAACCTCAAATGTGATGTGCCGTTCATGGTGTCCGGCGGGCTTCATGCGGATAACGTCGCGGAAGCCGTGCGCGTGACGCGTGCCGGTGGCGTCGATGTGTCGTCCGGCGTCGAGAGCACGCCTGGCGTCAAGGACATCAAGATGATCCATGCCTTCGTCCGCGCCGCGCGCGCGGCCGATAGCAATTTACGTGAAGCGATCCCGCATGTCGGTTAGCTTTGCACCGTCACAGCAGTCGTCATGCCCGGACATCGCCGTTCCAAGAACGGCGTCGCTTCCGCTAGCCTATGTCCGGGCATCCACGTCTGTCGGAATTCACAGCAAGCAAGACGTGGATGGCCGGAATAAATCCGGCCATGACGAAGGATGACAATGAACTCTCGTCCCAATTCCTTCCGGTCCGGCCCCGATGAGCGCGGGCACTTCGGCATGTTCGGCGGACGTTTCGTCGCCGAGACCTTGATGCCGCTGATCCTCGATCTCGAAAAGGCCTATGCCGAGGCCAAAGCCGATCCCGCGTTTCAGCGCGAGATGAACGGCTATCTGAAAGACTATGTCGGCCGTCCGTCGCCGCTGTATTTCGCACAGCGCCTCACCGAGCATCTTGGCGGCGCGAAGATTTATCTGAAGCGCGAGGAGCTGAATCACACCGGCTCGCACAAGGTCAACAACGTGCTCGGCCAGATCATGGTCGCGCGCCGCATGGGCAAGAAGCGCATCATTGCGGAGACCGGCGCGGGCCAGCATGGCGTCGCCACCGCGACACTGTGCGCGCGCTTCGGGCTCGACTGCGTGGTCTACATGGGCGCGGTGGACGTGGCACGGCAGGAGCCGAACGTCATCCGCATGGAGATGTTAGGGGCGAAAGTGGTGCCGGTGCAGTCCGGCACCCGCACGCTCAAGGATGCGATGAATGAAGCGCTGCGCGATTGGGTCACCAACGTCCACGACACGTTCTACTGCATCGGCACGGTCGCGGGACCGCATCCCTATCCGATGATGGTGCGCGACTTCCAGTCGATCATCGGCCATGAGACGCGCGCGCAGATGATGGAGGCCGAAGGCCGCTTGCCGGATTCGCTGATCGCCTGCATCGGCGGCGGCTCCAACGCGATGGGCCTGTTTCATCCGTTCCTCGACGATCCGAGCGTCGAGATTTTCGGCGTCGAGGCGGCGGGCCACGGGCTCGACAAGCTGCACGCGGCGTCCCTCACCGGCGGGCGGCCCGGCGTGCTGCACGGCAACCGAACGTATTTGCTGATGGATGCCGACGGACAGATTCAGGACGCGCATTCGATCTCGGCGGGGCTGGATTATCCCGGCATCGGGCCGGAGCATTCGTGGCTGCACGAGACCGGACGCGTGACGTATCTGTCGGCCACTGACGAGGAAGCGCTCGCCGCGTTCCAATTGCTGTCGCGGCTGGAAGGCATCATCCCGGCGCTGGAATCGGCACATGCCATCGCCCGCGTCATCGAACTCGCACCGAAACGGCCGAGCGATCACCTGATGGTGGTCAACCTCTCCGGTCGCGGCGACAAGGACGTGCCGCAAGTCGGCGACATTCTGAAGGGCAGGAAGGCAAAGTGACCACCCGCATCGACACACGTTTGGCGGATCTGCATAAGCAAGGCCGCGCCGCTTTCGTCACCTTTCTGATGGCGGGCGACCCCGATCCCGCGACCTCGCTCGCAATTATCAAGGCACTACCGCAGGCGGGCGCCGACATCATCGAGATCGGGATGCCGTTCACCGATCCGATGGCCGATGGCCCGGCGATTCAGGCCGCGGGCCTGCGTGCGCTGAAGGGCGGCATGACGCTGCACAAGACGCTCGATCTGGTGCGCGGCTTCCGCAAGGGCGACGACGCGACGCCGATCGTGCTGATGGGTTACTACAATCCGATCTACATCTACGGCGTCGAGGCGTTTCTGGCCGACGCCAAGACCGCCGGCGTCGATGGCCTGATCATCGTCGATCTGCCGCCGGAGGAAGATGACGAGCTTTGCTTGCCGGCAATGAAAGCGGGACTGAACTTCATCCGCCTCGCGACGCCGACCACCGACGACAAGCGGCTGCCCGCCGTGCTCGCGAATACTTCGGGCTTCGTCTACTACGTCTCGATCACCGGCATCACCGGCTCGGCCGCCGCCAACGCAACGCAGGTCGGTGAGGCGGTGGCGCGCATCAAGCGTCACACGTCGCTTCCGGTCTGTGTCGGCTTCGGCATCCGTACTCCCGATATGGCGCGCGACATCGCCCGCGCGGCGGACGGTGCGGTGGTCGGCACCGCACTGGTCGATGCGTTGGCGAAAAGCCTCAATGCGGAGGGCCGCGCGACGCCTTCCACCGTCAAGGCGGTGGCCGATCTGACCGCAGCGCTGGCGCAGGGCGTGCGCGGGGCCGCGCAGGCCGCCGAATAGCCGGTTTCGTCCCTCTCCCCTTGCGGGAGAGGGTGCCGAACCGCATTTATGCGGTGAGGCGGGTGAGGGGTCGTTCCCTTGCCATAATCGGGTTAGAAATACCCCTCACCCGGCTCGCACCTTGCTTCGCGCGGTGCGCGCCACCCTCTCCCGCAAGGGGAGAGGGTTCGGATCATCGCTTCACCTTGCGATGTTACGGAGCAAGATATGAACTGGTTGACGAACGTTGTCCGGCCGAAAATTCGCAGCATTCTCAAGCGCGACACGCCGGAGAATCTGTGGATCAAGTGCCCGGATTCCGGGCAACTGGTGTTCTACAAGGACGTCGAGGCCAATCAGTTCGTCATTCCCGGCTCGAACTACCACATGCGCATGGGCGCGGTGGCGCGGCTGAAGTCGATCTTCGACAACGAGACCTGGTACGACGTGGCGCTGCCGGATGTCGCGGCCGATCCGCTGAAATTCCGCGACGAGCGCCGTTACGTCGACCGCATCAAGGATGCGCGCACCAAGACCGGCCTGAACGACTCGGTGAAGGTCGGCTACGGCAAGCTGGAAGGCCAGGGCGTCGTCGTCACCGTGCAGGATTTCGATTTCATGGGCGGTTCGCTCGGCATGGCGGCGGGCGAAGCCATCGTGCGCGGTTTCGAACTGGCGATCGAGAAGCACGCGCCGTGCATCGTGTTCGCGGCGTCCGGCGGCGCGCGGATGCAGGAAGGCATCCTGTCGCTGATGCAATTGCCGCGCACCACCGTCGCGGTGGAGATGCTGCGCGAGGCGGGATTGCCTTACATCGTGGTGCTGACCAATCCGACCACCGGCGGCGTCACGGCATCTTATGCGATGCTGGGCGATATCCATATCGCCGAACCCGGCGCGCTGATCGGGTTCGCCGGCGCGCGCGTGATCGAACAGACCATTCGCGAAAAGCTGCCGGAAGGATTCCAGCGCGCCGAGTATCTCAAGGACCACGGCATGGTGGACATGGTGGTGCATCGCCACGACCTGCGGCCGACATTGGCGCGGCTCTGCCGCCTGCTGACGCGCGCGCCGGCGCTTGAGGTTGTCAGCCAGCCGAAGACCATGCCGGTTGCCGTCGATACGCCGGCGGATGTCGCCGCCGAAGGCGCGGCCCCGGCTGCGCCGCAGGCGTGAGCGCGCCCGCCGCCGCACCGCTGCCGTCACCGTCGCTGGACGACCTGCTGGCGCGGCTGTCGCGGCTCCATCCCCATCGCATCGATCTGACGCTTGAGCGCGTCGAGCGGCTGCTGGCGGCGCTCGATCATCCCGAACGCAAGCTGCCGCCGGTGATCCATGTCGCCGGCACCAACGGTAAGGGATCGACGCTCGCCTTCCTGCGCGCGATGCTGGAAGCGGCGGGTTTGCGCGTGCATGTCTATACCTCGCCGTGGCTGGTGCGGATCAACGAGAGTATCCGCCTCAGTGGTGCGCTCGTCAGCGACAATGAATTGCGCGAAGCGCTGCTGGCGTGCGAGCGCGTCAACGCGGGTCACCCGATCACCCGTTTCGAGATCGAGACGGCGGCGGCGTTTCTGCTGTTCGCGCGGCATCCCGCCGACGCGGTGCTGCTGGAAACCGGTCTCGGCGGCCGGCTCGACGCCACCAACGTCATCGAGAAGCCTGCCGCTTGCGTGCTGACGCCGATCGGGATGGATCACACCGAGTTTCTCGGGCCGACAATTGAAACCATCGCCGCCGAGAAAGCAGGCATCTTCAAGCGCAGCGTGCCAGTGATCAGCGCGGCGCAATCGCTGGAGGCGCTGGCGGTGATCGAGGCGCAGGCCAAGCGGATGCGCGCGTCGCTGCACGCTGCTGAGGAAACTTGGCATGTCGGCGTCGAGCATGGCCGTCTGGTTTATCAGGACGAACGCGGGTTGCTCGATCTCGCCGCGCCAAAGCTGTTCGGCCGTCATCAGATCGACAATGCGGGGTTGGCCATCGCGACGTTGCGTGCCATCGATACCTTCCGTCTCGACCATGCTGCGTTCGAGGCCGGCATCGCTGCCGTGCAATGGCCGGCGCGGATGCAGCGCCTCACCGCCGGCGCGCTGGTCGCGCGGGCGCCGCGCGACGCTGAGATCTGGCTCGACGGCGGCCACAACGCCGATGGCGGACGCGTGGTTTCAGCCGCGATCGGCGATCTCGAGGAACGAGTGTCGCGGCCCTTGGTGCTGATCGTCGGCATGATGGGTAACAAGGATGCCGATGCGTTCCTCGCCAACTTCGCCGGGCTGACGCGCCACATCATCGCGGTGCCGATTCCCGATCGCGACGGCGCGATGCCGGTGGCGCAACTGGCAGAGGCGATCCGGCGGCTCGGGATGCGCGCGGAGACGGCGGTGAGCGTCGATGCGGCGCTGCAATTCCTGGCGCAACTGGCCTATGAGATTCCGCCGCGCATCCTCATCACCGGCTCGCTCTATCTCGCCGGCCATGTGCTGGCCGCGAACGGCACGGCGGTCGTGTAAACCTTTCCGCCGCATTGCTGCATTTCGATCGTCATGGCCGGACTTGTTCCGGCCATCCACGTCTTGCGATTGGCTACCTGGAAAAGACGTGGATGCCCGCGACAAGCGCGGGCATGACGGAGAGATGTGTTACAGCGAGAAGCATTTTTGATTGCTTCGCTTCGCCTGCATGAGACGAAAACAAAAGCGGCCGGCGATATTCGCCGGCCGCTTTGTTTATGAAGAACAGACCGAACTCAGACCGCCGTGGAAATCCACTGTTGCAGCTTCTGCTTCGGCGCGGCGCCGACCTGACGCGAGGCCATTTCGCCACCCTTGAAGATCATCAGGGTGGGGATCGACATCACGCCGTATTTTGAGGCGGTCTGCGGGCTCTCGTCGACGTTGAGCTTGACGATCTTGACCTTGTCGCCCATCGCGCCTGCGATCTCGTCCAGCGCCGGTGCGATCATGCGGCAGGGGCCGCACCATTCCGCCCAGAAATCGACCACGACCGGGCCCTCCGCCTTGAGCACCTGTGCGTCGAAATCGGCATCGGAAACCTTGCCTACGGCGGCCATGATATACCTCGTTGTTCCTTGAAATCGGCGGCGCGGGAATCGCGCCTCACGTCTGGCGCTGAACGTAGGAAGGCGACCCCGCCGGGTCAAGGCTCCCTTATCGCGCCAGCGCGGATGCCAGCCCGGCGTCCAGCGCAGGCGCTGAAATCTCCATGATTTCAAGTGTTTCGGTCCATGCCAAGGCGGCGCGAATGGTTCGCCCTGGATAGAGATGGGTGAGCACGGCGCGATACAGCGCCAACTGCCGGACGTAGGCCGGCGGGGCATCCTTGGCGTGCGTCGGCGGCGCATGGTTGGTCTTGTAGTCGACGATCAGGACCGCGTCGTCGGTGACCACCAGGCGGTCGATCTGACCCGAGACGACGACGTGCCCGCCGCGCGGGCGAGGCAGCCGGCCGATTATAGAGACCTCGGCGCGGTTGCCGGGCGCGAACACCGGCGCGAAACGCGGATCGTCGAGCAGCGCCAGCGACTGCGCGATCAATGCGTTGCGTTCGTCGTCGCTCCAATCGCGGGCGGCGCGCGCAAGATAGCGGCGCGCGGCCTCAAGGCGTTGCTCATCTGCGAGGTCCGGTAACGATTGCAGCAGCCGATGCACCAAGGTGCCGCGTTGCAGGGCGCGCGCACGTTGCTCAGGCGACTCGCTCCCCCGCATGGCGTGCGCTTTGTCATCATTAGAGTCCGATGGGCGCAGCACGGCGTCGGCGCGTGGGTCTGGTGGCGCGGTAGTCCGAAGCCATGGCGGCAGCGAAAGTTCTGTCGTCGCTTCCGCTTCGGAGATCGGTGCGATCGTGGAATGCGTGTCGCCGGCGCGGGTGTAACGTTTCACCACGCCGGACGGCGTATCGATCTCCTCGCATTGCAGATCGGAGGCGGCGAGCCCTTTGGCGATCAGGTCGTACCAGGAATTTTCCCGCACCTCCTTGCGATTGCCGGGTTGGCAACCACCGACGATCAGCCGGTCGGCGGCGCGCGTCATCGCGACGTAGAGCAGGCGGCGATATTCGTCCTCGGTGTCGTCGAGCATCGCCGCGCGCGCGGCGGCAACAGCGGCGGGATCGTCGGCCTTGCTGCCGGCCCAGACGTTGACGCTGAGCCCGTGCGGATCGGCATTGCCTTGCGGCACGCGGATCAGCCGCAATCGCTGCGAGTCGGATGGCGAGGTGGTGGTGTCGACCATGAACACCACCGAGGCTTCCAGCCCCTTCGCGCCATGCACGGTCATCACCCGCACCTCGTCACGGCCGATGTCCATGTCGCGCTTGACGTCGGTGTCGGCGGCGCGCAGCCATGCCACAAAGCCTTGCAGCGAGGCCGGGGCCTTGCGCTCGTAGTTCAATGCGAGGTCGAGAAATTCATCGAGCGCGTCGTTGGCTTCCGGCCCAAGCCGTTCCAGGATACGCGCACGGCCACCATCGCCGCCGAGCAGCCACGCATAGAAGGTGAAGGGCGTCTCGTTGAGGGCGCGATCCTCGTAGCGCCTCAACCGAACGTGCGCGGCTTGCAGTTTCGCATTGTGCGCGGCGTGCTGCGCCAACGCCTCGCGCAGACTGCCTTTGCGGCTTGGCGCGATCATCAGAAGATCGTCGTCATTGAGGCCGAACAGCGGGCTTTTCAGCGCCACCGCTAGTGCCAGATCATCGCGCGGCAGCAACAGCGCGTCGGCGAGACTCATCAGGTCGATCACCGCGATGTGTTCGGTGAGCTTGAGACGATCCGCGCCCGCCACCGGAATGCCCGCATATTTCAGCGCCTGAATCACCGCGTTGAATGTCGTCTCGCGTCGCCGCACCAGCACGAGAATGTCGCCATAGCGCAGACGCCGTCGGTCATTCGCCGGACCGGTCATGGTGCCGTTGGCGATCAACGCCGCGATCTCGGCCTGTACGCGGCGCGCCAGTTTCACCTGCGGGCTGGTCTCCGACACCGCATCGAACGGTGCCTGCCAGCCTTCGATGTCGAGCCGCTCGTCGGGCTTCTCCAATTCCCAAAGATCGATCAGGCTCGGCGCGGCGTCGCCGAGCGCCAGATGCGGCGGCATCCCGTCGAGATCGGTGGTGATGCTCTTGTAGATGTCTTGCGACTTGAAGGTTTCGGAGACGGCGGACAAAACCGTCGCGCCGGAGCGGAACGAATAGGTGAAAGACACCGGCGCGAAGCGCAGCCCCGCATGGGTGAAACGCCGTTCCAATTCGCGACGGCGGTGATCGAACTCGCGCGGCGCGGCACCTTGAAACGAGAAGATCGATTGCTTCTCGTCGCCCACCGCGAAGATGGTGCGCTTGACGCCGTCGCGCGCGCCTTCGCCGGAGGTGAATTCGGCGATGATGCGATCGACGATATCCCATTGCCGGGGGCTGGTGTCCTGCGCCTCGTCGATCAACACATGATCGACGCCGCGGTCGAGTTTGTAATGCACCCAGCCGGACGAGACGTTGGCGAGCATGGCCAGCGTCTTGTCGATCAGGTCGTCGTAATCGAGCAGGCCGCGCTGTTGTTTCTCGGAGCGGTAATGCGCCGCGACTGTGCTGGCGATGGTCAGCAGCGCCTCGGTGCGGTCGCGTTGGATGATGGCGTTACGTTTATCGCGAAGCTCAAAGACGCGATCCTGTTCCTTCAGAAGTGCGTCCGCTAGCTCCGGAGACTGCTTCGCGAGCGGTTTGGTGATGAGCGCGGCGCGTCGAATGAATAAGCCCTTATCTTCTCGTCCAAAGACCCCGAAATATGCCTCGACGCATTCATCACCTTTGAGGGCGTATGCACTTCTTAGTCGAGCGGCTTGACCTTGATCACGATCAGATCCGTTCATGAAGATCGCGGCGATGTCCAGCCATCGCGCACGGGGCACATTTGGACCGTCGATGATATCATGTTCAATACGCACGAGCGTATCTCCTGCATCGACGCCAAGCGCGCGTGCAAGCTGCGTGCGTGCGGTGTCGATTCCACCGTTCTGACCGGCCCAGGCGATGAAATGTTCGCGGGACAGGCACGCCTCGCGCACCACGTCCTTGAACGTCACGTCAGCGGCGTAAGCCATTGCGGTTGCGAGCGCACGGCCGACCGCACTGTCCGGCGCGTTTGCTGCGTCCAGCAAGACCGCGAGGTTGGCGCGCTCCATCATCTCGCTCTGGTCGCGATCGTCGAGTACGGCGAAGCGTGCCGGCACGTTGGCCTCGAACGGAAACTGTTGCAGCAGCCGCGTGCAGAGCGCGTGGATGGTCTGCACCTTCAGCCCGCCCGGCGTTTCCAACGCGCAGGCGAACAGTTCGCGTGCGCGCTCCCGCGTTCTGGCGGAGGGCTTCGCCGCGCCGGTGGCGAGGATCGCGGCGTCGAGCGCGGCATCGTCGAGCGTCACCCAGCGGCCCAGCGTCTCGAACACCCGCTGCGCCATGTTGGCGGCGGCGGCCTTGGTGAAGGTGATGCAGAGAATCTTTTCTGGCGAGACGTTGTCGAGCAATAGCCGGATCACGCGATTGACGAGAACGTGCGTCTTGCCGGCGCCGGCATTGGCGGCGACGAAAGCAGAAGTGCCAGGATCGGACGCCTTGGCCTGCGCCTCGCGCACCGCCAGCGGAATGTCGCGGCGTGTGCTCATGCCTCGCCTCCGTCGTCAGTGCCGCCGCCCGCCGACCACTCCTTGATGCGGGCGAGGTCGTCATATTTGCCGTAGCGGTTGGTCCACATCGAGAGGTTGAGCGAAGTATAGGGTTGCGCCTCGTCCTCGAAGCGGCGAATCAGCGCTTCGAGCTTGCGCAGTGCTTCATCGGCGCCATCGTCCGGAAATTGCGGTGTGTCGCCGCGATTGATCTTGAGTTCGACCGGCCTCGGTTCGCCCGGCGGCGTGTTGCCGCTGAGGCGAATGTAAAGCAGTTCGCTGACGGAAGAACCGGCAGCGATGCCCTCGAAGCCGCCCTGGCGCAGAATCGCGGCTTCCAGCGTCAGTTGCGGCGACAATCCCATGCGCACCTGCTTGCCGGTCGGCGGAATGCCGGTCTTGTAGTCGAGCAGCGCGAAGGTGCGGTCGGCCCGATGCTCGATGCGGTCGGCGCGCGCCGACAGCGTGAAGGCGCGGCCGTCGTCGAGGTGAATTGTTGTCTCGCCGCGAATTTCCGCGTTGATCCGCGTGACCTCGCCGCGGCGTTCGCGCTCCCAGCCGGAAAACCATCCGGCGATGCGCAGGAAGCGCGGCCACCACAGCGCACGCGCTTCGGGCCGCTCCATCAACGCCGCGAAGTGCTGCTCGCCGATATCGCGCAAAACGGCTTCGATATCGTCGGGCAACGCGTCGGAAAATTTTCGAGTGAAATCGCCGAGCGCGGCGTGGATCGCCGAGCCGCGATCCGCTGCCGTCAGCGGCATGTCCACCGGATCGAGCGGGATAAGTTTCAGGATGCGCTTGGCGAAGATCGTGTAGGGATCGCGCAGCCAGTCCTCGATCTCGGTCACCGACATTTTGAGCGGGCGCAACCCGCGCGGCGGCTTCGGTGCGGGTTGCCCGATCGGCTTGACGATCTCGGGGCGGTCGAGCGCTTCCGCGTAATGCAGATATTTTCCGCCCGCCTGTTTCGCCTTTTGCCACGCCTCCGCGCCTCCGGTCGCTTCAAGCCGATGCAGGAAGCGTGAGGCGACCGCCGGTGCGCCGCCGGATTTCACGGCATGGCTGAGAATGACTTCACGCGTGCCGAGCAGTTGGGTGAAGTCGTGCGCGGAGAGGCCGATGCGGCGCTCCGGCAGATCGAGTCCGAGCTGATAGCGCATCGGCCGGCTCAGCCACGGATCGATGCGCGGCGCCGGCGGCCAGGTGCCTTCGATCAACCCGCCGAGGATGACGCGATCATGTTCGGTGAGACGCGCTTCCAGCAGGCCGTAGATGCGCAGTTGCGCGTCGCCGGCGAGCGGCTGCCGCGCCACGCGGTCGCCGAATGCGGTTTGAAACACCTCGGTGTAATCGCGCAGCGGCACCGGCAGCCCGCTCGGCGCGGGTTTGTCGTCGACGGTTTCGCTCAACAGATCGTCGAACGCCGCAAGCAGCGCGCGGCCGTCATTGTCGCCGAGCGCCGGAGTCGCCTTGGTGTCATCGCTTGCGAGCGCGATCAGCGCGATGCGGTGCCGTTCGGCGAGCGCGGTGAAATCCAGTGATGCCTTGGGGTCAACGCTTCCGAGCGGCGCGAATGTTGTCTTCAACGCGGCGATCAGCGCGGCGGCTTCATCGAGCTGTGGTTCCTGCAATTTCGCGCGCGGCTCGCTGCCGTGGATCGCGGAGTCCTCGCCGCGATTGAGTTTGATCAATTCGGCGCGGAAGGTCGCGAAGTCGCGTGCTAGCCCTGCGCTGCCGGCGGCGGGGCGCGTGCCGCGCAGCAGCGCCAGTTCGAGCGTTTCGATGGCGGTGCGCCAGCCGTTCTGTGTGCGACCGAGGCGAAACAGCGGATGTTTCAGCAGCGCCAGCAATGTCGGCGGCTCCAGCCCTTCGCAGGCCGCGCGCGCCGCGAGCCGCGCGAAAATGCCGCCCGGCGTATCGAGCAGCGGATCGCCGCCGGAGTCGTCGAAAGCGAGAGACCATCGGTCCAGCGCTGCCATCACCCGCCGCGCCAGCGTACGGTCCGGTGTCACCAGCGCCGCCGACAGATTGAGTTCGCGCGCCTCGCGCATCGCCACTGCGATCGCCAACGCTTCCATTTCCGGGTTGGGCGCTTCGATCACGGCGAGCTTGTGCATCGCGTCCGCGATGCTGTGCGCGACTTCCGGCTCGGCAAGGCGTTGATGCCATTGTCCGGTGGCGTTCGCAGGCCGCATCGCTTCCGACGCCAGCACCTCGCGGCCTTGCGGTGCAGGCGCACCAAGCTGGACGACATCGCGGCGCTCGATACCGAAGCGCGCCAGCAACCCATGCAGCGCAAATTGCGGATGGTTCGAGGCCGGCGCGACATCGTACTGGCCGTTCGCATTGCGATGCCCGCCGATGCCGTGCCATGCGTCGGCGTCGAGATCTGTATCGAGGCCGGGCAACACCACCGCGCCGTGGGGCAGTCGCGCGATGGCGTTCAGCAGTTTCGCCGTGGCCGGGATCGAGCCGGTGGAGCCTGCCGCGATCACCGGGCCGCGGTGATGGGTTTTCAGCCGCTCGGCTTCGGCGGCGATCAAAAGATCGCGGCGGGTGGCGGGTTCGATGCGGTCGTTCTCCTTCAAGTGCGCCGGCCACATCTCGCGCGCGACCTTGAGGAAATCCAGCGACAGTTTCCAGTAGTCGTCGAGCGCGTCGGGCACGAGGCCGTCGAGCGCGGCCCAGTCAACGCCGCGCGTCGCCATGTCGTCCATCAGCCGCGCCAGATCGCCAGCGAGCGCCAAGGTGGCGGCGGGGCCGCCCACCACCAGCGGCGCCACCAGCGGACTTTTCGGCCGCAGTTGTTTCGCCCACGCGCCGACAAGTTGCGCCAGCGTCAAGCGCCGTTGCAAGCCGCCGAGCGCGGGCGGCAGATCGAATGCATCGCGGATGTCGGTGTCGGCGAACGCGCCTTCGTCCTCGTCGATGTCGCCGAGCGTGACGATGCGCGGCAGTACCGCCGCGTCGAAGCTCAGCACATCCAGAAACACCTCGCGCGCCAAGCGTCCGGCGCGGCGTGTCGGCAGATAGAGCGTGGCCGTTGCCAACAACTCCGGATTCGCGCGCGCGGCAAAGCCGTCGATCAGCCGGCCGTCCACCAACGCTTCGATCAGCGTGTGCAGAAACGGCGCGGAGGCGGGAATGTTGAAGACGTGCATGAGGTATCCGATTCCAAAGTCAGATTACCCCATCGCAAGGGTGCAATCACAGTAGGAATCGGCTGGTCGGATTAGGCCGCGCTGGCAAGGAACGCCTGTTCGGCCGCCTGCACCGCGTCGGGGGTTCCGACATGCATCCACAGGCCGTCGAGCCGCAGGCCGAACAGCCGTCCCTGTTCGCTCGCGCGGTCGAACAGTTTTGTCAGCGCGAATTCGTCCGTCGGGCTGCCGGCGAAAATCGCCGGCGACAGGATGGCGACGCCGGCATAGACGAACGGGACTACTTCGCGTTCCTTGCGTCGACGCAGCGTGCCGTCGGGCAGCATCGCGTAGTCGCCGCTGCCGCTGTAGCCGATGCTGTCGGCGGTCGGCGCCATCAGCAGCAGGATATCCATCCGCGTGGGATCGAAGGCCTCGGCGAGGCGCGCGAGATTCGGCTGCGCGCCATCGATCCACAACGTATCGGCGTTGAGGTGATAGAACGGCGCGTCGCCCAAAAGCGGCAGTGCCTTCACCACGCCGCCGCCGGTACCGAGCACCGCGTCGCGCTCGTCGGAGATGGTGACGCGCGGCTTGGTTCGCGTCGCAGTGTGATCGATGATCTGATCGGGCAGGTAGTGGACGTTGACGACCGCGTCAGTGACGCCGGCTTCAGCCAGTTTGTCGAGCACATGGTCGAGCAGCGCGCGTCCGGCCACCGGCACCAGCGGTTTCGGCATCCGGTCGGTCAGGGGCCGCATCCGCGTGCCGAATCCGGCGGCAAGAACCATGGCTCTGGTGGGGCGAACGGGCATACTTGGCTCCGGCAAATTTGGCTCCGGCATCCGGCAAACGGACAGCGGGAATCGGTCGCGCCGATGCTATCATGTTCGCATCGGCTGACGCTGCCATATGCAGCGGCGATGACAACGATATGACGGGCGACGTGTCTTGGTGTCTCAGACTTCGATGCGTCTTAAACCTCGACCACTTGCGCCGCGCCGCGCCCCTTCTTCTTCTTTTCGCCCGGCTTGAGGAAATTGACGCCGATCTGGTCGCCGTTGACCCAGGCCAGTTCGCAGCGCCGATAGGCGAGGCCGGTGGAGGACAGGAGCAGGAAGAATTCCTTGAGGTTCAAGCCTTCCATTGAACCCTGTACCGTCAGCTTGGCGCCGGTTTCGGACACGTCCTCCATGGTGCAGTGGCGACGCCAGGTGCCGTCGATGCCCATCAGGTGCGCGTTGAAGCCGCGCTCGAAGGTGATGCGTTCGCCGGTCCGTCGCTGTTCCGCCGCCATGGCTGCTCCCTATCGCTCGTGGGGCCCGGCTGCGCTGTCTTGAGGTGCGCGGGGGCCAGCCCGATCTCGATCGTCAGGTGTAAGCCGAGGCTGGCTAACAGACGGTAAAATCAAACGCTCAGGTTTGCGGCGGCGGGACGTGGGCGGTGTACCATTCGCGCAGCACCGCCAGCGCCGGGTGTGCCAGCGAGCGGTTGAGGTAGGTCCAGATGCGCGGCTGGTGGCGCAGGTATTGCGGCTTGCCGTCGCGCCGGTTGAGCCGGGCGAAGGTGCCAAGCAGGCGGGTGTTGCGCTGCGCCGACATCACCGCATAGCTCTCGGCGAAGGCGGCGGCATCGAAGCCCGGATCGAAGCCGCGGCGCGTTTTGGCGTAGCGGGCGAACATCGCCAGTTCCAGCGGCTCCGGTACGTCGATGCGGGCGTCCTGCAACAGCGACACCAGATCGTAGCTCGGCGGCCCCATCACGGTGTCCTGGAAGTCGATCACGCCCACCTGGCCGATACCGGGGCGATCTGCGAGCCAGATCAGGTTGGGCGAATGGAAATCGCGCAGCACCCACGTCTCATCGCTGGGCTGGCGTGCCAGCAGCGCGTGCCACATCGCCATGAATTCGTCGCGCGCGGTTTGGCCGGGGTCGGTATTACGGTCGGGCAGATACCATTCCAGCATCAGGCCGATCTCGATCAGCAGCGCCTCGGTATCGAAATCGGGAATGGTGTAGGTGGCTTTCAACGTCAGCGGCAGCGTCGAGGGCAACGGTGTGTGATGTAACTCCGCCAGCAGGTCGGTCGCCATCTGATAGCGATCGGGGATCGGCTGCGGCGGAATCCCGCCAATCACGCCCTCGCTGCCGAGATCCTCGAGAATGAGAAAGCCGTTATCGAGATCGGTGTAGTGGATCGCGGGGGCCGACAACCCTTGCGCCCGCAGGCCATTGGCCATGGCCACGAACGGCCGCACGTCTTCGGCGAGATGCACCGCCGCGCTGTAGGACTTGCCGCGATACAGCGCCGGACCGTCGGGCCGCTTCGGCGCGTTCATCAGGATCACGGCGCTGCCGCCCTTGAACAGCCGAGCATAGGAGCGGGTCGAGGCATCGCCCGCCATGCGCTGCCGCCGGGTTTGATCGTGATCGCTGCGCTCGAGAAAGCGCCGCAGCGCCGCGAGCCGCGCCACCTGCGCAGCCGCCCTGCCGTGACCGGTGATCTCGGCGGCGCGGGCGGAGGCGCCCAACGCGGGGCGATGGCTGAGGGCGATATCGATGCGGTCGGCGGGCAACGCGTGCGCCGCGCGCTCCGGCCACTCGATCAGCACGACGACACCGTCAGGTAATGGATCGAGGCCGATCTCCTCGAGTTCGCTCGCATCCTCGATGCGGTAGAGGTCGGCGTGCAGCAGCGTGAACGACGGCAGCTCGTAAGTCTGCGCCAGCGTGAAGGTCGGGCTCGGCACATCCAGCGTATCGTCGCCGGCGAAGTAACGGATCATCGCGCGAGCGGCGGCGGTCTTCCCCGCGCCGAGATCGCCCGACAGCGTGATGACGTCGCCGGCATTGATGAGCAGCGCCAGGTCGGCCATCAGGTTGGCGGTCGCCGTCTCGTTGGCGAGCGCCACGGCGAATGTCGCGGGGGCCGCCGTCATTCAGCCGCGCTGCGATGGATGGCCTGATCGGCCGGAAATTCGCACGTCACCGTGGTGCCTTTGCCGACAGCGGAATCCACCCGCACCTTGCCGCCGTGGAGTTCGACGAAGGAGCGCACCAGCGACAGGCCGAGGCCTGCGCCGCGATGCCGCGAGCCGTTGGAATGACTTTCGAACCAGTCGAACACCTTGTCTTTCACCTCGGCCGGGATGCCGGGGCCGTGGTCACTGACGGCGAAGACGACGCTGTGATCGTTGCGCCGCGCGCTGAGCGTGACGGCGGACTCCTGCGGCGCGAAGCCGACGGCGTTGGCGAGCAGGTTGTAGAGCACTTGCACCACGCGGCGCTCGTCGCCGACGAATTGCCCGATGTTCGGATCGGCATCGACGCGCAAGGCGATGTGGTCGCGCGCCAGCCGATCCTGAATGCCTTCGGCGGCCGCGTCGATCGCCTTGCGGATGTCGATCGGGCCGAGATTGAGCGTCATCGCGCCGGCGTCGATGGTGGCGAGATCGAGGATGTTGTTGATGATCGCGAGCAGCGCGTTTGTCGAGGCGGTGATGTAGCCGAGATACTCGTCCTGCTTCATCGTCAGCGGGCCGGTGGACGGATCGCTGAGGAAGTGCGCGAAGCCGATGATGGTGGTCAGCGGCGAGCGCAGCTCGTAGGAGACGTGGTGGACGAAATCCACCTTCATCTGGTCGGCGGCTTCCAGCGCCTCGTTGCGCTCGCGCAGCGCCCGCTCGACGTTCTCGGTGTCGGTGATGTCCTGGAACGTCAGCATGGTGGCGCCGTCGGGCAGCGGCAGCGTCATGCAATCGAGCACGCTGCCGTCGGCGCGTTCCATCTTCAGCGGCTGCGGGCTGCGGTTCTCGATGGCGGTGATCGCGTCGCGAATGGTGTGCCATGCCGCGTCGTCGCTGTAGAGCGGCTTGCACCAGTCGACCACGGCTTCGATGTGCGGGTGTTCGTCGAGCGCTTCGGATGACAATCGCCACATCTTGGCGAAGGCCGGATTGAACAGTTGCGCGCGGCCGTTGCTGCCGAACACCGCAACGGCTTCCGCGAGATTGTCCAGCGTCTCACGCTGCACCCGGATCAGGCCGTCGAAGCGCCGCGCGAGATCGAGGCTTTCGGTGACGTCGTCGAACAGATAGGTGACGCCGCCTTCGGGATTCGGCGTAGTGACGATGCTCACCGCGCGGCCGTCCGGCAGATACCAAACGTCTTTCGCCGGCTCCACGGCGCGATAGGCTTCGTGCAGCCGTGCTTTCCAGGCGCGGAAATCCGGCTGCTCCGGAATCTTTCGCGCGGCGCGCAGCTTGTCGAGAATGCCGGAGTCGTCGGGATTGCTGTCGAGAAAGGCGCGGTCGAGATCCCACAGCCGGCGATAGGAGTCATTATAGAACGCCAGCCGCCGCTCTGCGTCGAACACCGCGACGCCGGAGGAAAGTTGATCGAGCGTGCGGCGGTGCGCGTCGGCCATGCGTTGCAGCGCCGCGCGCAGGCTTGCTGCCTCGGTCGCATCGATAGCGAGGCCGGCGCTGCCACCGGGCACGTTGCGCGCGTGAATATCGTAGATGCGTCGTTCTCCGCCGACCACCACTGGCAGGCGTGCGTCGAACGCGGCGTTGTCGTTCAGCGTGCGCGCCATCGCGGCGCGGTCATCGCTGTCGAGCAGCTCAAAGTTGCCGACGACCGCATCGGCGGGTGTCGCCGCGTCGGTGGCGCTGGCATAGGCGGCGTTGGCGTAAGCCAGTTGCCCGTTGGCCTTGCGCGCCCACAGCGGCCAAGGTGCGGACGCGGCGATGCCGCGCAGCATTTCGGTTTCGGCAGCGAGGTCGCGATAGCGCAGGCTCATCTCGGCGAGGTCGCGGCGCAAGCCGCCGAGATCGCGAATCCGCACGATAGCCTGGCCGCCGATGGCGCGGCCCATCGCTTCCACCGCGCGGCCGTTGCTGGCGGTGAGGTGAAGCTGGAAGCTCTCGCCGGCTTCGCGCAACGCATCGACGGCATGGTCCATCTGCAACGCCGGTTCCGGCGGCAGCCAGGTGCCGAACGCCAGCACGCGTTGTGGTGCAAGCGACGGGGAATCTTGCGGCAGCACCAAGGCGACGTCGCCGCTGATGTCCGGGCGATCGTCGCCAGCCGGCCACGAGATCAGCACCTGCGGTTCCGCGAACAGCAGCGCGCGATAGCGATCGGTTTCCGCTTGTAACGTATGAAGGTCGGCGCGTAGGCGGCGCTCGTTGGTGCCGGCGCGAACCCGCGTGCGCATCAGGAGAATGGCGGCGAGCACGGAGAAGCCCAGCACGCCGAGTGCCGATGTCGCGGCAGCCATGCTGCGCTGATCGAACTCGGCGAATGCGGCCAACGTCCGCGCGATGACGCCGCCGTCGTCCGCCCATGCCGGCGTGGTGGCAAGCAGCGTGGTCGCGGCAAGGCCGGTCATGCCGTCGCGCACCAGCGATGTGCATGACAGCATGGTCCGACGTATCGCTGCGATGACGCCTGACATCGTTCGCCCCAAAACCGCTTAGAGCATGATCCCGAAAAGTGGAAACCGGTTTTCGGACAACATCATGCTCAATCAAAAAGATAAGCGAGGAGTCTGTTTCAGCGAAGTTGAAACAGACTCTGAGCCACGGCGCGGCCCACCAGCACCGCGCGCGAATCGCTCTCAATATCCCCCAACCGGACTCGCGCGAACAGAGTCCAGACCGTGAACGGGAGTCCCGGGCGGAAAAAATGCAGGCGTCAGCGCTCGCGATCGTGGTCCTCTCCCCCGCTTGCGGGGGAGAGACAGAGAGGGGGCGCTTTTTGTGTGGAGTTCCCCCACCCCAACCCTCCCCCGCAAGCGGGAGAGGGAGTGCTCAGTATTCGTGGCGATTCTATTCAGTCACAGGCCGATTGCATCAACGGCCGGTCGAGCCGAAGCCGCCGGTGCCGCGGGCGGTGGCGGAGAGTTCGCCGTCGACGGGAACCAGCGTTGCGTGCGTCACCGGCGCCACGATCATCTGCGCGATGCGCTCGCCGCGCTTGATCGTAAAGGACTCGCGGCCGTGGTTGATCAGCAGCACGTTGATCTCGCCGCGATAGTCGGCGTCGATGGTGCCGGGCGAATTGAGCGCGGTGATGCCGAACTTGGCGGCGAGGCCGGAGCGCGGCCGCACCTGCGCCTCGAAGCCGGGCGGCAGCGCGATGACGAGCCCGGTCGGGATCATGCCGTAGGCGCCGGGCGCAAGCACCATCGGCGCGTCTTCGGGAACCGCGGCGACGAGGTCCATGCCGGCGGCATGTTCGGTCTGATAGGCCGGCGGCGGCAGGCCGCGCCCGTGCGGCAGTTGCAGGAATTCGACGGTCACGGATGTTTGCGGTGAAACGGTCATGATGGGTGCTTCTGTAACGTGGCGGCGATCTGTTCGATGAGATGCGTTGCGACCTCGTCCTTGCCCATCGCCGGCCATGAGTCGATGCGGACGCCGTCCACCGCGCCGTCATCCTTGCTGATGAGATGCACGGTGTTGCGGTCGCCGCCCATGATGCCGGTTGCGGGCGAGACGTCGTTGGCGACGATCCAGTCGCAGCCTTTTCGCGCGAGTTTCGAACGGGCGTTGTCGAGCAGGTGCTCGGTTTCCGCCGCGAAGCCGATCACCAGCGGCGGCCGCCCGTCGGTGCGATGCGCGATGGTGGCGAGGATGTCGGGGTTTTCGACGAGATCGAGTTGCGGAAATCCGCTCGCAGTCTTCTTGATCTTCTGCTCGCCCTGATTGGCGACGCGCCAGTCCGCCACCGCCGCGGCGAAGATCACGACATCGGCGGGCAGCGCGGTCTCAACCTCGGCCAGCATGTCGCGCGCGCTTTCGACGCGCTTGACGTTGACGCCGGCCGGATCGCCGAGTCCGACTGGGCCGGTGACGAGCGTGACCTCCGCACCGGCCTCGCGGGCGGCGGCGGCGATGGCAAAGCCCTGCTTGCCGGAGGAGCGGTTGGCGATGTAGCGCACCGGGTCGATCGGCTCGTGGGTCGGCCCGGCGGTAATCAGGATGCGCTTGCCGGCGAGCGGCCGGGCGTGCGGCGGCCGAACTACCTCCAGCGCCCGTGCGGCGATCTCCAACGGCTCCGACATGCGGCCGACGCCGGCTTCGCCGGCCTCCGCCATGGTGCCGCTGTTGGGGCCGATCATGCGGATGCCGTCCCGCTGCAATTGCGCGACATTGCGCCGGGTGGCGGCGTTGCCCCACATCAGGGGGTTCATCGCAGGTGCGAGCAGCACGGGCCGGTCGGTGGCCAGCAGGATGGCGGTGGCGAGGTCGTCGGCATGGCCTTGTGCCATCTTTGCCATCAAATCGGCGGTGGCGGGGGCCACTACGATCAAGTCGCAGTCCCGCGCCAGACGAATGTGGCCAGCATCGAACTCACTCGCGGAATCGAACAGGTCGGTGTAGCAGCGCTGGTTCGACAGCGCGCTGGCGGCCAGCGGGGTGACGAATTGCTGCGCAGCATTTGTCAGCACACAGCGGACGATGAAACCGTTGTCCTTGAGGCGTCGGATCAGGTCGAGTGCCTTATAGGCCGCGATTCCGCCGCCGATAATCAAAGTCGCTCGTAAATTTCCGATATTCTGGCTTGAACGCGCAGGCTCTTGCGATGCTGCGGTGCGATATGGATGGTCGGCCGCTGATGTTCGGGCGCTGGCCGCGTCGCGCAAAATGTTGCGCACCTCATCTTCGACGGAGCGTCCATGCTGCGCTGCACGCAAGCGGAGTTCGGCTTTGATGGCGTCGTCGAGCTTGCGAATGGTCAGGCTGGCCATGGCAGCTTCCATGTCAAAAATGATAGCAATGCTATCATTCGTAATTGGGCGATGCAATCAGAATGGACTAGCGCACCAGCCACAAAATACTGACAAAGGTGATAGCGATCACCCAGACGGCAATGGTTCGCCAGCGGTTCTGGCGGGCGCGGACCCGGCCGAGCGCGGCGATGGTGTCCGGCGACAGCACCAGCCCGTCGCGCACCATCACCTCGAGCTGTTCCAGCACCCGGATCGAGCGCGAGGCGATGGTGGGGAGGCTGCTCATCGCCTTGCCGAGTTCGCCGGCACCGGCCATCGCGCCCTGGATGCGACCTACGGGTCCGAGGTTGCGCTCGATCCATTGGCGCACCACCGGGTCGGCCACGGTCCAGATGTCGAGCTTGGGGTCGAAGCTGCGGGCCACCCCTTCCACCACCACCATGGTTTTCTGCAACAGGATCAATTCAGGCCGCGTCTGCATGTCGAACAGCGCCGTCACCTCCAGTAGCAGAGACAACAGCTTCGCCATGGAGATTTCTTCGGCGGTGCGGTTGTGGATCGGCTCGCCGATGGCGCGGATCGCTTGCGCGAAATTCTCCACCGAATGATGTGCCGGCACATAGCCGGCCTCGAAATGCACCTCGGCAACGCGGCGATAGTCGCGTGTGATGAAGCCGAGCAGAATCTCCGCGAGAAAGCGCCGCTCCTTCAGCCCGAGCCGGCCCATGATGCCGAAGTCCACCGCGACCAAGCGTCCCGAGTCGTCGAGGAACAGGTTGCCGGGATGCATGTCGGCGTGGAAGAAGCCGTCGCGCAGCGCGTGGCGCAGAAAACTCTGGATCACCTTGCGGCCGAGATCCGGCAGATCGACCTGCGACGACGCCAGCCGCGCATGGTCGTTCAGCGCGATGCCGTCGATCCACTCCATCGTCAGCACGTTGTTGGTGGTGCGGTCCCAGTCCACCGTCGGCACGCGGAAGTCGGGATCGTCGCGGGTATTCTCCGCCATCTCGGAGAGCGCGGCCGCTTCCAGCCGCAGGTCCATCTCCATCGCGACCGAGCGCGACATGGTGTTGATGATCTCGATCAGCCGCAGCCGCCGCGCTTCCGCCGAATAGCGCTCCGCGCGCTCGGCGACAAACTGGAAGTCGGCAAGATCGCGGCGGAAGCGCGTGCCGACGTTGGGTCGCAACACTTTCACCGCAACCTGCCGGCGCTCGCCATCGCGCTCCACCTCGCCGCGATGCACTTGCGCGATGGAGGCGGCGGCAACCGCCGGACCGAATGTCGCGAACGCCTGCGCCACAGGGCGTTCCAGCGATGCGGCGACGACTTTTTCCGACTCCGCTTGCGGGAAAGGCGGCAGGCGGTCTTGCAGGCTTTCGAGATCGCGCGCGAGCGCAACGCCGACGACGTCGGGCCGCGTGGCGAGGAATTGTCCGAGTTTCAGGTAAGCGGGGCCGAGCCGGGTCAATGCGCGCGACAGGCGTGGGCCGGATTTCGCGCCGCGCCGTTCGATCAGCCGTGCGGTGCGCAGCAAAATCTGACCCGGCGCCGGCACCAAGGCCGGATCGACGGTTCCGAACACGCCTTCACGCGCGAACACGTAAGCGGCGCGTGTCAGCCGCGCGACATGCGAGAGTGCGGAGATCACAAGCGCCAGCCCGAATGCAGTGCCACGATGCCGCCGGACAGCGGCTGCCAGGTGACGCGCGCGAAGCCGGCGTCGCGGATCATGTCGGCGAAGGCGGCGGGCCTCGGAAACTTGCGGATCGATTCGACGAGATACTGATAGGATTCGGCGTCGCCGGTGACGGCGCGGCCGAGCGGCGGGATCACCCTGAACGAGAACAGCTCATAGAGCCGGTCGAGGCCGGGCACGTCCACAGTGGAAAATTCGAGGCACAGGAAGCGGCTGCCGGGCTTGAGCACGCGCCAGGCCTCGCGCAACGCAAGATCGATGCGCGGCACGTTGCGGATGCCGAAAGCGATGGTGTAGGCGTCGAAGGAGCGATCCGGGAACGCCAGCGCCTCGGCATTGCCTTCGACGAACGACACCCGGTCGTCGAGCATCTGCTTCGCCGCGCGTTCGCGGCCGACCGCCAGCATGTCGCCGTTGATGTCGCAGACGGTGGCGTGGAAGCCGTAGCCGGAGGCCTTCGCCGCGCGAAAGGAGATGTCGCCGGTGCCGCCGGCGACATCGAGCAGCGCAAACGGCGCGTCGTTGCGCGGCGGGTTCAGCGCGTTGATCATGACGTCCTTCCAGACGCGATGCATCCCGCCCGACATCAGGTCGTTCATCAGGTCGTAACGCGACGCGACGCTGCGGAACACGTCGTTCACCAGCGACTGCTTGTCGTCCAGCGCGACGTCGCGGAAGCCGAAATGTGTGGTCTGGTCGGTAGGTTCCATGCCGATGCTCTCCGGGCCGGACCATAGCCTGCCGCGCTGCGGTACGCTACACACCAGACCCGGTCACGGCGGCGCTTGCCGCGCGCCGTGGTTAACCGGGCCGAATTGCAGGGGACAGCCCAAGGGATTGGCAATGGTCGCGCGTTTTACCACCGTCACCCCGATCCTGCGGATGTTCGATATCCGCAAGGCACGGGAATTTTACCTCGATTTTCTCGGCTTCAAGGTCGCGTTCGAGCACCGCTTCGAGCCGGACCTGCCGCTTTACATGGGCCTCTCGCTGGGCGCGGCGCGGCTGCATCTGAGCGAGCACCACGGCGACAGCGCGCCGGGCGCGCGGGTGATGATCGAAACCGCCGGCCTTGCGGAGTATCATGCGGGCCTGCTCGCCAAACACTACGGCTACGCGCGGCCAGGGCTGGAGCGCCAGCCCTGGGGCGCCACCACCATGACGGTGGCTGATCCGTTTTATAACTGGCTGGTGTTCACCGAGAGCGAGACGGGGGCTTAAATATCTCGCACGAAATATCAATTCGTCATGGCCGGGCATAGCCGTTCGAAGAACGGCGTCGCTTCCGCTCGCCTGTGTCCCGGCCATCCACGTCTTTTCTGTGCAGGTCCGAGGAAGACGTGGATGGCCGGAATAAATCCGGCCATGACGATCGAGAGACGTATACTCTGCCGTCAGTAAGACAGAGAGCCAATGCCCGAACTCCCCGAAGTCGAAACCGTGCGTCGCGGCTTGCAGCCGGCGATGGAGGGCGCGCGCATCGTCCGCGCCGAAACTCGCCGCGCGGATCTGCGCTTTCCGTTCCAGCCGGATTTCGTCGCGCGCCTGCAAGGGCAGACGGTGACGGGCCTCGGCCGCCGCGCCAAATACCTGATGGCCGATCTCGAATCCGGCGACGTGTTGTTGATGCATCTGGGCATGTCCGGCTCGTTTCGCGTGGTGACGGCGGAGGGTGCCGCGACGCCCGGCGAATTTCACTATCCGCGCAACGAGGATCGCGCGCACGATCATGTGCTGTTCCAGATGTCGTCGGGCGCCAGCGTGATTTTCAACGATCCGCGCCGCTTCGGTTACATGAAGATCATCGCGCGCGCCGCGCTTGACGAAGAGCCGCTTCTGAAAGGCCTTGGCCCGGAGCCGCTCGGCAACGCCTTCGACGCGGCGATGCTGGCGAAGGCGACGGCGGGCAAGGCCACCAGTCTCAAGGCCGCGCTGCTGGATCAGCGCGTCGTCGCCGGCCTCGGCAACATCTATGTCTGCGAGGCGCTGTTTCGCTCGCATCTGTCGCCGAAGCGCAAGGCCGCGACACTTGCGGATAAAAAGAGCGCGCCGACCGATCACGCGAAGCGGCTGGTGACGTCGATCCACGAGGTGCTGAATCAGGCGATCGAAGCCGGCGGCTCGTCGCTGCGCGACCATCGCCAGACGTCCGGCGAACTGGGTTACTTCCAGCACTCGTTTCAGGTCTACGACCGCGAGGGCGAAAAGTGCCGGACGCGCGGCTGTGGCGGCACCGTGAAGCGGTTCGTGCAAAACGGCCGTTCGACGTTCTGGTGCCCGAGTTGTCAGAAGTAGCGCGCGTTCCGCGACCTTTCCGTCATTGCGAGCGAAGCGAAGCAATCCAGAAGGCCACAAAGCAAGAACTGGATTGCTTCGTCGCTGCGCTCCTCGCAATGACGAAAGGAAAGTCGCCGGTTACGCGTGGCTGCGCGTCGCCAGGCGATAGAGCGCGCGGGCGCCGGCGTCGAGCAGGAAGCCGAGCAGGCCGATCATCAGCACAGTCGCCATCAATTCGGAATAGGCGAGGCGGTCGCGGGTATCGAGGATGAAGTAGCCGAGGCCGGCGGAGACGCCGAGCATCTCGCACGGCACCAGCACGATCCAGACGATGCCGATGGCGAGCCGCAGTCCGGTCAGGACATGGCCGAGCACGCCGGGCAGGATGACGTGCCACAGCGTTTCCCACCGCGTCGCGGCGAGGCTTGACGCGAGGCTGAGCCAGGCCGGCTGCAAGCGGCGTACGCCTTCCGCGGTGTTGAGCACGATGGGCCACACCGCCGCGAACGCCAGCATGAAATAGATCGGATCGTCGCCGACGCCGAACACCATCACCGCGATCGGCATCCACGACAGCGGCGAGATCATGCGCAGGAACTGAAACGCCGGCGAGGTCGCCGAATTCAGCCGCTGGAAGCTGCCGATGGCGAGGCCGAGCGGCACGCCGACCAACAGCGCGAAGCCGAGCCCCACCAGCACGCGGCGCAGACTCACCAGGATATGCACCGGCAGGTCCGGCCCGCTGAGCAGCACGATCAGTTTCGGAATCGCGGTGGTCGGCGAGAAGTGCCGGATGAATCCGTCCGGCGACGCCAGCACGTCGGTGCCAAGCCACCAGAGCACGAGCAATGCCAGCAATCCCCCGACGCCCAATGCCGCATTGGTCCATGCCGGCCGTGCGATGTTGAAGCTGGTCGGACGCGAGGTCGACTGCGCGAGTGCTCGCCGCTCCGCGCGCGTCAAACTGTCGGTAGGCCAGCTCATGCTCATGCTGCGATCACTTCGCTGCGGGTGAATGTCTCCGGCAGGCCGAACGCGGCCATGCCGCCGCTCGCGATAATTGCTTTCTTCACGAAGTTGTCGTCGACCAGTTCGCGTCCTGCGGCTGTCGGATCGAGTTTATCGAGGAAGCCGCGATCACCTTCGACCAGTGTATCCTTAAGACGGCGCACCAGTTCCTCGGTGTAGCTCGGATAAGGGTACGGCTGGAAATCGATGCGGCGCTCGCGCCAATCGGCGTGCCGAATCGCGCCGCTCTTGACGTAAATGCTTTCGTCGCTCGGCGGCGGCGCCAGCACCTTGGTCAGCACCTCGACGCTGTGCGGCGTGTACTGGTTCGGATTGTCCTTCGACAACAGCGCGGCGGTTTCCGCGCGATGATCGCGGGTCCACAGCTGCGCCTTCACCATGGCGTTGACCGCGCGCTGCACCCATTCCGGGCGCTGCTGGAGGTCGCGCTCGTGCATGAACACGAGGCAGCAGGCGTGATCCTTCCAGACGTCGCCGGTGAAGCGCAGCATCTTGCCGACGCCGAGCACTTCGCTGGCGGCGTTGAACGGCTCGGCGACGATGTAGCCGCTGATCTGTTTCGAGGCGAGCGCCGGCACCATGTCGGCGGGTGCCATCACCACGAGATTGACTTCGTTGGCGGCCGGCTTGCCGGTGCGCTTCGACACCGGCGTCAACCCGTTCTCGCGCAGCAGGATTTGCAGCACGACGTTGTGGATCGAATACCAGAACGGGATTGCGACGGTGGTGCCGCCGAGATCCTTCACGCTGTTGATGTGCGGCAATACGCTGAGCCCCGAGCCGCTGGTGTGATTCCACGCCACCACTTTCGCGGGAGCCTTGCTGCCGAAGCGCGCCCACACCGTCATCGGCGACAACAGATGCACGGCGTTGACCTGGCCGGAGATGAAGGCCTCCAGCACCTGCGCCCAGCTCCGCAGCCGCACCGGCTTCTCGGCCTTGATGCCTTGCTCTTCGAAGAAGCCCTTGCCGTGCGCCACCAGCAGCGGCGTCGCGTCGGTGATCGGCAGATAGCCGATCCGCAGCGGCGCGTCGGCCTCTTCTGCGCGGGCCTCGTAGGCGCGGAGCAGCGGCGCGGCGCCGCCAGCGGTCAAGAGCGCAGACAGCTTCAGCATCTGACGGCGTGACACATCAAAACGGGTAAACTCATCGGCGGACATGGCAGACCTTTCAGGTGTCGTTTCGCGCGCGTGCGAATGCAGCGCGACGGGAATTAGGCCGCGCGACGTTGCGCGGTGCCGCGCAGCGTCGAGAGGATATCGACGCGGATCGCGCCGAGCTCCGCGATAAAATCCTCGCGCGGTTTCGGCAGATCGATGCGCCACTCGCCGATTGCGGAGGCCGGCGCACCGCCGAGCAGCAGGATGCGATCGGAGACCAGCAGCGCTTCGTCGATATCGTGGGTGATCAGGATCGCGGCGGTGCGGAAGTCACGCACCACCTTCAGCAACAGATGCTGCATCTCGGTGCGCGTGACTTCGTCGAGTGCGCCGAACGGTTCGTCCAGCAGCAGAATCTCCGGCTTGCGCGCGAGGCAACGCGCCAAGGCCGTGCGTTGCGCCATGCCGCCGGACAGTTCAGCGGGAAATTTTCGGCGCGACTGTGTGAGGCCGACTTCGCGGATCGCCATCTCGACGCGCGCTTCGCTCTCGGCGCGAGACTGCCTCGGCTGATGCTTGAAGTCGAGGCCGAAGGCGACGTTCTTCTCGAGCGTCAGCCACGGCAGCAGGCTCGGGTCCTGAAACGCCACCGCGACGCGCGGATGCACGCCAACGAGCGGCGCGTCGTTCATGGTGACGTGGCCTTCGGTCGGCGCTTGCAGGCCGGCGAGGACACGCAACAGGCTGGATTTGCCGACACCGCTGGAGCCGAGCAGGCTCACCGTCTCGCCGGGAGCCAATGCGAAATCGAATCCCTCGATCGTGGCGCGGGATTGGCCGGGATAACGCAGCGCGACACCACGCGCTTGTAGAATCGGCGCTTGCAGCACCGGCGTTTCAAGTGCCGGTGCGTCGTGTCGCGAAGGGTGAAGGGCAAGCTGGGTCATGGCGTCACGCGATGGCGGAGATCGCCGCCGGCTGTTCGTGGATTTGCAGCGACAGCTTCAGTTGCACGATGCTCGGCGTGATGATCGGCAGGAACGCGGCCTCGCGCTGACGGCGCTGGAAACCTTCGCCGGGGCCGGAGAGATAAGCGCGTCCGCCGGCGGCGTAGAGTTCGAGTTGCAAGGCGTCCGCCGCGATTTCCGCAAGGCGGATGCGAAGACGGAACAGTTGCGCCGGATGCTCGACAAAACGGTTGCCGTTGAGGCCGTCGCGCAACGCCGCTTCGGCAGCACGCAACGCGGCTTCGAGTTCGATCACCGGCTGCGCCAGCACATCGCGCTCGCGATTGAGACGCGCACCGGCTTCGTTAAGCGCGCGGCGGGCGAGGCCGCTCGACATCGCGCATTGCAGCGCCAGAAACGCGGGGCGAACCTTCGGCAGCCACTCGCTGGCGTTCTTGTGCAGGATGCGGTCTTCGCTGATGCGGACGTTGTCGATCTTGAGTGCAGCGGTGCTGGTGGCGCGCATCGCCATCAGGTCGAGATCGGCGGAGCGCTCGAGCCCGTCGTCGTCGGACGACAGCACCGCGACGAAGGCCGGCGCATGGCCGTCGCCTTGAATTGCAGCGGCAACATCGAAGCCGCCGAGGCGCAGATTGGTCACCCACGGCAGTTTGCCGTCGATGCGCAGGCCGAAATCCTGCCGCTGCGCCTTGATCTGCAATTCCTCGATGCCGGAGAGGAATTTCATCGCGTTGGAGAGACCGGTGGCGCCGGCGCGTCGGCCCGCCAGAAGCTCCGGCAACAGCTTTTCGCGCAACGTCGCATTCGGCGATTGCAGCAGGTATTCGATGAAGGTGCGATGACCCCAGAACACGAATCCCGCCGCCAGCGACCGTTCCGATACTGAGCTGATCGCCGCAACAGCATCGTTGATGTCGCCGCCGCTGCCGCCATAGGCCACCGGCACGCCGATGCGGAACAGGCCGGCGTCGGCGAGGCGCGGCACGACATGTGCCGCTGCATCATTGCTGGTGTCGAGATGTGTGGCCGTGTCGTCGAGCCAGGCGGTGAGATCGGCAGGAAGCGTGGTCATGATCAGTGCCTTTACTCGGCCGCGACAGCGGTGGGCGCACCGCTCCAGGCGTAAGGCTGAAGCTGCGGGTTGAGGTCCGGCTTGCCGAGGTTGTTGGCGAAGTTGCACAGCGTTGCGAGGCTGACGCCGAGCACCACTTCGAGCGCATTGGCGTCGTTGAAGCCGGCGGCCTTGAAGGTGGCGAGCTCGGCATCCGCCACCGCGCCACGGCTGCGGATCACCGCGCGGGTGAAGTCGGCGACGGCGTTGAGGCGGCCGTCCGGCACCTTGGCGTTGGCGCGCAACGCGTTGACGACGTCTTCCTTCAAACCGGCCTTCTTGGTGGCGACGGCGGTGTGGCCGGCGACGCAGAAGCCGCAGCCGTGGGTCGCGGCGGCAGTGATCTGCACCGCTTCGCGCTCTGCCAGCGACAGCCCGCTGCGGGCATTGATGCCGGAGACAGTCTGGTAGGTTTCCAGCGCGACCGGCGCGTTGGCGAGCAGGCCGATCAGGTTCGGGATGAAGCCGTTGGCTTTTTCGGCCTTGGCGACGCCGTCCTTGGCGGCTTCGGGGGCGGTTTCGACGGTGAGAATGGGCAAACGGGCCATGGCAGGCTCCTCCAACAGGGATCACTTGAGCGGATCGGCGCCGCTTGCGTCGGTCGCGTTATCTTCAATTGATACCGGTGTAGCAAATTTCTATCGCCCAGAGGGCCGTTTCGGAAAATAACAAAACATCATTCGCTTAAATTGGCGGTTCTGGGAGAAAATTCTCCTTCTGACAAACGAGAGAGAAAGTTCGCCTGTGGCGTGAATGCGGGTGCGACCGCTCTCGCGCAGCGGCGAAACTTGGGCCGGAAATTTCAGTTTGAGCGCGATATTCAGGCGAGCGCGGGGAGGCGGCCAAGGTTGCGCCGCCTGCCACCCGCCACCTCGTCATGCCCGGGCTTGTCCCGGGCATCCACGACTTGAGGCGGCTGAAAAAAGGAAAGGCGTGGATGGCCGGGACGAGCCCGGCCATAACAGTGGAGACGCATATCGTCTTATTGAATCAGGGCCAGTTGTCCCCGAGTCTTCGCCGCACCGTCATTGCGAGCGCAGCGAAGCAATCCAGGGCCATCAAACGAGGGCTGGATTGCTTCGTCGCTTCGCTCCTCGCAATGACGGCGGAGTAACGGCTGGGGCCTAAAGGCCGAGCGCGCCTCAGTCCAGCGGCCGCGCTTCTTCCGGGAGCATGATCGGGATGCCGTCGCGGATCGGGTAGGCGAGTTTGGCCGTGCGCGAGATCAGTTCCTGCCGCGCGGCGTCGAATTCCAGCGGGCCCTTGGTGAGCGGGCACACCAAAATCTCCAGCAACTTTGGATCGACGCTGGATTCAGAATGCTCGTTCGAGGGCATGGTCATCTCCGGTAAATTCTCTCCGTTCTTTATCACACCTTGCCGGGCTGGCGACGGCCTTGCGGGGCCACGATGCGGATCAATTCCGCGATCGCGTCCTGCTGTTGCTTCCGCGCAAGTTGTCGATCGCTCAGCGTGAACCCCACAAACGCCCAGTAAAGAATTTGCGCCTGCGCCGTTGCGCGCGATGGCGGCCATCCGGATTTTTCCAGCAGGCTCGCGATGTAGGACATCCGGCGGCGGTCGATCGCATCCACCGCCTTGCGCGCGAGCGGTTCGTGCATGGCCCAGCCGCGGATCGCCGCTTCGGTCGCGAGCCGGGTGTCGAACGCGGTGCGGATCAGCCGCCGCAAGGCGTCCTCGCTGCGGCCTTCGGTTTCGAGCGCGGCGATGACGCGCTCAGCGGCGACCTCGCGCCAGTAGTCGAGCAGCGCCGCGTGAAAGGCGGCGACGTCTGCGAAGTGCCAATAGAAGCTGCCGCGGGAGACGCCCATGGCCTTCGCCAGTGGCTCGGCCTTGAGCGCGACGAAGCCGCTGGTCGTCAGCGTCTTGAGACCTTGTTTGAGCCAGTCCGTGGCCGAGAGCTGATCCGTCATGCGTTCACCATACACGACTGTATTGACGCGGGCAAAGCCCGGGCGTATAGACCATACACATATGTATGGAGACTCCGATGCGGGATGTTTTACTTCAAATCGCCGGCGTCACCGCGATCGTCGTTGCGCTGATCCATGCCGTCCTGAGCGAAACCAAACTCTTTCCCCACGTCACCGTGACGCCGCCGCGGTTGCGATTGCTGGTGCGGTTGGTCTGGCACTGCAGCACGGTGGCGTGGATCGCCGGCGGCGCGCTCCTGATCGCGACGCCGTATTTCGAATCGCAAACGGCACGGCACTGGATCGTGGCGACGATGGCGGTGAACTATCTGTTCGCGACGCTGGTCAACGCCTGGGCAACGCGCGGTCGGCACTTCGGCTGGGTTTTGCTCGGCGCGGTGTCGGCGTTTGCGATCGCGGGCTACTGAGCGCGCAGCTATTGCAACGGCGGGTCGCCGCTGGTGCGCTTCTTGGCGAGGTCCATTTCGGTGACGGCGATCAGGATTTCCGCGCGGGTCTTCAGATCCGGCGCTTCCAGCATTGCCTGCTTCTCGGCGGGGCCGTAAGGCGACATCATCGCCAGTGCATTGACCAGCGCCTCGTTCGGCGCCTTCTCGATGCCTTCCCAATCGACCTTGAGGTGATTGACCTTGAGAAAATCGGACAGCACCTCGAGCAGCGTGGTGCGGTCGACGTCGTCCTCGCCCTTGCGTGCGGTGAAATCGTCGACGAAGGGGAACAGGTCAACCTTGCACTGACGGTACGGCGTCAGCACCGACAGCTCTTCGACCACCTTGAAGCGCGACACGCCGGTGAGTTCGAGGATGTAGCGGCCGTCGCCGGATTCGGCGAGCTGGGTGATGCGGCCGAGGCATCCGACCTTGAACAATGTCGGATGATCGGGATTTTGGCTGTGCGCCGCGTCGGGCTGGATCATGCCGATCAGGCGATGGCCGTCGCGGAAGGCATCGTCGACCATGGCGAGATAACGCGGCTCGAAGATGTTGAGCGGCATCTGGCCGCGCGGCAGCAATAGTGCGCCCGGCAGTGGAAACACCGGGATCACTTCCGGAAGATCGACGGGGCCGCGATATTCGGCATTGATCGGCATGGCTGGCCCTGACGTTGCGGGATGATGCCTTGTTGGTTGGTTTGGTCCTACGAGAACAGGATCGTCGACAGGCGCTTGCGGCCTTCGACGGTAGCATCGTCGGCGCCGCCCCAGGCCTCGAAGAACTGCACGAGCTGTTTGCGCGCGCCGTCGTCATTCCATTTGCGGTCGCGCTTGACGATTTCAAGCAGGTGCTGCGTGGCGTCATTGCGCTTGCCGGCGGCATTGAGCGCGGTGGCGAGGTCGAACCGCGCCTGATGGTCGAGCGGATCGGCGGCGACCTTCTGTTCCAGTTCCGCGACCGGGCCGAGCGAGGTTGCCTGCTCGGCGAGATCGATCATCGCCTGCACCGCGCTGACGGCCGCATCGCTCCGCTTGGCTTCCGGCACCAGCGCCAGCGTCTGCTTGGCCTGCTCGATGGCGCCGCTCTCGGCGTAGCAGCGCGCGAGGCCAGCGAGAGCCGGAATGTTGGCGGCATCGGCGGCGAGGACTTCGGCATAGATCGCGGCGGCGGTCGAGGCATCGCCGGCGGCCTGCGCCGCTTCGGCTTCCTTGAGCAGGTCGGCGATGTCGCCGGCGGCGTCGGGAATGCCCGCAGTCAATTTATCGATAAAGGCCGTGACCTGGCTTTCCGGCAGCGCGCCCATGAAACCGTCGGCCGGCTGGCCGTTGACGAAGGCGATGACCGCCGGGATCGACTGGATGCCCATCTGGCCGGGGATGGCCGGATGCTCGTCGATGTTCATCTTCACCAGTTTGACCTTGCCCTTGGCGGCGCGGACGGCCTTTTCGATGATCGGCGTGAGTTGTTTGCAGGGACCGCACCACGGCGCCCAGAAATCGATCAGCACCGGCTGGCGCTTCGATTCCTCGATGACGTCCTTCATGAACGTCTGCGTGGTGGTCTCCTTGATGAGATCGGCGCTTGCCGACGGCGTCGCGCCGTCACCCTGCTCGAGAATTGTCACGTTAACCTCACCTGATGTTCTGGGCTTGCCGGATGAAACGCGGCCGTGGGGCTGTAAATGGCGTGGCGGAGGAGGATTTGCAATCCGCCGCTGTGTCGCGACCGTGGCGGCGGGTTGTGCCGATGTGATCCCCGAAAGCGGGCAATATTTTGCTGAAAATCATTATATAACAATATCTTGAATGGGCGGGCCATGGCTATTGCGGCAATCGGCAGGATGCCGCTGATGGAACGGGGCAGGATCGGAAAACCGGAAAAGTCGTCGCGGCGCGGTTTATTCGCGCGGGACGCCGTCAGGCTGTTGCATTCGCGGGCCGCTTTTGGCATAGCTCTGCCGCTCGGCGGTGCGCCGCCGGAGTTCTCGGATGCGGGTGTAGCTCAGGGGTAGAGCACAACCTTGCCAAGGTTGGGGTCGAGGGTTCGAATCCCTTCGCCCGCTCCAGAAACCCAAGCGCAAACACCTGCTAATCGACCGGCCGCCGCAAGGCGGCTTTGTCGTTTCTGGGTGTTTAGAGCTGGCGGGCCTCGGCGATGAAGGCGCGCTCGAAAGCCGCGAGGTCGGTTTCCGGAATATCGGACACGGCGACATAGACGAAGTCGCCGTCGCGCCAGCTTCGCAGATGGTAGCCGGCGATCGTGGTGTCGGCGGCGATGGCCTCGTGCTGCGGCAGCGCGCTGACGCTCACGACATGGGCGGCGTGTTTGTAAACAATGGTCGGCACCGGGGTCTGGCCGATGACGTCGATGCGGCCGCCGACGAGCGCGAACCCGGCCTGCGCCAGATCGGGCACTTTCGGCGATTCGGCAACGCGGGCCGCGAACCACGGCTTTACGGTGTGACGATCCGACGACGCTACGTCGAACGACTGCGGCGCCAGCGCTCCACGGATATGATTGCCGATGATGACGCTGGCGATTTGATCGGAGATCTGGTCGCGATGGATCAGCCACATCGGGGTACTGCCGGCGAGGATGCCGATCACGAGACACGCCGCCATCGCGCGCCACGGCCATCGCTGCTGGCGCTGCGGTTGCGCGACGGCGTTGGCCTTGATGCGGGCCACGAGGTCGGACGGCGGCGCGTCCTCGGACAATCCGCGAAGCCGTGCACGCAGCGCCATCACCTGATCGCGCCGGCGTTGCAGAGCAGCGTCGGTCGCCAGGCGTTGCTCGAACGCGCTGGTCGCGGCGGCATCGAGTTCACCGTCGCAGTAAGCCTGCAAGGTCAGATCGTCGTTGTTCGAGACGGACGGCGTCATGGTCGGACCTCGCCCAGTGCGCCGATCAGCAATTGTCGCGCGCGCGACAGGCGCGACATCACGGTGCCGATCGGCAGGTTGGTGACGGAGGCGATCTCACGATAGCTTAGTTCGTGCATCTCGCGCAGAACGACGATTTCACGAAACAGCGCCGGCAGCGCCGCGAGCGCTTTGCGCACTTCCTCGGCGGTGGCGTTGAGAATGGCGACATCCTCGGGCGTCGTGTCCTGTCGGTCGGAAGTCACGTCGCGATCGAGGCTCTCCCGGTCGGCTTCGCCGAGGTCTTCTGCGAACACGACATCCTTCGGCTTGTTCTTCATCAGCCAGCTATAGGCGGTGTTGCGCACGATCGTCAGGCTCCATGCGCGTGGATTGATCACATCCGAGGTGCCGATGGCGCGGAAGGCGCGCATCGCGGCTTCCTGCACCACGTCGTCGGCGTCGCTCGCGTTTCCCGTCAGCCAGCGCGCGAGACGATAAGCCTCCTGAAGATGCGGCAGGAAGATGTCATCGAACAACGCGCTGTCGTCGCTGGTCCGCACGATAATTTTCGTTACCTCGATACGCCCGGACAATTCGAATGCCGGCTCCCGTGTAGCACATTCGTGGGCCGCCCGCGTGGGACGGCGCGCGATTAGCTCACGGCGTCACGATCACTTTCCCGGTCATGTGCGGGTGCAGGCCGCAGAAATACGCGAAGGTGCCGGCGGTCTTGAAGGTAAAAGTGTAGGAGTCATTGGTGTCGAGCGCGGCCGAACGAAACGCCTTGTCGGTCGCGACGATGGAATGCGGAATATCATCGTGGTTGGTCCATGTGACGGTCGTTCCCGCCGGCACGGTCAGATTGGCGGGACCGAAGGTGAAATTATCGATGGTGATAACAGCCGGCTTGTCCGTCGCGGCGCGCACCTGTCGCGCGGTGAGGATGCCGGTGCCGAGGCCGGTCGCAACTGCGAAGGCAATGGCGAGACGCAAGCTGTGATTTGACTTTCGGGAGTCGTTGTCGAACTGCGGTGTCATGGCGATGAGGTCCGATTACTTGTCGAGCGTCGTATCGACGATGGCGAGCGGTGTGCCGGTTCGGCGTAACGTCACCGACGACAATCCGAGCAGACTGCGGAGTTTTCCGGCGGGCACCACCATCGGGCCGGGTGAGGGCGCCGATCCGGGCGCGGGCTGCGGGAACGCGGTCGACAGCGCGGTGTGAAAGGTCATGTTGCCTTCGACCTTTTGCGCGAGCTGATGGATATGCCCGTTGAGCACGGTGACCGAGCCGAAACGTTTCAGCAGCGTCAGCGCGCGCCCGCCATCGTCGGTGCCCCAGCCCCATCGCTCGTAGAGGACGTACAAGGGGATATGTGCGAACACCACGATCGGCGTGCTGTTACTCTTGTCGCGCAGGTCGTCCTCGAGCCACGCCAGTTGCTCGGCGCCGAGATTGCCGAGACCGCCGCTCTTGAGGTCGACGACGTTGACGAGTCCGACGAAGTGGACGCCATGATCGTCGAAGCTGTACCAGCCGGCACCCTTCGCTCCCTTGCCATAACGATCGAGATAGGCCTGGCCGCGTGCTTCATCGATGATGTCGTGCTCGCCGGGGACGTAGCGAATGTGCAGGCCGGTTTCGCCGAAGACCTGATCGGCGTTGTCGAATTCGGCAGGCTTCGATAGATGAGTGATGTCGCCGGTGTGAATGATGAAGGACGGCTTCACCGCCAGCGCCTTCACCTTGGCCACAGCTTCGCGCAGCGTTGCAAGCGCGTCGGGATTGGCGGCCTTGTTGAAGCCGATGTGGCTGTCGCTCATTTGCAGGAAGCTGAAGCCGGTCTCCGTTGCCGCCTTGGCTTCGCCGAGCAGGCCGCGCGCGACCGGGACGCCGCCGCTCATGGTCCAGAGCACGCCAGTTCCGGCCCACACCATGCATTCGAGGGCGTGGCGGCGGGTTACGTGCACATCGTCGGGGGCGTGTGGTTTGTCTGTCATCGCGAGGCTCCATCGCAGGTGCGTTGCATGCGGAGGAGACTCGGACTCTGTCGGATTTATTCCCGGCATTCGTCATTGAATCAAATTGCCGGTAAAATCGCCGTGACGACGATGGAACGCGGCTGCTTCCGCGCCAGCGGCGAATGTGCAATTCTTCACGCGTTACGCGGATGTCAGCCGCCGCTGCGGAGGCCGTCAGATGGGCCGCAAGATCATCCTGTTGTCCGACGGCACCGGCAACTCCGCCGCCAAGGTGTGGCGCACCAATGTCTGGCGCACCTTCGAGGCGCTCGATCTCGCCGGTTCCGACCAGGTTGCGTTCTATGACGACGGCGTCGGCACGTCGTCGTTCAAGCCCTTGGCGATCCTCGGCGGTGCCTTCGGCTTCGGATTGAAGCGCAACGTCATCGATATCTACAAGTTCGCCTGCCGTAACTGGCGCGACGACAGCGACGAATTATTCGGCTTCGGCTTCAGCCGCGGCGCGTTCACCATTCGCGTAGTGATGGGGCTGATCCTCAATCAGGGATTGGTTGCCGCAGACAGCGAGCGCGAACTGGACCGCAAGGCGCACGCCGCCTATCGTGCCTATCGCCGCGAGCGCTATCACACCTTCTGGCACATCGAGAAACCGCTCCGCGCGCTGCGCGACAAGCTACTGCCGCGCTACGACAAGGCCGACAATCGCGCCATCAGCCGCATTCGCTTTATCGGCGTGTGGGACACGGTTGCCGCCTACGGACTGCCGATGGACGAGATGACGCGCGGCGTCAGCCGCTGGATCTGGCCGCTGGAGTTGCCCAATCACCGGCTCGATCTCGAACGTGTATCGCGCGCCTGTCAGGCGCTGTCGCTGGACGAACCGCGCACCACCTTCCATCCGGAATTGTGGGACGAACGCGGCACCGTGCCGCTCGCGCCGCGCGACGACGGCAAGCGCCACGTCGAGGACGAGCAGATCAGTCAAGTGTGGTTCGCCGGCGTGCATTCCAATGTCGGTGGCGGCTATCCCGACGATGCGCTGGCCTACATTCCGCTGGTCTGGATGATGACGGAAGCGCAGCGCTGCGGCCTGCGCTTCAAGTCGGATCACGGTACGCCGCCAGCCGATCCCGACAGTTTCAAGAACGCCATCTCGATGTGCGACAAGGACGGGCGGCTCTACGACCCGCGCAAGGGCCTCGGCGGCTATTATCGTTACGGGCCGCGCAAGCTGATCGAATTGTGTAACGAACGCGTCTCGAGACGTGACGAAGTATTCGTCGCGCGGCCGAAGATACACGCCAGCGCGTTCAAGCGCATCGCCGGCCGCTCGCAAGACTACGCGCCGGTCGGTTTGCCCGACGTCTACGATGTGGTGATCGACGACGGCACGGTGCTGACGCCGGATCAATACGGCTTTGAGAACAATGTCGAGGCGTCCTCGCGCGCCAAGACGCAGGAGCATGTCTGGAACGAGATCTGGAAACGGCGGCTGGTCTACTTCGCAACGGTTGGGGCGACCGCGTGGCTGTTGCTCTATCCGCTGGCGCGCTCGCTGCCGGCGGCGGATGAATACACCAGCCCGATCCGCTGGGTGTCGGACATCATCCGGGTGGCCGGCGGCTTCCTGCCGGGCTTTGCGCAGACCTGGATCAATGCCTATGCGCGTAGTCCGGTGCAGTTCGCGCTTTTGCTGGCGCTGGCGATCGCGCTGACATGGTGGGGCACGCGGCTTGCGATCCGCATCACCGATTCGATGAATGCGATCTGGCAGAGAACACCGGCGGCACCCACGGGCTTGCCGACCGACTGGATCTACCGTCTGCGCGCGAGCGCGGCCTATGTCTGGTTTCACCGGCAATTGAAGCGTCGCTGGGCGCCGACGTTCTTTGCGGCGCTATTTGTTTATCTCGGCGTCACCTTCGGCAGCCACCTCCTTTATAATGTGCAGGACGTCGCCGGCTTCACCTGCGACGAAAGCCCGAGGGCGCACGGGCTCGCACGCGGCGAAGAGGCGACGTTCGACTTCGCGACCTCGCACCTATGTGCCGGCACCGGCGTTGCCGTGGATGGATTCGGCGCGCGTTATCGCGTCGAGGTCGAGATCACCGCGCCGTGGTACGACAGCGATATCCCGTCGCCGCTCGGCGGTTTCTACACCACCGACGCGCCGCGCTGGGCGCAGCGGGCGTGGCTGCTGCTCGGCGTGCCGCTGCGCCGCGAGCTGACGCGGCCGTGGTTTCGCCTGGTGTTGCGCTACGGCGCGATCGGCGGCGAGGAGGTGTTTCTCGATCCAGATCCTGAAAACGGCAAGGTGGAATCTGTGATCAAGCCGACGCGCAGCGGCGAACTCTTTATCTTCGTCAACGACGCGGTGATTGGCATTCCGCGCTGGTACGACCTGTTCTATCGCAACAACCGCGGCACCGGCCGGCTGACAGTGAAGCGTCTATGACGGACAGCGGCGCGTTGTGCGATGCACACCGATGCAATGCGTTTCAAATGATCTCTACCGGTGGCGTGACTATTGTCGCGACGGCTCACGATATTTTGTCGTGCCAGCCGCGCGCGGAACGCGCTTCTCCATCGCAATGAATATGATACCGTCCCGACCTCTCGCATGATCTCGCAGACGCCATCTATCGTTTGGCGACATATCGACAATAACAATGTCACAACATTGATTCAGGGAGGGACGCGATGAAGTCAGCAATCGCAGGATCGGTTCTGGCGCTGGCGACGGTGTTGTCGCTTGGTGGCGCGCCGCAGGCCACCGCCGCGGATGGCTTGAAGAGCTATCAATCCGGCAACAAGGAATTCTGGACCCATCCGCCGGACGACTGGTTCCTCGGCGACGAGACCGAAGCGCAGAAGGGTCTCGCGCCGCCGTCCGGTCCACCGACCGGCATGTCGGACGCCGAACTCGCCGACACCATGAAGAAGATCAAGCTGCCGAAGGGCTTCAAGATCGAGGTCTACGCTTCGGGCGTGCTCGCTGCGCGGCAGATGGCGTGGGGCGACAAGGGCACCTTGTTCGTCGGCTCGTTCGGCCTCGGCAACGTCTATGCGATCACCGACAAGGACGGCAAAAAAGAGGTCAAGACCATCATCAAGGGCCTCAAGATGCCGACCGGGCTCGCTTATCTCAACGGCGCGCTGTACGTGGTCGATATCAACAAGATCATGCGCTACGACAACCCGGAGGCGAATCTCGACAAGATGCCGGAGCCGAAGGTGGTGTATGACGACATGCCGTCTTACGCCGCGCATGGCTGGAAATACATCGCGGTCGACAAAGACGGCTGGTTCTACATTCCGATCGGCCCTCCCTTCAACATCGGCCTGCCGCCGACCTCGACCTCGCAAATTCGCCGCGTCGATCCGAAGACCGGCAATGCCGAACTGGTTGCGCTCGGTGTCCGCAACAGCGTCGGCGGCGACGTCGATCCGCGCTCCGGCAAATACTGGTTCACCGAGAACGCGCGGGACTGGCTCGGCGATGACTCGCCAAGCGACAAGCTCAACATGATCTCGAAGCTCGGCGAACACTTCGGCTATCCGTATTGCCATCAGGGCGATACGCCGGATCCGAAGTTCGCCATGGGCCACAAGTGCTCGGAGTTCGCGCCGCCGATCGTCAAGCTCGGCGATCACGTCGCGCCGCTCGGCATGAAGTTCTATACCGGGAGCCAGTTCCCGGCCGAGTACAAGAACAACATCCTGATCGCCGAGCACGGTTCATGGAACCGGCATCAGTATCAGGGTGCGCGGATCGTGCGGGTGATCGTCGGGCCGGACGGCAAGAACCCGAAGACCGAGGTGTTCGCGTCGGGATGGATCGAGGGCAAGCAGACCTATCTCGGCCGGCCCACTGATATCATCCAGGCCAAGGACGGCTCGATCCTGATTGCCGACGATTGGGCCGGTGCGATCTATCGCATCAGCTACGACAAGGCGCAGGCGAAGAAGTAAGCGTCTGCCGCGCAGCGGAACGTTAGGTCCGTCATTGCGAGGAGCGTGAGCGACGAAGCAATCCAGACTTTCTTTCGTAAAGACTGGATTGCTTCGCTTCGCTCGCAATGACGGTGGAGGAATGGTTCGTATGCGAATTGCTTTTCTTGCGGCGGCGGTCGCTCTGCTTCTGTCCGGCTCATCGACTCTCGCTGCCGATATCGCCGCCGGCAAGGCCAAGGCGGAGATGTGCGTTGCCTGCCACGGCGAGAACGGCATCTCGCAGATGGAGAATACGCCGTCGCTGGCGGGGCAGCCGGATCAGTTCATCCAGTGGCAACTGGTGTTCTTTCGCGGCGGTGCGCGCAAGAGCGATGTGATGGCGCCGATGGCGGAACAGCTCACGAATGACGACGTCCGCAACCTCGGTGCTTACTTCGCCTCACTGACGCCGCCGAAGGGCGCGCCCGACGACAATCCCGATCTATCGAAGAAGGGTGAGATGGCGGCGAAGGGACGGCGCTGCGCGTCGTGCCACACCGATAGTTATGCCGGCACCAAGGCGGTGGCCCGCATCGCCGGCCAGCGCGAAGATTATCTGCTTAAGGCGCTGCACGATTACAAATCCGGCGCCCGCGCCGGCGGCGGCGGCGCGGCGATGGCCGATGTCGCGTATCCGTTGAGCGAAGAAGAAATCACCGCGCTGGCGCATTACCTGTCGCGATTGTGAGGCATGACAATCTATGGAAGCGACCAAATTCAGTCGATGAGTTTGCCGTCATGGCCGGGCTTGACCCGGCCATCCACGCCTTGTTTGTGGATTCTCCGTAAAAACGTAGATGCCCGCGACAAGCGCGGGCATGCCGACTTGGAGAGTTGATCCTCGCCACGAATGCTTATCACATTTGATAAACGTAGGCTCACCCCCGCTGCGCCTCATACGTCTTCAGATGCGCATACGCCACGCGCAGGCGCGGGACGTCGATTGTCGCGGCGTCGGCGCGGGCGATCAGGTCGCCGACGATGTGATCGGCCTCGATCGGCAGATTGCCTTGAATGTCGCGGAACATCGATGCGGTGAAGGGCGAACCCTCGGTCGTCAGCATCGTGGTGATACGCTCGATGAACGGGGCGCGCGGGTTGTGACCGGCGGCGCTGGCGATGGCGCGAATCTCGTCACGCACGCCGAGAATATAGTCGCGGCCGCCGGGTGCTTGCAGGATATTGCCCAGCGCTGCGCGCATCAGGCAGGTCGAACACGCCAGCGTCGCCAGCAGCGTCCACTTCTCCCACATGTCCTGGACGACGGTGGTTGAAGCCTTGCCGTCGAATTTTCCGCGCTGGAAAATGGCGTCGGCCTGGCGCACGCGGTCCGACATGCTGCCGTCGCGTTCGCCGAAGCCGACCGCCTGCATCGGCGAGAGCTGCACCACATGGCGGTCGGCGTTCAGCGTCGCCGCGATAGAGCATTGACCGCCCAGCACGCGGTCGCGGCCGAACTTCGCGTCGAGCACGTCGAGGTGCCGCATCCCGTTCAGCATTGGCATGATCGCGGTGTGCGAACCCACGGCGGGCGCGATGGAAGCGATGGCGTCGTCGAGGTCGAACGCCTTGCAGGTCAGGAGCACGATATCGAAGGTTTGCTTCAAATCCTGCGCCAGCACGGTCGGCGGTTTTGGCAAGGTGATGTCACCGTGCGGGCTCTTGATGACGAGACCGTCGCGAGCCAACTCCTCGGCGCGACGCGGCCGCACCAGAAAGGTCACGTCCGCGCCGGATTGCAGCAACCGTCCGCCGAAATAGCCGCCGATCGCGCCGGCCCCAAGTACCAGAATGCGCATTGCCTAGCTCCCGCTGTTTCTTCTTGTTCTTGCGAACCGCCAGCACGCTACCGCTTCGAGTGGGTGCAGCGCTACCACTTTTCGCCGAATGGGCGAATCTCCAACTCGAATGTCCAGGCGCTCTTCGGCTGTTGGTAAAGCTGCCAGTAGCTTTCGGCGACGGAAGCGGGCGGCATCAGCAGATCGGGATTGTTCAGAGCCTCCTTGCCCCACAGTTGTTCGCGGCGTTCGCGCACCCAGGCGGTGTCCACGCCGGAATCGATGATGAGGTGGGCGACGTGAATGTGCTTCGGCCCGAGTTCGCGGGCCATCGCCTGCGCCACCGCACGCAGGCCGAACTTGGCGCTGGCAAACGCCGCGAAGCCGGAGCCGCCGCGCAAGGATGCGGTGGCGCCGGTGAAGAAGATGTTGCCCTGGCCGCGCGGCAGCATCAGCCGCGCCGACTCGCGGCCGGCGAGGAAGCCGGCCCAGCAGGCCATTTCCCAGACTTTGCGGAAGACGCGGTCGGTGGTTTCCAGGATCGGGAAGTTGACGTTGGCGCCGACGTTGAAGATCGTCACCTCTAGCGGCGCGTGCTTGTCGGCGTCTTGCAGGAAGGCGTTGATCTCGCCTTCCTCGCGGGCATCGAGCGATCGCGCGACGATAGATCCGCCCGCATCCTCGATCTCCTTCACCAGCGGCGCGAGCTTGTCGCCGTTGCGGCGACCGGCGAACACAGTGAAGCCTTCGGCGGCGAATTTCTTGGCAATTTCGGCGCCGATGTAGTCGCCGGCGCCGATCACCGCGACGGTGGCATTACGCTTTTGCATGGGGTTCTCCAATGGTGCGACACGTCATCCTGAGGTGCGAGCCATCTTGGCGAGCCTCGAAGGATGACCGTTGTTGCGCATCCTTCGAGATGCGCTCCTGCGGAGCGCTCCTCAGGATGACGTTGTCTTCGCTTTATTTCCCCACAATCAACTCCTCGACCTCGCGCAACTGCTCCTTGCCGAAGAACATCTCGTCGCCGACGAAGAAGGTGGGTGACCCGAACGCGCCGCGCGCCACCGCGGCTTGCGTGTTCTCCAGCAGCTTGTTCTTGATCTCGGGCTCTTGTGCGCGGGCGAACAGTTTCGCGGCATCCAGCCCCGATGCGGTCAAGGCTTTGCCCAGCACCTCGGGATCGTCCATCTTCTTCGGCTCCTCCCACATGTGATGGAAGGCGGCCTCGACGTATGCCTCGAACACGCCTTCGGCCTGCGCCGCGATCGCGCCGCGCATCAGCATCAGGGTGTTGACCGGGAAATTCGGATTCCAGACGTAGGGCTTGACGTTGAAGCGCTTGAGGAAGCGCTGCGTTTCAAGCTCCATGAACTCGCGCTTGTTCTTGATGCCGGCCAGCGTCTCGGCCGGCGACTTGTTGTTGGTAGCCTTGAAGATGCCGCCGAGCAGGATCGGCACATATTCGAACGTGACACCGGTGCGCTTCTCGATGGCCGGAATGACCTTGTGGCTGAGATAGGCGTTGGGGCTGCCGAAATCGAACAGGAATTGCGGGCGGGGCGGCTGGCTCATGAAAGGCTCCTCGGACAATGCGCGAGGAGTGTGGCGCAGCCGCGCCGCCGCGTCCACCACTTTTTATGATGGATATCATATAAGAGCGGACGCGGTACTCCGAACGCCGCCTTGGCGTCAGATCAGCCGCTCGATCTTCTTCTTGCGCCAGACGAACCAGTAGAACATCATCTGCAACAGCAGCATGGCGCAGAACGTGATCGGATAGGCGGTCCAGACGCCGGAGAGGCCGAGCGCGCGACTAAGCAGGATCGCGGCCGGCACCTCCACCGCAAGGATCGACACAATCGACAGCAGCGTCGGTACCAGCACCGTGCCGCTGGCGCGCATCGTCGCCGAGAAGACGCCGGCCATGCCGAACGGCACCGTGCTCCACAGCACGATGTGCAGTGCGTGCTGCGCTAGCTCGAGCACGTTCTCGTCGATGATGAACAGGCCGATGATCAGCCGCGACAGCAGATAGCCCAGGGCCACCAGTGCACCGGTCATGATCAGGTTGAGTAGCAGGCCGGTTTTCACGATGGCGCCGAGGCGATCGACATGGCCGGCGCCGATCGCCTGCGCAGCGAAGATCGAGGCGGTGATGGCAATCGAGATCGCCGGAAACTGCACATAGGCCAGCACCTGGTTGAGCGCGCCGTAAGCGGCCGTCGCGTCCGACCCAAAACTGTTGACGATGCCGAGCAGCACCAGTTCGGCGAGCGACATCACCACCAGCTGCACAGCGGTCGGCAAACCGATCCGCAACACTTTGCCCAGCAGCGAGAAATCGGGAACCATCCCGCGCAGAAAGGCGCGATCCGGCGCCAGCGCGTGTTTGCTTCGTCGCATGTAGATGGCGAGCCAGCATAGCGTGACGATGGACGCCGTGGCCGAGGCATAAGCGGCGCTGGCAACGCCGAGCCTGGGCAGGCCGAACCAGCCTTGAATCAGCGCGGGCGTGACGACGAGGCCGATCGCGGTGGAGAAGGCGAGCGCGAACAGCGGCGTGACGGTGTCGCCGACGCCGCGCATCATCGAGGTCAGCAGCAGGAAGGCGAAGGTCGCAGGAATCGCGATCATCATGATCCGCGCGTAATCGGTGGCGGCATCGAGCACGTTGGCGGGCGTCGCCAGCATGATCAACAGGTCGCGTGTGAAGATGCCGCCGAACACGGCGATGACCGCGCCGCCAAGCAGTGCCAATGTCAGCGTGGTGCCTGCGACTTCCTTGACGCGCTCCGGCTCGCGCGCGCCCCAGGCCTGTCCGATCAGCACCGAAGCACCGGCGCCGAGCCCGATGATGAAGGCGATGAAGAAGAACATCACCGGGAAGAAGCCGGCGACGGCGGCAAGCGCGTCGACGCCGATCATCTGTCCGAGATAGATGCTGTTGATGGTGCCGAACAGCGCTTGCAGGATGTTGCTCAGCATCATCGGCAACAGGAAGACGATATACGTCCGCCAGAGGGGAACGACGGGGGCGGTCATGATGGTCTTTCTGCCGCTCAGCCGGCGTTGTCGTTGAAAGCGAGTTTCACGATATGATCGCGAACGTCCGGAGGCCATGACGCGATCAGTTCGGCGAATCGATGGCGGTCGCTTGCGAACAGCGCGCGCGAGGCATCCTCGAAGCCAGGCCAGTTGCCGGCCATCGTCGACATGAAATGATAGGCGGCGTCGCGCGCCATGCGGGCGCGATCGTGGTCGCCATTGCGGCGGCGGGCCTCCTCGACCAGCTTGCGCAGCGCCACCGAGGCGCCGCCCGGCTGCATGGAGAGCCAATCCCAATGGCGCGGCAGCAGCGTGACCTCGCGGGCGACGACGCCGAGCTTCGGTCGCCCGCGGCCGCGTGGCAGCTCCGGCGCGGTGGCAGGGGCCGGTGGGCTTGCGGCGGGCCGCAGCCTCGCCACCACCTCGGCGTCGCTGCCGCGCAGGTCGAGATCGATGGTGCGGCCGGTGGCGTCGTCGAAAATCAGGATCGACGTCGAGCCCGGCCGGTCGGCCATCCATTTGACCACCAGCGCCACTTCGGCCAGCGGCCCGGTGGCGACACGGTGATCGTTCTCGAAGACGGTAAAATTGGCTGGGTTGCTCATGGCTGATGGTCCAGGAAGACGAAGTTGCGCTTTTTATCCGGGCAAAAATATTCTGTCAATATTACCCGGATAAATATTTGCAGGTTGCAAAAGCATTGAAATCGCTGCCTGATTTGAGGCCCTTTCGCCACAAGGCCGCCGCTCAGGGAGTCTCCTCATGTTGACCGTGCATCACCTCAACAATTCGCGCTCCCAACGGGTGCTGTGGCTGTTGGAGGAACTGGGCCTGCCGTACGAGATCGTGCGCTACCAGCGGCTGCCGACCATGCAGGCGCCGCGCGAACTGGCGGTGATCCATCCGCTCGGCAAATCGCCGGTGGTCACCGACGGCGGCAACACCGTCGCGGAGTCCGGCGCGATCATCGAATACATTGTCGGCAACTACGGCGAGGGCCGGCTGATCCCGCCGCCGAACACGCCGGAGCGGCTGCGCTACACCTACTGGCTGCACTACGCCGAAGGCTCGGCGATGCCGCCGCTGCTGATGAAGTTGATCTTCTCGCTGATGCCGCGCCGCTCGCCGCTGTTGCTGCGGCCGCTGGTGAAAAAAATAACCGGGCAGGCATTGGCCACCTTGGTCGATCCGCAACTCAAGCAGCACATGGCGTTCTGGGAAACCGAGCTCAATAAAAGCGAATGGTTCGCCGGCAACGACTTCACCGCAGCCGATATCCAGATGAGCTTTCCGCTGGAAGCGGCGGCCTCGCGCGCAGGTCTCTCGGCACATCATCCGAAGGCGTTGGACTTCCTCAAGCGCATCCACGCGCGCCCGGCCTACCAGCGCGCGCTGGAAAAGGGCGGGCCGTATACGGTGGGGAATTAGGTTGCCAATTGCGGGAACGAGCACCTTCGTCATTGCGAGCGAAGCGAAGCAATCCAGTTCTTTCTTCGCAGCTCTTGGATTGCTTCGTCGCTGCGCTCCTCGCAATGACGAAATGCTTTAATACCCCGCCGCTTCCGCGCCGCGCGTGCGCGGGTCGGGACCACCTTCGATTCCGTCCGCTGTGATCGCAATGGAATTCGCTGAGGTTTGTCCCATAGGCGTGACGATGCGGTGGCCTTTCGCTTTCAGCTCATCGAGCACGTCTTGCGGGAAACCTTGTTCAACACGCACCTCATCCGGCAGCCATTGATGATGCAGGCGCGGTGCATCGACGGCGGCGGCGACATTCATGCCGTAGTCGAGCACGTTGACGACCACTTGCAGCACCGTGGAGATGATGCGGCTGCCGCCGGGCGAGCCCGCGACCAGCACGACCTTGCCGTCCTTGAGCACGATGGTCGGCGTCATCGACGACAGTGGCCGTTTGCCGGGACCGGGCAGGTTAGCCTCGAAGCCGACGAGGCCATAAGCGTTGGATGCGCCCGGCGCGGCGGTGAAGTCGTCGAGTTCGTTGTTGAGCAGCACGCCGGTGCCTTCAGCGACGAGGCCGACACCGTAGCTGAAGTTCAGCGTATAGGTGTTGCTCACCGCATTGCCGTGGCTGTCCACCACGGAGAAATGCGTGGTGTTGTCGCCCTCGTGCGGCTGCTTGAGCGGCAGCATGTCGCTCCACGGTGTCGCGCGATTGACGTCAATGCTGGCGCGCTGACGTGCCGCGTAGTGTTTTGATGTCAGCCTGGCGATCGGTGCGTTGACGAAGGCGGGATCGCCGAGAAAGCGCGCGCGGTCCGCATAGGCGCGCTTCATCGTTTCGATCAACAGGTGGAGCGACGGCGCCGAACCTTGCTTGAGATCGCGCAGCTTAAATCCTTCGAGCATATTTAGCGTCTCGATCAGAACCACGCCGCCCGAGGACGGCAGCGGCATCGAGACGATGTCGTAGCCGCGATAGCTGCCGCGCACCGGTTCGCGTTCAATTGCGCGATAATTCTTCAGATCGTCGCGCGTGATGATGCCGCCGGCTGCCTGAATGCCTTGCGCCAGCTTGTCGGCAACCACGCCTTCATAGAAACCGTGCGGCCCCTGCGCGGCGATGGCTTCCAGCGTTGCTGCAAGATCGGTTTGAATCAATTTGTCGCCTTCGTGCAGCGACGAACCGTCATCGCGTGAGAAAATCTTTGCGGTCGCGGGCCAGCGCGCCAGTCGCTTGTGCCAATTGGGCAACGTGTCTGCGCCGTCGTCGGTGACAACGAAGCCGTCGCGCGCAAGTGCGATGGCCGGTTGCAGCAGTTGCGCCAGCGTGAACTTGCCGGAGCCATATTTTTCCAATGCCAGCGTCAGGCCCGCCACGGTGCCGGGCACGCCGATGCCGAGCGCGGAATCGCGCGACTTCGCGGGATCTGGCTTCCCGTCCGCACCGAGAAACATGTCGCGCGTTGCAGTGGCGGGCGCCGTCTCGCGATAGTCGATGCTGATATCCTTGTTGCCGTCGACGAGATGGATCAGCATGAAGCCGCCGCCGCCGATGTTGCCGGCGCGCGGATAGGTCACCGCCATGGCGAAGCCGGTGGCGACCGCCGCATCCACCGCGTTGCCGCCCTTTGCCAGCACGTCGCGGCCGATCCGCGCGGCGAGTTTCTCCTGCGCCACCACCATGCCGTGCGAAGCCACAACGGGATGAATCGTGTCGGCTGGCGGCGGTGTGTACGCGCCGCGCCGCATGTCCTGCGCGGTCGCAGTGACACCAAACGCCAGCAGCCATGCGAAGCCGCCCAGCAGCGCGCGGCGATCGAAGCGGCGGAATATCATCGGAGGCTCCTCGGGGCGTGGCAGGCGGCTCGCAACAGATTTGTGACGTCGGCATCGTATCGGCAAGCACATACCCGTCATGCTATACGGTGGCGGATGCGGTACGCAAAATGCCTCGGTGATTCGCAAGGCAATTCCCAAGGAATGATCCCATGTCGGTAGCGGCCGCCACGCGTGCAGATGTGCCTGCAACCTATCCGCCGCGTTCGGCGGTGGTGGCATGGATCTTCTTCGATTGGGCGGCGCAGCCTTATTTCACGCTGATCACGACCTTTGTGTTTGCGCCGTACTTCGCGACCTTCGTGGCAGCGACGCCGGCGGAAGGGCAATCGCTGTGGGGCTTCGCGACGGCGGCGGCGGGATTTCTGATCGCGATCATGTCGCCGATCCTCGGCGCTATCGCCGACGCCAGCGGCCGGCGCAAGCCGTGGATCGCGGTGTTCGGCGTGCTGTTGGTGCTGGGCTCCAGCCTGATGTGGATCGGCAAGCCGGGCGACCCGAGCCTGATTCTGCCGGTGCTGATTGCCTATGCGATCGCGACCGTCGGCGTCGAATTCGCCACGGTGTTCAACAATGCGATGATGCCGTCGCTGGTGCCGCCGGAGAAGATCGGCCGATTGTCCGGCACCGGCTGGGCCACCGGCTATATCGGCGGCATTCTCAGCCTGGTGCTGGTGCTGGGTTTCCTCGCCGGAAGCCCCGACGGCGGCCGCACGCTGTTCGGCTTGATGCCGCTGTTCGGGCTCGATCCGGCGATGCATCAGGGGGACCGTATCGTCGGGCCGCTCACCGGGTTGTGGTTCGTCGTGTTCGTACTGCCAATGTTCTTGCTGACGCCGGATTTCCCGTCGAAGCGGCCGGTGCGCGAGGCGTTGCGCGAGGGCCTGCGCGAATTGCGGCAGACGTTGAGTGAATTGCCGCGGCGAAAGTCGATTGCGACATTTCTGCTCGCCAACATGCTCTACACTGATGGCTTGATTTCGCTGTTCGCGTTCGGCGGCATTTATGCGGCGGGCACCTTCGGCTGGCGCACCATCCAGATGGGCACCTTCGGCATCCTGCTGGCGATTGCCGGCACCTTCGGCGCGTGGATGGGCGGCAAGCTCGACGATCGCTTCGGGCCGAAGCGGGTGATCGCCGGCGCGCTTACCGTGCTGCTGCTGGCGAGCTTCACCATCCTGCTGGTGGATCGCGATTCGATCCTGTTCATTGCGGTGACGCCGCCGCAGCCGGGCGGCGCGCTGTTCGCCTCGCCTGCGGAGAAAGCCTATCTCGTACTCGGCGGTTTGATCGGCATGATGGGCGGGCCGTTGCAGGCTGCGTCGCGTTCGCTGTTGATCCGGATGGCGCCGAAGGATCGCATCACGCAGTTCTTCGGATTGTTCGCGCTGACAGGAAAGGTGACGTCGTTCATCGGGCCGCTTCTGATCGGCATCGTCACCGCGGCCACCGCCAGCCAGAAGGCTGGCATGGGCGTGATCGTGGTGCTGTTCCTGATGGGGCTGATGCTGCTGACGCGGGTGCGGGAGTAACGGTCTTCTGTTTTCGAACAAACTTAGTGTTCGTCATGCCCGTGCACAGCCCTTTGAAGAACGGCGTCGCGTTGCTCGCCTATGTCACGGGCATCCACGTCTTCACAGCAACTTACCCAGAAAAAACGTGGATGGCCGGGACGAGCCCGGCCATGACGTACTGAAAGGTGGCTTTTCTTAATGCCGGAAATGCCGGGTGCCGGTGAGCACCATGGCGATGTTGTGGTCGTCGGCGGCCTTGATCACTTCATCGTCGCGCACCGAGCCGCCGGGCTGGATCACCGCCGTCGCGCCCGCCTCGATGCAGGCCAGCATCCCGTCCGCGAACGGGAAGAACGCATCCGACGCCACCACCGAGCCGCGCGTCATCGGCTCTTTCAGCTTCAATTCGCGCGCGGCGTCTTCCGCCTTGCGTGCCGCGATGCGCGCGGAATCGACACGGCTCATCTGGCCGGCGCCGATCCCGACGGTGGCGAGATCCTTCGCGTAGATGATGGTGTTGGATTTCACATGCTTGGCGACGCGGAAGGCGAAGCGCAGGTCGCGCAATTCGGCCTCGGACGGTGCGCGCTTGGTGACGACCTTCAGCGTCATGTCGTCGACCGACGCGTTGTCGCGGCTCTGCACAAGCAGGCCGCCGGCGACGGTCTTGGCGGTGAGGCCGAGCGCGCGCGGATCGGGCAGGCCGCCGGCGAGCAAGAGGCGCAGGTTCTTCTTCGCCGCGACGATGGCGATGGCTTCCTCGCTCGCGTCGGGCGCGATGATCACCTCGGTGAAAATCTCGGTGATGGCGCGCGCGGCTTCCGCATCCAATGTGCGGTTCAGCGCGACGATGCCGCCGAAGGCCGATGTCGAATCGCAGGCCAGCGCCTTGCGATACGCGCTGACGAGGTCGGCACCTTCCGCGACGCCGCAGGGATTGGCGTGCTTGATGATGGCGACGGCGGCGGTGCGCTTGGCGTCGAACTCGGCGACGCATTCGTAAGCGGCGTCGGTGTCGTTGATGTTGTTGTAGGACAATTCCTTGCCCTGTACCTGCCGTGCGGTGGCGACGCCGAAACGGTGATCTGGCGTGCGGTAGAACGCAGCGGTCTGGTGCGGGTTCTCGCCGTAGCGAAGCCGCTGCACGAGGCGTCCGCCGAAGGCGCGGTAGTCCGGCGCGTTGTCCTTCAACTGCACGGCGAACCAGTTGGAGATCGCGGCATCATAGGCAGCGGTGCGCGCATAAGCTTTGGCGGCGAGGCGGCGGCGCAGCGAGAGCGTGGTTGCGCCGTTGTTGGCAGCGAGTTCATCCAGCACCGCCTGATAATCGCCGGCCTCGACCACCACCGCGACGTCGTCGTGGTTCTTGGCGGCAGCGCGGATCATCGCCGGGCCGCCGATATCGATGTTCTCGATGCAGTCCTCGTAAGGCGCACCTTTGTCGACGGTCGCTTCGAACGGATAGAGATTGACCACCAGCAGATCGATCGGCGCGATGGCGTGATCCTTCATCGCCTTGGCGTGCTCGGCGTTGTCGCGGATCGCCAGCAGGCCGCCATGCACCTTCGGATGCAGCGTCTTGACGCGGCCGTCCATCATCTCCGGGAAGCCGGTGAGTTCGGAGACGTCGCGCACCTTCAGGCCCGCCGCCGCGATGGCCTTGGCGGTTCCGCCGGTTGAGACCAATTCGACGCCCTGAGCAGCGAGCGCCTTGGCGAAATCGATCAGGCCGGTCTTGTCGGAAACGGAAAGCAGTGCGCGGGTCACGCGGCGCGGAGTGTCGGACATGGATGTGGTTCCTGGGGGATTTACGCCGTCGGGTAGCACGCTTTCCCCGTCGACGGAACCACATAGGGGCAATTCTGCCCTTAAATCACTGGCTAACCCTGTTCCAGCGTCGCGATGGCGTCCGAGATGGCGATGGTGCGGCGGGCGATTTCGGCGTGGAGACGCTCCACCATGCGGCCGTCGAGCTGGATGGCACCGCGCGAGGCGTTTTCCGGCAGGTCGAAGGCGGCGACGATCTTGCGGGCATTGGTGACCTCGTCCGCCGGCGGCGTGAAGGCTTCGTTGCAGATCGCGAGGTGGCTCGGGTGGATCAGCGTCTTGCCGTCGAAGCCGAGATCGAGGCTCTGCGCGCACTCCTGCTTCAAGCCGTCCATGTTGCCGATGTCGCCGTATGGCCCGTCGAGCATTTCGAGGCCGTGGGCGTGGGCCGCCAGCACGCAATGGGTGATGATCGGCAGCATGGTCGCGCGGCCCGGCACCATGCGGATGCGGGTTTCGCGCGCGATGTCGTTCGGGCCGAACACGAAGCCGGCAAGGCGCATCGCCGGATCGCGAGCCTGCGCGGCGAGCTTGTCGGCGTCGAGAATGGCGCGCGCGGTCTCGATCATCGCCCACACCTTCACGGCCGGATCGGCGTTGGCTTCAGCGAGTCGGTCGGCGACCAGTTTGAGATCTTCCACGGTGGACACCTTCGGCACCAGGATGCCGTCGGGCCGCGCCGCCGCCGCCATGTTGAGATCGTCAAGCCACCACGGCGAGTCGAGGCTGTTGATGCGGATCAGCACCTCGCGCTTGCCGAACCCGCGCGTGGCTACCGCGCGCGCGATCTGGTCGCGCGCCAACGATTTGGCGTCCGGCGCCACCGCGTCCTCGAGATCGAGGATCAGGCCGTCGGCGGCGAGCGTCTGTGCTTTCTCCAGCGCCCGCGCATTGGAACCCGGCATGAACAGCAGGCTGCGGCGGGGACGGGTCATGATGCAATTCCTCAATCATTCGCGCGGCTTGCGCGCGGTCGTCGGCGAGAGCGTTTTCGAGCGAAGTGGGTGCCGGTTCGCGTAAAGAACGCGCGTCAAAACGAGAATCCAGAGCCCCGTTTCGATTCCATCGGAACGGAAATGGCTCTTGGCGCGGGAACAGACTCAAAGCCCTAACACCGCGCGCCGTCGAGAGAAAGCCTTGTTCCGATGGGATCGCTATGGTTCATGAGGCCATCATCCATCATCAGGCCACGCTCATGCTGACGTTCCCGAAACATCTGATCGCGGGATACCGCGATTTTGCGACCCATCGACTGCCCGCCGAACAATCGCGCTATCGCGAATTGTCGGTGCATGGGCAGTCGCCCGAAACCATGCTGATCGGCTGTTCCGATTCGCGCGTCGCGCCCGAGACGATTTTCGGCGCAGGGCCGGGTGAATTGTTCACGGTGCGCAACGTCGCCAATCTGGTGCCGCCTTACGCGCCGGACGGCGAGGCGCATGGCGTTTCCGCCGCGCTGGAATTCGCGGTGCAGGTGCTGCGCGTCAAGCACATCGTGGTGATGGGCCATGCCCAGTGCGGCGGCGTCAAGGCGCTGACGCAGGATAGCGCGCCGCTGTCGCCCGGCGATTTCATCGGCCGCTGGATGTCGATCATCGAGCCGGATACGTCCAAGCTAAAGCCGATTGCGGGCGAGGATCAGGAAACCTTCATTACCCGGCTCGAGCACGGTGTCATCAAGCGCAGCCTGCAAAATCTGATGACGTTCCCGTGCATCCGCACCAAGGTCGAGCGCGGCACACTGCTGCTGCATGGCGCCTATTTCGGCGTCGCCAAGGGTGATCTCTACATCCTCGACAAGGCCAGCGGTGAATTCCGCACGCCGAAGAATGCGGTCGCGGTGTAGTTCCGGTACGTTAGTCGCAGTCGTCATTGCGAGCGCAGCGAAGCAATCCAGCAAGCTGCAAGCAATGACTGGATTGCTTCGTCGCTTTCGCTCCTCGCAATGACGATGTTGCTTTGTTCGCAAGCGCCGAAACGAAAACGACCAAACAAAAACGGGCGGCTCGCGCCGCCCGTTTTGCATTCGTTACCGGCTCTCGCCTTACGCCGCCTTCTGCTTCGGTTGCAGCAGCTTGCGGTTGATCAGGCATTCCGCGATCTGGATCGCGTTGAGCGCCGCGCCCTTGCGCAGGTTGTCGGAGACGCACCACAGCACCAGGCCGTTCTCCACCGTCGCGTCCTCGCGGATGCGGCTGATGTAGGTGGCGTCTTCGCCCGCCGATTCATACGGCGTGACGTAGCCGCCCGGCTCGCGCTTGTCGATCACCAGACAGCCCGGCGCCTTGCGCAGCACCTCGCGCGCCTCGTCGACGCTGATCGGCTGATCGAACTCGATGTTGACCGCCTCCGAGTGGCCGATGAACACCGGCACGCGCACGCAGGTCGCGGTGAGTTTGATCTTCGGATCGAGGATCTTCTTGGTCTCGGCCACCATCTTCCACTCTTCCTTGGTGTAGCCGTCTTCCATGAAGACATCGATATGTGGGATCACGTTGAAGGCGATCCGCTTCGGGAATTTCTTGGTGACGAGATCGCTGGCCGTGTAGACCGCCTTGGTCTGCGCGAACAGCTCATCCATGCCTTCCTTGCCGGCGCCCGACACCGACTGATAGGTCGAAACCACGACGCGCTTGATTTTCGCCTTGTCGTGCAGCGGCTTCAGCGCGACGACGAGTTGTGCCGTCGAGCAGTTCGGGTTGGCGATGATATTCTTCTTGGTGTAGCCGGCGACAGCGTCGGCGTTGACCTCGGGCACGATCAGCGGCACGTCGGCGTCGTAACGCCACGCCGATGAGTTATCGATCACCACCGTGCCCTGCGCGCCGATCTTCGGTGACCATTCCTTGGACACGTCGCCGCCGGCCGACATCAGACAGATGTCGACGTCGCTGAAATCGTAGTTTTCGAGGGCTTTCACTTTCAGGGTGCGGTCGCCAAAAGACACTTCAGTGCCCACGCTGCGCCGTGAGGCCAGCGCCACGACTTCGTCCGCCGGGAATTTGCGCTCATCCAGGATGTTGAGCATTTCCCGTCCGACATTGCCGGTCGCCCCGGCGATCGCAACCTTGTAACCCATCGTTCACTCTCCGAGCAAAAATGCCGCTCCGCCGCGCGCTGCGGCAAGCAAGCGGGAGCGCTTCTATGCGAGAAACGCCCACAATACAACATTCGCACGTTTTTTAGGCTTTTCCATGCGCTTCGTTCCCGCCAGCCGTGCGGGTTTTCCGCACCTGACCGGGATCAGTGCAACCTTGCTCCCGACCTTGCGCCGCTTCGCGATGGAATGCGGCGCGGTCGCAACGTGCATTGTTGCCTATATGGTGGTGTTGGCGATCGTTGCCATCGGCGGCGTCGCTGTCGTGTCGCAGTGGAATTTCGGCGACAGCCTCGCGGAACTGCATCTCGATGCTGTGTTGAAAGACGACGCGCCGCATGACGGCTGGCGGTTGGTCCCCCATGCGGCGCCGGCTTTTGCCATCAGCCAGTTCGATACGGCTGGCGCCACAGCGGCTTACGAGGTCTTTCTGAGCGACCGGGAGGGGCGCCGGGACGTGATGCGCTGGTCTGCCGGCCAGACGCCGATCGCCGGGCTCCGGATCGACCGTCCCGGCCCTGAGCTCGTAGCGTCCGCGACGGCGGCGGTATTGATGGAGGCCGGTTTCCATGCGGGGGGCCTCGATGAAGCGCAGACCGCCGGCATGGTCGAAAGCAAGTTCGGCCCGGTGAAGCTGTTGAGCCTGACCGACCGCGTCGGAGCTGCTGTGCCCTGCCTCGGCTTCGCCAAGGTCTTCGCCAACCCCAGCCTCCGCTTCGAGGGTTGGTCCTGCCAGGGCGAGACGATAGCCGCCCAGCGTGCCGCCATTGCCTGTTTGCTGAGCCGTCTGGTACTGCTGAAAGCCGGCAACGACGCCGGGCTGGCGGAGCTGTTTGCCCGCGCCGAACTGCGGCGGACCGATTGCGGAAGCGGCGGAGGACGGGAGGCCGGCGACTGGATCGTCAGCGTGCAGAACCCCCGGCTGCGTGGGGCGCTATAATAGGCTGGCAGCCATGCAACATTTTGCAGCTCAAGGCATTATTGTCATCGGGTGTGGCCCGAATGACCTTGTCCGCAGGGCCGCCCGGCCGCTAAAGTGGACCTCTGATCGCAGGATCGATTCCTGCCTGTCCAAGATTTGCCTGACGTGAGGACCTGATGATCTCGAATTTGCTCACCGCCCCGAACCTGACCGCGCTGCGCCGCGTGGCGTTGCTGGCGGCGGTGGCCGTGCTGGCCGTCGGCGTCAGCGTGCCGCAGGCCGATGCCGCCCCGCGCAAGCGCGGTGAACGCGGTTATACCCAGCACGGGCCCAACGTCTCGTATCAGTCCGGGCCGCGGACCCGCATTTATGTCACCAAGCGCTCGTGGCTCGATGCCGGCACCGAGGTGCTGCCGGGCGAGCGCAAGTTCATGGATTACGCGATCCCGCCGGGGCAGTCGTTCGCCAACCAGAACCTGAACCGTCCGCTGGACCGCCAGCCGTTGAGCCCCGCCCAGGACCTCGGCGGCTTCCCGCAGCAATTCCCGCTGTACTGAGCGGCGTTCGCTTCAAGCAAAAATGCCCCGCATCGCGGGGCATTTTTTATTGCGTTAGCGGGAGCATTTTTAGGGAGTCGTCCCCGCCTGCGCGGGGACGACTCCGTGGTGTCAGCGCATGAACGCCGTGCTCAGCCGTGCAGCGCTTGCATTTCCTTGAGGATGGCTTCGCCCATGCCGGCGGTGGAGACGATGGTGGCGCCTTCCGATTGTAGATCCGCGGTGCGGAGGCCCTTCGCCAAAACAGCGGCGATGGCTTGGTCGAGCTTGTCGGCCAGGTCGCCCATGTCGAACGAATAGCGCAGCGCCATGCCGAACGAGGCCAGCATCGCGATCGGGTTGGCCTTGCCCTGTCCGGCGATGTCCGGCGCGGAGCCATGGACCGGCTCGTACAGCGCCTTGCGCTTCTTGGTCTTGACGTCGGTCTCGCCGAGCGACGCGGAGGGCAACATGCCGAGCGAGCCGGTCAGCATCGCCGCGATGTCGGACAGCATGTCGCCGAACAGATTGTCGGTGACGATAACGTCGAACTGCTTCGGCCAGCGCACGAGCTGCATCCCGCCGGAATCCGCGAGCTGGTGATCGAGCGCGACGTCCTTGTATTCGCGCTGATGCACTTGCGTCACCACCTCGTTCCAAAGCACGCCGCTCTTCATGACGTTGCGCTTTTCCATCGAGGTCAGCTTGTTGCGGCGCTTGCGCGCGAGATCGAAGGCCACGCGGGCGATGCGTTCGATTTCATAGGTGTCGTAGACCTGCGTATCGATAGCGCGCTTCTGGCCGTTGCCGAGATCGGTGATGGTCTTCGGCTCGCCGAAATAGACGCCGCCGGTCAATTCACGCACGATCATGATATCGAGGCCTTCGACCACTTCGGGCTTCAGGCTCGAGGACTGCGCCAGTGCCGGATAGCAGATCGCGGGGCGCAGGTTGGCGAACAGCGCGAGGTCCTTGCGCAGCCGCAACAGGCCGGCTTCCGGGCGCACCTCATACGGCACCGGATCCCATTTCGGGCCGCCGACCGCGCCGAACAGCACGGCGTCGGCGGCAAGCGCCTTCGCCATGGTGGCATCGGTGATGCTGACCTTGTCCGCGTCGTAGGAGGCGCCGCCCACCAGGCCTTCCTCGGTCTCGAACCTGGCGATGCCCTGCGCGCCGAGCCAGCCGATCAGACGCTTCACTTCGCCCATGACCTCGGGGCCGATGCCGTCGCCGGGAAGAAGCAGCAGTTTATGGGTGGTCATGATCGCCTTGCCTGATGAACGTTACGGGAATGCGGGAAAATCCGCGCTTTTGCTAAAGCCCCATTGCGCAAATGGCAAGACACTGTTGAGCGGGGTGGACTGTGCAAACCCGCCGGACGCTGCCACAATAGATCGCTTCCGGAGTTGCCAGTGACATTCCCGAAATCCGATCCCGCCGAGCACGCGCATGTTGCGCGGCTATTGCTCATTCTGTCGCTGGCGCCGACCATCGGGCTCGGTATCGGGCGCTTCGCCTATTCGCTGGTGTTGCCCGATATGCGCGACTCGCTGGGCTGGTCCTATGCTGCCGCGGGTTTCATGAACACCATCAACGCCGCCGGATATCTCGGCGGCGCGTTGATTGCCTCGAAGCTGTGCAGCCGTTTCGGGTTGTCGCGGGTGCTGCGCGACGGCACGCTGGCTTGTGTCGCGGCGCTGATCCTCTCCGGCCTGTCGGGCAACTTCGTCGTGCTGAGTTTCGCGCGGCTATTGATCGGCGTCGGCGCGGCGGTGGCGTTCGTCGCCGGTGGTGCGATGGCGGCGCGGCTGGCGCAATCGCAGCCGGCACGCGCCAGTCTGCTGCTGAGTCTGTTTTATGCCGGCCCCGGCATCGGCATCTTCGCGTCAGGTGTGCTGGCGCCGTTCATGCTGCAATATTTCGGACCCGGTTCGTGGTGGATCGTCTGGTGGGCGATGGCGGCGATCTCGATGGTGATGATGATCGTGTTGCTGCGCAATTCCGTCGATGCGCCCGCATCCGTCGCCGATGCGGAGCCGGGCAGGTTCGCGATCCGGCCGGTGCTGATCTATCTTGTCAGCTACTTTCTGTTCGGCGCCGGCTACATCGCCTACATGACCTTCATGATCGCGTTCGTGCGCGATGCGGGGGGCGGTGCGGCGGCGCAGAGCGCGTTCTGGTGCCTGATCGGATTGAGCGCGTTTGCATCGCCTTGGGTCTGGCGTCGGCTGCTGGCGCGGGGCCAGAGCGGCGTCTCGACCGCCATCATTCTCGGCTTCAACGCCATCGGCGCGGCCTTGCCGCTGTTCAGCCAGTCGGCGCTGATGCTCGCGGTCTCGGCGCTGGTGTTCGGCGTCGCGTTCTTCGCAGTGGTCACCGCGACCACCGCCTATGTGCGGTTCAATTATCCGGCGACGCTGTGGCCCTCGGCCATTGCGGCCATGACCATCGCCTTCGGTATCGGACAGACGCTGGGGCCAATCGTCACCGGCATGATCACCGACGCCACCGGCAGCCTGTCGTCGGGCCTCGGCGTGTCCGCCGCGACGCTCGCGGTCGGCGCGATCGCGGCCGCGTTTCAGCGGCCGCTCAAGTCCTCGCAGGTGTAGAGTCTTTGTTTGACGCGTTTTCTTAACGCGAACCAGGTCCCACTTCGCTTGAAAACGCTATTGTTCGACCACCGCGCAGGCGATGCGGCCGCCGGCATTGCCGGCCGGATCGGATTTGTAGTCGTCAACGGTGGCATGGATGACCAGCGCGGTGCCGTCCGGCTTGAGCAGCGAGTTCGGCGCGCCCTTCGCCAGGGTCACGCCGGTGTTGAGCACTTCGACCTTCAACTCACCGTTAGCCGGCACGTCGAGGTTCGGCATGTCGCCGGCGTGGTGGCCGTCGCTCGCCATCATGCCGTGCTTTTTGTTCGCCGGATTGAAGTGTCCGCCCGCCGTGGTGAAGGGCGCTTCGCATTTGCCGACGGCATGGACGTGGAAGGCATGGCCGCCGGGCGGAAGGCCCTTCAGCGCCAGCTTGATCAGGACGCCGTCATTGACCTGAACAAGTTCGGCACTTCCGACGCTGGCGCCTTCGGCATTCTTGAAGGTGGCTTTGGCGGTTTCGGCCGAGGCCGTCGCCATGGCTAGCGTGGAGATGAGTGCGGTGGCAAACACGGTACGAAGCAGCATGTGACCTCCGTTGTGACGTCGCGACACGCGAGCCCGCCGGCGATTTCCGGAAAAGAGCCTCGTTGTTGCGTGTCGTGAACCTTGAATCCGATCGTTCTGATAGAACCCGGCTGGGGAGAGAGAGTTTCAACCCGATGATCCGATATCACCGTAACAGAGCCGCCGCGAGGTGACCATCAGCCGCGCAGCCGGCGCGCGTGGGCTCTTTTCATCGCCAAGTGAGTATTCTAGGCATTCGTCATGATGAATATCGGGGGACTTACGGGCTCGACGCTGGCGTCGTTTCTGGTGACGGCGTTGGTGATCGAACTGACGCCGGGGCCGAACATGACCTATCTGGCGCTGGTGTCGGCCACCGACGGCCGCCGTGCCGGTTTCATGACCGTCGCGGGCGTCACGCTGGGCCTCGCGATCATCGGCGCGATCGCGGCTTTCGGCGTTGCGGAAGCGATTCAAGCGTCCGATGTTCTTTATGGATTGCTGCGCTGGGCCGGCGTTCTGTTTCTGCTCTATCTCGCATGGGACGGCTGGAAATCCTCGGCGGTGACGACGGCCACCGAAGGTGAGGGACGTTACTTCGCGCGCGGGCTGATCACCAACCTGCTCAATCCGAAGGCGGGCGTGTTCTACATCGCCGTGCTGCCGACTTTCATCGCGCCGCATCTGGCGCCGGTGCCGCAGGCGATGACGCTGACGGCGATCTATGTCTGCGTCGGCGCTCTCGTGCATTCCACCATCGTAATGCTGGCCGGCACGCTGGAGCCTGTGCTCAACGATCCGCGCCGCGAAACCATCGTGCGGCGCGTATTGTCAGTGCTGTTGGCGTTGGTGGCGCTGTGGTTCGCGTGGAGCACGGCGCCGACTTGAGCGCATCCGCAGCCAGAATCTCTCTGCTTTGAAGGAACCATTCTCTCGTCATGCGCGGACTTGATCCGCGCATCCATCTTCTCGAAGCAAGATGGATTGCCGGGTCGAGCCCGGCAATGACGGGTCGATGTGCAAGTTGAAACGCTCTAGTGGCTCGACATTGCAACAAAACCGCGATTCCAGGTCGGGCTGATGAGGATTTCGTTGACGCAGACGTGCGGCGGCATGTTGGCGACGAAGGCGATGGTGCGGCCGAGATCGTCCGGCTGCAACATCCGCGCCTGCTCCTCCGCGCTCGGCACCACGGGGCGTAGCTTAAGGATCGGTGTCGCGACCTCCGCTGGCGACAGACAACAGGCGCGCAGCCCGTTGACGCATTCGTCCATGTTGAAGGAATGAGTCAGCGCCAGCACCGCGTGCTTGGTCGTGGTGTAGGCCGGGCCCGGCATCTTGGAGACGTGACGCCCTGCCCATGAGGCGACGTTGATGATGCAGCCATCCTTTTGCGCGCGCATCGTCGGTAGTACCGCGCGCATACAGTACAACACGCCGCTGAGGTTGATATCGACCAGCTTGTCCCAGCCCGCGATCTCCATGTCGGCCCAGCTTCGCTTCGGCACGTTGATGCCGGCGCTGTTGACGAGAAGGTCGATGCGGCCATACTTGGCCACGATCTGCTGTGCCGCGGCCTCGACGTCGGCGACATTGCTGACGTCGAGCGGCATTGCCTCGGCGCGCCCTCCTGTTTTCGCGTTGATGCTATTCGCCACTGCGTCGAGCGCGTCCTTGCGCCGCCCGGAGACGATTACGGTCCAGCCGTCCGCCGCTAAGGCCTCGGCGCCGGCTTGCCCGATGCCGCTGCCGCCGCCCGTCACCCATGCCACGCGTTTCGTTGTGTTTGTCATTCCGCCCGCCTTTTATTTGCGCTCGCAAGCGCGTTCTTGCTATTGATGGGGGATCGATCCCGCCGGAACAAATCGCTCCAGCTCATCCAGCCATTTTGGAATGATGCATGAATAGCACCGCAAACGCCAATCTGTTTTCCCGCCTGTTCGACAACCTCGACGATCCGTCGCGATTGGCGATCGAAACTCTCGACGGCCAGCACATCAGCTATGGCGACCTGATCGCGCGTTCCGGACAGATCGCGAATTTCCTGGTGAAGCGCGGCGTCAAACTAGGTGATCGCGTCGCGGTGCAGGTCGAGAAGTCGGTTCAGAATTTGATCCTGTATCTTGCGGTGGTGCGCGCTGGCGCGGTCTACCTGCCGCTCAACACCGCCTACACGCTCAACGAACTGGATTATTTCATCACCGACGCCGAGCCGTCGGTGGTGGTCTGCGATCCGGTGAAAGCTGAGGGGCTTCGCGCCATTGCCGCGAAGGTCAACGCAAAGGTCGAGACGTTGGATGCGGCGGGCAAGGGCTCGCTGACCGATGGCGCCGACGGGGAGAAATCTGATTTCGCCACCGTCATGCGCGGCAACGACGATCTCGCCGCGATCCTCTACACCTCCGGCACCACCGGCCGCTCCAAGGGCGCGATGCTGTCGCACGACAACCTCGCCTCCAATTCGCTGACGCTGGTGGACTACTGGCGCTTCACCGACAAGGATGTGCTGATCCACGCGCTGCCGATCTATCACACCCATGGCCTGTTCGTGGCGAGCAACGTCACGCTGTTCGCGCGCGGGTCGATGATCTTCCTGCCGAAGCTCGATCCCGAACTGATCATCAAGCTGATGCCACGCTCAACCGTGCTGATGGGCGTGCCGACATTCTATACGCGGCTGCTGCAAAGCCCGAACCTGACCCGGGAGGCGACCAGCCATATGCGGCTGTTCATCTCGGGCTCCGCGCCGCTGCTTGCCGATACGCATCGCGAATGGTCGGCGCGCACGGGCCATGCGGTGCTGGAGCGCTACGGCATGACCGAAACCAACATGAACACCTCGAACCCGTATGACGGCGAGCGTGTGCCGGGCGCGGTCGGCTTCCCGCTGCCGGGCGTATCGGCGCGCGTGGTCGATCCGGAAACCGGTAAGCAGCTTGCGGCCGACGAGATCGGCATGATCGAGGTGAAGGGCCCGAACGTGTTCAAGGGCTATTGGCGGATGCCGGAGAAGACCAAGTCGGAATTCCGCGACGACGGCTTCTTCATCACCGGCGACCTCGGCAAGATCGACGCCAAGGGCTACGTCCACATCGTCGGGCGCGGCAAGGATCTTGTGATTTCCGGTGGCTTCAACGTCTACCCGAAAGAGATCGAGAGCGAGATCGACGCCATCGACGGTGTGGTCGAATCCGCGGTGATCGGCCTGCCGCACGCCGATTTCGGCGAGGGCGTCACCGCTGTCGTGGTGCCGCAGAAGGGCGCGAAACTCGACGAGGCTGCGATCCTGCACGCGCTCGACGGTCGTCTCGCCAAGTTCAAGATGCCGAAGCGCGTGTTGTTCGAAGACGACCTGCCGCGCAACACTATGGGCAAGGTGCAGAAGAACGTGCTGCGCGACAAGTACAAGGCGCTGTATCAGGGCTGATGTTGTCGGGACCGCGCGGGTGTGTGAACCCGCGCTCTCAATCGTCGATTTCTTCCTTGGTCAGCGCGCCGCTGCGCGGGTCGACATGGAACTCCATGATCTTGCCGTTCTTGACACCCTTGCCTTCCCAATGGCCGTCGTCGGCCTTGAGCCCGGTGATGTTGGTGTAGCCGGCTGCGGTGAGTTTCTGCGTCACCTGTTCCCGGGTGATCCAGTCGGCACCGGGTTGATCGGCGAGGGTCATGCCGGTGCTGGCGATCAGCGCGGCGGCGGCGATGAGAGAACTCCGAAATCCGGTCATAGCTTCACCTCGGCGTGGGACAATCGCGAAACGACAATCGGCAAGTTGAAGGTTCGTTCCTGCTATTCCAGACGTTGTCATTGCGTGAGCCGACATGCCGCGCCAAAAATCGTCGCGCAAAAAACGCATAAGAGTCGATTACAAGGATCGGTTAAAAGAGTGAATTTAAATTCAGTCTCGACGAATTGACCGTTGCCATCAGGCTTTTGACTTCGTAAATAGAATTGCTCTACCCGATCCCACTACATCGGGCAGCGTGTCGCGCTTGCAACCGAAATCAACCAAAAGCAGCCATGACCGCCAGGATCGATCGACCTCTTTCGCCGCACCTGCAAACCTATCGCTGGACCCTGACGATGGCGATGTCCATCGTCCATCGCGTCACCGGCCTCGCGCTTTACTTCGGCACCATCCTGCTGGCGTGGTGGCTGATGGCGGTGGCCTCCGGTCCAGGTGCTTACGCCATCTTCTCGGGCTTCATTGGAAGCTGGATCGGCCGCCTGATCGTATTCGGATATACGTGGGCGCTGATGCACCACCTGCTCAGCGGCATTCGCCACTTCGTCTGGGATCTCGGTTACGGCTTCGGCCCCTCCGAGCGCGAAGGGCTGACCTGGGCGGCCTTGATCGGCGGCGTCGTGCTGACGGTGCTGCTGTGGGTCCTGGCCTATGCTTTCGGAGGCGGACGATGAGCGAAGGAACCTCCTCCAATTCGTCGATCCGCACCGCGCTGAAGCGGGTGCGCGGCCTCGGCGCTTCGGGCTCCCATGCGACGTCGGATTTCTGGTGGCAGCGTGTCACCGCCGTCGGCATGTTGCTGCTCACCGTGCCGGTCATCATCATCGTCATGATGCTGCTCGGCCGCAATCAGGCCGGCGCCGGGCAGATTCTCGGCACGCCGGTGGTCGCGCTGATCATGCTGTTGTTCGTCGTCGCCAGCAGTTGGCACATGAAGATCGGTATGCAGGTGGTGATCGAAGACTATATTCACGGCGAGAAGGTCAAACTCGTCGCCATCCTCGCCAACAACTTCTTCGCGATAGCGGTCGCGCTGGCGTCGGCATACGCGATTTTCAAACTGTCATCTGGAGTGTAGCGCATGGCTGCTCAGGGCAACGGCAGCGGAGCTCCCGCCACCAACGGACGCGCCTATCCGCTTGAGGATCATACATACGACGTCGTCGTGGTCGGCGCCGGCGGCGCAGGCCTGCGCGCCGTGGTGGGTTGCAGCGAAGCGGGCTTGCGCACCGCCTGCATCACCAAGGTTTTCCCGACGCGTTCGCACACCGTCGCCGCGCAGGGCGGCATCTCCGCCTCGCTCGGCAATATGCATCCCGACGACTGGCGCTGGCACATGTACGACACCGTCAAGGGGTCGGACTGGCTTGGCGATCAGGACTCCATCGAATACATGGTGCGTCACGCACCGAAGGCCGTCTACGAGCTTGAGCACTGGGGCGTGCCGTTCTCGCGTACCGAGGAAGGCAAGATCTATCAGCGCCCGTTCGGCGGCATGACCGTCGACTTCGGCAAGTCGCAGGCGCAACGCACTTGCGCCGCCGCCGACCGCACCGGCCACGCCATGCTGCATACGATGTACGGGCAGGCGCTGCGCCATTCGGCCGAGTTCTTCATCGAGTTCTTCGCCATCGACCTGATCATGGACGATCAGGGTGTTTGCCGCGGCGTCATCGCGCTCAAGCTCGACGACGGCACGCTGCATCGCTTCCGGGCGCAGACCACGATCCTTGCCACCGGCGGCTACGGCCGTGCCTATGCATCCTGCACCTCGGCGCACACCTGCACCGGCGACGGCGGCGGCATGGCGCTGCGCGCCGGCCTCGCCTTGCAGGACATGGAGTTCGTGCAATTCCACCCGACCGGCATCTACGGCTCAGGTTGCCTCGTCACTGAAGGTGCGCGCGGCGAAGGCGGTTATCTCGTCAACTCCGAAGGCGAGCGCTTCATGGAGCGCTATGCGCCGTCCGCCAAGGACCTTGCCTCGCGCGACGTCGTCTCGCGTGCGATGACCATCGAAATTCGCGAAGGTCGTGGCGTCGGCAAGAAGAAGGATCACATCTACCTGCACCTCGATCATCTCGATCCGAAGGTGCTGCACGAACGGCTGCCGGGCATCTCCGAATCCGCGCGCATTTTCGCCAATGTCGACGTGACGCGCGAGCCGATCCCGATGATCCCGACCGTGCACTACAACATGGGCGGCATCCCGACTAATTATCACGGCGAGGTCGTCACCAAGAAGAACGGCGACGACAATGCGGTGGTGCCCGGCCTGATGGCGGTGGGCGAGGCGGCCTGCGTCTCGGTGCATGGCGCCAACCGTCTCGGCTCCAACTCGCTGATCGACCTCGTGGTGTTCGGCCGCGCTGCCGCGCTGCGGTTGGCGGAGAAGCTCACCGCCGGCGCCGAGCAGCCCGACCTGCCGGCGGATTCCGCCGACAAGGCGCTGGGCCGGCTCGACCGCTTCCGCAACGCCAAGGGCGGCACGCCGACCGCGAAGCTGCGCGAGAACATGCAGCACGTCATGCAGAACAACTGCGCGGTGTTCCGCACCGGCGACGTGCTGAAGGAAGGCCAGGAACTGATCCACAAAGTTCACGGTGGCATCGGCGACATCGCCACCTTCGACCGTACCCTGGTCTGGAACACCGACCTGATGGAAACGATGGAATACGACAATCTCATCTCGCAGGCGGTAGTGACCATGGATTCCGCGGCCAACCGCACCGAAAGCCGCGGCGCCCATGCGCGCGAGGATTTCTCGGCGCGCGATGACCAGAACTGGATGAAGCATACGCTGGCGTGGCTCGACGACCGTGGCACCACCACGATCGATTACCGCCCGGTGCATGACTACACGATGACCAACGATGTTCAGTACATTCCGCCGAAGGCGCGCGTGTATTGATCTAAAACGATACGTCATGCGCGGGCTCGACCCGCGCATCCATCGATCTTCACAAAGAGGATGGATTGCCGGGTCAAGCCCGGCAATGACGGGCAGAGAGCAAGGGCAAGACCGATGGTTGAATTTGCGCTTCCGAAGAACTCCAAGATCACCGGCGGCAAGAGCTGGCCGAAGCCGGAGGGTGCCACCGAGACGCGCGAATTCCGCATCTATCGCTGGAGCCCGGACGACGGCAAGAATCCCAGCGTCGACACCTATCACGTCGATATCAACGACTGCGGCCCGATGGTGCTCGACGGCCTGATCTGGATCAAGAACCACATCGATCCGACGCTGTCGTTCCGCCGCTCCTGCCGCGAAGGCGTCTGCGGTTCCTGCGCCATGAACATCGACGGCCAGAACACGCTGGCCTGCACCAAGTCGATGCACGACGTCGCCGACGGCGGCGCGGTGAAGATCAACCCGCTGCCGCATCAGCCGGTGGTGCGCGACCTCATACCGGACCTTACGAACTTCTACGCGCAGTATGCCTCGATCGAGCCGTGGCTGCACACCACGACGCCGACGCCGCAGAAGGAATGGAAGCAAAGCAAGGAAGACCGCGAGAAACTCGACGGTCTTTACGAGTGCATCCTCTGCGCCTGCTGCTCGACCTCGTGCCCGAGCTACTGGTGGAATTCGGACCGTTACCTCGGTCCGGCGGCGCTGTTGCAGGCTAATCGCTGGGTCAGCGACAGCCGGGATGAAGCGACCGGCGAACGTCTCGACAATGTCGAGGACGCCTTCCGGCTCTATCGCTGCCATACCATCATGAATTGCACCAAGGCGTGCCCGAAGGGTCTCAACCCGGCCAAGGCCATTGCCAATCTGAAGTTGAAGCTGGTCGAGCGGCAGAGCTGACCGCAGGCGGGGCGCCGTGATCGATCATATCGGCTTCCCAGTGTCCGACTACGAACGCGCCAAGGCATTTTATTGCGCAGCCTTGGCGCCGCTGGACTACGTGCTGCTGATGGAGGTTCGTCAGTCCGATAACGATGCGGCTGCGGCCGGCTTCGGAGCGAACGGCAAGCCTGATTTCTGGATCGGCGGCGAAGGCGGGCTCGACAAGCCGCTTCATGTCGCGATCCACGCCAAGAGCCGCGCTGCAGTCGATGCCTTCTACCACGCGGCGATTGCGGCCGGCGGACGAGACAACGGTGCTCCCGGCATTCGCGCGCACTATCATCCCGATTACTACGGCGCCTTCGTACGCGATCCCGATGGGCACAATATCGAGGCTGTCTGTCACGCTCCGGCGTGAGCTATCGAAACAGCGGCAGCACGAAGATCGCGATGTTGATCAGCCACGCCACGCTGAACACCACCGAGCGCGGCGTCGCGTAGTCGCCGATGTAAAGCGCGGCGTGCGCGATGCGCAGCACGATGCAGACGGCGGCGAGCAGGTTGAGCGTGCCGAGCGGCGCGCCTTGCGTCTTGGCGATGATCACGGCAGCGGCAAAGAACGGAAAATTTTCGTAAGCATTGAGATGCGCTGCATAGGCGCGACGGCTCGTGGGTGGGAGTCGCTCCGCACTGTCGCGCGGATGGTGATTATCGCCATCGCCGCCGATTTTCGCGAACACAACGATGACGAGCGGCAGGATTGCCGCGACAAGAACGCACCAATAAGCCAATGGCATCGAAACCGTCTCCCGATCATTTAAAGGGATTGAAGGCGCGCTCGCGGCGAGCTGTCAATTTGTGTGGGAACTTCGCGAAGGTTTGACCGTTAAGTTTGTCATTCGCATTCGCCGGTGACGTGAATGCGCCATGAGCGTCGCGGCATCAACGCACCGTGCGACGAAAAATAAAAATCTCAAAACGCGAATCGACGTGTCTCGACTGCCACATTGCAGCCGCACCTCTATCGGCTCATCGCAAGGTTCGCGCGATGGAACACGTCGCGCATCAGATTTCAGGAGAGCGATACGATCATGACCAAGCTGCGTCTCGTCATGTTGACGACCACCGCGTTGACCCTCGGCCAGTGGGTCACGTATCCGGCACAAGCCGACGATGCGCGCGGGACGTCCGCCACCGTCCTGATGGCGCAGGCCGCCACCGGAGAGGGTAAGCCGGAAGATCGTGCGAAGGGCCGCGAGCGATCTGGTCCGCGCGAGCACGGTCGCGAAGCGCCGCGTGGTGGGCCTGCCGGTGCGCCGCCCCAAGGTGCGGGGCAGGGCGCTGGACACGGCGCGGGCGCGCCGCAACGTCCGACGCCACCAGCCGCGCCTGCCCCGCACGCCGCTCCACCCACTCGTCCGGCTCCGCCGACGCCGCCCGCCGCAGCTCCGCAACATGCCCCGCCGGCTGCTGTACGTCCGGCGCAACCCGAGCGTCCTGCTGCACCGGCGCCGCGGCCGGCTACGCCGCCGCCTGCGGCAGCCGCGCCGAAGGCTCCCGCCGCCCATCCTCCAGCGCCGCCGACACCTCCGCCGCCCGCGGCGGGCAGCCCGTCGCGTCCGCCCGTTAATGGCACCCCGAAGGCGGCTCAGCCTCCAGCGGCGCAGCCTGTCGCGCCGACCCCGTCGCAACCGGCTCCGACCGGCCGCCAGGGCACCGCGCCGACGACGCCGCCTCCGGCCGCCGGCGGCACTCATCCGCCCGCTGCTGCTGGTGCCCCGAAGGGTGTTCAGCCTCCAGCGGCGCAGCCCACCGCGCCCACCCAGCCGCAACCGGTTCCGAATGCTCGGCAGGGTAGCGGTCCGACGCCGGCCCCCGGCAACCAGACCGCAGCGCCTGTGCAGTCGGTGAAGCCGCCGCAGGTTTCCGCGCCGTTGCCGCCGCCGCCACCGGTTGCCGACAAGGTGGTTGCACCGGGCACGCAACAAGGTCCGCGCCGCATCGAGGACTTCCGTTCCGAACGGCGTGAGACCCAGCAGGGCGGACGAACCATCATCACCGAGCCAGGCCGCGTCATCGTGCGCGATCCGAGCGGGCATTCGTTCATCCAGCACAACGAAGACGATCGCTTCCGTCGCGGTGCGCGCGATATCCGGCAGGAGCGCGCGGGCAACGACACTCGAACGATCGTGGTGCGCCCCGACGGCACGCAGATCATCACGGTGAACGATCGCGATGGACGTATGTTGCGGCGAATCCGCCGCGATCAGCGCGGTCAGGAAATCGTCATCATCGATAACGACCGTCACGACCATCGTGGTGGCCGGGGCGGCTCGGTCGCGGCCGGTGTCGCCGCTGGCGTGGTCGCCGGTGCGATCGGCGGTTACTTCGTATCGCTGCCGCCGCCGCGGATCGCAATCCCGCGTGACCGTTACATCGTCGAAGCGGAAGACGCGCCGCCGGAGGTGATCTACGACACCTTGATGGCACCGCCGGTGGAGCGGATCGAGCGCGCTTACACGCTCGACGAGGTCCGCTACAGCCCGATGGTGCGCGCGCGGATGCCAAGCATTGATCTCGACACTATCAACTTCGAAACCGGGTCGTGGGAGATCCCGCCGGATCAGGCCGCGAAGTTGCAGGTGATCGCCGATGGCATCAACCGTGCGATCCAGCGCAATCCGCGCGAGGTGTTCCTGATTGAAGGCCACACCGATGCGGTCGGCAACGACGTCGACAACCTGTCGCTGTCGGATCGCCGCGCACAGTCGGCGGCGGAATTGCTGACGCAGCAATTCCAGGTGCCACCGGAGAATCTGGTGACGCAGGGTTACGGCGAGCAGAACCTGAAGGTGCAGACCGACGGCGCGTCGCGGGAAAATCGCCGCGTCACCGTCCGCCGCATCACGCCGCTGCTGAACGGCGGAACGGCGTCCGCCGCGCCGCCGCGCTGAACGAGCGCAAGTACAAAACCAAAATGGCCGGGAGCGCGATCCCGGCCATTTTTCCATAATGAAGACATCGCGGCTCGCTAAACGACGCGCGATGGAGAGTGTCATGGACGACGGCAGAAACGATATTCACCGGTCCGCCGCGCAGGGCTTTTCAGCGAAGGCTGACATCTACGCGCGCGGGCGTCCCGACTATCCTGACGCCATCGTCGATTGGTTGCGCGATAGGCTCGGCCTGTGCGGCGGACGAAGCGTGATCGATCTCGGTGCCGGAACTGGAAAATTCACGGCCTATCTTCTGAAGACCGGCGCGCAGGTGATCGCCGTCGAGCCGATCAGGGAGATGCGCGCCAAGATCGTGCAGGCGCAGCCGAACGTCGTGACCTATGACGGCACGGCAACGTCGATCCCTCTGCCTGACGACAGCGTTGATGCCGTGACCTGCGCGCAGGCCTTTCATTGGTTCGCCACCGGACAGGCGCTTGCTGAAATCCGGCGTGTGTTGAAACCCGGCGGTAGGCTCGGCCTGATATGGAATGTGCGTGACGAAAGCGTCGATTGGATCAAGGCGCTCACCGCGATCATCACGCCTTACGAAGGCGACACGCCGCGCTACGCCAATGGCGCCTGGCGTCGGGCTTTTCCCGCCGACGGTTTCAGCCCATTGCAGGAAGAGCACTTCCCGCATTGCCATGTGGGATCGCCGGACGAGACGATCATCGATCGTGTGTGCTCGACGAGCTTCATTGCCGCGCTGCCTTCGGACGAGACGACGAAGATTATCGCGCGATTACGCGCCTTGATCGCGGTAACGCCGGCGCTTGCCGGCAAGGATACGGTCAGCGTGCCCTACAGCACGGCGGCTTACTGGATGGAGAAGACCGGATAGCCTGCGAGACAATCCGCAGGTGGTCTCCATGGCTCAGTTCCGGTTTATGCGAAGCATCCAGTTACACAAACAGCGTCTAGTCTCAGTCAGTTGCCGACGCGGTATCCTACGTGTGGACGTCATCACCGGGCTTGTCCCGGTGATCCACGCCTTCTTTCTCGTATGTCAAAACGTGGATGGCCGGGTCAAGCCCGGCCATGACGAGTGGATAGACGGTGCCATGATCGCGAGTTGCCGCGCAACTTAGCTCTTGTCGTTCTCCAGCTTGGGAATGTTCGAACCTTCCGGAGCCGAAATCAGACCCGTCTTGGCGTAGAGGTTCAACTTGGCGCGGGTGTCGGTGATGTCGAGGTTGCGCATGGTCAGTTGGCCGATGCGATCCGCCGGCGTGAAGGCTGCATCCTCGACCTTCTCCATGCTTAGCCGCTCCGGCGCATAGGTCAGGTTGGGGCTCTCGGTGTTCATGATCGAATAGTCGTTGCCGCGACGCAGTTCGAGCGTCACCTCGCCGGTGACGGCGCGGGCCACCCAGCGTTGCGCGGTTTCGCGCAGCATCAGGGCCTGCGAGTCGAACCACCGCCCCTGATACAGCAGGCGGCCGAGTTTCATGCCGTTGATGCGATATTGTTCGATGGTGTCTTCGTTGTGAATGCCGGTGACGAGGCGCTCGTAGGCAATGTGCAGCAGCGCCATGGCCGGCGCCTCATAGATGCCGCGGCTCTTCGCCTCGATGATGCGGTTCTCGATCTGGTCGCTCATGCCGAGGCCATGCCGGCCGCCGATGGCGTTGGCTTCGAGGAACATCGCGACGGGATCGGTGAAGGTCTTGCCGTTCAGCGCGACCGGCTGGCCCTCTTCAAATCGCACCGTGACCTTCTCGGCTTTGACCGCGCAGTCGTCGCGCCAGAACGGCACGCCCATGATCGGGTTGACGATGGTGATGCCGCTACTGAGGTGTTCGAGATCCTTGGCCTCGTGGGTGGCACCGAGGATATTGCTGTCGGTCGAATAAGCCTTCTCGGCGCTCATCTTGTAGGCGAAGCCGTTGGCGGTCATGAACGCCGACATTTCCGCACGGCCACCGAGTTCGTCGATGAACTGTTGGTCGAGCCACGGCTTGTAGATGCGCAGCTCCGGATTGGTCAGCAGCCCGTAGCGGTAGAACCGTTCGATGTCGTTGCCCTTGTAGGTCGAGCCGTCGCCCCAGATGTTGACACTATCCTCTTTCATCGCTGACACCAGCATGGTGCCGGTGACGGCGCGCCCGAGCGGGGTGGTGTTGAAATAAGCGATGCCGCCAGTCGAGACGTGAAAGGCGCCGGCCTGGATCGCCGCGATGCCTTCGTGGACCAGTTGGGTACGGCAATCGACGAGGCGGGCCTTCTCGGCGCCGAACTCCATCGCCTTGCGCGGAATCTCGTCGTAGTCGGCCTCGTCCGGCTGGCCGAGATTGGCGGTATAGGCGAACACGCGGGCGCCCTTCTGCTTCATCCAAAGCAGCGCCGCACTGGTATCGAGCCCACCCGAGAACGCGATGCCGACATTTTCGCCTTTGGGCAGGTTCTTTAAAATCGTACTCATGAAGCTTCCAATCGACCGGTTTTCGTCTGCGATTTTACTACGCGAATATCAAACGTCGCGCCACCGGGCAGCGCGGCCGCACTGATGGGGACTCACCGCGACGGTGTGGGCCCGACGTCGCGGCCGCGCCAGCGCTGCATCATCCGGTAGCCGGGCCAGGCGAAACGCGTCAGCGCGGCGTCGATCCGTTCGTCGGTGGTCCGGGTCGACGGCCAGCGGTAGAAATAGCCGTGCAGCAACCAGATCACGAAGAAGGTGACGAGCCCGGCGATCGAGACGTCAGTGAAGAAGTGGCCGCCGAACGCCATCCGGAGGCCGCTGGTGAGTGCGCCGAAAATCACCGCGCCGGTATAGGCCAGCGGCCGCCAAGCCGGCGGTGCCAGCGCCGCAGGCGCCAGCGTCCAAAACGCGGTGGCGCCTTCACCGGAGAAGAACGAGCAGTTTTTCGGGCACTGGCCGCGATGATCCCACCACGCCACGAACGGGAGTGGGCCGTTGAATTCGGTCACGGTTACCGGACGGGGTCGGCCCCAGAAGCTCTTGAAGGTGAAGTTGGTCAGCACGCCGGCAGAGAGCAGCAGCGTCAGCAGCAGGAAGGCGACGGTGCGGCCGCGCACCAGCAGCGGGCGGTCGGGCCGGAACATCTTCACAACCAGCGCGACGATGGAGGGAAGTGCGAAAGCCCACGCCACCCACATCGCCGCATCCCGGGCGAAATTGGCAAGCGGATGCAGCCGCGCCGGAAAGTCCTTGATCGCGGGATCGTAGAACAGCGCGGCGAGTTTCAGGTCCAGTTCGGGGTAAATGCCGAACGCCACCCCGATGACGAGCGCGAGGCCGAGCGCGATGAAAAGTCCGGTGCGGTTCATGGCGGGGGTTTAGCCGAGGTAGAGGAGCGGGGGAAGTCTGTGGTGCGGCTCAGGTCGGCGGTGGTGCCGGAGGTGCCTGCGGTGCCGGCGGCTCGCGCCATAGGCCGGCCTTGCGCCCGGCGATCAGCCAATAGACCGCGCCGGCGACGACGCCCGCGCCCATCATGATTTCGAGGTGCCGCCGCACGATGCCGTCGAAGCTCATGGTGTTCGGATCGAACGGCACCAAGCCGAGATAGCAGGCAAGCCCGGTGAGCGCGCCGCCAACCGCGTAAGTCAGCGCCTTGCGAATACTGAAGGCTTCGGTGATCAACACGATCAGCAGCGCCGGCAGCAGCGCGAAGCCGCTGACGAAGATGAAGCCGAAGGCGAACAGCACATGGAACGCATCGGGATCGATTGGGCCGAGCGCCATGTTGCTCCAGTCCGGAAACAGGATCGCGAGCACGATCACCATGCCGGCGGCGAAACACGCCAGCGCAAGGCCGATCACGATCGCGAAGAGGTGGCCGATCAGGGACATGGCGGCGTTGTCTCCTCGCCGCAATCCGCTGTCGCGGCATGCAGTCGCCGGCACCACCCACGGCGTCGTCCCCGCGCAGGCGGGGACCCATAACCCCTGGCATCGGTTGTTATAAACTTACACCACCCCGGTTGATGAAACCGAACCGCTGCGGCGTATGGGTCACCGCCTGCGCGGGGACGACGATTTTCGTGGTGCAAATCCACCTGCAAAACGAATTTCCGGTCAGGTTTTTGAAATGACGCTGTTTCGCAATGTGAGCCTCAATCCGTCATCGCCATGGCACGGAGCGCCTGGCGTTCGCGGGCGGAGAGTTTTTCCGTCTCCGATTTCAACTGTCCGCAAGCGGCGAGGATGTCGCGGCCGCGCGGCGTGCGCACCGGCGACGAGTAGCCGGCGTTGAAGACGTATTCGGAAAATTTCTCGATCTGATCCCAGTCGGAGCATTCGTAGCGCGTACCGGGCCACGGATTGAACGGGATCAAATTGATCTTGGCGGGAATGCCCTTGAGCAACTTCACCAGCAGCTTCGCATCGTCGAGCGAATCGTTGACGCCTTTCAGCATCACATATTCGAAGGTGATGCGACGCGCGTTCGATGCGCCGGGATAGTCGCGGCAGGCTTGCAGCAGTTCGGCCAGCGGATACTTCCGGTTCAGCGGCACCAGTTCGTTGCGCAACTCGTCGCGCACCGCGTGCAGCGAAATCGCCAGCGACACGCCGATCTCCGCGCCGGTGCGGACAATGTTCGGCACGACGCCGGAGGTTGACAAGGTGACGCGACGCTTGGAGATGCCGATGCCGTCGCCGTCGGTGACGATCAACAATGCATCGCGCACCGCGTCGAAATTATAGAGCGGTTCGCCCATGCCCATCATCACGATGTTGGTGACGAGGCGGTTGCCGGTCGGCGTCGCGCGATCGGCCCAGTCGTTGAGGCGGTCGCGCGCGACCATGATCTGGCCGACGATCTCGCCCGCAGTGAGGTTGCGCACCAGCCGCTGCGTGCCGGTATGGCAAAATGAACAGTTCAACGTGCAGCCGACCTGCGAGGAGACGCACAGCGTGCCGCGATCGGTTTCGGGAATATAGACGCATTCGACTTCGTGCGGATTCTCGCCGGCGGTGCCGCTCGGCAACCGCAGCAGCCACTTGCGGGTGCCGTCGTTGGAAATCTGTTCGGCGACGACTTCGGGCCGCGCCACGGTGAAGTGCCCGGCAAGCTGCGCGCGCATCTCCTTCGAGATCGTGGTCATGGCATCGAAATCGGCGACGCCGCGCACATACATCCAGTGCCAGAGCTGCTGCACCCGCATCTTGCGCTGTGCCGGAGCCACGCCGATGCCGCCGAGCAGGTCGGCAAGTTCGGTGCGGGAGAGGCCGACCAGCGACGGCACGGCCGGCGGCACGTAGCTCTCCAGCGGGGTCTTCTCCAGCGGCACGTCACCGGGCGGCAGCGCTCGAAGGCGCGCGGCGTCGCTGGTGGAACCGGCTTCGGCAGGCGAAACAGTCATGGAACTCGGGTCTGCTTTTTAAGGGACGGCTAGGTCTTCTGCCGCCTCAAATAGGCTTTCCCGCGCCCGCTGCAAAGGCGCAAATGCCCGAATCCCGCCGAGCCGGGCCAGGATTTAGCGGCGACAGTCGTGCGCCATGCGGTCCAGCGCCTGCGACAGGCCCTTCAGCGAGAACACGTCGGTGGTCTGGGTGCCTTTGCTGGACATCGCCTTGACGGTGATCTCGCCGCTCTTGCGCATGGCCTCGACCAGCTTTTCTTCCTCGGCGGCGTTCTTGATCCAGAGCCCGTCGCCCTGGGTATACATCGCATAACGCGCGCCACCGACCTCGAGCGTCGATTCCGAACCGGGCTTCGCCGGATAACCGATCATGATCGAAACTTCGTTGACGACTTTCTCTGCCGGGCGGCTGGAGATGAAGGCATAGGCCGGGTCGCGCGGCCGGTTGGGCGGATTGGTCTTCGACGACGACGGCTTGGCCAGCGCGAAGCAGACCTTCTTGCCGTGGGGGGAGGCGGTGTAGGCGCCCCAGCTACCAAATTGACCGAGCAGCGTCGGCTCGCTGCTGCCGGCGGCATGATGCGCTTCCGGCTTGGCGGCTCTCGCGCCGCGCTGTGCAAGCGCAAGCGTCGAACTCGCGCATAGCATCGCGCCTGCCAGAAGGATCAACGTACCCCGCACCGACATCACCGGGCCTCGTTCTCGTAGCATTGTGACTGGAAGATGGCTTTGCCTTGAATTGCCCCGAATCTGCATGAGGGGGACATAGCATTTTGTGCCGATGATGGCGATTACCGTTTGGTCATGTTGCGGGTATGCACGGCCTCGCGTTGCTCGGCCCATTGCGCATCGGTCCATTGCAGCAGATCTTCGGCACCCGACGAGCGCAGATGCGCGCCGCCGTCCTGTACCACCATCTCACCGTTGATGTACCCGGCGCGATCGGAAATCAGGAAGCTGGCGAGATCGGCGAGTTCACTGTGATCACCGACGCGGCCGAGCGGGTTTCTTGCCGCGCCATCGGTGCGCCCCTTGGCTTGCAACTGTCCCGATGCGCCCGGTGTCGGAAACGAGCCGGGTGCGATCGCGACGAGGCGAACGCCTTTCGGTCCCCATTCTACCGCGAGGCTTTTCGTCATCGCCAGCACGGCAGACTTCGCCATCGCCGACGGCACCGTGAAGGCGCGGCCGGTGATGGTCGATGTCGAGAGGATGCTGAGCGCCACGCCGCGATGATGCGATTCGATCCAGCGTTTGCCGGCGGCAAGCGTGCAATACATCGTGCCATGCAATGTCGGCGCGAGAACCGCGTCCGCCGCGCGCGGCGACAGATGTTCGCTCTGCGCGATGAAGGTTGCGGCGGCGTTGTTGATCAGCACGTCGAGCGGCGCGTTGCGCCAGATCGCATCCATCATGTCGTCGACGGCCGCCGCATCGCGAATGTCGCATGGCATGACATGAACCGTCGCGCCGGTTTCGTCGCGCAGGCGTTGCGCGGTCGCGTCCAGTATCTCGCGCCGTCGGCCGCAAATCACCAGTTCCGCGCCGAGTTCGCCGAAACGTTTCGCCATCGCTGCGCCGAGGCCCGAGCCGCCGCCAGTGACGAGAATGCGCTTGCCCGCCAGCAATGTCTTTTCGAACATCGTTTGAATCCTTCCATCACCCGGAATAACCGCGTGCTGCGGCTTCTCGTGCATCTTGCAACGCGCGCGACTTTCGAATCAGATTGTAGCCTGCGGCCAAATCCGGCAAAAAGCCTCATCATTCCGCTTCGTGCGTGTCATCCAGTTCGTCTGGCAACTTCAGGTGTGTTCATGAAAGCCATCCTCTGCTCCCAATATTGCGGCCCCGACGATCTCGTGCTTGCGGATATTCCCGATCCGGTCGCCAGCCCCGGCGAGGCGGTGATCGCGATCAAGGCGGCGGCGCTGAATTTCTTCGATCTCCTGATGATTCAGGGCAAGTACCAGATCAAGCCGCCGTTCCCGTTCTCGCCGTCGGCGGAGGTCGCCGGCGTGATCGAGAGCGTCGGCGCGGGCGTCACCGATCTCAAGGTTGGCGATCGCGTGATGGCGTCGTGCGGACATAACGGCGCGCGTGAGAAGATCGCGTTGCCGGCGTCTGCCATCATCAAGATTCCGGACAATCTCGATTTCGACCGCGCCGCCGGCATCACCATCATCTACGGCACCACGCTGCACGCGTTGGAAGATCGCGCCAGCCCGAAGCCGGGCGAGACGCTCGCGGTCCTCGGCGCCGCCGGTGGTACCGGTCTCGCCGCCTGCGAGATCGGTAAGCTGCTGGGGCTCAAGGTGATCGCCTGCGCCTCCTCCGACGAAAAGCTGGCCTTCGCGAAAGAGCACGGCGCCGAACTGACGCTGAACTACAGCAAGGAAGATCTCAAGGAAGGCTTGAAGAAGCTCACCGGCGGCAAGGGCGTCGACATCGTCTATGATCCCGTCGGCGGCAGCTATTCGGAAGCCGCGCTGCGCGCCATCGCCTGGGAAGGTCGCTTCCTGGTGATCGGTTTCGCCGCCGGCGAAATTCCGAAGATGCCGCTCAATCTCGCGCTGCTGAAAGGCTGCGATATCCGCGGCGTATTCTGGGGCGCATGGACCAAGATCAATCCGGCGAAGAACCGCGCCAACCTCGAGCGGCTGGCGAAGTGGACCGCGGAAGGCAAGCTGTCGTCGCACGTCGACCGCACCTTCCCCTTGGCGCAGACCACCGACGCATTGAAGGTGCTCGCCGGCCGCAAGGCGATGGGCAAGGTGATCCTGCATCCGTGAGGAGGCGGGATGACATGAGTTGTGGTCGTCCCTGCGCAGGCAGGGACCCATACGCTCTGTCGTCGACGGGTGATGAAAATCTGCCGCGCGACGTTGTCAAATAATTGATGTCAGGGGTTATGGGCCCCTGCCTGCGCAGGGGCGACTTCGTATTTGGAGATCACGCCGCCGCATCATCCTCCAGCCCGCGCGTCAATGCCGCGTGGGCGGCGTCGCGGTGTTCGGGCTTGATGTGGCTTGCGACCATGCGGAGCGCGGTGGCGAGCACTGCGGCGTCGTCGGTGAAGCCCAGCACCGGCATCAGGTCCGGCACGACATCGAACGGCAGGATGAAATAGGCCAGCGCGCCAAGCAGCGCCGCCTGGACATGGCGCGGTGTCTGGCGGTCGAAGGCGCAGTAATAGGCCGCCAGCAAATCCTCGACGAAGGGAAGCTTCGCCGCCACGCGCTTCAGCTTCTTCCAGAATTCCTTGCGCAGCCGTGCCGGGTCTTCGGCCAGACGCGAGGCCGGCTCGAAGTCCATGGTCTGCTCGGTTGTCATCGCAAGATTCCCTGAACGGTGCGGCAATACAGCCGGGGCCAAACGCTTCATGCCCATTATTTGGTCATGTGCCAGCGCCGGTACAAGCGGCGGTCCATAGCGTTTTTGAGCGAAGTGGAATCCGGTTCGCGTGAAGAAAACGCGTCAAACCAACGCCTAGACGCCGAGTTGCCCGGCGGCGGCATTCATGACCTTCGCCAGACCGATATCGCGCGCGGTGACGCCGCCGGCATCGTGGGTGGAGAGCACGACCTCCACGGTCTTGTAGACGTTGCGCCATTCCGGATGGTGATCGGCCTTTTCGGCGGCCAGCGCCACCCGCGCCATGAAGCCGAACGCCTCGTTGAAATCCTTGAACACGAACGTTCGGCTGATGGCGTCCCGGCCTTGCACTTCGGCCCAGCCCTTGAGTTCCTTCAACGCGGTTGCCCGTGCTTCCTTCGACAGCCGTTCCGCCATGACCATACCTCCGTGCTTGTGATTTGAGTGGGCGTGCTTCTTCACGCGAACTTTATTCTAACACCGAAACCGCTGGGATCGATCCGTGCCACAATATTGAACCAAAGACGTTCCAAGCCTTCCCCTAGCGGGTTCACCGTAGCCGCTCGATTGCCAGCCATTCGCGAGGAGATGACTGTTGATACGATCGGATCGCCGACATTGAGCGTCAACACCGCATCGGAAGGCGCGCGCCGCGATGCCGATGGCCGCGAGGGCGCGCCCGCGCCGCTGTCGCCGCGTTCCGCCAAACGAAAGGTCATGTTGATCACGCTGGCGGGGACGCTGGCGCTGATCGGGCTTGTGGCGGGCGCCTATTACTTCGCCATGCGCCCGGTGACGTTGCGGATCGCGGTTGGGCCGACCAACAGCGACGACGTCAAGGTGATCCAGACCATGGCGCAGGTGTTCGCGCGCCAGCATGAGTCGGTCCGGTTGCGTCCGGTGCTCACCGATAGCGTCAATGCCAGTGCCGCGGCGATCAAGGACGGCACGGCGGATCTTGCGGTCGTTCGCGGCGATCTCGACATCCCGAAGAATGCTCAGGCGGTGGCCACACTGCGCAAAAATGTCGTGATGCTGCTGGTGCCGTCGCCGCCCAAAACCGATCTGGCCGAGGTCGCGAACGCCGGAAAGATCACCAGCATCGCGCAACTCGCCGGCCGCCGCATCGGCGTGATCGGGCGGACGCAAGCGAACGTGAAACTGCTCCATCTCATTTTGCGCCAGTACGGCGTCGAGCCGGACCAGGTGAACGTGATCCAGCTCGCGCCGCCGGAAGTCTCCGAGGCTGTTCGAAATCATAAAGCCGATGCGTATCTCGTAGCAGGTCCCATTGGCGGCCGGTTGATCTCGGAAACCATCGCGGCTGCCTTGCGCGATGCCGGCTCGCCGAGCTTCCTGCCGATCGATGCCGCCGATGCCATCGTGCAAAACAACCCGGTCTATGACACGGCGGAAATTCCCGCAGGTGTTTTCGGTGGCGCACCGGCACGCCCCCAGAGCGAAATCAAAACCATCAGCTTCGGGTATCACATCGTGGCGCGGGACACGTTGTCCGAGGCGACGGTGGCGGCGCTGACACGGGAAATTTTTGCGATCCGGCAAGAGGTGGCGACCGACTTCCCGCTCGCGGCGAAGATCGAGACGCCCGATACTGACAAGGATGCCGTGTTGCCAGCGCATCCCGGTGCCGCCGCCTATGTCGATGGCGAAGAAAAATCCTTCATGGATCGCTACGGCGATTACATCTGGTGGGCGCTGATGGGATTGTCGGCGCTTGGATCGCTGGGCGCCTGGTTCGCGAGCTACTTCAAGCGCGACGAGCGGACCAGCAATACCTCGCACCGAGGCCGCCTGCTCGACATGCTGGCGCTGGCGCGACGCAGCGATTCGATCGAGGAACTCGATCGTATGCAGGCCGAGGCCGACGATATTCTTCGCTCCACGCTGGATTGCTTCGAGCGCGGCGGCATCGAGCAGGGTGCGCTGACGGCGTTCAGCATCGCGCTGGAGCAGTTCCACAACGCAGTGGCGGATCGCAAGATGTGGCTGGCGACGTTGCCGCCGAACGAACCCAAGGACACCCTGAAGGCCAATGTGCAGTTGATCGCCAGTTCGTCGTAGTCAATCTGTCACGCAAACGTCCCGTGGCTGTCAGATAGCCGCTGCATAGAGGTTGCCTCCCTAAAACGTTTCCAAGGAAGCACCGATGACGTTCCGCCTGTCCCGCCGCCGCTTTCTCACCACCGCGACCGCCACCGGCATCGGCCTCGCCGGCAATATGGCGATGCCCTATCTCAGCCGCGCGGCGGATCGTCCGTTGATCGGTCATGGCGTGCAGTCCGGCGATGTCGGCATCGACAGTGGCGTGATCTGGTCGCGCGCGGATCGCCCCTCGCAGATGCTGGTGGAGGTTTCCACTACGGAATCGTTTCGCAACGCGCGTGCGCTGCCGCCGATCGCCGCGCTGCCGGAAACCGACTTCACCGCGAAGCTGTTGGTCGACAATCTGCCCTCCGATCAGGACATTTTCTATCGCGTCAAGTTTCGCGATCTCTCGCACTCGAGTGTCGAGAGCGAACCGGTGGTCGGCCGCTTCCGCACTGCGCCGGCAGGCCGCCGCGACGTCAGCTTCGTTTGGGGTGGTGACGTCGCCGGCCAGGGCTGGGGTATCAATCCCGATGACGGAGGAATGTTCACCTATGCCACCATGCGCAAGTACAAGCCGGACTTCCTGTTGCATTCCGGCGATACGATTTACGCCGATGGGCCGATCGTCAGCGAAGTGAAACTACCAGACGGCAAGGTGTGGAATAACCTCGTCGTCGAAGAGAAGGCCAAGGTCGCGGAAACGCTCACCGAGTTTCGCGCCGCGCATAAATACAATCTGCTCGACGAACATGTCCGCGCCTTCAACGCCGAGGTGCCGATCTTCGTGCAGTGGGACGATCACGAGATTTCCAACAACTGGTCGCTGTCGAAGGAATTGCCGGCGGCCTACAAGGTTCGCGATATCCCGTTGCTCGCCGCACGTGGCGCGCGAGCCTTCCACGAGATGTATCC